>JAUCSE010000082.1 GCA_030445275.1 Mucilaginibacter sp.
ACGTGTTGGAATATGGAAAACCTAAGGAGGTTTCCCACATTCCAACACGACAAACAAACAACAAGTTATTATTAACTATATTTAAAAACTAAGAGAGTCCTCTGTCCGGATAAACCATCACACCTCAAACTTTTTCTTAAACTTATGTACACTCAGTAGCCTAGGGAGAGGGAGCCGCCAGTTCAAGCGTCTTTCACTTGAACTGGCATTTTTTTGTCAGAACCCGGATTAAACAGATTTTTCGGATTACAGGATTTTACCAATATCATTGATAGTATCGTGGTAACCGGCTCTATCGAAATGACAATTTTTATAGGAAATTAATCTTCCTAACACTTATAGTGTTATCATCAACAACAAATTCTCCAACATGAAGGTATTGCTGGTAACCTTATAGTATTGTTTTTCGTTTAATTTATTGATAATAGGGAAAAACATGTTTTTAACCTTTATTTCAACCAATAAGAGTCTAAGAAAACTCAGGAACAATATATACGGATTAAAAGTATTCAAGAAGGGCTTATATATACTCGGTATATTAAGCCTTTTTATTGGGAGTATTCTTAGTGCCTATACCCCGGCAAGTCCGCCGGATTGCAAGCCCGAAATTTTTTCCAGCAAAGTTCCGGTCAAGTTCGAACTTGATGCAAATGGAAATAAGAAAATGGATGCTGCTGCTTTAGCATCTTTAGGTTTTGCTACTACTTGCGATGGCAGCGCGATAAAATATTCTTCTGATCCGGCGATTCTTACCTGTGCCGATCTGACAAGAACCTCTATAAAATTTATTGCAGATAACTCACATCCCAATCCTATAGCCGTTACCTTTACCGTACCCACCGATGTGGTAACAGATGCAGCTGGAAATATCTATGTGGCCGATGGCTACGGCTGCAGTATCAGAAAAATGGCAACTGATGGTACAGTAACTGCTTTTGCCGGAAGCACCGGCGCTTGCGGTTATGCCGATGGCAAGGGCACTGCAGCGCAGTTCAATGTAGTTTACGGCATTACTATTGACCTACTAGGTAATTTATATGTGGTTGATGACAATGACCGGGTCAGAAAGATCACCCCCGATGGCACCACCACAACTTTGGCCGGAAGCGGGGAAAATAAAACGGAAGATGGCACAGGCGCCGCCGCCAGTTTTCATGACCCACATGGCATTACTATTGATGCCGACGGTAATTTATATATAACGCAGAATGATTTTCTGATCCGCAAGGTAACACCCTCGGGTGTGGTAACGACCATTACACCACCGCCATCTGTATCCGGATTAAATACGCCCATAGGCATTACCGTTGATGCAGCAGGTAATTTGTACGTAACCGATTATAGCAGCGCTATAAAAAAGATAGCGCCTGATAGCACCATTACTACCATAGCAGGCCATGTTGGGTCGGGCTTTACGGACGGAACAGGGGCCGCTGCGAGCTTTAACCTGCCTAAAGGAATAATCATGGATAAAGATGGTAATTTGTACGTAACCGATTCGCAGAATAACGCCATCCGGAAAATTACCCCTTCGGGTGTGGTTACCACACTTCCCTTAACAATGGCCAGTACGGGCGCTAAAGCAACTTTAAATAATCCAATCGGGATTAAAATAGACCCTTCCGGTAACCTTATTGTAGTTGACTCTGATAATGAACGCATTGTACGTATAACCACATCAGGAGAACTCACCGTTATAGCCGGGAATGGCGAGCTAGGCAGCCGAAACGGGAATACCAATGATCCGCCAATGTTAGGTGGCGTAAGTTTTGAAATTGTTCCGATAAGCGTTGTAAGTTCAGCAAATACAACCGCTGCACCGGGTGGCAAACCTACCCTTATTTCGTTTCCGTTAAATGCTACCGTATGTGTGGGCGGTAAGATTGAATTTGCAGCCATTCCGGCATCTGGCACCATTGTTAACAGCATCCAGTGGCAGGTTAACGGTATCAACGTGGGCACAAACGATCTGAATTACGCTGACAGTAATTTTCAGGAAGGGGATAAAGTTACCTGTACCGTGGCCGATAATTCAAGTTGTACCGTACCACAAACCAGCGACCCCACTATAGTTCATATCATCCCATCTCCCGAAATTGTTTTTAACGGCAACCCTACCATACCGCTGGGAGGCGGTGTTACTTTAGACCCCGAAATAGATGGGGATATTAAAGCTTTACGATGGTCGCCCGCAATAGGCTTAAACAGCATAACCTTAAAAAATCCGGTTGCTCATCCCTCGGTTACCACCACTTATTACCTCACGGTTACCTCGTCTGCCGGCTGCGAAACTACATTGGGCGTTACTGTAAATGTAATTACCCCTATCAATATCCCCAATACCTTTACACCCAATGGCGATGGCATTAACGACCTGTGGATAATTAAGGATCTGGCGAACTACCCGGATTGTGTGGTTGATATATTTAACCGCTATGGTCAAACCCTCTTTCACTCCAGGGGATACGGTAAACCCTGGGACGGCGCTTATAATGGAACCCGCTTGCCCCCGGGCACTTATTATTACATGATTACGCTGCAAGCTGGTATTAAACCGGTATCGGGCTGGATAGCCATATTGCAATAGCAACCGTATCAGAAATGGGTCAGGATATTAATAAGCTTGCCAAACGGATCGAGCACATAAAAACGGCGTACCCCCCAGGGTTCATCAGCAGGCCCGTAAATGATCGGGAACCCAGCTTTAGTCATCCGTTCAAGCGCAGCATCCACATCATCAACCTCGATAGACAGATCGGGCGTAGCAGTACCAGAGCCACCTTCTGAAGCAAAACTAATCTGGATGTTCATATCATCAGTTGAGCCATAAGTAGTAATCCAGCCATGATCCATCAATAAGTCCAAACCCAGCACATCCTGATAAAAACGTTTGGCCGCGGCAATATCCGGCGTATTGATATTAGCTACAATCCGTTTAACTTTCATCTTACTACAAATATATAATTCTGTTTCAAGCCCTCTTCTTAAAACTGATTACCGGTATTTAAAAGAATTTACGCTATAAAATCAATTTTGCTAATAAGCGAACATTTACGTCACATTTACTACTCAAACATCACATTTTAGTACAAAAACTGCCTTTTTTGACCAATTATAAGGCCCAAAAAGACGGTTTTTGGCGTAAAAACGACATAAAATCGTCAATTACAAAATCATAAACATTTGATTATCAGCAACAAAAACAGAACACCGAACATTAATTTACTTCCAGAAGCCATTAGCCTTTGCCCAGGTCTTAAAAAGCTCGGGCCATACATGAACCGGCGAATCAGGATCCCCCATCCCCCAGCCATGCCCACCTGAATCAAAGATATGGAGCTCGGCCTGAACGTTATATTTCTGGAGCGCGGCATACATCAACCGGCTGTTCTCTACATTCGAGATCGGGTCGTCAAGTGCCTGTGCCAGGAAGGTTGGTGGTGTTTGCCCATTAACATGAAGCTGTACTGAATAGGCCTTTTGCTGTACCCTGTCCGGGTGTTTTCCAAGTATTTCCTTTTCGGCATGGGTATGGTCAAAAGGGGGCAACATGGTGATAACCGGGTAAAGCAAGGCTGCAAAATCCGGGCGTGCTGATAAACGATCAACCTGATCTTCAGGAGAATACAGCTGCCTATCCGGTTCAGTCTCAATCATACCAGCCAGATGGCCACCAGCAGAAAAGCCCATAATACCGATCTTATTTTCATCAAACCCGAACTTACGCGCCAAACTTCTGACCAATCTCATTGCCCGCTGACCATCCTGAAACGGGACATCAGCAGATGCCCAGCCCTCGGCTGGTAAACGGTAAACCAATTCAAAAGCGGTTATACCATGCGATTGCAGCCAGTTTGCAGCAGGGGTACTCTCCTTACCTAATTCGATATGCGCATAGCCACCGCCGCTAATTACCAGCATGGCCGTTCCATTGGGATGTTCGGGCCGGTGTACAATTAAACGGGGTTTTGATATGTTGGTGTATGATCCTTTGGTTGATACACTCTCGGGGCCCTGAGGTCCGGGGCCATCAGGAGGTACACCATGCCACAGCGGAATTTCTTCCACCCTATTGATATTCTGGGCATTAACTGAAGTAGCACCCATTATCAACAGCACACAGATCAGCTGATACCTAAGGAAAATGGATTTTAGGGGATAATAAAATTGAATATACATTTTATAAATAGTTGAATATAAACCCTCATCGGGTACCTACTTCTGACACCCCACTTTATAAAAGGTTTAAGGTAGCAGACTTGTTTATTAAGATAAAGATTTACATTATAAATAATAGATAAATGTTTTTACTTTGCATTAGCTATCTTTTAATATGACCAATGTTACTACTGCCATCAAGCAAAACATAAAAGTAACTGTTGATGCCATTGTTTTTGGTTATAATCAGGAAAATGGTATTTCGGTATTGCTTATCAAGCGTAAAATTGAACCCTATACGCAACAATGGGCGCTTCCCGGTGGTTTTGTACTTGATGATGAAACGTTAGAGGCAGCAGTTGAACGCGAGCTGAAAGAAGAGGCTGGCGTATCAATCAATTACCTGGAGCAGCTATTTACCTTTGGTAAACCTGATCGCGATCCGCGTACACGCATTATTTCTGTCGCCTACTTTGGCCTGGTTAAATCGGGCGATTTTAGTTTGTTTGCTTCTTCTGATGCTGTTGAGGCAGCCTGGTTTAATATTTATAATTTACCAACGCTGGCATTTGACCATGCCGAAATTGTAAACAAGGCCGTAACCCGCTTACGCGCCAAAATCACCTATGAACCAATAGGTTTCGAACTGCTCGATCGTAAGTTTCTTTTCTCGGATCTGGAACAGCTGTACATGAAATTATTGGGCCATGATATCGATCGACGAAACTTTAAGCGAAAAATTATGTCATTAGGTTTGGTGGTTGAGCTGGATGAAAAAGCGCCGGCTATTTCGGCAGGTCGTCCGGGGAAATTATATTCGTTTGACGACAGCAAGTATAAACAACTGAAAATGAATGGATTTAATCTCAATAATCTTATATAACGATAACTTATGAAGTTGATAAATTTAATTTGCGTAAAAAAAACACAAATTAAATTTGGATATTAAATTATAAACATCTTAATTTGTGTCATAATAACGCAAAACAAATGAAAACATTAAATTTAACAAGCGGATTTACACCTTTCCAAAACATATATGAGGAAATAGAAGGCCAAAGCTTTTTATTTAGTGGTGGCGAAGTACATATTAAACTAAAGGATAATGCCAGTGAAGTGCTCATCACCAGCAGGCTCAATAACTCTGATGACATCATGAAGTTGTTACTGGCGGTTGATGCTTTGCGCCGCAGCGGCACCAAAAATATAAGCGCTTTTATCCCTTATCTGCCCTATGCCCGTCAGGACAGGGTGATGGTGGGTGGCGAGCCCCTGTCAATCAAGGTAATGTGTAATATATTGAACACCTGCAACTTTGATAAGGTGTACATATTTGATGTACACTCCGAGGTATCATTAGCATTACTGAATAATGTTGAATTAATAACCAATGATAGCCTGGTTAAACAAGTTGTTGCTAACCATACCGACTATTTACTGATATCGCCCGATGCTGGCGCTTTAAAGAAAATTTACAAAGTTGCGCAAGCTGTTGGCTATACTGACGATATTGTTTTGTGCAATAAAGTACGCGATGTAAGCAACGGAAAAATTAAACAAATCACCGTTGATCAGGATGACCTTGGCGGTAAACACTGCTTTATTATAGATGACATTTGCGATGGGGGCGCTACCTTTATCGGCGTAGCCAAAGAGTTAAAGCAGCGTAATGCAGGCAAAGTAAGCCTGATCGTTTCACACGGTATATTCTCACACGGCGAAACAGGGTTGGCTGAATGTCTGGATCATATTTACACTACCGATTCTATAAAAGATTCTAGTTCAGATCTCATCACTTGTTTACCTTTAGGCGAACTGGTTACTTTATCAAAATAAAGCCTCATCCCAACCCTTCTCCAAAGGAGAGGGGCTAAAAATTAAAAACTATAAAAATCACCATACCATGAATAATATTCTTTTGCAAACAGACGTATACAAAATGGGCCATATGGAACAATATGCGCCAGGCTGTAATAAAGTATACTCCTACTTAACTGCCCGCAGCGATAAAACCTTTAATGAAACTGTATTTTTTGGTCTGCAATATTATATAAAAAGATATCTGTCATCACCAATAACCCCTGAAATGGGCGAGGAATTTCTGACCTATCGTAAATTGATACTGGGCAACAACTCTCCGGAGATTGAATTGAAGATCAGGGCTCTATGTCAACTTGGATACCTGCCTATTGAAATAAAAGCAGTGGAAGAAGGCACAGTACTGCCTGTCAGGAATGTATTAATGACCATTACCAATACCCACCCTGATTTTTACTGGGTAGTAGGCTTTATGGAAAGCTTGCTGTTAAAACTTTGGTATACCATTACCGTAGCCACCTGCAGCCATCAGTACCGCAAAATTGTGAACCGCTTTTTTGCTGAAACAGATGAAGATGCCTTGCAGCCGCTGAAAGACTTCCAGGTACATGATTTCGGCTACCGCGGCGATGCATCTGAAGAAGGCGCTGCCATTAGCGGTGTAGCTCATTTACTGTCATTTTTGGGTAGCGATAATGTGCCTGCCCTACCTTGTGCATTGGAATATTACAATGCCGACATCAACGGCGAACCTATTATGCTCTCGGTACCTGCCAGTGAGCATAGTGTGATGTGTTCTTTTGGTCGCGAAGATGAGATAGGCGCGTTTAAACATATGCTGGAATTGTATCCAACAGGTATTGTATCCATTGTATCTGATACGTTTGATGTATACCATGTTCTTACAGACTTTGCCGAAAGACTAAAAGCGGATATTTTAAAAAGAGATGGCAAGGTAGTTTTCAGGCCAGATAGCGGTAACCCCGAATATATTATTTGTGGCAACCCCGATGCTGAACCCGGAAGTAATGAATGGAAAGGCGTCATCCGCTTGTTGGATGAAAAATTCGGATCATCAGTAAATAGTAAAGGTTATAAAGTATTGAGCCCCAAAGTGGGCCTGATATACGGTGATGGCATGTACATAGAACGTTATGTACGCACACTCAACAGACTTAAGGAAATGGGTTATGCGGCCAGTAACCTGGTAATTGGTGTTGGTGGTATTTTACGTAACCACACCCGCGATACTTTAGGTTTTGCGATTAAAGCTACCTATGTAGAAGTAAACGGCGAACCGCGCGAAATAGAAAAAGACCCAATCACTGATCGAAAGAAAAAATCGCACAAAGGTTTACTGACCCTGATTAAAGACGAAAATGGTTATTGCACCCTTGACCAGTGCAACGTTGAACAGGAAGCTGGTTCCCTGCTGCATACTGTTTACCGGGATGGCAAACAGGTAAAGGAAACCAGCCTGGCGGATATCAGGAAACTGCTTAAGGAGCAGGAAGAGATTGTGCTGATCTGATTGTTCAGGGGCTAATCAAAATAACAACAAAATGTCATTTCGAACGTAGAGAGAAATCTTGTACATCATAAATGGTTGATATACCAAGCTAATGTGAAAAGTTCTATAAGATTTCTCTCTACATTCGAAATGACAGCCTTTTTTTACAATCTTATTTCACCTTCAACTCATTCCCTGCAATATCCTCCCAACGATAATAATGAAAAGTTTTGTCGTTGCTCATCACTACAAAAAGGCCGTGTTTAAAAGTAGGATTCAAAGGAACAGATACCACATCAGATCCATCACTCTGGCGGGCGGCTACATTCACTATTTTTGCCAGTTTATGTTCAAATGGGGCTTGTTTAGTTCCCTCACGGTTAAATACCTGGAAACGGTTTGCACCCTGATCTGATACTAAAATGTAACCTGTGGTATCGGTCAGTTTATAAATAGATATACCTTCATGGTCTGCCGTAAAACCGGATGTGCCAAAAATAGCAAGCTGTTTGTTTCCTTTCTCCGGATCAGCATAATACTGGCGCACACCTACTTGCTCATCAGAATAATAAATGTAACCCAGTTCGTTATCAACAGCTATGGCCTCAATTTCTTTTTTGCCGCTATACTCGCCAAATTTGCGCACCAGGCTAGCTTTAACATTGCCTTTGCCATCATCGCCCAAAAGGTATTGCCATATATAGCCACCATTTAAAGGGCCGTTCTTACGGCCGACTATGGCATACATTTTTCCGTTTTTCGCAGTGTAAATAGATATGCCCATCAGGTCACGGTACTCGTTGCCGGTTTCTCCAACAAATACTTCAATACCACCATTATCCACGGGCTTCATATCCGGGAGGGAAAATATACGAAGCTTATGTGTCATACGCTCGGTAGTGATTACGATATCGGTAGGTTTGCCGTTTAACTGAAGTCCGTAAGCCAGGTCGACATTATTGGGTCTTTTTAATCCCGTTACTACCTTATCTTTGATGATTTTTCCGTTCATATCAAACACATACAACGCGCCATCAGCGTTTTTATCCGTTCCGATAACCAAACTCTTAGCCGGATCAGCAGGGTTTATCCAGATAGCCGGATCATCAGTATCATACTTCACCGCCTCGGTGATAATTACCGGTTTAACCTCTGTGGTATCGGCAGGGGTGCCGGGTTTGCATGATATTAAACTTAACAATGCCAGCGGCGCAAAGCAAAATGTATTCAATCTCTTCATGTAATTATTGTTTAGCACCATACGCACCAATAAACGTAGATGGCTCTGGTGATGTGTAAGTAAGACCGTTAGTTAAAGTTATCCCTGCTTTATGGTGGCGTGTAAAATTAGTTGTACCTTTTGTTAAAGCAGGTGAGTTACCTTGCAAATGGAAGTCCCATGAGGTATTATAGTCAGGACTCAGCTCAGAATTGCTTAGCGGGTAATTCACAAATTTAGGGTCATTATCACCAGCTTTGGTTCCCCTAACATCATTGGCACCGCCGGGTACAATATCGTTTTTCCCCACCTGAAACTGATCAACCGTGGTTTGGTCAAAACCATAGTACCAATTATAATCGATTTTAGAACGGCTGTCTTCCGGTTTCTTAGGATCGCGTTTTATACCGTAACGGGTATTTGCAAAAAGGTTATTATACAAATCAGCGTGTACCGTAGCTTCCAACCATACCGAGCCGCCTTTTGCTGTCGGCCTTCTCCAGCCGGTGTTAACCATGGTATTGTTATAAGCAATAATGTATGCCTGCGGGTTACGGTCGCCGCTGTTTGATAGTTTTAACGCGTTGGTATTACAGCTATAAACCAGGTTGTAGGCGATATCAGCCAAACAGCCCGATTTAAAGTTCATAGCCTCGCCGCCGCTTATACCTGTTGTATAAAACACGTTGTTCGAAAATATGCTTTTACCACCTTCAATGTAGGTACAGTCTTCCTGAAAGTTGCGCACAATGCTGTTGGTTACAATCAATTTACCGTTTATGTTTGAGAACCAAAGTGCTGGTAGGTTTTCGCCGGCCACGGCTTTGTATAAGCCCATTTTCACCGATGTTGATGCATCTGATGTGGTGTTGCCGCCATACTCTAATATAGTATGATCAAGTATCAGCTCGGCACAGGTAGGCGCGGCCAATAAGCCGCCCCATAGCTTACCGAATTTATTGGCATCAGTTTTATAAGCATCGCTCACGGTAAATTTAACAGGGCTTTCAGCAGTGCCTAATGAGTATAAATTACCTTTAATTACTATCTCGGGTTTGGCAGTTACATCCATCAATACGGTTACACCTTCTTCAATGGTAAGGCTTTTCCCTTCGGGGATAATGATATCACCTTTAATTTCATGCACACTGCCTTTAGTCCATACGCCCAATACTTCACCAATTGCCGAACTATTCTGCGGGGTGGTATCAACATTTATGTTAGCTTTTTCGCAACCTGTAAAAGCCAGTGTTGCAAACGCTAATACTGTTATAATTTGTTTGAATTTCATATTGAAATGCTTTAATAAATGTTAATTAAACTTATATCTTAAACCTATCAGGTAGCCCTGGCCGTACTGATCATTACGGATCAAAGTCTGTCCGTTTGAAACAATATTCTCCTTGATGCTATCATTCTCGGTGTTAGTGCCTTTTATAAATAGTTTGAATGGTGTATTCAAGAGGTTATTCGCTTTTACAAACACGCTTATACCGCTCTTGAAACGTTTTTCGGCAGAGGCATCCATCTGGATAAAGCCTTTTTGCCAAAGGTCATTGTTCAGGAATTGCGATACGGTGTTGATACGCTCGCCTGTATAGGCACCTGCCAGCTGTATGTCTAAACCTTTTTTGGTGTCTTTATACAATAACGACAGGTTTGCAACATGTGCCGACTGACCATACAATGGTCTCGACTGGTCAACCAGGAACGCTTCTATATCGCCTGTGGTTTCGTTTATCCTGCGCGATGTTTTTGGCGTAGTGATGCGTGAGTGGGTATAGGTATAATTTGCTTTAATACCTATTTTGTTAAAGAATTTGATATAATCAACCTCGGCTCCGTAGTTTTTGGCTGTACCAAAGTTACCCGGGGTATAATAAATATCCTGGCCACGCACGGCATCCGGCTGGAAGGTATATTCAATTGGGTTTTTTATTTTTTTGTAGAAAGCGCCTACCAATAATTGTTCGGCCGCACCCGGGAACAATTCATAACGCAGGTCGTAATTATCTGCCAGTGCACGTTTCAGATCAGGGTTACCGCGCTCTTCATATTCTTCGTTAACTATCTTACTTGGCACTATTTCATAAAAGCCCGGGCGGTTTACTGCCCTGTAGTATGATGCATGTAATTGTTCTTTATCTGTTAAATGATATTTAATAGTAGCACTTGGCAATACATCTGTATAAATCTGGCTTCCGGTAGGTCTTGCTTCACCTTGCGGAAATAATAAGTTATAGCCCTGATTGGTATGCTCTACCCTTGCGCCGGCAACTACCTCTAATTTATTTGATGTTAATTTAAACATGCCATAACCCGCTCCTATCTTTTCCGAAGCATCGTATGTCAAAGAGTTAGCTACACCTCCCTGGGGGTTACTTACTGATAAATTCAGGTCGGTATAGTTTTGAAAATCAACCCCGTATAATGGTGCCTTACCCTGAGCATTAAGCGGGGCAAACAAGTTATATTTATTAAAAAAACCACTCCTTTGTTTATCGCGGTATAAGCCGCCTGCCATGAAATCGATCTTATTTTCACCTGTTTTAACGGTATAACCGAGGTCTAAATAACCGGCTTTATCCTCATCGGTGTTACGTTCCCAGCGGCGTTCAACCGGGTTGGTGTTTACTAATGATAAACGGGTATCCTGGTTGTTGGTACGTAATCCATTTAAACTTATCAGCGTATTATCAGGTACTTCGTTTCTTGCTGATGAATACACTCCCGACCATTGTACGCTAAATTTGTTGTAAAAAAATTTATGATCACCATGCAGGGTGGTGTTATATATCTGCTGCTCGGTTAAACGACTGCGGGTGCTGTAAACCAGCTCGGCGTTTTTACCTCCGCTTGCATTGTAAACATTGTTGTATGTCGTACTTACTTCATCGCGCAGCTGTTGATTTTTAAGGTCTACATATACATTATAAAGGCTTATCTTGTTGTTTTTATCAAACACATAATCAATCTTGCCGTGTAAGCCTAAGCGTTTTTGCTGTTCTGAATACTCGCGCTTGTCCTGACTGGTAATTTTTGCATAAGCATCGGTACCATCAACAGACGACTCATAAAAGGTACTGTTGCTGCCGCGATAGGTATTTTGATAACTGCCGGCAATAACAACACCTAACTTATTATCAAAAAAACGCTGACCTATAGACATACTGCCAATAAGGTTCGGTGCCGGTTTTTTTGAAATGTAACTAAGCGTACCTTTTGCAAAATCGGCTTGTGTTGCGTTATAGTTACGGCCGTTTATTTCATACGGCGACTTATGGTTGATGCCTGATGCATCAAAACTGGTAAAATTACGGTCGAAAAATAACTGACTATAACCTGTAGCAATGTTGGCGTTGATCTGGAAATGATCGGGCGCGTTTTTCATCACCATGTTTACTGCTCCGCCTATCGCGTCGCCCTCCAGATTGGGGGTAAGTGTTTTATAAACCTCCAAACGATCTAACAGATCGGCCGGGAAAAGGTCAAGCGGTACATAGCGGTATTTGTTATCGGGGCTGGGTATTTTAACCCCATTCACCAGGGTGTAATTATAGCGTTTATCCATCCCGCGCAATATGGCATATTGGCCGTCGCCATTACTGTTACGCTCAATCGATACGCCTGACACACGCTGTAGCACGTTGGCCACCGTCAGATCGGGCGATATTTCAATGGCTTTGCTCGATACAATGTTCATCACCTGCACCGCACTTTGCTCAATCCGGCGCGCATCACGATCTGTAGCTCCGTTATTACTTGATGTGATGGACACCTCCTGCAGGGTTTTACCCGCAGGTTCCATATAAATCTTTAAATGCGGATTATCTTCTTTCAGGATGGTTAGTTCTTTAACAACCGTTTTATAGGTGATATAAGTTATCCGGAGGGCGGCGGCTCCCTGCGGAACACCTTTTAATTCGAATGAGCCATCTAAGCCGGTGCTGGTTACTTTGCCGGTTTTATCCAGAGTTATGGTCGCCCCCACCAATGGTTCGCCGGTTTGCTGGTCATACACATGACCTTT
Organism: Mucilaginibacter sp.; assembly: GCA_030445275.1. Classification (GTDB taxonomy): domain Bacteria; phylum Bacteroidota; class Bacteroidia; order Sphingobacteriales; family Sphingobacteriaceae; genus Mucilaginibacter. Next base: position 12,736 of record JAUCSE010000082.1, read on the forward strand.
TAGAGTGGTTGCATTTGCTATAGTAAAGCCAAATAGCAAGGGTAGCAGGATCTGTAAAAATTTGTTCATTTTCAGGGACAATTAATTTCGGGGAATGCTCAATAGTTTTTTGATGCCGCAAAAGTGTGTATACATTATTTTACAAATGAAATTCAGGCCGTTACATAAAGGCAACACCGTTACAGGGGCCGTATATCAAAAAGCAACATAAAATATTAATTAATTGATATACAATGTATTACAACATATAAAAATCGCCATTATGCTTTTATTACCGTTACATTAACTCAATGTTAAGTATCAAACCCACATGAAAAATGAAGAAAATCTATAAGGTTTGAATGAATGCGGTAAGGCTATCACCCTGTGGAATATTCAGTTTTTTTCGTAGCCGGTAACGCGAAACCCGGAGGCTATCGGTAGAGATACCTAACAGGGTTGCAATATCGGCTGTATTCAGATTTATTTTGAGCAGTGTAATGAGGCGCATATCTGCCGAGGTAAGTTCGGTACTGTATTGTTTTATATTATCAAAAAAACGCTGGTGCACCTGTTCAAACGCGGCAGTAAACTCTTTCCAGTATTGTTCATGATTAAAGCTCTCATTAATTTGAAGAATGATCTGCTGCATTTGCTTCTTCTGGTCACGTTTATCCTCCTTAACCATTGCCTGCAATGTACCACGCAAATGCTCCAGGAGCTGATTATTCCTGATCAGGTTTAGGGTATGAGTTGATAATTCCTTTGATTTTAGTTCCAGTTGCTGTTTCAGGCTTTCTTCTTCCAGCTGCTGATTTTTGAGTTCAAGGTGCATCAGTTCATGCTGTGCTTCTTTTTGTTTGGCCAGGGCATGCTGATCTTTGATCTTTAACCGTTGACGACTAAAGATTACAATGCTTAAAATAACTAGCAGTATCACCACCACAACAACCGCAATGGTAATGATGCGGTTTATTTTCCTGATGTTATTTAAGCGCGCTATTTCATCGCTTTTTTTATTCATATCGTAAAGCACCTGTAAAAAAGCGGTTTGATTTACCCCCTCTTTCGAGTATACCGCCAATGAATACTTACGGCTTAGCTCCGCATAATGATAGGCGCTGTCCATGCGGTTCATGAGCTCGTACACCTTACCCAAATCTTTACTACAAGCGGCCAGCTGATAAATATTACCCGTTTGGGCGGCAAGCGCCATTGCACTGCGCGATTGAATAATACCGTCCTCATATTTACCGGTTTTACGTAAAATATCGCCCAGATTATTGATCACCTCAATACTGCCTATTTTATTATGCTCCTCCTGGTAAAGTTGTAACGACCGGTTAAAGCTGGTGTAAGCAGAATCATACACAGCCAGATCCTCATAAATGCTACCCAGGTTTTCATATATTTTAGCAGCACCCTGCTTAAAGTTAATCTGTGTATAATTTTTTAAGGCCAAATGCTGATAATAAAAAGCGCTATCGTACTGGCGGCGTTTTTCATACAGGTGACCGATGTTGCCAAAAATCTGGGCCTGCCCTTTTAAATTGCCGCTCTGCTTATAAATTGATAAGGCCTTATTATAGGATGCGCGCGATTTGTCGAGCTGTTTATTGTAGTAATATAAAACACCCATTTCGCCCATGTTGGCGGCTAAAAGATCTTTATTTTTCTGGGCGCTGAATATTTTATCAGCATGTAAATAAAAATCCAGTGCCTGGGCAAAATGTCCCTGGTTATAACATATCTGCCCCATTTGCTGCAAACACAGCCCTTCGGTAACCGCGTCATTTTTATCAGTTGCCCGGGCGTGTATCCGTTTTAAAATAACTAATGCCGAATCAGGGTGTTCCTGGCTAAGTGATTGGATAGATGCAAACTGCCGGTCCTGTGCTTTTACTTTAGCATTTGATAAGGTTATCCATAAGCATATAGTTAAAAAAAAGCCGATACTTTTTATCATTTCCGGGTATAGCTATAAGCAGTAACCTGACAGGATTTAACCTTTTGCAGCATCAGGGGCAGCACAAATTAACCGTTTTAATGTGAAGTTAATGTTAACAAATAAACATCGGGATTGGGTTGGGGTTATGACAATTGGAAACCATTTGTATAGCGTACAGTCGACTCACCCGACCATCGCTGCGCTTGGTCACCCTCTCTTCGCCTGCGGCGGAAAGAGGGGATTTAGAAAAGAAGCAAGGACAAAAAAATTGTCACCCTGAGGAACGAAGGATCTATCGCCCAACATACAAATAACAAAGCAGATCCTTCACTACATTCAGGATGACAATGTATATTATCGATACACCCACTTTCCGCCGCAGACGAAGAGAGGTCGGCAAGCGAAGCGATGCCGGGGTGAGTCTAATCACTCTACCCTCTCGTAGCCACAATAAACAATCTAGGAAACGGCAACAAAACCGTACCATCAGGGTAAGTGGTATAGGCATCCGCTATGGCTGCCTGGTATTGGGAAAGGAAAGCGGTTCGCTCGTTTTCATTAAGCGGGTCAAGATAGGGGCGCAAACCTGTACCTTTAAACCACTCCACCACGGCAGCAGGTCCACCGGCAAGTGGATGATGATAGGTGGTTCGCCAAATATCCAATCCCGGCACCTGATCCCTTAAAGTTTGGTAATACCATTGCGCGCCTTTGCGTATCATACGCTTGGCCGCGTCTTCAAGTTTCCCCTTCCATGGCCCGTTTACGGCTGTCTCACGCATCAGGCGGTGCGCGGGTTCTTCAAAATTATCGGGCATTTGTACTGCCAAGGTACCACCCGGCGCTAGCTTGCTGATCAACGCCGGGAACAACGTTTCATGATCAGGTACCCATTGTAAGGACGCATTAGCCAGTATCACATCAAAGGGGCCCTTGGCTTTCCAAGTCGAAATATCATCTACCTCAAACTGCACTCCGGGCATACGCTCACGGGCAGCTTCGATCATGTTGACAGAACTGTCCATCCCGCTGATAGTGGCATCCGGAAAACGGGCACGAAGTAACTCAGTTGAATTACCGGGCCCACATCCTATATCAGCTGCTATATTCACCTTTATGGTAGGGATATGGGCAAGCAGATCGTATATAGGGCGGTTCCGCTCGTTCTCAAACTTTGAATATTGTGTGGAAGACCAACTCATAGCGGCCCCTCCTTTTTTATTGAATTTATCATGGTGTTATGTTTCATAGGTATGCTTAAAGTTCCATATAAAAAACGACAGTGTATCCTTTAAGTTTTCCAGTTTTTGTTATTTATTAACAACCTAATGATATCTTCATACTGGCCACTTGACTCACCCCGACATCTGCGCCGGCCGGCGCAGATGTCGGGGTGAGTCAACTACCTATTAATAAATCCCCGTTTTGTGATTGATGAGTGACGATGCTTGCTCCAAAGTCATTCCAAAATGATCTGCAACTAACTGCGGCGGGTTTGAACTCAACCAGTCATTAAGTGATAGTTCCTGGTAAACCGGACTATTAAAGAGTATGATCAGCTTTAATGTTTCGGTACCGTTATTTTCAATATAATGGCCATAACCCTGTTTAATAAATCCAACCATTCCTTTATTGTAAGGCATTGTTTTTACACGGCCATGCGAGCCAAAAATACTCAAATTGCCTTTGCCACTCATTACATACTGCCATTCATCAGCATTAGGATGCCAGTGCAGTTCGCGTATGGCTCCGGGTTCAATATCCATCCGCATAGAAGTTATGGTGGTTTGAATTGGAAACTCCAGCGATGAAACTTTTTTTAATGATCCGCCTTTAAATTCCTGAAACACTCCATCCTTCTCCAGACGGAACTTATGCGAAGAATTGCTGAATGGAATAGCCGGGTTTATATTTTTTGGCCGTGGGTCGGTAGCAATTTTTCCGGTGCCAATATATAGCTCCTTTTTAGGTAATGCAGCAAAGAAACTGGCTGGCAAACCTGTATTACGCGCCATTATTTCAGGCGATACATGGCTTACCCAATCGGTTATACTAAAAGTACCGAACTCAGAAAAATGACCGTTATCAAAACCTAACAAAAAATGGCATGGTTTATCGCCCAGACATTGCAGCATATGCCCATGCCCTTTTGGAAAATACCAGATATCGCCCCTTTCAAAATCATCGGTTGAAGTGGTGCCATCGGGCGTAATAACAGTTGTCCGTACCTTACCCTCCAGGATATAAGCCCATTCCGCAGCTATAGAATGCCAGTGCATCTCACGAAAAGCGCCAGGATTCAAATGCATCGAAACACCTGCAATACTTTGCGAAACAGGAAATTCTTCAACGGTCGCTTCCTTTGCTCTTCCGCCCGAGTTAACGAAACCTTCACTCCCATTTTCTATATCGTAAACAAAATCTTCCAACTCCTCCTGTTTGGCTGAGCCTGGTTTTGGTACCGCGGGTATTGCAGCATTAGCTTCGTCCGGAATTAATGAACCGATGCTGGTAGCTGCTGCAACTAAGCCAACTGTTGATAATGTTGCTGCGGAAAGAAATCCGCGTCTTGTGGTTTCCATAATGTTTTAATTTGGTTGATACAAACGTAAGTAACAAAGGATATAATTCCAAATTAAACATCATATGTTTAATTATTACATATGATGTTTAGGTATTTTTTACCTTTTGATGATCTTTGATAGCCTCTCTCCAAGTCTAAAACACTTTAAATCATCAAATTTACATATAAATATCTGAAAATAAATTACATATATTCATTCAAAAATAAATTTCTTTACACAACTATATAATTTACCATACATAAAATCGTTTTAGTTCAGTACAAACAAACATTTGTATTTCATGTTATTTAAACAAAACATCGTATGTTTGTATTCTGCAAATCAATGTAAATAACCACATGAAACTTTACACCAGGATAGTTAACCAGATGAAAGAGGATGTTACCGGCGGGAAATACAAACCCGGCGAAAAAATACCCGCTGAACCTGAATTGATGAAGCTGTATAATGTGGGCAGATCTACTATAAGAGAAGCTATTAAAACTTTGGCTATATCTGGCATTTTAAAAGTTCAGCAAGGTTCCGGAACATTTGTGAACACCAGTTTTCAGGGTGTAAGTATGGAGCAGCGCCTTCGCCGGGCCGATTTTGATGAGATCAATGCTGTAAGGGCGTTTCTTGAAAAAGAGATTGTAAAGCTGGCCACCCTGAATCATACGGAAGCGCAACTGGCCGAAATAGAAAAAAACCTGGAAAAACGCAAGCTGGCCATCCAGTCAGAAAAAGCACAGGAATGTGCCGAAGCTGATATCGCCTTCCATATGTCAATTGCCAATGCTTCGGGCAATACGGTTTTATCAGATCTGTATCATAGTTTTACATTAATTATGCGTAACTTCTTTATTGCAAGAGATGTACAGGGCATCAGTCATTTCGCAATGAACCATTATTTGCATGAACAGCTGTTTAAAGCTATTAAAAGTAAAAAAGTAAACCAATCACAGGCGGTGCTTCAAAAGATCCTGGAAAATAATTATTAGGATGTATTAACAGTTACTTTTATGAATAAGGAAAGTTCAATACTCAAACACACCATCATAAAAATAAACGGCGACCAGCATTCGGCGGTTATGGATACGCTGGCCATTGAAGAGCCATTAGAAATAAGGCTTGCATTTGGCACTAAGCTAAACAGAACAATAAAAAATGTTTCTGTAACCATGCGTACCCCAGGAAATGATGCAGAACTGGCAACCGGATTTTTATTTACAGAAGGCATTATAAAAGACAAGAACGACCTGGCTTCAGTAGCCCATTGTTTTATTGCCTGCGCCGAAAATAAGGAAAACGTGATACAGGTTGAACTGAATGAAACCGTAGTTCCGGAACTAAAAAACACCGACCGTAACTTTTACACCACCTCCAGCTGCGGCGTTTGCGGTAAAGGCTCTATTGATGCCATCAAAACGGTGAGCGCTTTTCAGCCCGATAAAAACAATGATATTCTGGTTGCCCAGGATATATTGCTTGAACTCCCCGATCGCCTGCGGCAGCACCAACGGGTTTTTGATGCGACCGGCGGTCTGCATGCCTGTGCTCTGTTTAATACAGGCGGAGAGTTGCTGCAGGTGCGTGAGGATGTGGGCCGGCATAACGCCCTTGATAAATTGATCGGGGCAGCCCTTAACAACAACTGGCTACCCCTTGACCAACATATTTTACTATTGAGCGGCCGTGCCAGTTTTGAGCTGGTTCAAAAAGCGGCCATGGCGGGTATCAGCATTATAGCGGCGGTTGGCGCGCCATCAAGCCTGGCAGTACAGCTGGCAGCAGAATTCGGCATAACCCTGGTTGGCTTTTTACGCCAGCAGCAATTTAATATTTACACGATGGAACATCGCATCTTAATACCCCATTATGAAAATAAGGATTAAAGGAAACGCGTTGAGGTACAGGCTTACCAAAAGCGACATCTCGGCTTTAGCCAATGATGGCTATTTACAGGAACAAACAAATTTTGTAGGCCAGCCGTTTATTTATGCATTAAAGATCACAAAGGCGGATACCCTTACGGCTGAATTTAAAAATAACACCATCACTCTCTTTATGCCGCAGTTAATGATGAATGAACTGGCGGATACCGATAGAGTGGGTTTTGATGATAAAAACGGACCTGTACAATTACTGGTCGAAAAAGATTTTACCTGCCTTGATAATGTAGAAGAAGACCAGAGTGATAACTACCCCAATCCGCTGGCTTCACAAAAAAATTAAAATTACTGAGCTATGGCAACAAATAAAGAAGTCCCTTCAGCAGAAAATCCGGAAAAGTTATTAAACTTAAAAGCAACCGGACCAAAAAAATGGGCGGCCGGTATTCCGGCTGTTATAGCAGCTTTAAGTGATGTAATGGAAGAAGGTATCCCTTTCCGCGGAACGGGTGCCTTATTTGTAATGAACCAGAAAGGTGGTTTTGACTGCTCCAGCTGTGCCTGGCCCGATCCGGATGATGACCGCTCGGTGGTGGGTGAGTACTGCGAAAACGGGGCGAAAGCGCTGGCAGAAGAAGCAACCAATAAAAAAGTTACTGCCGAGTTCTTCGCGCAAAATTCCGTGATCGATCTGGCCAATTTGACCGACTTTGAGATCGGCAAAAAAGGACGTTTGACCGAACCCATGTACCTGTCCAAAGGAGCTACCCACTACCAACCCATTAGCTGGGATGGAGCCTTCGCCAAAATAGCCGAACACTTAAACGCGCTGGAATCACCGCACGACGCGGTGTTTTATACATCCGGTCGAACCAGTAACGAAACTTCATTCCTGTACCAACTTTTTGCCAAGGAGTTTGGCACCAATAACATGCCCGATTGCTCCAATATGTGCCATGAATCATCAGGCAGTGCGTTGCGACCCACCATCGGCATAGGTAAGGGAACAGTAACACTGGAGGACTTTTATGATACCGATCTGATCGTGATCATCGGTCATAACCCCGGCACCAACGCCCCACGTATGATGAGCGCGTTGGAAAAGGGCAAAAAGGGCGGCGCAAAGATCATCGCTATAAATCCTTTACCTGAAGCCGGACTGATGGCTTTCCGCAATCCGCAGGAAGTAAAGGGAATTATTGGCACAGGGGCTCAATTGGCCGATCTTTACCTGCCGGTTAAAATAAACGGCGATATGGCTTTGTTAAAAGCCTTTGAAATGCTGCTGCTCGAAGCCGAGAAAAACGCACCTGGGCAAGTGTTGGACAACGATTTTATCACTGCCAGCACCGTGGGCTTTAACGAATTTACCAAACAGTTTAAAGATTACCAGCTGGAAAAACTGGCTGCTGACTCGGGCATCACCGTGGCCGATATTCGCCTGGCGGCCGATATGCTGGCCAACAATAAACGCATCATATTTTGCTGGGGCATGGGATTAACCCAACAACCCAATGGCGTAGAGATGATCAGGGAGATCGTGAACATTTGTCTGATGAAAGGCAGCATAGGGAAACCCGGCGCGGGCGTATGCCCCGTGCGCGGGCACAGCAATGTACAGGGCAACCGTACCATGATGATTGATGAAAAGCCCACCCAAAAACAGCTTGACCGTTTAAGAGATGTTTTTGGTTTTGAACCACCTCGCGAACATGGTTATGATGTGGTTAATGCAATCAAGGCCATACATGCGGGCAAAGTAAAAGTGTTTTTTGGTATGGGAGGTAATTTTATTTCGGCTACGCCGGATACCACTTATACGGCCGAGGCATTGCGTAAGCTAAAGCTAAGTGTGCATGTTTCTATCAAGCTTAACCGCAGTCACCTGGTGCATGGGGAAGAGGCGTTAATACTGCCAACCCTCTCACGCAGCGATAAGGATATGGTGAATGGCGAACTGCAATTTATCAGCACGGAAAATTCTATGGGGGTGGTTCAATCATCCAAAGGCATTTTAAAACCGGTATCAGATCAGCTCATTAACGAAACCCATATTGTATGTAGAATGGCTATAGCCACTTTGGGCGGCCGTTCTGTGGTTGACTGGAAACGTTACATGAATAGCTACGATGATATCAGGGATGTTATTGAAAAAAGCATCCCTGGTTTTGATAATTACAACAAACGTGTTCGTGAAAAGGGAGGCTTCTATTTACCAAACGGAGCCAGGGATGGTAAATTCATCACCGAGAAATTTGGTGATAAAGCGCCGTTCACCATTACCGAATTACCGATAAATATCCTGGCCGATGATGAGTATATGATGGCCACCACCCGTACGCATGACCAGTTCAATACCACCATTTATGGCCTGGAAGATCGCTACCGCGGTATAAAAAACGAACGCCGTGTAGTGTTCATGAACCAAAAGGATATGGATAAGGCCGGTTACGTGGAAGGCGAAAAAGTTGACCTGTTTAATTACGACGATGGTATAGAGCGCATAGCCCGTTTATTTGTGGTAGTACCCTATCCTATCCCTGAGCGTAACACAGTAACATATTTTCCCGAAACCAATGTGCTGGTATCCATAAACAATGTGGTTGGCGAAAGTAATATGCCCGCGGCCAAGTTTGTTCGGATGAAAATAAGAAAACATGAATCGCCAGTTTAACAAACATTAAACCTTATACAGTTATTCTTTTGCTCTTAATCACATTTAATTGATTTACCTATAGATAACTATCATGAACAATTTTAAGCGTTGGGGAATAGCCATTGCGGGTGTACTGCTACAGGTGGCATTAGGGGCTGTTTACGCCTGGAGCGTGTTTCGCGTTCCGCTGGCTAAGCAATTTCACTGGTCAATTTCACAGGTTACCTTAACCTTTACCATTGCTGTTATGGCTTTAGGCTTTGCCTCGTTTTTTGGCGGCTTATGGTTAAAGCGTGTAGGCCCGCGCATAGTGGCCATGACCGGTGGACTGCTGTATGGCGGCGGGGTATTCCTGGCCAGCTTTTCTGATCACGGCTTGTGGTGGCTTTACTTAACCTATGGTGTAATTGGCGGTATAGGGCTTGGGTTTTCCTATATTGTTCCCATCTCCGTAATTGTAAAATGGTTTCCTGACCGCCGGGGTTTGATGACTGGTATAGCCGTTGGCGGTTTTGGTGCAGGTGCATTAATAACCGCGCCAATTGCTACCCGCTTAATTCAAAGCGTAGGCGTACTGCAAACCTTTGCCTATCTGGGCATTGCTTATGCAATAGCCGCTATAGCAGCAGGCTATTTTATGCAAAACCCACCCGAAGGCTGGCTGCCCGAGGGGTGGAAACCCGTTCAAAAACAAACTACACAAAAAAACGGCGGCGACTTTACCCTTGGTGGTGCGCTAAAAACCTGGCAATGGTGGGCACTGTGGCTATTGCTGTTCCTCAATACTTCGGCAGGTATTTCTATTATTTCGCAGGAAGCACCGATGTTCCAGGAACTGGCTAATATCAGTGCACTGGTAGCCGCCGGTATGGTGGGTATTGTAAGTATCGGCAACGCGTTAGGCCGTGTTTTCTGGGCCTGGATCTCTGATTTGCTGGGCCGCAGAGCTACTTTTGCGCTGATGTTTGCGATCCAGATCGGCCTGTTCTGGGCTCTTCCTTACTTTCATTCCGTTACGGCTATTACCATACTCGTGTTTTTTATCCTGATGTGTTATGGTGGTGGATTTGGCACCATGCCCGCCTTCGCGGCCGATTACTTTGGGCCAACCAATGTAGGTTCCATCTACGGGCTAATACTTACCGCCTGGGGATTTGCAAGCGCCTTTGGCCCCCTGCTGATCGCCAATTTACGTCAATCGAGCGGGGCATATACCAGCGGTTTGCATATAATATCGATCATTATGGCGGTATCGATTATATTGCCGTTGTTGGTAAAACCACCTAAACGGTCATCAGCCAAAACGTAATTTTAAAGCCCGCGAATATTTTATCCTGGCGTTAAATAATTAAATTGTGTTTAACTATCTAAAATAAACTCATCAATTTTAGTACTGTCAGTAACTAAAATCAGATCAAAAGCGTCATTAGATTAAAATCGTCAATTTAATGAAACCCACTTTATCTCAATTATTACTGATACCGGTATTTTTATTATGGTCCTGGCATTTGCAGGCACAAAACCTGCAAACCAGGCGCATTGATTCCCTGATGCAGGCGGCTAATAGCACCGGTGTATTCAACGGGAATGTTTTGGTAGCACAACATGGCAAAGCAATATACCACAAAGCCATTGGTTATGCAGATGCCACTAAAAGTAAAATGCTCAACCCTGATCTGTATTTCGATATCGGTTCGATCTCCAAGGAGTTTAATGGTATTGGTATAATGATCCTGCAGGAACAGGGTAAGCTCCGACTTTCGGATCCCGTTGCCAAATACCTGCCCTACCTGCCAGAATGGGCCAAACATGTAAAATTGCTCGACCTGGTAAATTATACCAGCGGCTTGCCGGTAAGCAATGCTATGGCCGACAGTGATTACTATAATATACTGAATAACTTAAAGACGCTGGCCTTTGAACCCGGCAAATCCTATATCTACAGCAATGATAATGTGTATTTACAAAAAAGGATCATTGAAAAGGTATCAGGACTTAGCTTTAATGATTTTGTTGTAAAATATATCTTCAAGCCCTGTAAAATGTTAAACTCAGGTATGGATCTGAAATTTAACGACCCTAAAATGGCACAGGCTTTTGATAGCAACTACAGGCCTACGCCATACACACAGGAAAGTTCGGGCTGGGTTCGGCTCACTATGGATGATCTGTACCGTTATACCACTTGTTTAAACAGCTATCAACTGATCAAACACGATTCTTATCAGGAACTGGCAGCTGGTTTTGGCGATGGAGAGAGCAGCTTGGGAAGTGCACAGTTTGAAAACAACCAGCTCATTTGGCATCAGCATCACGGCTCCAATTACAATTACGAGGCCCTGATGACCAGCGATCTGAAAGAAGACATCACAGTGATCCTGATGACTAACAGCCAACAGTTTAAGGTAAGTCCATTAACAACTGCCATCATGAACATTATAAAGGGAAAACCTTATACCGTACCCCAAAAATCGTTATACCTTGATCTTCGCGAAAAAGTATTGGCAAATTTTGACATGGGTATTGCCTTTTACAGGAGTGTGCATGAAAACCCGCAAAGTAATTATGATCTGAGCTTTGAAATAGGCGACCTGGTAAATACAGGAAAATATCTGATGCGTCGCAATAAGTTTGATGAGGCCATACAGATCTTTAATCTGGGTACCTTACTCAAAATAAAAAACACAGATTACTCTCTGGTTTACCAGCTGATAGGTGAAAGCTATGCCAAAAAAGGAAATAAGGATACTGCAATTTTATACTATATCCAAGCCGTTGCACAGGATGCAGATAATAAAGTAGCAAAAGGTTTTTTAGCTGAATTGCATAAAAATTGATCATTAAGCGGCGTGGTTATTACACAAATAACTCCGGCAATTTTCAATTGCCGGAGTTATGCTTAAGCATCCTGATATTTACTTAAAATCCAGATCGCCGATGTAAACGGTACCATCTGATCCTTTTTTCATTTGCAGTACAATCAATTCCTTTTTTTCCTGCGGTGTTCCGTAATGGGTAAACATTTCGGCCATAATGGTAGTAGGTCCGGCAATGGTGGCCTGCCTGTCGCCATAATAATTGATCTCAATTTTGTACGTGCCCTTGATGGCCTTTTTTAATAAGAACTGCTCCGGGCCAAAACCCTGTGTCATATCATGCGATATCCGACCGCCTATTGCGGTGCGGTTGTGACTGTAGTAACATTTTTCGTTGTTTGGGTCAGTTACCCACAGGTCAATATCGGTGTTACTCATGTTCCAGTCCATCACAATACGGATATCAACCGGCAGTGATTTGATCAATTCTTTAGGAATAGCCGACAGGTTAAGCTTGCCCTTGTTTAAAGTGATGATCCGGTTTATTTCGGGCAAAAATACTTCCTGTATACCATTATAAAGGCGGTCGGCATCAGCAGTATAACTCTTAGTCATGGCGGCATAAAGTACATCCAGGGCTTTTTGATGTTCGCCGGCATCCTCCAGCGCCAGGCCATAATCACGGTAACTTTGCGGATCAAGCGGGCGTAATTCAGTTACCTTTTTAAAGGCAAACACTTCACCCTTAAAATCACCACATTGTTTTAGTTTGTAGCCCAGCATTTTGTACAGCTCATAGCTGCCCAGGTCAAATTCGGCCAGGTTACTCAGTATGCGCATACCTATCTCTTTGTTGCCCGTTCTTATAAAATAGTCGGCCACATTAAAATAGTAAACAGGATCGCTGCTAAACGCTTGTCTTAACTCCAGGTATTTCTGATATTGATTTTCCTTCGCGGTTTTTTGTATGGTTTTTAAGTAATCAGCATCGGGCGCGGTATAAGTGATGTTAATGCCATTGTTTGGGCTGGCAGGGTTTCTAACCGAATCAGCAACAGCCGATCTGTTATTTTTAGTGGTCACTATAACCACGCCATTACTAGCCCTGGCACCGTAAATACTTGTTGCAGCAGCATCTTTCAATACTTGCATCGATTGCACATCACCAGGGTTAAGATAGCCCACATTGTTGGTTGGCACCCCATCTACAACATATAAAGGCTGTGCGTTACCAAAGGTAGCCGCGCCCCTGATTCGTACGCTATTATTTGAACCGGGAGTAGCAGGAGTTACCTGGACACCGGGTATCCTCCCCGGCACGGTTACGGTTGATATGCTTTGCACAGCGCCAGTAACTTCTCTTTTATGTTGTGTACCATAACCAACCACAACAACCTCATTCAATTGGGTTGAAGGTCGTGCCGTCAGATTAGAAGCTACCTGATCTTCGGCTACCTGCCTTACATCTGAGTTACCTACAGGTTCATCAATCCGTGTATCGGCATTACCCGCAACCTGGTGCAGCTGCTTGCCTTTACTTTTATCATTCGGTTTAACCGGTTTGGGCTGATAATCGGCCTTCCACCATTGGGTAAGGTCGGTCAGGATGTTTTTAGATACTGTCAGGTTTTCTCTTTGGACCTGGGAGGTATTCCCGCCCCTTTGTTTCATGATAACATCAAATTGTTCGCGCAGTTCGGCCGGCGGTTCAATATCATATTGAATATAATCGTACACCGTTTCGAGCACGATAAGCGACGTATTACGGGTAACAATACCAAAACGTTTGCCTAATGATTCAATATCCTGGCGGTTGGCATCATAGTTAATATCCAGTTCACTTATCTTTTTTTGCGCCCAAAGTTTAGCCACGTCAGCACCATCAACGGCATTTTTTGCCAGATCAAGCGTAACCGTTTTCTCATAGCTTACTTTACCACTATAGCCATATTGTAAAATAATAGTTTGGTTAGGGTTCCGGGTAATACCGGCTATTGAAAATATACCGCTTACCGCAACTGGCAGCGAAGGATAACTATCTTCCATAGTACTGCCTGCCTTTATACCTAAAAAGCGCAAGGGCTGAACGGTTAAACCGGTTAATGCTTTATCCTGATCATCTTTAATGAGGTCAATTAGCTCACCGTACGTTTTAAGGGCGATCAATTTCAGGTTACTATAATCGGCCGAGGCAGATGAATTGATACAATAAACAGGCTTGTTACCCAAGGTTATCATTTTTTCGCCAAAGGTTTGATGCCCATCGCTCAGGAGTAAAAACTCATCAACCGGATATTTTGATAAATTGATATGGCCAAAGTCGGTAGCGCCGTCATAGGTGGTATGTTCTAAGTAGTTTTTAAGCGTTACCCAATCACCATTGGTTATATTATAGGTACGGGTATTTAAAATGGTGTTGCTAAAAGTTACCAGGGTAATTTCGGCATTGTTCACTTTTTTAAAGTATGCGTCCATCAACGCGAATTCCTTTTTGATATCGCGATTTGTCCCGCTCAGGGAGGCATCCCACAACAAACCAATGCGATGCGGCATAGGCTTATTTATCACCTTTGATTGCAATAGGGTATTGATAAAGTAATAGTACTTATTGCCCTGCGTCTGTATCATCACCTCGCTGGCATCGGCTGGTTTTAGTATCGAGAACGACAATGAATGATCGGGTACATAATTGTTTTTATCTATAGATGCCGAATAGGTATTCTGATGGTTATCAAACTGCAGATCGGTGCCATTGGAGCTATCTGTAACCGGTGCCATTATGCTTTGAATTACGGATGCTTTAAGCGAAAATTTTTCAACGGTATCTTTTACATTGAGGGGTAGCGTAAATTTAAGGTTCCCGCTAGTAGCAAAGGGCAGCTCTTCTTCGTAACCCATAATTACCGTACGTGTATTATGCGGATTGATGGGATATATCCGTGTACGGAAAGTGTTGCCCTCTACTTTCTCAAGCAAACCCGGGTCAACGCCACGGCGTTCAATTGATTCAAAAACAACAGCACCTTTATCCCTGTCAACAGGAACCGCTTCGCGCATTTTTCCATTAATATCCAGCGCGTAACGGCTCACACTTACCCCATCCTTAAGCGGGAAGGTAAGCGTACCTTCTAAAATACGCGAGGTAGAGTTATAAAAAGTCATTTGCCACGTGGTACGACTGATATTGCCATAAATAGCCACGTCAATTTTTAGTTGCTGCAACTTTACGCCATTATTGCTTTTACCATCTACTGTAAGCTGTGGGGTTTGTGCGTGGGCGGTTGATAGTTGTAATACAGTTATGATTACCGCCAAAAGGATAAGATATGATCTTTTCATGAGATTGCCTGTTTCCTACTAGATGCAGGGATGCATAATATTCCATAAATGAGCATGAAAATTATATCCGGATAATTGAAGCATATAGATACGGACAGTGCTATAAAATTGATTACCAAGTCAAAAACACTGATAATTAAGTGTATATGGCACATCCTTTTTTAAAACAATTGTTTAACTTCAATCAAAAAACCATGAAAAAAATAACTGCAATTGGTTTAATGGGAGTAGCGGTAATGCTGATATGCTCATTTAGTGAATTAAAAAAAGTCCAGACTAATGAAATCTCTATCCCGGAAGGTTATCGAAACTGGACACATATAAAAACAGCCATAAGTAACCCTGCTTTTGCGGCACATTCAGGTTTTCATCATATATATGCCAATGCAAAAGCGCTTGAAGGTTACAAGACAGGCCGGTTCCAGGATAGCTCCATTATTGTTTTTGATGTGCTGGAATCTATTCCGCAAAAAGATGGAGATGTTTATGAGGGTAAAAGAAAATTGATAGATGTAATGGTTAAAAACAGCTCAAAGTTTAGCGAAACAGGTGGCTGGGGATATGAAGAATTTATTTATAATGATACCACAGGAATAAAAATTGTTCATCCCACAAAAAGTCAGTGCTTTAACTGTCACAATAGTCAAAAAGAAAAGGGTTTTGTTTTCAGCAAATACAGAAGCTAAAGTGGCTTTGTAAGAACCTGCGGCTTCCCCGGTTTTCTTCAGTTCAGGAAAATCACCTAAATATTAAACAAAAAATCAATAATTTCGGGGATATAACGGCATCGTCAACAAGCGGTCAAACCAGACAAATGGAAGCGAAGGAAATATTAAAGCAGCATATCGCCAAAACAGCCACCCTAACCGATGAGCAGTTCGATTATTTTTTTTCGCATTTCAAACCACAATCCTACAAAAAGGGGCAAATGGTCATTAGCGAAGGCGATAAGGTTGATAACGAATACTTTGTACTTTCTGGCTGCTTAAAAGCATTTTTTATTAACGACGATATTAAAATGTATATCCTGCAGTTTGCCATGCCCACCTGGTGGACATCAGATTATGGCGCTTTATACAACCAAACCGGGGCCACCATCAGTATTGACTGCATTACCGATGCCGAGGTACTTTGCCTGTCAAACCACGACCGCGAAAAAATATGCAGCGAGCTGCACCAGGCCGAACATTTTTTCCGCTGGCGTACCAACAGGGGCTACCTGGCCTCGCAAAAAAGGCTGTTATCATTTATGAATAACGATACCAAAGCCCGTTATGAAGAACTGCTCACCCTGTATCCGCAGCTTTATAACCTTGTCCCTAAACACCTGATAGCCGCTTACCTGGGTGTTTCCAGAGAAACCCTCAGCAGGCTTTATCAGGCCCATAAATAGCACTTGGCAGAATGTGATGTACATCACGCAGGCACCTCAAATTTACTCCCGTCCTTTGATAACATTACCTGCAAACAAAAAACTGATGAACAATTACACAGATAATGCAACAGCTGTAGCAGCTGTATTATCAACCTATTTTAGAGGCATTTTTAATGGCGATCTGGAGCTGCTCCGCAGCGTATTCCATCCACAGGCGCTGGTAGGTGGTGATGTTAACGGCCTGCCTTATGCTAAAACCACCGACCAATATTTGGAGGTTGTTAAAAACCGCAAAAGCCCCCGTGAATTGAACCAACCATTCCGTATGGGAATATTAGCCATAGAAATTATCAATTCTATGGCTATTGCTAAAGTACATCTGCCTATGTTTGAGTTTAATTATTACAACCTGCTTTCGCTGACTAAGGTTGACGGGACCTGGGTTATCGTCAATAAATTATTAACCAATGTAAGCATACAAAGTCATGTGGTATCAAACTAAAATAACCGAACTTTTAGGAATTAAATATCCCATATTACAGGGGCCTATGGGCGGCGGGTTTTCAACTCCCGGACTTTTGGCCGCAGTATCAAACGCGGGTGGCCTGGGTAGTTTTGGAGCCTACACGCTTAGCCCCGAAGAGATACTGGAAGCAGACGGGCTCATCAAAACTAAAACGGATAAACCCTATAATGTTAACCTCTGGGTTTCGGATGTTGACGATCGATTGACAGATTATCCTGCCGAAAGCCTGGAGAAAATAAAGGCGCTGTTTAAACCCTACTTTAACGAGCTGAGCATACCGTTGCCTGATCTGAATACCAATATCCCATCCAAATTCCTGAAGCAGGTGGAAGTTATATTTGAGATTAAACCAGCAGTGTTCAGTTTTATATTTGGTATTCCCCCGAAGGAGATTTTGGATGAGGCTCGCAAGCTTGGCATTAAAACTGTTGGCGCAGCTACAACACTTGATGAGGCTTTGGCCCTGGAAGAAGCAAAAGTTGATGCCATTGTTGCTGCCGGGTTTGAAGCCGGTGGCCACCGGCCATCATTCCTTAGGTCTGCACATGATTCTTTAACCGGTACGTTTGCCCTTGTTCAACAGTTGAAGGCCAAAATAAAAACACCCGTTATTGCGGCAGGCGGTATTGCGGATGGTAAGGGAATTGCTGCCTTATTAACTTTAGGTGCGGATGCTGTGCAGTTAGGAACTGCCTTTTTGGTTACTGATGAGTCAAACGCCACATCGATTCATAAAGCTGCTCTTTTTTCTGATAGGTCAAAATATACTGTACTCTCCAAATCGTTGACTGGCCGTATGGGCAGAATGATCCGCAACCGCATCTCAGAAGAGATTAACTATCAAACCGAAGTATTGCCATTCCCTTTGCAAACCCGGTTAATGGGTCCGTTAAGAGCCGCAGCACTTGCCCAGGGAAAAACGGATATGATTAATTTTTGGTCGGGGCAAAACGCGATTAATTTAAAACATACCAAAGCAGCAGAATTAATGCAGGCCCTGATTACCGAAACACAGCATATTTTTAATCATTAATTGTACTATTTTATCTCTACTTTTCTCGCAATCCTAAAATAAACCTCGCATGGCAACCGATAACATTTTGACACATTCCTTAAAAGACATAACTGATCAGGGAATAAGTATCGACAAATTTATTGGAACGGGAAACAATGAGGAATTATATAGAAAATCAGCACACCGAAGAGATGACCACTACTTGTTTATTTTTCAAAAGAACGGAAAAAGTAAAATCGTAGTTGACTTTAAGGATGTTGAATTAATTGGAAACGGTGTATTGTGCATATTGCCAGGGCAAGTTCATTATGGTGTAGCTGCTGATAATAACACCGAAGCGTGGTTAATTACTTTGGATATTAATTTTGTAAATGATGATTACAGGGCAATTTTTGAAGATTATTATTTTCAATACGAACCGCTAACTTTGTCAGGCCCAGAAAGTGTTTTGCTAAATGATTGTGTTGAATTACTTGCATCAGTAAAAGAAAATCGCCGGCAACTAAACTTTGTTCCGCAAGTTGTACATTCATTAATTAGCGCTTGTGTTGGTATGTTTGCTTCTGCCTATCATCAAACAGAAAATAAGAATCAGACTTTATTACGTACACATATTTTAACCAAGCAATTTAAGCGCTTGCTTTTACGACAATTTAAAACACACAAAAGCACATCAGACTATGCAAAAGCTTTAAACATTACCCCTCCCTATTTGAACGAAGCTGTAAAACTAACTACGGGGTTTACTGTAAGCTTTTGGATACAGCAAACCGTAATGATTGAAGCAAAACGATTGCTTTATGCTACCGATGCTACTGTTAAGGAAATAGCCTACCTATTGGGTTTTACCGACCATGCCTACTTTACCCGCTATTTTTCTAATGCTGAAGGCCTCCCACCCTTGCAATTTAGATTGAAGTACCGCAAATAATCCAACAGCCGCCACTATATATCCATTTCTCGCCGTAGCGATCTGCTCTAGCTTTGCACAAACAAAATCAGAGATGGAAAATCACCTAATTTTTATTGTGGGCATATTATGTTCTTTATGGCTTTTGTATAAGTTAATAAGTTTCATTTATCCCTACGTTCGTCATTCAAATATTAAAAAATACCTGGTAAATGATGCCTACGCTATAATAACGGGTTCAACCGATGGCATCGGCAAAGCTATTGCCATAGCGCTTGCCCAAAATGGTTTTAACATCATTTTACACGGACGGAACCCGGACAAATTACAAGTTACAGCAACAGAGCTCAAGACAAATTATCCGGAGCGCAAAGTAATTTGCCTGTTGCATGATGGAAGTAAAAATAGCCAAATGAATATAGAGGCAATTAAACATTTGCCCATAACGGTACTAGTAAATAATGTGGGAATTGGCCCAATCAATGAACTTGCAAAATTTTCAGGCAGCCAAATTGATGAAACTATTACACTCAATACGGCATTCCCTTCGCAACTTACACGTAGTTTATTGCCCCAATTCAACAGTCCCTCGCTTATATTAAATGTATCATCGTACGCGGGTTTATTCCCGCCACCTTATTTAGCGGTTTACGCAGGCACAAAAGCATACAACACCGCTTTTTCCATTTCGCTTGCCCGTGAACTGGAAAACACAGAAGTGATTTCGTTAATAACCGGAAGCGTAAACACCGGCAGCAATACTAAACCTGTTAAGTTTATGCGGCCAAGCGCGGCAACCTATGCCAAACACATTTTATCGATTGTGGGTTGTGGCAAAAAAAGCATTATGCCTTATTGGCCACATGCCATACAAACTTTTTTAATATCGTTGCTGCCTGAAAGAATGATAGATAATGCGACCAAAAAAGCGATGCAGAAAGAATTAAATCAACCGCAACTAACATAATGCTGCTGTAACTATGATCTTAAAAATATTTTATTTGGTTTTTGCCTCCACGTTTCTAGCAATCCTAAATCCAAGGTCATCAATTTTAAACGAAGTAGGATGGCTTCGTCTGCGATTGGTGGCCATACACCCCCTTTCCTCATCACTCCAGCCACCTCCCCTGATTACGCGATAGGAACCATAAACAGTTTCGTCATATATGTCTGAACACCATTCCCACACATTACCCAACATGTCATAAAGTCCCCAGGGATTTGGCTCCTTCAGTCCAACATCATGATGCTGTTTTTCTGAATTCTCCTTGTACCAGGCAATTGTGTTAATTTCTCCATATCTGATTCCGGTGGTTCCTGCCTTACATGCATATTCCCACTCCGCTTCAGTAGGTAACCGGTATCCATCTACCTTATGGTCAAATGCTATCTCCTCGTTATCTGTATTAAATGTGTAGCATGGTTTTAATCCTGCTTTATCAGAAAGTGAATTACAAAAAATGACGGCATCTTTCCATGATACTGTTTCAACAGGTTTGCTGCCTCCCTTAAAAGTAGCAGGAGATGTTTTGGTGATTTCAAAATACAATTCCTGGGTTACTAAAAACTTTGAAAGTAAGAAAGGTTCAATTTCCACTTTCCACCTTTGTTTTATCCTATCATCCCTTAATTCAATTTCCCCGCCTGGTATTGTTACCATTTGGGTATTTACTGTTGAAATAACTGATGCATTAATAATATCTTGATGCATTATTACCTATTTTTTAATAAATACGGCTCCTGACTATGCAGCCGGCTGTCGCTAATGTACATTTAAATTTTACGGCATAAAATCTAAGCAAGATTAAATCATCGATCTCAGGACTTCCGGAGCCGAACTCATCCCGATAGCTATCGGGATAGCCCCGCCTTGATTAACAAGAAATATTACAACCTAAAATATGTCTGATCAGACTATTATTCCGCCTTATCAGGTTATTTTATTCCTAAATATAACTTGAAATTTGACTAACAAATCAAAAGCGATGAAAAACTTAAAACCCGCTCCAATTACTATAGGAGCTCAAGAAGGCAAAACCCTGTCGATGGCTGGCGGAACCTACCGTATCCTTATTTCGGGCAAGGAAACCAATGGCGAATATGCCACAATAGATATGCTTATTCCCCCGGGATCTGGCCCCGGCCCCCATGCACATGCAAGCATCCATGAATCTTTTTATGTAGTTGATGGCGAGGTAGAAGTAAAATCAGAAGCGGGAACCTATATCGCTAAAAAAGGTTCATTTATTAATATCCCCAAAGGTGGTATTGTGCATGGTTTTAAAAACAAAACTGATAAAATAGCGCATTTGCTTTGTATGGTTGTACCATCCGGACTGGAAGAAATGTTTATGGAACTGGGAACACCTGTTGCACCTGGCACCTTTTTGCCCCCTCCGCAACTTGATCCCGATACCATAAAAAAGATGCAACAGGTTGCCGAAAAATACAGACAGCAGATATTTCCACCCAACTACCTGGATTAAAGCCAGACATTATTAAAAGTTTAACAACATCATCATTTAAAAAATCGAAACAATGAAAAATATAATTTTAAGTGCTTACTCAAAAAAAGCATTCCATCTTAAAAATCGCCTGGTAATGGCTCCTATGACCCGCAGCCGAGCTATAAACAACATTCCTAATAACTTAATGGCCGAATATTATGGTCAACGCACAGGGGCCGGTTTAATTATTACAGAGGGCACTGCTCCAGCGCCCGAAGCATTAGGCTATCCGCGCATACCGGGTATATTTTCGCAGCCTCAAATAGATGGCTGGAAAAAAGTTACAGATGCTGTACATGCAGGCAACAGCAAGATATTTTTACAACTGATGCACACCGGCCGTATAGGTCATGATGATAATTTACCCGATGGTGTACATTTGGTTGGTGCATCAGCTATTAAAGCGGCCGGACAGATACATACCGATACTAAAGGTTTACAGGATCACTCGCAACCCACCGCTTTAACTACTCAAGGTGTAAAAGACATGATCAATCAATATGTGATCGCGGCACAAAATGCAATCGCAGCAGGATTCGATGGTGTTGAGCTGCATGCCGCTAATGGCTACCTGCCTGAACAATTTTTAAACCCCAATGTAAATACCCGTACCGATGAATACGGCGGTAGTATACAAGCAAGGGCAAAGCTAATTTTGGAACTGGCAGAAAAAGTAGCCGACAGCATAGGCAATGATAAAGTTGGTATCCGCTTTTCGCCATATTCAAACCTGGGCGATCTGCAACCCTATGCACCGGCCGAGATTCATGAAACTTATTTGTACCTGGCAAAAGAGCTGGATAAAATGGGGATTACCTACATCCATATTAGCATAAACCCACAAGCAGTGAAGCAAACCTTAGATGAAATGCGCGCCTCATTTACCGGAACTTTTATATTATGTAATGGTCACACTCCCGAAACCGCGTTAACAGCCCTTGTCAATGGATCTGCAGATCTGGTAGCTTTTGGACGATCATTTTTGGCAAACCCCGATCTGGCCGAACGCATAGCCGGCAACGAGCCCCTTAATCAACCTGATTTTACAACATTGTATACACCGGGCGCAAAAGGATACACAGATTACCCAACTCTTAAGTTAACAGCAGTTAGTTAATGTTGAAACAATTGGGCCTGATATGTATTTTGTATATTGAACATTGTAATAAATTTCATCAAAAAATCTATGTCGGTAGTGTTTGAATTTACGCTTGAAAAGGGATTTCATTTTGCAACAGCCTTTGCCAGCCATTTTAATATACCGGCCGCTGATAACCGGGTGTACCTGCCCGAAACGCTGGGCGATGGTTATATTCAGGAAGTATATCTTGATAATGGCTTGTTTTTATGCATGCACCATTATGTGCTTAAACAAGAGTTTATTTTAAAACGCCAGGCAAATGCATCAACCAATATGTTAACAATCAAATTTGATTGCCGTGCAATTGGTATAAAGCCAGGCGCAACAAACATTACTCCCCTGTTTGCATTGCGTAAAGGCGGCGAAGTTGAATTAGGAACCGGTAATTTTTTTACAGAGATCCGGATACCACCTGATCAGCAGATAGATTTTTTGGTAGTGGGCACAACCCGCCAAACCCTACTGGGAATTTTGAAATTGGATACAGAGGGGTATGCTATTGAAAGCATGGTAAGAGACAATTTATCATTTTTACTACACGAAGGCATGAGCAGGGAAATGGAAAAGACGTTAAAACAAATAAGCCAGATTACGGAAAACACCAAAATGGCCGAGCTTTTATATCAAACCAAAGCCCTGGAACTGATTTATCTTTTGTTTAACAAATTACTTTCCAGAACGGCCAGCACATCATTAACTATTAATCAGGCAGATGTTGAAAGGATTTATGAGATAAAGGATGATATACTGACTGATTTGAGCCAGATTCCCCAGCTATCTCAGCTGGCCAGCAAGGCAGGAATAAGCCTGACCAAGATGAAGCAGTTATTTCATCAGATATTTGGTGATAGCATTTACAATTACTACCAAACAGCCAGAATGGAGGAAGCGGCCAACCTGCTCAATTACTTAACAGTTTCTGAAGCCGGTTACAAAGTGGGGTTTACTAATCTGAGTCATTTTTCGCGGTTATTTGAAAAACATCACCAAATGAAACCCAAACGATTCAAGGATGCATTGCAAGTAGCTTAGAGAACAATATCAGGCAACAATAAAGCCCCTTAGATATGTCTAAGGGGCTTTATTATGCTTTAGGTCGTCCAAAGAACAAAACATAACCATCGGCATCTGCTACTTCAAACCCACGCAGTCCATCGTCATCGTCCTGAATGGATTTGCGGAACGTTACACCGCCTGAACTGTATTCCTCAAATAAAGCATCCGGTTCAGCGGCATGAATAAATGCATCCCAACGGGCCCATTCATGCCGGGTATGATTGGGGACAGGTTTTATGTCAGCAGCAATTGCTTTCAACATAATCGATATCTGATCGCGGCCCACAATAGCAAAAAACGGATCGCCATCGGGGCCAATATACCGCACTTCAAATCCAAGCTTATCGACATAGAATGTCACCGAAGCTTTTAGATTTGAAACAATAAAAAAGGGAGAAACGTAGGTAAGGTTTGACATGGTTTACATTAATTTATGTACCTGTTAAAAAACTAATTCCTGGACAATTAACGCAAGGTTGATTCTGATAATTAAAATAATGGAAATTATTAAATTATGCAAATAGACAATAAGTTCAGCCTGTGGTTGGTGTTTTCACCACAGGTGTTCGGAAGATTGGATCTTTTATAAAAAAGTTGTCATTTCGATAGAGCCTGGGTGGGGATTAACGCGGCGCGATAGAGAAACTATCTCTTGAGCGGTAGCGAAAAATCTTATACTTCATGCAAAGCTTTAATTGCAAACCGTATAAGATTTCTCCTCGTTCCTCGTTCGAAATGACAGCCTTTTTATTTCTTCCGAACACTTATGGTGTTTTCACCGGGCTTGTATTATTGCAGGTTTCTCTACCTTTGCCTGCTTCTAATTTTAATAAATTTATCATGACTGATAATGCACTTGAGCTTGTTAACCCTCAAAGTAAATCCTTAGCAATTAAAGTTCATTCGTTTGAAAGCGATGAATACTTTAATAGTCTTAATCAATATAATTACTTTTCAGTTATTTTAGTGCTAGCGGGTTCCGGTAGCATTGTTGCAGATATTTCAGCGTACACTTTTAATAAAAACAGTCTCATTTGTTTTTCTCTCTATCAACCGTTTAAGATCACATCCGAAGGTGAATTTAAAGGGGTAATGATAAATTTCCATCCGGAATTCTTCTGCCTGCATAAACACCGAAACGAGGTTTCCTGCAATGGCATACTGTTTAATAATATTTATGAATCACCTGTTATCGATTTAACTCCTGATGAAACACAACTGTTGTTAACAACAATGGTGGCGCTTAGGTCCGAAATGCAACGACCAGGCACCTCCCAATTGGAGTTATTGTTATCTTACCTGAAAATATTGCTCATCAATGCCTCCAGGGTTAAAATTGAACGGCGAAATCTGGAAGAGCCTCCAACAGAAAAAAAGCCGGATATGTTAAATAGCTTAAAAGAGGCTATCGAAGAGCATTTTAAGTCCCTTCATAGTCCCGGTGATTATGCCGGATTACTAAATATTTCAACGGCAGCTTTAAACCGGGTAAGTAAAACCCACTTTAACAAGACACTTTCAAACCTGATAGCAGACAGAATTATTATTGAAGCTAAACGGCAATTATATCTGACTTCCAAACCTATCAAGTTGATAGCCTATGAACTGGGTTTTAATGATGAATTTTATTTCAGTCGATTTTTTAAAAGTCACGTAACTATTTCCCCTCAGTTTTTCAGGGACACCGTTGGATTTGACCGGGCAAATGCATAATTGAGCTTAACAAAGCAATCGTCCATGTCAAAGTCTGATTTATCCATGTTATCAGGATCTGCGGATAATGAACTTTGTGCTATGAAAACAGAAAAAAGATTCCCGCTACCCCCATGGGATATGGAGACAGCTGCAGAAAAACTCCAGCTTTTAGAAAATGACTGGAACACACAAGATCCTGAAAAAGTAATTGCAAATTACTCAGAAAATGCTGAAATGCGGTTCGGAACAGAATTTCTGAACGGTCATGAAGAGATTAAACACCTCTTGATTCGCAAATGGCAGCAAAATTTAAGATTTAAGATAAAACTGGATCTTTGGGGAGCGCTTAAGGGCCGTATGGCTGTACGATTTGAATATGAATGGCATGATACCACTGGCCAATCATACAGAAGTTATGGCGTTCAGGTTTTTCAGTTTGACGACAATGGCTATATAAAAATGCATTTTGCAAGTTTTAATGACACTCCTATTGCCGAAACCGACCGTAAGTTGTAATTAACCGGGCAAAAGAAAGCGTAAACCCAAAAGATAATTCTTTCAGCCAGTGGTCGGTGTTTTCACCATAAGTGTTCGGAAGAAATAAAAAGTTGTCATCGAACGAGGAACGAGGAGAAATCTTATACGGTTTGCAATTAAAGCTTTGCATTATGTATAAGATTTTTCTCTACCGCTCAAGAGATAGTTTCTCTTTCGCGCAACGCTCATACCCACTCCGGCTCTATCGAAATGACAAATTTTTATAAAAAATCCAATCTTCCGAACACCTGTAGTGTTTTCACCGCACCACTAATATCTACCTTTGGCATAAGTCTGTGTTCTGGCTTTACGGGTAAAGGCTGAGTGGTGCTACTATGGGGCATCCTTTAATAATTTAAGCAATTGGTAGGCTGTACGCTCCAGATCAATATTGCCGATGTTGTAGTTCCGCATCAAGATCACCGCATACCCGCTTTGTTTTTCAATCGCAAATTGTGATGTGTAACCGGGAACAGAGCCATTGTGCCCTATGATTTCGCTTCCGTTCTTATCGAACAACATGAGTCCCAAACCGTAATTTCTGCCGCCGGGAGGTATCTCCTGCATTTGATTCAGGCTTTTGGCCGAGATTAGCGGTGGCGCTCCCATTAACGATATAACAAACTTCGACAAGTCGCTGGGCGTTGAAAAAATACCGCCATTGGGAACCCTGTAACCGCGCCCTTCAATTTCTTTCAAAGGGAGCTTTGCATTAATAGTACCCTTATTATTATTGCTTATTCCTTCTGCCAACCTGGTTCTTTTATCATCGGGCAGTCTGAAAAAGGTATCGTTCATATGCAGTGGTGTCAATATTCTTTGTTGCACCATCTGCATATAAGGCACACCTGTAACCCGTGAAAGAGCTAGCCCAAGCAATGCATAACCCATATTTGAGTACAGGAATGCTTCGCTCGGTCTGGAGTTAAAAGATGTATATGGTATACAGCTGATCAGCTTTTCCTCCCATTTATCTAACGGACCTACATCTGCGTTTCTCACATCCGGTTCCCGTTTTAATCCGGAGGTATGCGAGGCCAGTTGCCTGAAAGTAATTTTTCCTGCATCGGCATAGCCATCCAGTTTTTTTATTTCGGGTAAATATTGCTCAACAGGATCATCGAGCTTAATTTTACCTTCCTGCACCAGCTGCATCAGGACCACTGCTGTAAAGGTTTTCGTAATCGAGCCGATCCGGTAAATAGTGCTGGTATCAGCCGGCGTATCATTTTCACTGTTAGCGAAACCATAAGCGGTTAACCATATGACCTTGTTATCCTTGATCACCGCCACGGATATACCGGCGTGAAGATTCTCCTGGTTTAAGCGTGCGGATAACTCCCTCCCGAATTCATCAACTACAGGTTTAATCCCGGGATTTAACTGGGCAAAGCAAAAATTAACGAAAAAAGGAAAAGTAAGGAAGGCAACCAATAACTGTTTTGTTCTCATAAGAATAACATAATTAGAACACCGATCCGATTTTTTTCTACTAAAATTACTGCTTTGCAGGTATTACTTTCAATACCCCGGCGTTATTGTTACATTAAAAATAAAGCCTGAAGACTTGTGATGTATACGTTTTCACAGCACTATTAATACACTAAAATTTTAAGGCATAAAAAAGCCCCGCATGTCTGCGAGGCCTATATACTCGAATAATTTTATGATCACTTACTTCACACGCTCCAGATATTCTCCGGTACGTGTATCTACTTTTACTTTATCGCCCTGGTTCACAAAAAGTGGCACTTTTATCTCCACACCATTCTCTGTTGTTGCATATTTCAGCGCGCCAGAAGAAGTATCGCCTTTAACGGCAGGTTCGGCATAAGTAATTTCTAATTCTACGCTGTTAGGAGCCTGTGCCATAATAGGCTCTTCACTTTCAAATGAAACGATGACGTTCATTCCTTCTTTTAGGAATTTTACAGACGGGCCGAATAATGCTTTTGGAATATTAAACTGATCATAAGTGGTGTTATCCATGATTACCATGAAATCCCCTTCTTCGTATAGATATTGGAAATCATTAGTTTCTACCCGGCAAATTTCAACCTGCTCGTCGGTAGCTAAACGGGCCTCTACAATTTTTCCGGTTTTAATATTGCGAAACTTATCTAAATAAAAAGCTCCCCCCTTACCTGGTGTACGATGTAGAACTTCTGTAACGGTTACCAGTTCGCCGTTATAACGTAATATATTTCCTACTTTAATTTCAGATGCCTTTGCCATGAAAATACGATTGTAAATTTTGACTCCAAAGATATATTAAGTTATGGAAAACCCTTTAAACCAAACAATATTTTTAACATTTTATTCAACAATTTCAGATTTACGAACTTAACTCCTCAAACTCTTAACCGGGTTGGCCAACGCTGCCTTTATGGCCTGGAAGCTGATAGTTCCTATCGCGATAGTCACAGAAAGACATCCGGCAAGAGCAAAAACCCACCATTCGATATGAATACGATAATTATATCCCTGCAGCCATTTATTCATGGCGAACCATGCAATGGGCGACGCGATGACATAAGAAATAATAATCAGTTTTAAAAAATCAATAGACAATAAGGTGGTAATATTAATAACTGACGCGCCCAGGACTTTGCGAACGCCGATCTCTTTTATCCTGTTCTCGGCTACATAGGCGGCCAAACCAAATAAACCAAGGCAGGAAATAAAGATCGTCAATCCGGCGAACAACGCCGCCAATGTACCTACGCGGTTTTCATCTTCAAACTTTGCGGCGTATTGTTCATCCACAAATTTATACTCAAAGGGATATTGCGGATTGTATTGCTTAAAAATCTGTGTTACCATGTCAATGTTTTTTGCGGTTGTATTCGCAGGGTTTAACTTAATGTGTAGGGTATTGAACCATGATTTCGGGCCCATAACTACCAGCTGCTGTACTTTTTCATACGGCGATTCATAGATAAAATCCTTAATCACGCCCACTACATGCCAGTCGCGACCATCGGTTTTTACTATTGCACCGATCGGGCTTTTTAAATGCATCACGTTTACGGCTGTTTCATTTAACAGCAAAGCCGTAGAATCCGTCGGATACTTTTTGACATCAATATCCCTTCCCTCGATTAGTTTTACACCCATAGTCTTAACAAAGTCTGCATCAGATGCCATGCGTACAAAATCCACCTTTTTATCTGTTTCTGTACTTCCCGGCCATGAAAATCCCCAGCCGTCGCTGTAGCGTTGCGTAATAGGGCTCATAGACTTGGTAACCGCGGTTGCCGCAGATTTATTGAGCAGGTCAAGTTTGATCACTTCATAATTTTTGGCCACCTCGCCCTGCATATTGACATAGATCAAATTATTGCGGGAGTAACCGGTTTCGCGTGCCTGCGCAAATTTTATCTGATGCTGCACGATGATCGTGCAGATGATAAGCGCTATGGCGAAGGTAAACTGCAGTACAACCAATATTTTACGGGGTGTTACTATCGAATCAACCGCTTTAAAAGCTCCCTTTAATACTTTTACCGGATGAAAGGAAGACAGGTAAAATGCCGGGTAACTACCAGCAAGCAACCCGGTAAACAGGATAAACAGTATGGCGAGTAACCAATACACCGGGTTAGAAAAATCAATGTAAAGCTCTTTCCCCACCAATTGATTGAAACTGTGCAAACTCAACTCCACCATAATTATGGCAAATAACCCTGCTAAAAAAGATAACATTATACTTTCACTAATAAACTGAAATATCAGCGACTCTTTTGTTGCTCCCGATACCTTACGGATTCCAACCTCTTTAGCGCGTTTTTCACTTCGGGCGGTACTCAGGTTCATAAAATTGATACAGGCGATCAGCAGAATAAAAATAGCGATGAGTCCAAAAAGTTTCACTCTTTCTATACGTCCACCTACATAATTACCATTTTTAGAATCGGAGTAAAGCCATGTATCGCTAAATAACTGGGTAAAAACCTGCGTGGTAGATTTTTCTCCGTCTTTGGTATGATCAATAGTGATGTTTTTGATCTTGGCATCAAAAGCAGCTTGTGTTACGCCAGGCTTTAACAGGATATAAGTTTTTATGGTGTTGTTACCCCAGTTGTTATCGTCCTGGTTGATCTTTTTTAAGTATGACCATGGTATGAGGTATTCGAATTGGAAAGCTGTATTATTTGGCAGGTCTTTAAGCACCCCGGTTATAGTAAAATTGTCGGTGCTGTCAATTTTGAGCGTTTTACCCATCACATCGTCGTTCCCAAACAGTTTGATCGCCATTTTTCGCGTAACGACGATTGAATTATTGGCTTTCAGCGCATCAGTATTGCCTGCAATCAGTTTAAAGCTAAACATCTTCAAAAAGTCAGGGTCTGCCGCTGCGCCACCAATATTCATATGCTTATCACCAGTTGTAAAAAGGAATGTTTCGTAACCATCCACTCTCACCACGTCTTCCACATCCGGGTAATCCTGTTTTACCGTGGGTCCGAGTACCTTTGGAGTGTTGTTCCATGCCCAAAGCTCACCGTTAAATTTATCCCTGTTGTTAGCTACGTAAAGCCGGTCTTTTTTTTCGTGAAACCGGTCATGGCTCATTTCATTCTGAATCCAGAGTAAGATCAGGATGGCGCTGGCCATACCTATAGCTAGGCCGAGAATGTTGATCACAGAAAAACTGATATTACCAATCAGGTTTCTCCAGGCAATTTTTAGGTAATTCTTAAGCATAAGTCACTATTATGAAAAGACTGGTTAAGGTAAAAACATAGTTATCCACTAGCGTCTGACATTTGCAATGCCAATTTTACAATAATCTTATTATCAGGCTTTTAAAATTAAAAATATCTACCTAACGTTCGGTTTCGTTACAACAAATTGTCCGGTGGCGTACACTTACTATATGCACTATTTAGCCTATGGCCGGCGTGCCCATCGCACCATTACAATATAAAAAATTTATAAAACTTTCCCACTTAAAAAAAAGCACCAAAAAATAAAAAAGCGGTAGCAGATGTTTAAGACATTTGCTACCGCTTTTTTATTATTGGGATACTAAGGAAGTTAGAAACTATTTTCCAAATACCGAGGTTGGCAAGGTTAATCGTGGACTTCAGCTGAACAACCATTATGATTGTTTTGATTGTAAAAAATATTACATTCTCATTCCAGTAATATATTTTCTTTATGCCAAATTTGCAATCAGTCTTAATACAAATAACTTGATCAGGATATTACTTGCCGATACGCAACCGTTAACAAGTATCGGGATACATCATATATTATTGTCTGATCCTGCTATTCAGATAGCAGGTTGCACTCCGAATTTGACGGAACTGGCCATACAGTTGCAGAAAGGCTGTGATATTTTAATGATTGATCCTTATTTTGACGACCATATTAGCCTGGTTAATATCAAAAGCCTAATTGGTTTCCATAGGGTTATCGTGATCACCAATCATCTTGGACAGCACGAAATAACGGAAGCTATTGATGCTGGTATCCGGGTTTATTTATCAAAAAGCTGTGGACCAGATGAAATGTTACAGGCAGTCCGGTCTGCCCAAAATTATAAAAAGTTCCTTTGCCGGCGAACACTACAGGCCCTTTTTGGCGACCGTTCATCTGAAATTACCCTTGACAAAATCCCTGCTTTAACAACTCGCGAAACTGAAATTATTCATCTTATTGCACAGGGCCGGGCTGATAAGGAAATTGCCCAAAAGCTGTTCCTGAGCTTTCATACCATTCGCACCCACCGAAAAAACATCTCCAAAAAAATTGGCTTTACCTTAAAGAATGCTGCGCAGCTGGTATGGCTCATTGGTTATCTAAATGATCTCTTTTAGAAGCTTTTGAAATATACCGCATCTGTGGTATATGTTTTTATTTAGACTAAATCTAATATTGCTGCTTGTAAAAACACAGTATCAATATAATCATGAAAAGAAAATTTACCGCACTATCCCCTCTGTTACTTTCCTTATGCCTGGGTATCTTATCATCAGCCAGTTTACAGGCGCAAACCCGTACCTATCTCATTTATGGAAAAATAATTAATTCATCAGGTACACCGCTTGCTGCTGCCAGTATTATGGCCGAAGGAACATCTTCGGCTGTTATCTCCGGAAACGATGGGTCCTTTAAATTAAAGGTACTGGCTCATACAGATTCGGCTATTCTCAAAATTTCCAACATCGGCTACCGTACAGAAATTATTCATCTTGCTTTTCCTGTTCGGGATTCGGTTAAAATTACTTTAAAAGCATATGACCAGATACTTGCACCGGTTGAAGTATTTGGTACTCCGCGAACACAACCGGATAAGCTGGATGCACTTACAGGGCTTCCATTGCCTGCCAACCAGCAGATACAGAGTATATCGATTATTTCTAACCGGCTAATCACAGAGCAGGATGTACAGAATTTAAGCGATGCTACCCGGAATGTTGTTGGTGTAACCTTATTTTCATCTTTTGGTGAAGTATCCAACAGTTTCACTATTCGTGGCATGCGCGGCGCTCCTACATTAAAAAATGGAGTGAGGATCAATAATGACAGCCGTGGGCATGGCGAAATGCCTGACATGGAAGGTGTTGATAATATACAGGTACTTAAAGGCTCTTCGGCAATATCACAGGGGCTCTCCAATACCGTTGGTTCTGCGGGCGGTGTTATCAACGTAGTAACCAAAACACCGCATTTTATTGATGCAGGCAATGTTGGCTTACGTTATGGCAGCTGGGATAATGTAAGGGGAACATATGATGTTGAACATGTGGTTTCTGACAACGTGGCGTTTCGCATTGATGGAGCTATTCAAAAAGGCGATGGATACAGGGCAACTACCAAAAATGATCGTTTTTACATTAATCCTTCACTCGCATGGAAACCTGATGAAAAAACAAAGATCACCTTTGAGTTAGATTACCTGCATGACAATCGCACCCCAGACAGAGGAACGGTTAATTTAGGGGCCGACAGCGTAAATGGTCTTTGGAAAATCCCCAATAATAAATTCCTCGGATTTTCAACGGATCATAGTATAACGGATAGTAAAAGTTGGGGTGTAAGAGTTGAAAGGAACCTTAATCAGAATTTTGATTTCAAAATAAATTATTATGGTTCCACATTTAGGCAGGATTTTACTTCAGCAGTAACTAGTGCGCTTAATAATAACGACCGCTCTGTCCGGTACCGCTATATCAACAGGATAACCGAAGATGATAAAAGCAGCGTACTGAATTTATCGCTGGTTGGCCATGATCTGTACACAGGCCCCATCAAACATACCGTTCAGGTTGGATTGGATTATCGTTCAAGAACCTGGTACTCCCAAACTTTCAATTCAAACAATGTAGACACTATTAACATTTATGCCAATTTTACGAATACTTTACTTAATCAGAACCTGACCTATACTGAAAATAAAGGGCGGTATTACAATATTAATTACAACGATTACGGACTATTTGGCCAGGATATGATCACGTTTAACAAGTATGTAAGAGGTATTGTAGGTGCCCGTTACAGCTTTGGTAATAGTTTAGATAATAAAATCAGCACTTACGCTTCAGGTAATGGAGTTGATCCTATCGTGGGCTTATTTATTTCTCCGGTTCAACAATTGAATTTCTTTGGATCATATACAACGGTAACCGATATTTCGACCGCTGATTATGTTGATGCCAATGGTAAAAGACTTGGTAATGGAGTAACCCATCAGTTTGAAGCAGGGTTAAAATCCAGCTATTTTCATGATCGTCT
Source organism: Mucilaginibacter sp. (assembly GCA_030445275.1). Classification (GTDB taxonomy): domain Bacteria; phylum Bacteroidota; class Bacteroidia; order Sphingobacteriales; family Sphingobacteriaceae; genus Mucilaginibacter. The sequence goes on from JAUCSE010000082.1 coordinate 46,435, forward strand.
GCGTTTCAACCTTACTTATTTCAATATGAATAACAGCAACTATTCTTACCAGGTAACCAATACCACTACCCATGCTGTATATTACAACCAAAGCGGTAGTTTAAAGCGTACCGGGATTGAAACCGAAGTAACAGGCCACATATTACCTTCGGTGGAGGTGATCATGGGCTATACCCACCTCAATGCAAAATATGAAGGGGTTAAAAGCTTTGTGGATGGCTCTACGCCTATGGGCGCACCCAAAGATATAGCTAACTCCTGGATAAACTACCTGGTATCTACAGGTGTGTTGAAAGGATTATCAGTAGGGGCGGGAGTATATTATGTTGGAGCGCGCCCAATTGATGATTATACTAAGGCAACTACAGCAAGCATCGTAACCGGCGGCTCTGAAATACAAAAGATTGCCCCTGGCGTACGTCCGTTTAACCTGGATGCCTACACAACTATTAACGGGCAGGTTTCTTACATGTACCGTCAAGTTACCTTTAGAGTGGTAGTGGATAATATTGGTAACTCAACAGGGTATGTTTCTTATTATCCGCAAGGCTTTATTAACCCCACAACTCCCCGTAACCTTTCCCTTTCTATGAATTACTCATTTTAAACCCCTATTATAATATTATATATCAACTGAATTAAAAAAGGAGGTTTCCATTCCCGGAGCCTCCTTTTTGTTGTGTTGTTTGAGCAAACCTAACTGGCGGTCTGCCTTGTAAATCAATTCCTTTTATATTGGATAAGAAATTCCTGCATGATCTTAATAACCACTATAGCCCAAATTTTGGGTAGAAATAAACTATCGTCTTTATTATTGTCATGATAGTCGTGACTCAGGATATCTTCAATTTTATATACTTTCAGTATTCCCTTTTTACTAACCGCTGGTCGATCAGCAAAAAACAAAAGAACACACAAGTTATTAATAACATAGCCCATTTAAATTTAAAAACCACATTCAGAACAAGATTGCCTACAGTGGGATTTATCAACGCTAATAAACCATAGGCCAGCGCCAGCCTCACCGCAAAAATGATTACAGGGTAGGGATTCAGAATAATGATATGGCTAATTAATGTTTTCTTCTGCTGGACTTGAACCAGCAACCCTTTGATTTACCTCTCCTAGTCCGATCTGCTTACCCCAATAAATCTTATTTAAGATTAAATTTTTCTGGCATTTTTTAAAAGTTGAAATAAAAATTTTCTGCGTGGCCTTGACTTTTTATCCCGGCGGCGGGCTATCTTTATGGATATGGTGAGTATGGAATATTTGGACGAAGGGTATAATGGACAAGCCCTAACCCTTTGGAGTGATAAATTTTATTATTTGGATTCATTTTCTAAAACAGGAATAATAAATCTGCTTAGTTCAGGTGTATGATGTTCTTTTTTTGAAATCGCGATCATTTTTTGGATAATATCCTGATGAGAACCGGCAACATCATTTTGTTCTTTTTCGTCTGTATTCAGATCATATAATGACCAGGTTGCATTACCTTTTAGCAAATTTAATCTGACACCTTTCCAGTTACCAATTCTGATAGCCTGTTGCCCTCCATACTCAGGATATTCAAAATAAAGGTATGGATGTTGCTCTTGCTTGCTCTGCCCAAGGATAGTTGGCAAAATACTTAATCCATCAACATCGGGAGTTTTGAGCCGTAAAAGATCACAGAAAGTAGGCATCATGTCTATGGTTGACGAGATAAGATCAGATGTTGAGCCCGGTTTTACTCCCCCTTGCCATGACACAATAAATGGCTCCCTTATACCACCTTCATGAACAAACCCCTTTCCCCAGCCATATTCTCCTTTAAAAGGGCCGCCACTGTTAAAGAATATTGGATCAACCCCAGCGTTAAATGCTGGCCCATTATCAGCACAAAACATAATAATGGTATTATCATAAACCCCATCGTCTTTTAATTTTTTAATAATTTGCCCCACTTGCCTGTCCATCAGTGTGATCATAGCAGCATAGGTTGCATGCGGGTAGCGGCAGGGGAAATACGAACCACCTAAAAATGGTTTTTCCTCTCCAAATTTTTTATGATAATAATCAACCAGATCTTTGGGTGCCTGTAACGATAAGTGAGGTAAAGGTGTGGGATAATATAAGAAGAATGGTTTATCCTTATTTTTATCGATAAACTTTAATCCTGCTTTTATAAGATAATCTGGGGCATAATCTTTTTGCTGGTATTTTTCATAATTCTTCTCGTCCAGCGGGTCAAGGTCAGTGGGGAATTTAACATCAGGATCAACAATCCTGTTATCTAAAGGTACCCGGTTATCATTTTCCCATAAATGCCCGCTATAATAAGTATGGTCCTGGCGCTGGCAAATAAAGCCATAAAAATAGTCGAAACCCTGATTGTTTGGGGTACCGGCCGTCATCGGAGCGCCCAAACCCCACTTGCCCACAATGCCCGTGGCATAACCTGCCTTTTTTAAAACTTTGGCAATGGTAATGGTCGAATCCGGAATTGGATATTGACCCTCCAGATAGGGGTTATCTTCCATCGCCTTAAAATTCCAAACATCGCCGCGGTCGCCCCATTCGTGGTTCCCGCGTATAAAAGCCCTTCCTGAGTTTTTACCTGTCATTAATAAATAACGGGATGGGGCACAAACCGGGTAGGCATAATGTTGTGTAAAACGCATCCCGTTTTTGGCTAAAGCATCTAAATTAGGAGTTTCAATTTTCGTTTGTCCGTAACAACCTAATTCCCCATAACCTAAATCGTCGGCAATGATGTAAACTATATTCGGATGGGCTTTTTGACTTTTAGCCGGTTTTATAGCTTGCGTAAAGCCTGTATTCCATAATAAGCAAAAGAAACAGATGACGAATAACCCCTTCTTCATATATATTTATATTGAGTTGTTAAAATTGTGCAGGCTTGCTATAAGCAAAGCCAAAAGTTATATAATAACCTTATCAAATTGAAGGTAACTAATTATTATTTTTTCGTGCAGGGAAAACCATTATTAAAATCACGCAAACGTTTGATTATTTATTTCTTGCTGTTACCGCTCTCTTAACGTATAAGGATGGCGAAAAATATGATGCGGGCTTTGGGATATGATTTGAGTGCGGTAGAAACAATACAAACAAATACAAAAAGTATTGATCTGTATACATCGAAGCAATTTTCATTTTTGGGTTTTTTGTGCAAATTTTATGCAAACAAAAAACCCAACTCGCCAGAGTTGGGTTAAATCATTGATTTTCAGTGCTCCTGAGGCTGGGCTCGAACCAGCGACCCTCTGATTAACAGTCAGATGCTCTAACCAGCTGAGCTACTCAGGAGTATTTTCCGTTTGGAGTGGTGCAAAAGTATAATTTCTGCGTTAATTTCACAACGTTTGACAAAAAAAAATAGAAAAAAAATTTACAACAATGTTTTTACAGCACTTTATCACTCTGAATTTTTACTATTTTTACCTGTAGATCAGCTCATTATATTTCAATAAAACATGCAGGACGAAGTAACCAAACACACAAAAAAAATATACGATACCGCCAAAGACAAAAAACACAGCTTTGCCGAAAAGGCAAAAGAGATCATTGTTGAAGTATGCATTATTGTTTTTGCGGTTACCCTTTCCATTTGGTTACACAGCTGGTCTGAGCAACGACATGAGCAGCAGGAAGTGCGTGAGTTTTTAAGAGGGCTTAAAAACGACCTGAAGGAGGATGTCAAACAAATTGAGGAAAATAAAAAAGTGGCCACTACACTCGATTCCAATTTTACGTTCATCATGAACTTGAAAAAGCAACCGGCAAGCGCCGGGGATACTACCATTGGTCATCGCTTATATTATGATTTACGGACTACCCGGCCTCAACTGGGCAGGTACGAAGGCTTTAAATCAAGCGGTAAGATAGGAACCATTGAAAACGATGAGCTTAAACAAAACATACTTACCTACTATCAGCAAACCGCCCCGGCCCTTGCCGATGGTGAAGAATTGGTAAACTCTTTAGAGTTAAAGATGTTAGACCAACAGATGGACCAACTTGACAACCAGGACCAGCATAACATCAGGAGTTTTGTTACACATGGCAAAATTAAGGGCCTCCTTATTGTCGTCAGCTATAATTTAAAAGTAAATATTGGCAAGTATAATGATGCATTAACGCAGGCAAAAAAAATCATAACCCAGATTGATAAGGCCGAAAAGGAATAAAATAACCAGGCGTTACCAAAGTTTAGGCTTTAATTCGCAATATTTGCGCAAAAAAATTAAAATATTTTAAATGAGTTTATTAGTTATTGGTAGCGTGGCATTTGATGCTATTGAAACACCCTTTGGGAAAACGGATAAAATTGTTGGTGGGGCCGCTACTTTTGCAAGTTTGGCTGCTTCTTACTTTTTTAACGATATAAAAATTGTTGCTGTAGTAGGCGACGACTTTCCGCAAAGCGAGATTGAAGACCTTCAAAAACATCATATCAACACCGAAGGCCTGCAGGTAAAACAGGGCGAGAAATCATTTTTCTGGAGTGGCAGGTACCATAATGATATGAATACCCGCGATACTTTAGTTACCGAGCTTAATGTTTTAGGTACTTTTGACCCCATCATCCCCGAATCGTACCAGAATTGCGAATACCTGATGCTGGGCAATTTATCGCCACAGGTACAACAAACCGTTATACAGCGCCTAACCAAGCGCCCTAAGCTCATCGTTATGGATACCATGAACTTCTGGATGGACATTGCCCTTGACGAATTGCTGGCCACCATAAAGCTGGTTGACGTATTAACCATTAATGATGCCGAAGCCCGCCAGCTATCAGGCGAATTCTCGTTGGTAAAAGCTGCCCGTAAAATATTAACCATGGGACCAAAATTCGTGATCATTAAAAAAGGTGAACATGGCGCCCTGTTGTTCCATGAAGATAAAATATTCAGCGCCCCTGCCCTGCCACTGGCCGAGGTATTTGACCCTACAGGAGCCGGCGACACTTTTGCCGGGGGATTTATTGGCTATATGGCCAAAGTTGGCGCTGTGAACTTTGATAACATGAAAAATGCTATCATATTTGGTTCGGCGCTGGCATCATTCTGCGTTGAAAAATTTGGCACCGAAAGATTAAGGAATTTAACACCAGCTGAAATTGCCACCCGCGTACAGGAATTTGTTACCTTATCGCAGTTTGCTGTTACAGCGTAAACACTGTTGCCAGTCAGTTTAGCAGACTTACGAAGTTTTGAAAACTTCGTAAGTCTTTCACAAAAAGAACAAAAGCCGTTATTGGATCGCTAAAACAACAATAAGCCTGTCATTCTGAGCGGAGCGAAAAACTATCTCTTGAACGAAGTGAAAAATCTAATCTTCGAATAGATCCTTCGCTCTTCAGGATGACAGGTTGGTGAATTTTCTTGTTTTGTACCTCGTAATGACACGTTTTACACTATACGATTTTGTAAAACTATTGCAATTTCCCAATTACCTTAAACTTTTTAAATACTTCATGGGTATTGACTGCATCAACCAGTTTTAGATTATGGATTTAAAAGCCATACATACCACCCGAAACAGAAATTTGCTCTCCCGTGATCCAGGCGGCATCATCGGAAGCAAGAAATACTACAGCTTTAGCAATATCTTCGGGCTGGCCTCTGCGGCCAAGCGGCGTATTGGCAACAAACATTTTTTCATACTCACTGCCGGGAGTGACACCCGCACTCGTTGCACCTTCGGTTTCCGTAGCGCCCGGCAAAATAGAATTGATACGAACCTTTTTTGCACCCAGTTCTTTCGATAATGCAATGGTGAAGGCATCCAGCGCCGCCTTAGTTGCAGAGTACAAAGAGGCCCCCGGAAGCGGGTACTTGCTTGCGCCCGAACTGATATTGATGATATTGCCGCCCTTGTCGCCAAACGCTTTCAATGCTGCCTGGATAGTTAAGATAGGCCCTAATACATTGACGTTGAAACTCTGATGAAATGCTGCTACCGATATCTGTTCTATAGGCGCGTATCCTTGGGCAACCGCGTTATTCACCAAAATATCCATCCCGCCGAAAGCCTTCTCTGTTTCGTCAAACAGCCTGATTACATCAGATTCATTCGATACATCGGCCTGTACCGCAATGGCTGTGCCTCCGTTGTCGGTTATCTCCTTAACCACTTTATCTGCACCTTCTTTACTTGAGGCATAATTCACAACTACCTTTGCGCCTTCTACCGCAAAATGTTTTGCGATAGATGCGCCTATTCCCTTTGAAGCACCGGTAACTACCGCTACTTTGTTTTTTAATTTGCTCATTATTTTTATATGTTAATATATTCAAATTCTTCAGGTGTATTTTCCGTTCTGAAGTATATCCAAAGATACAGCCCCGTGACGGGCTGTTAATTGACATGAATCACTAAGTACATTTGATTTAGGTCAACTCACTGTCGTGATTTAAATCACGATAATCAGATAACTAATTGTAAAAAAGCAGCTTAAGATAGAGGCAAAAAACCAAAGTAACAGAAAGCCAGACCGGTCACAACGGCATATTTTGCGTTGGTAAGCACTTTTTTTGCATTCAGGAAGTATATCGATGAGGGTTTTTGAAACGGCAATTGAAAAGCCGGCCGCTTTGTGAAAAAGCTATATTAAAGCGTGTGGTTTGCGAGCATATTATGGGATGTTCCTATTCGGGTAAAAAACTAAAACGATATTTTAATTTGGATACCGAATTTCATCCTTGCATAAGATCTATTTAAAAGAGTTTTTCCGTATCCTGCTCAAAGTTTCCGGGGATAAACCCAGATAAGAAGCGATCATGTTTTGTGAGAACCGCTTTAGAAAATGCGGATAATTGCTAACCAAATCCTCGTAACGCTTTTCAGCTGTATAGCTCATTGCAGCCTGCATTCTTTTCTGGGTTGCAATGGTGTTATTTTGACTTATTACGTTCGCCATCGCTGAAAAGGCAGGTATATCCTTAAGAAACTCCTCAATTTGAGCATTGGTTGATTGCAGAACCTCCAGTTCCTCCAGCGCTTCAATGTTAAAGCGACTTGGCGTTAACAGGTAAAAGCTTTCAAAATCGGCCAGCCACCAATTTTCCAAAGATAATTTCAGTATATGTTCATGTCCTTTTTCATCTACCGTAAAGGTTCTGGCAGATCCTTTTACAATAAACCCAATATATTTGCAGACGTCTCCTTCCTGTAAAAAGTATTGCCGTTTTCGAAGTTTTCTGGGTTTGAAATGTGCCATCAACAGATGCTTATCATCCTCTGAAAGCAGTTTGCCTGATATTTCTTGAATGTAATCGAAAAGCGCTTCAAAATTGGACATCGTTCAAGTATATAATTGTTCGCAATTTACTCAAAACTGCTTGATAAAAGTCCAAAAAAACAGACATCGTTTTATATGGCAGTCAGGCATCCAGTACATGTTTACGCCTAAATGACGGTAAGCCATTTGGTTAACCAGGGGGATGTTGACCATCGAATTATCAATAATCAGGCATCGGTTCGGGTGGCGAGTGGCAGGCCGAATTGATCTTTATCCGCATCAAAAGATGACTATATTAGGCGTGGAGCCGCAAATTCAAATTCTCAACAAAAATCCCTGCTTCCTAAAGAAACAGGGATTTAAAGAAATTTATAGTCAAACTGTGGTCCCTTTGCCCACGAGGTAGGATCGCATAGAAATTTTGCGATCACAATTTATCCGTCGAACTTGACCAGGTCCTGAAAAATGAGTTTACCCCAAGTATTTCCGCGCGCCTGCACAAGCAGTCCACCTTCCGAAAGCCCGCCAAGTTGGATTGGTGAAAAACCGAGATTTTCCGCAAGCACACCAATCTCCGCTGCTGCGCTGTCATCGTCGCTCGCCAGGAACACGACTCTTCGGCCTCCATGTACGGCCGGATCTTGGTCAAGAATGGCAGCAATCAAATGATTGAAACCCTTAACCAGTTTTCCACCAGTGAAGGCCTGCGCAACGAACCTGGCAGAAGGCTGTCCTCTCAACTTTTCAGCGGGCACGCCGTAGGCATTGGTCACATCGACGATGGTTTTTCCCTGCCAGCTCGGCAGCGCCTTTGCGACATCCGGGTGCGATTCAAAACGTACAGCCAAAAAGATAACGTCAGCCTTGACGGCTTCCGCCAGTGTTGCGGGAATGATCCCGGGGCCGATCGCGGCCGCATTAGATGCAAAGCTTTCCGGGTTGCGCGTGGTTGCAACGGATACTTCGATGCCATTGCGTGCAAACGCCCTGGCCAGGGCCTGGCCGATCTTGCCGAAGCCGATAATTGCGTAGCTCGCAACTTTGTTTTTTGATTTACTCATTTTGGAAATTATTTTTAATATTTAATGGCACGAGTTACAAACTCGCGCCAGTGTGAGATTAATTATTTAGCCAAATAGGTCATGCCACCATCAACAAGGAGTTCGGCACCAAGCATAAACGAAGAATCATCAGAGGCCAGGAAAACTGCTGTTTTACCAATGTCAGCTGGTTGTCCAATTCTGCCTGTCGGCATTACACTTGCAAAGTGTGTTTTTACGGCTTCAATTTGTTCTGCGGGAACAAACTTTTCAAATGCCGGTGTATCTGTTGTACCTGGTGTTATTACATTTACTCTAATTTTTCTATCTAAAAGATCGCTTGAAAATCCTTTTGCAAAATAGATAACAGCTGCTTTTGAAGCGCCATAAAGCGTAAAATTCGCATATGCCCGATGTGCAGCATTTGACCCAATCAAAATAATAGAACCACCATCATTCATATAGGGCAGTGCTTTCTGAACAGTGAAATAAACACTTTTCAGATTTAAATCCATTGTCTTGTCATAGTCGGCTTCCTCAATTGTTGCCACAGTTCCTACAGCTCCACCACCTGCGTTGGCAACAATCACGTCTATCTTACCAAATTTTTCAGCTGCTGCTGCAAACACGCTCCCCAAGTCGACAACGTTGGTTACATCGGCATTAATGGCTATAAAACCTTCTCCAAGCTGAGCCACAGCACTATTTAAAGTTTCCTGATTTCTGCCGACAATAACTCCTTTAGCACCTTCATTTTTAAATTCCCGGGCAATACCAAACCCAATGCCACTGTTACCACCTGTAATAACTGCTACTTTATTTTTTAATCTGCTCATTATTTATTTTTATTAAAAATCTGTTTCGCAAAGTTATTATCAATAGTTTATTTTTGTAACCATTACAGTGTATTCTGGTTACCATTGGGTAACTACAAATTTTTAAAATATGAGAGACGAGAGATTTTGCAATTCGAATTGCCCGTTTACGAGAGCTATTGGCACTATTGGTAATAAATGGAAGCCGATAATTATAAATGTTATTGGCACCCGTACCATTCGTTTTGGTCAGCTTGATTCCATAGTACCACTCATTTCAAGGAAAGTACTAACCGAACAACTAAAAGAGTTGGAAGAAGATGGACTATTGGAAAGATTGGCTTATAGGGAATTACCGCCAAGGGTAGAATATAAATTATCTGAAAAAGGCTTAGCTTTTTTGCCAATTTTAGAATACATAAAAGAATGGAATTTAAAATATGAAGTAGCTTTAATACCCAAAGAGACTGATAGAATAAATTATGTCAGATAGTGTAAAATCGAAACTTGACAATGAACGGGAAATGGAAAATTCCGATCAACTCATCAATATGGCATTAAAACAAAAGACAATTTTTCGAAATTTTGAATGATATAGAAGGAATTTCCAATAGAATATTGAGCAAAGAATTAAAGGAATTAGGAATAAACCGGTTGGAAAAACGAACTGTTTTAGATACACAACCTATAACAGTTCAATATGAACTTACGGAACACGCCAATACGCTACAAACCATAATCAGTAATCTTACCTATCTTGCGCTCGCTTGCAACCACAGGTGTTGGGAAGAGTAGAATCTTATAAGAAATTGTCATTTCGATAGAGCAGAGGTGGGCATGAGCGTTGTACGAAATAGAAATCTTATACGTGAAGCAAAGCTTTAATTGTAAATTGTATAAGATTTCTCCTCGTACCTCGTTCGAAATGACAACCATTTTTTGTCTTCCCAACACCTGTGGCTCCAGCCGAGCGCAAGCAGGACTATTTAAAGGCATCATTTAGTATTATCAAGTATAATTAAGGCTTTAGCTGCTGCTGTTGTAGGTGGATCAATATTGTTGGGATTTTGATACATGTATTTCATAAGCTCCATTTCTGAAACTCCTGCAACACTATTTTTTCTCAATCCATAAAACATACTTCCAAACTTTTGTTTGGTTTGCTCCATTTTAGGATAATGGTACATGTCTAAAATAGCATCCATTAATCTACCTATATCTTCTGCCGAGGGTTCTCCCTTAAATATAGTGTGAAACTGCTCATATGCAGGTGTATTATTTACATAATCATTTTGACGGCCTTTAGCTGATTGCTGGTTACAAGAGATTGTAACCAGCAGAAATATGGCGAAAAAAGCCTTTAATAGATTTTTCATCTGGTGATGGGTTTAGTAGCAATAAATGCAGTACAATATTATTTAGTTTCCTTTTAGGTGGTGTTTGTTGAGCAGACTTACGAAGTTTTTGAAACTTCGTAAGTCTTTCACCTTGCGATATTGACTTAGCCTATTTCACCCTGCCTATTGCCTTAAACTTTTTAAATACCTCATGGGTATGAGGGGCATCAACCAGTTCATGAGTAAGGTCCTGCCCGGCCCAATGCTCATAGTGTTTACCATGGCTCCACAGGCGGCTTTCGGTTACATCGTAAATGATGCCCTGATAGGCAACCCATATCTGTGGTTTGTCCTGCCCGTTGCGCAGGGCCAGCTGCCCTTTGGTATATTCTGGTAATTCGCTCACAGGGCTTTGTTTTTGGTTTTAAAATACTCAAAAAATCCGATGTTCATCAGCAGCAGGGCCATTAAATAAAAATGATCCTCTACGGGGATGGTACCTACCCTTTTGCCCATATTCTCCTGGTTATTATAAAGCACTATGGGTATTGATGTTAATACACCATTCACTATATAAAAAGGAATAAGCGCCACGAGGTAAGCTACATAATACCTGGTGAGCCAGCCCACCTTAAAACCATATTGCAATAGCAGCATAATAACCAGCAGCAACCCAAATGTTATAGCCGAATACAGGCGATTGTAATAAAAAATAAGTCCCAGCATACACAGCATGATGACCAGGTTGCTGATGATGCGGGTAAGTCGGTTATCCATTTGCCATTTAATGTAATAATTAAGGCAGGCGTATATAAAAATGCAGGCAAAGGGCACGGTTAAAAAAAATAATACCTCCTCAACAGGGAGCCCGAAGAACGTTAAACCGGTAATGTAATGCGGGTTAAATGACCATACCCCTTTTATAGTAAACAGTACATCCCAATATAAAAAGAACAAGCCGGTTATACCCATACCCGGCCAAATCAATTTCCAGCTTTTATAAAAATGCACCTTTTTATCAAACGACAGCACAACCGGGAAAAACACGGTCAGCACATTGATTAACAGATAGATGTATTTCACTTTAAAGCGGCTAAATGTTTGTTCAGTTCTTCCACCTGTACGGGTGTGCATCTCCGGGAATTGGCCAGGTATTTAATGATCTCAATGGTCAGTATTTTATCGGCCGTACCATAGTTTTTTTTATCTAGTTGGGTGATGATCTCCTCGCTGTCAGGGGCTAAATTTGCTTTATAACCTAAAAACCCCGGCACACTATCCTCCACAGAAAAGCGCATAAACCTGATCTCGATATTATGCGGATCGGCTACTACAGCCTTTTCAAATGTTTTTTCACAGTTATTGATATACTTGATCTTGGCATACGGGTTCCAGGCGTGCTTTGCCTTCAGTGCCTGTACACCGGCTATAAAACCCTCAATAATGCCTGTACGGTTCTTTATCGCGCTCAGACTTTTATAAAGCGAATCGGCGGTTTTACTATTATTAATGGCCTCTCTTAATTGTTTGCGTATCGCTTTCAGGTTAGGTTCTTCGGCCTTTACATTTTGTATAATGAACAATAGTGAAAACACGCTTACTATCAAAAAAATACTTTTCCTCATCAAATCACATTCAGTTTTTGTTGTAAAACAGCTTTAACGTATAAACCCATTTTGCGGGTATCAGAAATACGTATTCTTTTTTGCAGGATAACGCTTGCCGGTGTATAGCTTATCTTTTTAAACAATTGCAGGTAATATAGGTAAGCTATATAAACACCCAACCGGGTTCCGTTTGGCAACCGTTTTATGCCCTTAATCGCATTGTCAAAATCAACTTTTATATTAGCTTCTATGGTCTTTTTATCCTGCTCAGTAAAATTATTAAAATCAATATCAGGGAAATAAGTGCGGCCGCGTTCTTCATAATCGGCCTTAACATCCCGCAAAAAGTTTATCTTTTGAAAAGCAGCGCCCAAACTTCGCGCCTGAGGCAATAATTGCTGATACTGCTCATCATTATTGCCGGTAAAAACACGCAGGCACATCAAACCAATGGCTTCGGCCGATCCGTAGATGTATGTTTTATAGGATGCCTCATTGTAAACCTTTTTATCCAGGTCCATCTCCATGGAGCACAAAAATGAATCTATCAATGTATGGTCAATACGGTATTTATTCACTACCTGCTGAAAGGCATGAATAACCGGGTTCAAACTGATATGTTCATGAATAGCCTTGAATGTTTCGGCCCTGAAATCAGTGATCAGCTGCAACTGATTATGGTCATGAAATGTATCAACAATCTCGTCAGTATACCGCACAAAACCATAAATAGCATAAACAGGATATCGGAACTCCTTGTCAAAAGCCCTTATCCCCAAACTGAATGATGTACTATACTTATTGGTTATTATTTTACTGCATTCAAAACAGGTTTCGTCGTACAGGTTTATCATTTACACTCGCGCTTATCGTCAAAAGTACAAAATCCAGTCGTTATTGTTTTTTTATAGCGGCAAAACAATTTGTTTAACTTGGGCCTCACTTAATGAGCCTCCCCAAAATCCTCTCCTTTGGAGAGGGCAGGGTGAGGCTAAATTTGCTTAACTTGGGCCGCACATAGCTAACATGAACAGCGATAAGCATATTATCATCATCGGGGCGGGCTTTGCAGGGTTATCTGCCGCTTGTGTACTGGCCAAAGAGGGGTTTAAAGTTACCATATTAGAAAAAAATGATCAGCCCGGCGGCCGTGCCAGGGTTTGGGAGCAGGATGGCTTTAAATTTGACATGGGCCCCAGCTGGTACTGGATGCCCGATGTGTTCGAAAACTTTTTTGCGCTGTTTGGTAAAAAGCCCTCCGACTACTACCAACTGGATCGCCTTGATCCCGGATACCGCATTTATTATGCCCCCAATGATATGATGGATATCCCCGCGGATATGCAGGAACTGGAAGCCCTTTTTGAAAAAACCGAACCGGGCAGCAGCGCCGGGCTAAGGGAGTTTTTAAAACAAGCTGCCTACAAATACGAGGTTGGCATGGGCGAATATGTGTTTCGCCCTTCGCACTCCATTACCGAGTTTATTGATTTGAATTTGATCAGAAAAAGCCTGAGCATGCAATTGTTGGGCAGCATGAGCAAGCACGTGCGCAAGTATTTTAAAAACCCAAGACTGATCAAGCTACTGGAATTCCCGGTGCTGTTTTTAGGAGCCACCCCGCAGAATACTCCGGCTATGTACAGCATGATGAACCATGCCGATCTGGCCCTCGGAACCTGGTACCCGCAGGGTGGAATGAACCAAATTGTAAAGGCCATGGTAAGCCTTGCCAGAGAGCTGAATATTGACATCAAATTGAGCACAGAAGTGACCAAAATTGACGTAAAAGAGCAATTAATTAGCAATATTACGACCAATAATGGCACATTTCTGGTCGATTTTGTCATTTCCGGGGCTGATTATGCACATATTGACCAGCATTTACTGCATAAAAAGCACCAAAACTACACAGAAAAGTACTGGAATAGCCGCACTATGTCGCCATCAAGTTTGCTATTTTTTATCGGTACCAACAAAAAGGTGGAGGGCATAAAACACCATAATTTATTTTTTGATGAGGACTTTGAATTGCACGCCCAAGAGATATATACCACACCAAAATGGCCTACCAGTCCGCTGTTTTATGTTGCCTGTACCTCAAAAACCGATGGTAGTGTAGCACCCGAAGGCGGCGAAAATCTTTTTTTTCTGATACCCATAGCACCCGGCCTGCATGATGATGACAGCATCCGCGAAAAATACTTCGACCTGATACTCAGCAGATTCAAGCACATCACCGGGCAGGATATCCGCGATTCGATAGTGGTTAAGCGCAGCTATGCCCTGAATGATTTTAAGGCCGATTACCACTCCTTTAAAGGTAATGCCTATGGGCTGGCCAATACCCTTGCCCAAACCGCCTTCTTTAAACCGGCTATGCGGGCCAAACATATTAAGAATATGCTGTATACCGGTCAGTTAACCGTACCGGGACCAGGGGTTCCGCCAGCTATTATATCCGGGCAAATTGCGGCTCTGGAAGCGATTAAATCTCTGAAATAAAGCAATTTAGCTATCATACATCAAAGCATACACTTCCTGCATGTATAGGGCCTCGTCCATAGCAGCATGAAAATCATCCCATTCCTCTATGGTAAAGGTTAGCTGTACATCATTAACGGGGGTACGCATCACCAGACGTTCCTGCCCGTCGGGGAACGAGTGCGAGTGTTCGGTAAAATCAAGATCAATGGTAAACTCCCTGAACTGAACAAATTGCTCCGGCGAAAAGCTCAGTATCAGGTTATTATTCCAGATGAATATACAACGGCATTCTGAACAGCGGCTGATAACCGATGCACCTCTTTGGCTTAGAATTTTTGAATCGCACATGGTGATAATTAATTAAATTGGTGCCTGTCCAAAGCAAAGATATCGCACCGCAGCATTTGCTCCAGGGCAGGGCTTTATATTTTTAAACTGTTTTCCAGATATTTTGTAATTGATATAGTCTTCCAAGCCTGCTCCAATTTAGTTTGGGCACCTGTTTCAGATACTTGACCGGCAAGGAGCAGGATCATGGGATGGAAGACTTTTTTCATAGGTATTGAAAATATTTTTGCATCAACCTTTACTGCGGTTGAACAAGAACAAAGTAATAGCTTATTTAGAATAAATCCAAATAAAAATAAAAAAAGCTTATTTTCAGGAAGTTATGGTTAATAGCTATTGAAACATTGCTGTTAAGGTATTAAACCATTCCTTATCATGAGTATATATACCATTGAAATTAATAATAACGTATATGTATTGTGTTTCAAAAGATGACAGGCTATATCCAATCCTTAATGGCTGCCAAAACAAGCCAGCTCCCCGAACTGATACCATTGGGAACAAGTCATCAAAGCCCAGATAAACCTGGTTTACGGTACTCAGCGGGATGCTCAGGTCTTCATCATTATCGCTTTCAATAATAATCTCGGTACTGGTTAAGGCAATGTAACCCTCATGATGGTGCAACGGAGGTGTAAATGAAGCCATCCCAGTCATTATTTTCCTTGTTTGGGATACCTCTGCCAGTTCATGATCATAACTCCATTTAACAGTACCCTGCAGTAAAAAATTTTCGGCCATAGTTTGGTTATTTAATAGCAACAATTTTTGATTTGGTAACGATCTCTTCCTTTTCGAATACACTATATCTGATAGTTACATAGCCCTTTTTACCAGGGGCACGTTCTATAGGCTTTACATCGGCTTCCCACTGGTTACAATGTGTTGGGAACGATGGCACCGCCACCTGCCAATGTTTATTTGTTAAGGTATAAACATGATAAGGAGCCCAGCAACTGGTAAACCAATCCGGTAATATACCAAATTCGTCTTTTCCGTCATCATTCAGATCGCCAAGATTGGTGATGGTTCCGCCAATAGCATTTTCAATACTTAACGGCTGTATATCTGGATTAGAGCAAACTATTTTTATGGTACATTTACCTACACAGTCCTCGCCTGAATCGTTGATCTTTGGCTTAACTATCCAAATGTATTCGGGTTTGCCATCACCATTAAAATCGCCTTTAACAGCATCTTTAGGTATAGGGGTAGTTTGTTTTACACTAATAAATTCCCATATAAAAAACAGGGTTAATAATAAGGTTTTTACGGCTTGCATGTGATCATAATTACATGTTAAAAATAACGATCCCGGCTGATTTAAAAATTCTTTATTTTAATACGTCATTGCTAGTGCCAGCGTGGCAATCCCCGACATACAGAGTTGCCCTGCTAATTGGGGATTATTAATATTTTGTTTGTTTTTATTGGCATTAATGAGCTCCCTCCGGTCGGTTGTCTTCGTACCTCGCAATGACGCGTGGAGAAAATACCCAAAACAAAAAAGCCTTTCAAGTTTAAACTTGAAAGGCTTCTCATCATCTGCACATTTAAAATCTGCACATCTGCATATCTTTAAGACATTAGCTTGATAAAATCATCAAACAGATATCTTGAATCATGCGGACCAGGTGATGATTCCGGGTGATATTGTACGGAAAATGCTTTTTTGTCTTTTACACGAATACCTTCGATAGATTGATCATTCAGGTTCACGTGGGTGATCTCCACTTTATCAGAAGCACGAACAGCCTCAGGCACTACACCAAAACCATGATTTTGTGAGGTTACCTCGCAGTGATTAATAATAATATTTTTAACCGGGTGGTTTAACCCGCGGTGACCGTTAAACATTTTTTTGGTTGGGATATCATTTGCCAACGCCAGCAACTGGTGACCAAGGCATATCCCGAACATTGGTTTATCCGAAGCTAAAATAGATTTCACCGTTTCAATGGCATAAGGCATAGCCGAAGGATCGCCGGGGCCGTTTGATATAAAGTAACCGGTTGGTGCAAAATCTTTCTCCATTTCCTCAAAAGTGGTTTTTGCCGGGAAAACTTTGGCATACACGTCACGATCGTCAAAATTACGCAGGATGTTTTTCTTTACGCCAAGGTCAAGCACCGCTACACGGTAAGCAGCGTTCTCGTCACCAAAAGTATACGTTTCGGTAGTTGAAACCTTTGATGAAAGCTCCAGTCCATCCATAGATGGCACTTGTGCCAATTTAGCTTTTAGCTCTTCAATATCCAATATCTCTGAGGAGATGATGGCATTCATGGCACCTTTATCGCGGATATGACGAACCAGCTGGCGGGTATCAATATCGGATATACCTACCAGGTTTTGTGCCTGGAAATAATCCTGGATCGACTCATTGGCCTGTTTGCGGCTATAGGCAATGTTATAGTTTTTACAAACCAAACCGGCAATTTGAATATTGCCCGATTCAACCTCATCAGTAGCGATGCCGTAATTACCGATATGGGCATTAGTGGCAACCATGATCTGGCCAAAGTATGATGGATCAGTAAAAATTTCCTGGTAGCCGGTCATTCCGGTGTTAAAACAAATCTCGCCGGTAGTAGTACCGATCTTCCCTGCAGCCTTACCGTAAAAAACGGTGCCGTCGTCAAGTAATAGTACAGCCGGTAATTTGGTGAAGTAGGTCATTTATCAAAAAAATTGAATGGATTATTAAATCGGATCGCCTGGTTCAAAGCCCCGTGAAAACTGATAGAAATATTGAAGTAAGGAACTTCCTGATTCACGCCGCAAAACTACATGTTTATTTCGGAATTCGAAAGTTCCATTTTGCAATAATTGGAATATAAATATTCGAATTATTTTGCCATACCTTTACATTGCCAATGCAAAGGGCTTAAATATTTATCGATGTCTGTAAATAAAGAAGTTAAAAGGATCACCACACATATTGTGCAGGAAATGAAAAACCGTGGCGAAAAGATAGCCATGCTTACCGCTTACGATTACTCCATGGCGGCTATTGTTGACGATGCCGGAATGGATATCATACTGGTAGGCGACTCGGCCTCGAACGTAATGGCCGGTCATGAAACTACGCTGCCCATAACGCTCGACCAGATGATTTATCATGCATCATCAGTGGTGCGTGCCGCAAAACGCGCGCTGGTTATTGTCGATCTGCCTTTTGGATCATACCAGGGTAACTCTAAAGAAGCTTTAAACTCTGCCATCCGAATCATGAAAGAATCAGGTGCCCATGGTGTTAAAATGGAGGGCGGCGTTGAAATTGCCGAATCGGTAACCCGCATACTTGCTGCCGGCATACCTGTTATGGGGCATTTGGGCTTAACACCACAATCTATTTATAAATTTGGTACTTATACCGTGCGTGCCAAACAGGATGCCGAAGCCCAGAAATTAAGGGAAGATGCACTTAAGTTACAGGAGCTGGGATGTTTTGCCATTGTAGTTGAAAAAATACCGGCCAAACTGGCCAAAGAAGTTGCAGAAAGCGTACAGATACCCATTATAGGTATAGGCGCCGGGCAGCATTGCGACGGACAGGTTTTGGTGATACATGATATGCTGGGCATTAACAAAGGTTTTAAACCACGCTTTTTACGCCAGTATGCCAATTTATATGAACAAATGAACGGAGCCATCAAAAATTATATTGGCGATATCAAATCAAAAAGCTTCCCGAACGAACAGGAACAGTATTAAATGTGCAAATTTCAGGTGTCCAGATTTTAAATGATTTAATTTTCAAATCCCACATCCGAGATCCGAAATAAAAAATATGGCGCGGCCCGAATTTAATTATACCAGTTACGATATTACCGATAAGGATATTCTTTATGAGGATAACCACCTTATTGCCGTAAATAAACGCGCCGGCGATATTGTACAGGTTGACGATACCGGCGATGAATCACTGGATGAAAAGGTAAAAAAATACATCGCCAAAAAATACAGCAAACCCAATGGTGCTTTTTTAGGTGTAGTACACCGTTTGGACAGGCCGGTAAGCGGTGTTATCCTGTTTGCCAAAACCAGTAAAGCGCTGGACAGGATCAATAAAATGTTTAAAAGCCGCGATATGCATAAAACCTATTATGCTGTTGTGCGCAAAAGGCCACAACCCGAGGCCGGCACATTAATTCACTGGCTGGTTAAAAATCCGCAGAAAAACGTAACCAAGGCCCATGATAAAGAGGTACAGGGCAGTTTAAGGGCCGAACTTCATTACAAACTGGTTGGCGAACTCAATGGCTATTATTTAATTGAGGTTGACCCGATAACCGGTCGCCCGCACCAGATCAGGGTACAACTCTCCACCTTGGGTACCCCCATTGTTGGCGATAATAAATATGGCTATCCGCGCGGCAGTCTGCGAAAAAGCATTTGCCTGCATGCCCGCCGGCTAACTTTTATCCATCCCGTAAAAAACGAACCCGTTGAAATTGTGGCTCCCGTACCACGTGATGGCTTTTGGGAAAAGTTTGAGGCGATGATGATTGGGGAGTAGATACAGGACTGTTAGATACAGGAAACAAGATCTATGGTGTTGTTGGCAGAAACCATCCATATTAAATCAGCATTAATTATTTGATAAGCAATTCAATGAGTAAATTATGAATGCCTGTTAATCCATAACTTAGTGTTTCTTAAAACCAAAAAACTATCAATTATGAAAAAGAAACTAAGTATCGTGCTTGTGCATGGTTTTTGGGGAGGTGCTGCCCATTGGAGTAAGGTTATTGTTGAGCTGGCAAACAAAGGTTATGAGATTATTCGCGCAGTTGAGAATCCGCTTACATCCCTTGCAGATGACTCGGAACGTACCCGCAAAATGATTGCACAACAAGAGGGACCGGTTTTACTGGTAGGTCATTCATACGGTGGTGCCGTTATTACAGCAGCTGGCAATCAGCCTAATGTAATTGGCCTGGTATACATTGCTGCATTTGCTCCCGATGCTGGCGAGAGCCCGGGCAGTATTAGCCAGGTACATCCACCGGTTGCCCTGCCAAACCTAACGGTTGATAGCGATGGCTATTTATGGGTTAAGCCCGAGCTATTCCATGAAAGCTTTTGCCAGGATTTAACAGCAGAAGAAGGATTGGTGATGGCTTTAACACAAAAAGCCCCGCTTGCCAGTACTTTTGGGGATGTAATTACAGACCCTGCATGGAAGCACAAGCCATCATACTACCAAATATCCAGCAACGATAGAATGATTGCACCGGAAAATGAAGAGCGGATGTCTGCCAGATTAGGCGCTAAAAAGATCATCACCCTGGCAGCAAGCCATGCTTCACTGGCTTCAATGCCTGCCGAAGTAGCGGCATTTATTGATGAAGCTGCAACGGCGCTAACCAAGGACTAGCAGCTGAAGACGCAATTACGCGACTCTACAAAAAGCAAACGCAGAGACGCATAATTGCGTCTCCTATACAGCCAAAAACTTAAAGCTTATGGTCGGTGATAACCTCGACCACAAGCTTCATGGGAAACTCATAAATGAAACACAATGGAAAAATGGCATTCAGATTTCCTAATCAATCTTAAAAATTAGTCGTAATTATGCTAACCACATGATGAATTAAATCTCGATCACTTTATCAGGGTTAGGAAATCCAGAATAATAGATCCCATAATTGGTCGATTCCCAAGTTTCATTCAATACTTGTTGAATAATGTTCAATGTGGAGATCAAACTTTTTGTTCTTATCGGGTGATACCATTCTTTCTTAAATGAATTTCTTAATTTTTTTTTTCAAACTGGTTAAGCACCGAGATGCTAATCTCCTCACCTAGAGATTGTATTAAAATTTTAGTTTCCTCGAAAACAACAATCAAAGTAGACTTATCAGCTTCATTAGTTACAAATTCGTCAAATAATATATTTATGACATCAATATTTTCTCCATTTCTATTACTATCACATTCACTATATATTTCTTGAAGATTTGATGATAATGTATTTATTCCTATATCCTCAAAAACTTTACATATGTAATTGCTCAAAATTTCAATGAATGCTTCTGGAATCCAAAACCCTTTATTTTGGTATTCTATTTTTATTTCTCTTGCCATTTTTTATTGAAGCTTGTTGTGTGGTGATATCACCACACAACTTTTTAAGTTTTCATTTCTTAAACCCCTGCACGGTATTCCAAATCTTTTCATCAACCCAAACACCTTCTTTTAAACTCTTTCCCCTGGTTAGCAAAGTATTCTCACCGGGATAAGATATTGTCCCCCCTTCGTATTCAGGTGTGCTGGTTTTAGTATACGCGATGATCTCTTCAATTAACGCGGCGGTATGCTCATCGCTATTGGGTTTTATGCTGATAAAGACCTGGGATATACCTGCCTCCGTTTTCTTTTTACTGATCCGGGCGGTGGAGTTACCTCCGCTTAGTATGGTTACCAACAGGTCAAGAACCAATGATAGTCCAGAGCCTTTCCAGAAACCAATGGGCAGCACCCGCTCTGACTGTAATATGGCCGTTGCATTGGTACTTAAATTACCGGCGCTGTCATACCCACCGGGAAGCGGCAACTCCTCGCCACTGGCCTCATACTGTTTTAACTTACCTACCGCATACTGCGATATGGCCATATCAAGTACCACATGCCCATTTTTGCGTGGTACGGCTATCACCAAAGGGTTATTCCCTAATCGTGGATCAAGTCCACCCCAGGGGGGTAAATTGGCTATAGTGTTGGTAAAACAGATACCTATGTAACCAGCTTCTGCAGCCTGCCAGCCGTAAGTACCGCCACGCATCCAGTGATTGGTATTTTTTATGGCTACACAACCTATACCGTGCTCGTTGGCCAGTTCCATAGCACGGTTCATACATATACCGGCATTGAGCATTCCAATACCAAAGTTGCCGTTCCATTGTTCAATTGCGCCCAGGCCGCCTTCTTTTGTAGGTTCAGCCTCTGGGTTAACCAGACCGTCTTTTACAAACTGCACAAAAACTGGAAAGCGGCTAAGTCCATGGGTATATACACCATCCCGGCTGTTTTCAGCAAAAATGGTGGCACATTTCTCGGCCTTATCATTGGTAAAATCAAGGCTTAATAATATTCGTTTAAATTCGGCTTTCAATTTTTCGAAGGGAACACGCATAGGAGATGAGTAAAAAGTAAAAGATCAAAAATAAAGATTTAACGCTCCTATTATTGAATTTTTACTTTTGATTTTCAGTAAAACTTAAATGCCTCATTAAAATAATTTTATGCTAATTGAGTTATAATTGCATCCTGGTAGCTAACTAATAACCGGGATTCTTTATTTTTGCGCATGTACACCAGATGAAAAATAAGATCCCACTCCTGTTTATTTTAAGTTTAGTTGCTATTAACCTGCTAAGCGGTTCATGCAAAAAAGGCAACAACAGCAATATCCCGCACCTGCTTACATACGGCTCCTGGCAATTGGCCACCTTGCAGGTTACTAATTACGTAGGCGATGCGCAGATATCAATTGATACCCTGAATGATAATTGTATGCTTACGCAGTTTTTTACTTTCCACACTGATAATACCTGTACATATAATAATTTCAGCTGTTTTGATCAAACTACAAGCGGCAACTGGACTCTTACAGAAAACAACCTTTATTTCACATCAGACATGGCTGCTAAAGATACTACCAAAAGCGGTGTGCTGAATAACAATTATCAGCCTTTTACAAACACCCAAATAGTTACTTTAGGCACCTACTCAATGGTATTGCAAACAGGCGATGTGCAACCTAATTACTCATCAACCAGTAAGCGGAAAATATTCCGGTATGGATTTATCAGACAAAAAGCAGTAAACTAATACGAATTAAAATAAGTAAAATTTTATATTTGGATCATCATAATAATGGTTTGTTATTTAAAAATATCAGAAGCTCAAACAAACCTGCACAGATATAGGTTTCTGATAACGTCATCACCTTTGAAAAGCAACTAATTTTAATGAAGAAACGAATTGCCATTTTTGCTTCAGGTTCGGGGTCAAACGCCCAAAAGTTAATGGAGCATTTTAAACGCAATGCCGATGCCGAAGTAGTGCTCATATTAACAAACAACCCTCAGGCTTACGTATTACAAAGGGCCGATAATTTTGAGGTGCCATCACATATATTTACCCGCCATGAGTTTTTTGGAACTGATGATGTGATCAGACTACTCAAAAACTTACAGGTTGACCTTATTGTTTTGGCCGGCTTTTTATGGCTGGTGCCTGCATCATTATTAAAGGCTTTTCCTAATAAAATCATTAACCTGCATCCTTCATTACTCCCCAAATATGGCGGTAAGGGCATGTATGGCGACAATGTGCATAAAGCCATTCTTGATGCTAAAGAAGAAGAAGGTGGTATTACCATCCATTTTGTAAATGAACAGTTTGACGAAGGCGAGATCATCCATCAATCAAAATTCAAGATTGAACCCGGCGATAATCTGGAAATGGTAAAGTTTAAAGGCCAGCAACTGGAGCATCATCATTTCCCTAAAGTAGTTGAAGCTTTATTGAAAAAGATGAAGAGCTAACCAAAGCGCTGATTTTCTTCTGAACCATGATTCTCCTGATTTTAGGATCACCCTGATCCCGGGGCCTTCTCGTCCTTTATCTTTCGTCCCAAAATCCTAGCTCCCTAAAAATTAGTGCTTAACGATATACCGTAAGTGCGCGGATTACCCAAATGCGATGCTCCAAAATCATAGGCATAATCAATATATTTTTTGTTGGCTATATTGCTTTCCCATAAAAATAAACTGAAGTTTTTGGTATCGATGCCCAAACGGCCATTAAATTTGCTATAACCCTTTTGTTCCATTTGGTTGGCCAGATCAAAATACTCATTACCCAAGTAACGCCATTCACCGCGGGCTACCAGTTTTACTTTTTGCATGCCGCCCAGGTCATAACTATATTGCGCTGCCAGCATCGAGGTTACATTTGGTGTATAAACCTGGCGGTTGCCTTTAAGGTTCACTATTTCGCCATTATTACCCACAGCCAAATCGGTATAGCGGGCATGGGTATAGCCAAAATTATAATCGAACGCCAACCCTTTAATTGGTGTAGCATTTAGCTCCAGCTCAACACCTTTACTGTTTAACTTTCCGGCGTTTTTTGTAACAGTAATAGCATCGGGCAGTATCAATGTAGGTACCTGTGCATCAGTAATACGGGTGTAAAACGCGGCAATATTTACACGCAGCTTATTATCTAAAAAATTATTTTTGGAGCCTATTTCATAGTTATTACTGTACTCTGGTTTAAAAGTATACAACGGTGGCTGACTTGGATCCGACGACAGCTCAGTGATACCACCGGCACGGAAACCCTGGCTATAACTTGCATATAGGTTATTATTTGCCGATAAATGATAAGCTATATTTAGCTTAGGCGAAAAGGCCTTAAAATTTGCTTTTGATGAGGTATCAGACCGGGTAATGATGGCTGCTTGTCCACCGGGCTGATACTCGCCTTGTATACTCTCTTTTTTATGTTCATGATCATATCTTAAACCAGCTGTAACATCCCATTCAGGACTAATGGTATAAGTGACCTGCCCATAAACCGCTACTCCAAAATTCCGGTCGGTATTAATGTTGATACTCGTAAAGTTTGTTTGCGGCGATCCCACTGCAGCGGCATCTGCACCATAATAAGTACCTACCTTATTGGGTGCATAATGATAAAAGCCATAGGCACCGGCCGTCCATTTTAAGGCTGATGTTGATGATGCCGGTGAAGTAAACCGAAATTCATGTATACCGGTCTTCACCTTGTTCCAATCACCGCCATAATTGTTGATGAGCGAAACCGCGTCAATCGGCGAGAAATCACCATCAATTGGTGTGGTATAATACCGGTTATTCACCTGGTATGATGATTGAGAAGTGAAATTGAAATCACTCCCTACATAATTTATAGCCAATGATGAATTAAACGTATTATCGACCATGGTGGTGGTAGCGTTTTGATTTACTTTATAGGGATCGCGCAGTGCATCGGCTGGCGATCCGGCCAATGGGAAAGCCCCGTTGTTACGATTGTTATAATTTTTAACATTTAAGGTAAGCGCCAGTTTTGAGGTGGCCAAAAACTTCAAATAATAGTTACCTAAAAAGAAGTGCTGCTTATCAAAATGGGTATTGTTAAAAGTATTGGTATAAAAACCATTAAAGCCCGAGTAAACACCCGCTACACCTAAAAATAATTTATCCTTTATCAACGGCGCTTTAAAACCAAGGGTGTATCGTTGTTGATTATAATTACCAAAATCAAGCCCGGCAAAACCGCTTACGGTATTGGTTGGTTGTTTGGTGATAATATTGATAACCCCACCGGTAGCGTTACGACCGTATAACGTTCCCTGCGGACCTCTTAAAACTTCTATCCTTTCTACATCAAGCAATTGCGGTATATAGGTATCCAGGCCGTACTGGTTTACACCATCAACATAAGTAGCCACCGCCGGATCATACGAAGTGGTTACAATACCCCTGATACCACTTACTGTACGGTTATCGCCTGGCCCGGCCGAGTTCAGGTTTGGCGCTATGGCGGTAAGATCTTTTAAATCCCATAACCGGTAATCGCGCACCTGCTTTGCTGATAATGTCGAAATACTACCTGGAACGCGCTGGGCATCCTCCTCGTATTTTTGGGCGGTTACCGTAACCTCATCCAATTGAGTGCCGGCATCTTTTAATTGTATACTGATAGCCGCGCTGTTGTTACTTATAGTTACCGGTTGATTTTGGGTAACATAACCTACAGCGCTAATATGTAATGTATAAACACCTGCATTAATATTTTTTAATGAAAACTTCCCGCTTTTATTAGCAATAGTATGGTAATTGGTATTTAACAGATAAACCGAGGCGCCAGGTATTTCCTGTTTTTTATCGTCAGTTATAGTACCCAATAAATTAACCGGATTTTGGCCTTTAACCGAAAAGCATAGTATAAGCAGTACAAATAAAGTAAGGGTTGTTTTCATATAATTGGCGGTAACTGGTAAGTGTCTATTGAACACATTGATATAATCCCCAATTATACCAAACAACTTACATATAAAACAGCCCGAACAGAAATATTACTAAAAATAAATTACTCGTTTTTCATGTATTTATCCATCCCTTCAGCGGGTTTCCAGGTGTTATGGGGTTCAAAATAGTGCCATAACAGGGCCGATACTTTTTTTATCAATAGGCCGGCTTCGTTATCAGGTGTCCAGCTCTGATCGGTATTATGATTGGTGATGATAGCAAATACATAATCGCCATGCGGGGCATTTACCAGTACGGTTTCAGATCTCGACTCATCAACCGCGCCCTGTTTGGATATGGTCTGTACATAAGGCGGAATTTGCGACAGCGCCTTATCGTCCCAATATATCCTAACCATGTTACGGTACATTCGTTCGCTGGCGGCCTCACTAACGGCCTTTCCCTGCCTGATCATGGTGAACAGGCGACACATTTCAAAAGGCGTACTTACACCCCAACCATAAACTTTGCGAATAGCCTCGCGCCCTGGTATCCGCGAATTTACCCGCATCACCTTAAATCCATTTTGCTGCAGCCAGTTATTAATATATTCGCCACCTACCAGTTTTTGCAGCCAGGTGCTGGCTGTATTATCGCTCATGGTGATCATCAACAAGGCCACCTTGCTTAGCTGTATGGTGTCCTTATCTTTAAACGAGCCCAATATATCTTCACCACGATACAGTAACGAATCGCGGTAAATTAGTTTCTGGTTATACTGCAGTTCGCCTTTCTCAATTTTATCCATCAACCCGCATTGAATACTAACCTTGATCATACTGGCCGTGGGGAATAGGGTATCGGCATTAATAGCAACTATTTTACCGGTTTTAAGGTTTTGAACATAAATACCCGCCTGACCCTTAAACCCTTTAATTGCATTTTGCAATTGCGCAGTGAGCTTATTATCAGTTTGGGCAAGGGTAGCAGAAGTAATGAATAAAAAAAGAGTGAGTAGTTTTAGTTTCATTGGATCGATCAGTTGAAATACTAAGTTATTAAAATGGACTTTAAAATATTTAGATTTGTTTTTTGATATTAAAAGATAAATGAATAAAAATGTCATTGCACTTAAAGAAAAGGCCTGTCATCCTGAGCCTGTCGAAGGATCGCGCGGAGAGGCCTGCCCACTATGCTTCGGCAAGCTCAGCATGACAGCCACCACTTTTAACCTAAAAACCATTTCAACATTTATCATTTACAGCCATATATGAAATACCTGCGCTGGCTCTTATTTCCTTTCTCGTTGCTCTATGGTATAATTGTTATTATCCGTAACTGGTGCTTTGATGCGGGTATATTTAAAAGCAGGGCGTTTGATTTGCCTGTTGTAGCCGTAGGAAATTTGGAACTTGGCGGGGCCGGTAAAAGCCCGATGACCGAATATCTAATTCGCCTGTTTAAGGGCAATTACAACCTGGCCACCTTAAGCCGTGGCTATGGCCGCAAAACCAAAGGTTTTATACTGGCACAAACTCAAACAACAGCTGGCGAAATTGGTGATGAGCCTGCCCAGTTTAAAAATAAATTCCCTGATATTACCGTAGCCGTAGCCGAAAAACGAGTAAAAGGGATTGAACAATTACAAACAGCTCATAACCTTATTATCCTTGACGATGCCTATCAGCACCGGGCGGTTAAATCCGGATTCAGCATTCTATTGTTTGATTATAACCGTATTCGTGAACCCCGCCTGCTATTACCTGCCGGCAATATGCGCGAGCCATATAGTGGTCGTAAACGGGCTGATATAATAGTTATTAGTAAATGCCCTGCGACACTACCCCCCCATGAACAGGCTGCCATTAAAAAACGAATAAAGCCATTAGCTCAACAGGTTATATTTTTCACATCGATAAACTATATGCCGCTGCATGATATGGATGGAACAGTTACTAATACTGTAATTGATGATGTAACTACCATATTTTTGCTTACAGGTATAGCTAATGCAGAGCCCTTACTATTACATCTAAAAAAACAAACTCCCCATATTATCCATCATAATTATCCCGATCATCACCAATTTAGCTTAAAAAATATCAGTAAACTTGCCGATGATTTTTTGGTCTGCACATCACAAAAAAAAATAATTATCACAACAGAAAAGGATGCACAGCGTTTAGGGGAACAGGAATTGATGCCGGTTACAAAAAAACTCCCGATTTTGGTATTACCAATTGGTATTGAGTTTTTAAATAACGAGCAAAAGCAGTTTGATAAATTAGTAACAACATATGTTAGAGAATATAAAGAGCACAGCCCAATACATTAAAAGCCGCATAGGCGATTTTGAACCCGAAGTGGGTATAATTTTAGGAACTGGTCTGGGTGGCCTGGTAAAGGAAATTGAAGTTGAAAAACAACTGATGTACTCCAATATCCCTGATTTTCCTATTTCAACGTTAGAGTTTCATTCCGGAAAATTAATTTTCGGTACACTTGGCGGCGTAAAGGTAGTAGCTATGCAAGGGCGTTTGCATTATTACGAAGGTTATAACATGCAGCAGATCACTTTCCCGGTTCGGGTATTAAAGTACCTGGGTATTAAAACACTGTATGTATCAAACGCCAGCGGATCACTTAACCCCGACATTAAAAAAGGCGACCTGATGGTTATTGCTGATCATATCAACTTACAACCACAAAACCCACTTATTGGCCGTAATGATAATGAACTGGGTCCACGTTTTCCGGACATGAGCCAGCCTTATCAACGCACCCTTATTGATAAAGCATTAACAATAGCAAAGGCAAACAATATTACCTGCCATAAGGGAGTTTATGTAGCTGTAACCGGCCCTAATCTGGAAACTAAGGCCGAATACAATTATTTAAGAATTATTGGCGGCGATGCCGTTGGCATGAGTACCGTACCCGAAGTTATTGTTGCAAACCATATGAGTTTACCGGTATTTGCCATATCGGTATTAACAGATGAGGGTTTTACAGAAGTGCTTAAACCGGTATCGCTCGAAGAAATTATAAGAGTTGCTGAAGAAGCTGAACCAAAATTGACACTGATACTTAAAGAACTGATAGCTGGTAGTTAATGCGCAAAAAGCTGAAATATATTTTCCTGTTACTGATGTGTCTGTCGGCACATAGCGTTTTTGCGCAGTACGGTCAAAACAACCGGCCAAAGCCACTTTCTACCCGTGATACAGTTAAAGCTACCAGGCAGATCAGTGATGACGAAATGCTGGATAGTTTGCGTAAAAAAGAAGACAATAAAAAAGACTCCGTTATCTTTAATTCTAAATTTATACGGGTAACTAATGAGTTGCTGCTTAATGATAGCACGCAAACATTTGCCATTGATACCGGCATAACCCAGTTTGAAAACTATAACCCACTGATTAATCCGCGAAGCCCACGCATAAGTTTGGGTGCCGTGGGTCTGGCACAAAGGAGCCTGTTATTTGAACCCAGTAAAACAATAGGTTTTGATGTTGGCATGCATGCATTGGATGTTTATACTTTAAAGCCACAGGATATAAAATATTATAACACCAGGGTTCCGTATAGTTTGCTTACCCTTTACAATGGGTTTGGCAGTTCGGCAGAGCAATTATTTAAAATAATACATACCCAAAATGTTAAACCCAACTGGAATGTTGGTTTTAATTTAAATTTTAATGGTTCAAAAGGTTACTACTCTACCAATAGTATACTTGGGCAAAATATAAGTAGTCTTAACGCGGCAATATTTACCTGGTACGAGTCAAAAAGCAAGCGTTATAACCTGTTAGCAAACGCTACATTTAACAATTTAAAATCTCCCGAAACTGGCTCTATACTAAAGGATGATGTTTTTACGGACAACAGTGGTACCCTTTTTTACAAAAATGCAGCACCGGTACGCCTTGATCATAGTTATGAAAACTGGAATGATAAAGGCATTTATGTTAAGCAATTTTATTACATAGGCCGCATTGACAGCTTAAATAAAGGGAAAGACAACTCGAAAGTTTTACCAACGCAGCGTGTGGCTCACACTTTTAGTGTAGTCAATGGCAGGTACAACTATATCCAGAGCGGAGCGGATACTTATAATGTGTTTCCTGATTATTATTTTAGTGATAAGCGGTCGCGCGATTCATTGGTATATACCCACATTCAAAATGAGTTTTCTTATAGTTTTTATCTTCGGAGCAAATCAGTAAAATTTGTAAAAAACGAACTGAAACTTGATTTGGGCCTTGTACATGATTTTTGGCACTACGCTCAGTATGTAAGTGATACTACCTTAAACCAGTACGGAGCCAAATATGTACAACAAGACAAGAAACAAAGCACAACCTTTCAGGATATTACGCTTAAAGCAAAGCTAAGCTATCGCTTTAGCGATCGTATAGGGTTTGAAGGCGATTTGCGACAAATAGTACAGGGCAGGGATTTTGGCAATTACTTTTATGATTTTAAGCTTATACTTGCCGGAGGTAACAGGGTAGGTAAAATTATTTTAGATGCCTACTCCCAGAACAGTTCGCCGCCATTAGTGTATACCAACTGGGTATCCAATCATTATATTTTCCATAATGATTTTAGCAATCAAAAAACTACCAGTTTATCATTTAACTACATCAATAACCCGCTTGAACTTGATATAAAGGCCGAATACTTTTTAATAAGTAATTACCTGTACTTTGCCGCAGCATCAGGCGGTACAGATGCGCGCCCGGCCCAATTAGGAGCTGATATTAACTTACTGAAAATTAGCATCGGCAAAAATTTAAAATGGCGAAGCTTACATTTTGACAACTATATTGTTTACCAAAAAACGGATTACCAGTCAACCCTGCGTACTCCCGAGGTTTATACCTATAGTAATTTATATATCAATAAAACTTTATTTAATGTATTACAGTCAAGCATTGGTACCGATGTACGCTTTAATACAGAATACGTAGCACCGTCATACGCGCCAAGTATAGGCCAGTTTTATAACGGAGCTAATGTTACTTTTTCATCATATCCTGTAGCCAGGGTGTACATTAAAGCTACCCTGCAGCGCACCAATTTGTTCCTGGCATATGATTATGCCAACCAGGGCTTATTCAGCAAAGGATATTATACCGTAAACCGCTATCCGCAACAGGATGCGTTACTCAAATTTGGTGTAAGCTGGACGTTTTATAACTAGTTTCTCAGTTTGTAGTGGGCAGTTATCAGTTTGCTGAATTTAAAAGATGCTTTAGGCAAAATATTAATTGCAAGTAGAAAGTTGCAAACTGCCTACTAATAACTGCAAACTAAAATCATGTTTTCTGCTTCTTCTTTTTAGCTGCCGGGAACAATACGTTATTTAGTATCAGGCGGTAACCGGGCGAATTGGGGTGCAGTTTAAGATCTGTCGGCGGATCGCCTACCGCATGCTGATAATCTTCGGGATCATGGCCGCCATAAAATGTCCACTGACCTTTGCCATATTCGCCGTGTATATAACGGGCTTCATTGGCGGTTTTCATTTCGCCCATAATAGTTACTCCGGGTTTCAGCATATTCTTGTTGTACGCCGTAGTTAAACCCATAAAACCTTTAATCACTTTGTCATGATCCTGGGTAAGCATACTGGGCACTACATCCCACTTGGCCGAAAAATCAAACAAGGTAAAAAAATCCCTGGAGCGATCAATCTGTCGCGTTCCGGTAACATCAATATTGCTAAACTGGTGCGATACCGGGTTCATATCCAGCTTAAAATTCTGGAAGGCGAAGGTCTGTGTAAAGTCAAGCTTTGATTGTGCATCCGGGTCAGCCGCATCACCATCAAACATCGTTTCGCAAATATCCGTATTAGCTGCTGCCAGGGCAATATCAAAAGTATCAGTACCCGAGCACATGGCGAACAGAAACCCGCCGCCTGCGCAAAAATCTCTTATGTTTTTGGCCACAGCCAGTTTCATTTGCGATACTTTTTTAAATCCTAGCTTATGTGCCAGTTCCTCCTGCCCCTTCACATCATCATTATACCATTGCGCAAACCGGAAAGCGCCATAAAATTTACTGTATTGCCCGGTAAAATCTTCGTGATGCAGGTGCAGCCAGTCGTACTTGGGTAGTTCACCTTTTATAACCTCTTCATCATACACTACGTCATAAGGAATTTCGGCATATTTCAATACCAATGTTACCGCATCATCCCAGGGCAATTTGTTCTTGGGCGAATAAACTGCCATTTTAGGAGCCTTTTCCAGCTTTACAATGTCCATATTTACCGATGGATCACTTACTTCGGTAACAATCTCATTTACCTTAGCATCGGCCAGTACCTGGTAACTTACACCGCGTATCTTACATTCCTCCTCAATTTTAGGATCGTATTTCATCATAAAACTGCCGCCACGATAGTTCAGGAGCCAGTCAACCTCTTCACCGTTCTTCAACGTCCAGAACGCTATACCATACGATTTCAGGTGATCTTTTTGCTCATCATCCATCGGGATCAATATAGATGCCGCTCTGGAAATAACAGGAGCTAAAAGCAGAAGGCAGAAAGCTAAAAGCTTTGTAAAATGCACAAGGCGAAAAGCCGAAAACCGGACAAAAGATAAAGGACAAAAAATGAAGAATAAAAGAGATCGTTTATTTGTTAGTCCGGCCGCCATTGGTATTATTTCTTTCTACGCTGATTTATCAAATGTAACGAATAAACAGGTAATGTATTACCATTAACGCTATGCACTTTATCCTTTCATCCATTGTCCAAAAAAGCTTTGAGCCTTATGCTTTTGGCTTTATGCTTTTTTATTACCTTTGCCAACTATTTAAAATAAAAATGAGTAAAGCAATCATTAAAACTGAAAAAGGTGACATGACCGTAGAATTCTATGACAATGATGCACCTAATACTGTAGCTAACTTTAAAAAATTAGCTAAATCAAACTTTTACGACAATGTGATCTTCCACAGGGTGATCCCAAATTTCATGATACAAGGTGGCGATCCAACCGGTACAGGCGCTGGTGGCCCAGGCTACAAAATTGATTGCGAACTAACCGGCGAAAACCAATACCATGACCGTGGTGTGCTTTCAATGGCACATGCTGGCCGTAACACCGGTGGATCGCAGTTTTTCATCTGCCATAGCCGTGCAAACACTGCTCACTTAGACCGTAACCACACCGTATTTGGTAAAGTTATTGAAAACGTTGATGTGGTTGACGCTATACGCCAGGGCGATAAAATTTTAACCATCGAAGTAATAGAAGATTAAGTGAATGGTTGATTGGGTTGAATAAGTTGATGGAGTTATTAATTTAACCTAATCAACTTATTCAACCCAATCAATCTAATCAACAAAAAATATGAATTTACAAGGAATTGTAGCCGTATCAGGTAAACCAGGCTTGTGGAAAGCTTTAGCACAAAATAAGAACGGTTATGTACTGGAGAGCCTTGATGCTCAAAAAACCAAGTTGGTAGCCAACCTGTCGACAGCCAAATTAGCTGCCCTGAGCGAGATCACCATTTTTGGTGTTGACGATGATATCAAGCTTACAGATGTTTTTGAACAGATGAAAGGCGCTGCCAACGTACCCGATGCTAAAGCTGATGGCAAAAAATTGAGAGAGTTCTTTTTCCAGGTAGCCCCTGAGCATGACGAAGAAAAGGTTTACGCCTCTGACATGAAAAAGGTGATATCATGGTATCATTTGCTAAAAGACTTGCCACTTTTTAACGAAGCAGACCCAGCCCTTGCACCGGCAGAAGCCGAAGCACCTGTTGCTGTTGAAGAAATTGCTGAATCGGCACCCGCCGCAGCCCCAAAACCAAAGGCTAAAAAAGCCATCAAAAAAGCCGAGTAATCTCGGCTTTTTTGATTTGATAATATTCCAATATCCCATCACGTCATTGCGAGGTACGAAGCAATGACGTATTTTTATATTCAGGCATCTACCGCATCATACACAATAACCTTTTCCCAAAGGTGGCCACAGTTTTTAATAAACTCCAGATGTATAGGATGGGTTTGGTAAGTAGCCTGACCGGCCAGATCGCTAAAGAACATCAGTTCAGATACTGCCCAACTGTTATCAACCACATCACGTTTTTCGGTACTGGCTACAACGCCAACCTTCAGTTTTTTTACGGTTTCAATTTTGGCTAAAGTTTTTACACCGGCTACCAGTTTGTCCCGGTCCTCAACCGAGCCTGGGTTTTTAAGCCAGAAAAACACATGATGAACTACTGGGAATTCTTCTTTTTGATGATCTGATAATGGCATGGCTGATGCTGCTATAGTACCCGCTGCCAGCGCAGCGGTAGTGGTTATAAATTTACGTCTGTTTGATGTGCTCATGGTAGTTGAAATAATGCCTTAAATTAACAAGAATTATCTAAAATTGAAGTCAGAAAATGGCCTGTCATCCTGAGCCTGTCGAAGGATCGCGTGAAGAGGCCTGTCTACCATGCTTCGACAGGCTCAGCATGACACCCCTACTTTCACTCATACTCCTTTACTAGCAATCAGGCTGCTGGCATTTTTCATCAGCAAATTCGGGTTCAAAGGTACTGTGGATAATGTCGAGATGTTCCAGGCGATGGCGTAGATCGTGTTTAATGTTATCAAACTCGTTTATCGCTTCGGGGTTTATAACCAGGTGGGCTGTCAACGCATTTTCTGTAGTACTCAAGGCCCAAACGTGCATGTGGTGTACATCAACCACGCCTTTACCCTTCATCAGTTCTGTCTTGATCTTAACAAGGTCCATTTCTTTCGGTACACCATCCATTTCCAGGCGCAGGCTATCTTTAAGCAGGCTCCAGGTGCCGCGTAATATCACAACAGCTATAATGATACTCACTACGCTATCAATCCAATATATCCTTGTAAAATAAATAATAATGCCCGATACCACTACACCAAACGATACTATGGCATCAACGGCCATGTGCAGGTAAGCGCCTTTAACATTCAGATCGGTATCCTTATCCTTTACAAAAAGCCAGGCTGTAAAACCGTTTACGGCAATACCTATAAAAGCTACCCAAGCCATGGTGCCTCCCGATACCACTTCGGGATTCATAAAACGCATAATGGCCTCATAAATAATAAAACCTACTGCCACAAATAAGATCAGTGCATTAAAAAAAGATACAATAATGGTCGACCGTTTATAGCCGTATGTATATTTACTGTTGGCGCTCACCTTGGTCAGCTTAAACGCCAGTAGCGCAAGGGCTAATGAGGCTACATCGCTCAGGTTATGTCCGGCATCGGTTAATAACGACAGAGAATGTGTTGTTAATCCGGCAATTACTTCGATAATTATAAAAACCGAGTTTAAAATGATACCGACAATAAAGGCGGTATTCAAATGATCTAACTTGGGGGCATGGTCATGGTGATGACCTGCATGTGAATGATCGTGACCTGCTGACATACAGCAAAGGTAGGGAAAAAATGTGCAGATTAAACCGATGTGCAGATTTCAAATGTGCAGATATGCAGATTACTTTACCTTAAACTCGAATAAGGATTACTTAAAAATCCATCAATCATCTGCACATCTGAAATTTGCACATCTATAATCCGCATATCCGATCTCACTCATGATGATACGGCTCACCTTTGATAATAGTATAGACCCTGTACAACTGTTCTACAAAAAACAGGCGAACCATCTGGTGCGAGAACGTCATGCGCGAAAGGGATATTTTATCATTGGCCCGCTGATAAACCGATTGGTCAAAACCATAAGGGCCGCCGATTATAAATATAAGATTGGCCGATGAGCTGATCTCTTTTTTATTGATGTAAGCCGCAAATTGGGTAGATGAAAATTCAGTTCCTCTTTCGTCCATGAGTATCACGTGATCAAGCGGGGTTACTTTTTTCAGTATCAGTTCGGCCTCTTTGGCTTTTTGCTGTTCGGCACTCAAGGCTTTGGTATTTTTCAGTTCGTTAATTTCAACCAGTTCCAGTTTGGTGTAATGCTTTAAGCGCTTTACATATTTTTCAATGCCTTCTTTTAAATAAGCATCTTCAGTTTTGCCAACGGTAAGGAAAGTGATCTTCATATCTTAAACAAATAAACGTTTATTTAAAATATATGTGTTTATTTAGCTATAATTTTTTACACGAATAATGGAACAGGATATTATCAACGATTATCAGCAACGTGCCCTTCTAGCCGGGCAGGAAGCTACTAAATATAAACAACTGGCCAATACCTACTCGCTGCTCAGGCTAAGCATTTTTGCATTGATCGTGGTAGCCATTTATTTTGGCATAATACTGGACAGTTTTACTGTAGTGTCCATCGCTTTTATTGCACTTGTTTTTGCCTTTGCCTGGCTGGTATCGCGCCAAAGCAAGTATGAACGCCAAAAGCAATACTTTGACGATCTGCAAAAGGTAAATAATAATGAGGTGGCCAGTATACAAAGCCATGCCAATATATACAACGATGGCTCCCGCTTTGCCAGTGATAAACATTTTTACACTGCTGATCTGGACATCTTTGGCAATGCCTCACTATATCAGTTGGTAAATCGTACAGCCACATCAACAGGTAATAATAAACTGGCACAGTGGTTTGATAAGCCTTCTGCAAAAAAAATCATCCTGCCCCGACAGGAAGCAGTTAAGGAAGTGGCGATTAAAAACGATTGGAAACTGGAAATACAAACCCGGCTATTATTTGCCTTGAAGCAGGATACCGATCAACTGAAAAATCTTTTTAAATACCTGCACCTCCCTTTGGGTATGCCGGGCGAAAAATGGCTTAACATTTACACCAAAATTGCTCCATACCTATTCGTCACATTGTTGGTATTGGCCTGGTTTTTTCCGTTAGTCAGGCTGGCTGCTATTTTAGTTGGATTGATTAATATGGGCCTTGTATTATCAAAAGCCATGTACATCAAAAAAGCCGATCTGATAGCGGGTAAAATTGGCGATACGCTGGCCAACTACGCCGGTGCATTTAAACGTATAGAAGAAGAGCAATGGCAAACGTCTTATAACATTGCTTTGGCACAGCAATTAAAAGCAGATCAAACATCCGGCAAAATAAAAGAACTTGCTGAGCTGATTAATAAACTCAATTACCATCTGAACTTGTTTGTGGGTGGTATACTCAACCTCTTTTTTTTGTGGGATATCCGCATGGTTATCGCTATCGAAAACTGGAAACGCCAGAATAATGAAAGCCTGGAAACTGCCTTTGATGTAATTGCTGAGTTTGAAGCCCTGATCAGTTTAGCTGGCTTAGCTATTAATTACCCGGAATGGAGCTTCCCGCATATTGACGATAAACCCAGTTATACCCTGATAGCCAAAGGACTTGCCCACCCGCTTATTGATGCCGACAAACGCATTGAAAATGATTATGAACTGGATGATACGTTTAAGATTGACATCATCACCGGATCGAATATGGCGGGTAAGAGCACTTTTTTACGAACCATAGGCATCAATACCGTGCTGGCGCTTTGCGGGGCACCGGTATGCGCTAAAACCATGCAGGTGTCAGTGATTACCATGATCAGCTATATGCGGATTAAAGACTCATTGAACGAAAGTACCTCGACCTTTAAAGCCGAACTTGACCGCCTGCAAATGTTGCTGGCCGCGGTTGAGAACGAACCCAAGATATTTTTCCTGATAGATGAAATGCTGCGCGGTACCAACTCGGTTGATAAATACTTAGGATCAAAAGCCGTAATTGAGCAGCTGATCAAAAAAAATGCTGTAGGTATGGTGGCCACACACGACTTGCAGATAGCCCAGCTGGAAACTAAATATCCTGATTATGTTCGCAATTTTTACTTTGATATACAGGTAAAGGATGGCGAAATGCTGTTTGATTATAAAATTAAACATGGCGAATGTAAAACTTTCAATGCCTCTTTACTACTGAAACAAATAGGGATTGATGTAGAAGCAGAATGAGAAAGGAATCAAGAGTTTAGATACAAGAAATAAGATAACTCGCCAATGTTGGTGTTGTCACCAACATTATCTTTCATACACTAATATGTTGTTGGTGACAACACCAACAATGGCACAGTAAGTATAAAACGCGTCATTACGAGGTACGAAGCAATCTCTACACAGGTAGCTATGTAAGTTTGCTCTGTATAGCATAGAGATTGCTTCGTACCTCAGCAATGACGTGCGGGCTTTTATATTATTAACAAACGAAGAAGGCTCCCCGATTAATCGGAGAGCCTTCTTCGTTTTAAACGGTCTTTGCTCCTGACTCTAAAAGTCTTGCATCTATATCTTATCTACCGCCTGCTGGTACACCCTGGCCACCGCCCTGATCGCCTTGTTTCTGGTCGTCATTATTAACTCCTTTTTTCTGTTGATTAGGGTTACTGAAGGTAGTTTTACCAAAGCTATAGCTAAACGTTAAACCAAATGAACGGAACGGAAACGCAGTTGAACTACTTTGCGTAAAGCTTGCGCTGCTGATATTTTGATCAAAATGCTTGTCGCGAGCAAATGGCTGTACGGTGTTAAAACCAACGGCCAGTTTTCTTTTCATAAATTGTTTTTTGATACCAAATGCATAAATACCAAATGCCGGGTTGGTACCTTGTATGGTACGCCGTGCCGAGTTGGTAAAGCCAAACAATTCTGCCAAGAAATCACCTTTAAACTGGTATGATGCACTTCCGAATGCCGAGAACTGGAAATAAGTACCAATTTTTGAAGCACTGCTTGCAAATTCATCAAATATAGTTGGGCTATAAGTATAACCGTTTATACTCGCCCTTATAGTTAAAGGTTTTATAGGGTTTACCGAACCAAAGAAACTGGCACCGAATGAATTGTTACGGCCAATGTTTTGGTAAGTTGTACGGGTTGCATGAACAGTTTGGCTTCCGATAGTTTCAGTCAAAGTATCAGCAATACCTTCTATCAGGTTATTAGTTCTTTTGTAATAAACCGAAAAGTTCAACACCGATGATTTGATGAAAGTATTGTAACCTAACTCAATAGTTTGTGAAACCTCAGGTGCCAGGTTAGGGTTACCTACACTTTGATTCTGGATGTTGCTGCGGTTAATGAACGGATTCAGGAACTGCAGGCTTGGCCTTGTTATACGTTTGCTGTATGACAATTTAAGCGTTTGGTTGCCAAACTGTTTTTGTATAGTTAAGCTTGGAATA
This sequence comes from Mucilaginibacter sp., assembly GCA_030445275.1. GTDB lineage: Bacteria > Bacteroidota > Bacteroidia > Sphingobacteriales > Sphingobacteriaceae > Mucilaginibacter. Next base: position 85,524 of record JAUCSE010000082.1, read on the forward strand.
TAAGTTGTATAATTTGACGAAAATGGCTGCAGGTTCTGGAACAGGTTACTGTTAGCATCCTGGAACGGATTCTGCGGATCGCCTTTTATCCGGGTGTCCTCTACACGGCCACCTGCCAATATTGAGTAACTTTTAGGCAGGGTAATGGTGAACACCGCATAACCGGCATATACATTTTGCGTATAATCATACAAATTTGAGTTTAACGAATCGCGTAAGGCGTTGTTGCCACTATTGTCTGTATCAAATATATCGTAGTTACTGTTTATACGGCGCTGTATGGTTTTGCCACCTGCTTCAATCTTTAATACCTTACTTACTGGCAGGGTATAATCTAACTGGAAAGTGTACTCGTTATTTTTACCATTGTTATCGCCGGTTTGGCTCGGATTCTGCGCAGTGAACAAGTTGGTATAATCTGTGGTAATAATACTATGGCTCCACTGCCCGGATACGGTTATTTCCTCACCCTCTTTTTTAAACTTGTGGGTATAGTCAATATTCCAGTCAAATCCGCCAAAATGATTGTGGGAGGTATTTTTACTAAAATACTGTATTGGTGAAATATGGTTGTCAATATTATTAATACCGCTGCCATCAATATTAAAACCACCATCATTAAGCCTGAAAGTACTGTTAATGCTGTTAAACGCATTAAATTCATAACCCATGGTAACAGAACCTATAGCACCATGCCTTTTAATACGGCTGCTTGAATTATTAAAATTGTGGACCAACTCATTACCGTTGGCATCTTTCAACACCTGGTCAAAGGTCGTCAGTGAAGTTTGAGGCCAGGTTAAGTTACCACCCGCGTTAATACCTAAACTAAAGCGGTTCTTGTTATAGTTAAGGTTAATGTTACCGTTATTTTGACGTGTACCTACCCCACCACTTACCGAACCACTAATACCCGACATATTTTTTTGCTTGGTAATGATATTGATGATACCGCCAGAACCTTCTGCATCATACTTGGCTGATGGAGAAGTTACCACCTCGATACTCTTGATCTGATCGGCAGGGATAGTTTTTAACACATCCGATAAATTGGCCGATGTAGCGCCCGATGGTTTACCATTGATCAATACGCGTACGTTTGCATCGCCACGTACAGATACGTTACCGTTGATATCAACAGCTACCAAGGGCACTTTTTGCAATACATCTGTAGCATTACCACCCGCAGCTGTAAGGTCTTTTTCGGCATTGTAAACAATTTTATCAATCTTGTTTTCAATCAGCGGTGCCTCACCAACTACGTTTACCTGGGCCAGCGCGTGTGCGCCGGGAGCAAGCAATATACTACCCATTTTATTATCGGGCTTAGATGCTGTTGTAGTTACGGGGTCAATTGTTTTTGAAGGATAGCCAATAAAAGATATCACCAGTTTGTAACTGCCTGGTTTTATATTATTCAGTTTAAAATTTCCTTTTTCATCAGTCACCACACCGGTAATAGGCGATTTTCCACCGCTGCGGTATAAACCTACGGTGGTATAATCCATTGGTTTTTTGGTTACAGAATCAAGCACAATACCCGATATCCGGCCCGTGGTTGTTGGTCCGCTACCGCCCACACCAAATTGGGCCCGTGCAGAAAGTGTAAAACAAAAAAGTGCTATAAATATGTAAAAACGTTTCATTTACTAAGTATTTTCGTAATTGGAGGCGAAAATACTTTAAATGTTACACCCTAAACTGTTATTTTTTTAATAATATGTAAATTGTCATGTATATGTTACACTAAGATTATGTAAACAGGATGTAAACCCAGTATTCCACCCTTACCTACTTATCCTGAAGGCTAGCCCTGATGTTCAGCGGTATAGCTTATATGTTTTGATAATTTAAAAAAAGGTCTCTCGATCAATAAATAAAACAGGTACGCAAATATGATACTTACCACAATCCCCGTTAAAAACTCTATGCCTTTAAAAAGCACTGTTTTGGGAAGCTTAGTACCCATGTAAACCACCAGATGGCTGCCCACGATATCATGCGTGAGATATAATGAAAAGGAGATCTTTGAAAAAAAGCTGACAACTGTAAAGTTTCTTAAAGGAGCAGTTAATAGCAATATGGTAACCAATGCCATACCTGCTGGTAACCAGCCTAATGTACAAATACAACATAGTAATATCAAAACGCCCAGAAACAATGTCATATTAATACTGGTAATTTTTTTCAGATACAGGTAATATAATATACCTAAGCCAAAAACTGGGAAAACACCGAACAGCAAACCACCAGGTATATTTACAAATACGGGAATAATGCATAATATCAGTAACATCCAGGGTCCATCCTTGGAGTTGAACCATGGAAAACATAAGGCCACAAATAGGTAAAACTGGAATTCTATACCTAATGTCCAATACACCGGGCTTAGATAGGGTTTCCCTAAAAGCGAGTTGAAATAGGCAAAATGACAAACCACATTAAACCAATCGGGCTTATAACGGCTCAGCACCATAAAATTCATCATTATAACCAACCCAATCGAAATGATATACGGTGGTTCAATACGGGTAATACGTTTACGTATGAAACGTCCACTCATTTTCCAGGTATAATCTGCAGGTATGGACCAGCATATAATAAATCCCGACAACAGGAAAAACATGTATACACCCAGCCAACCATATTTTAAAACCGGCAGTGCTTTACCCCCCAAATGAAACAGGGCAACGGCTAAAGAGGCAATAGCCCGGATATAATCAACCTGTAGAATGTGTTTTTTGGAGGGATCCCTTTCAGTCATATTTTAATGAAAGGTATAAAAGCCAATCGATACTATGAAATATCCTCGCCTATAATTCAACATGACCTATTGTATAATAGCCCCTTCGTTCCACTAAGGATGACAAATATTTAAGTGGGGTATAGATATAAGAAATGCCGACAAAGTGCCGGCATCAAAATAAGCTAATCAAAACTTCCCTTTAGAGCCTTACACCACCATATTTACAATACGTCCTTTAACTACAATTACCTTTTTAGGGGCTTTTCCGTCAAGATATTTTTGCACATCGGCATTGGCCAAAACAAAGGCTTCAATATCCTTTAGTTCCAGGCTTAGGGATATATTGAGGTTCATTTTTGTTTTACCGTTGATGGATATTGGGTAGGCAAATTCATCTTCAATCAGATAAGCGCCGTTAAATTTAGGGAACGACGCGTATGATAAGCTACCTGCCTGGTTACCCAGCAAAGTCCAAAGTTCCTCACAAATATGCGGCGCATATGGCGATAGTATAATCACCATATCCTGTAGTATGGCCCGGTTATTAGATTTCAAATCAGTCAATTCATTAACCGCTATCATAAAACTGGATACCGAAGTATTGAACGAGAAACGCTCCACATCTTCCTCAACCTTGCGAATAATTTTATGTAATGATTTCAACTCGGCTTTTGAAGGCTCGGCATCAGATACGCTAAACTCCCACGCATCATTATGGAACAAACGCCAGAATTTACGTAAAAATTTGAACACACCTTCAATACCATTGGTGTTCCATGGTTTGCTTTGTTCCAGCGGACCAAGGAACATTTCGTACATGCGTAAAGTATCGGCACCGTAACGGGAAATAATGTCATCCGGGTTCACTACATTAAACTTGGATTTCGACATTTTTTCGACCTCCACTCCACAGATGTATTTACCGTTCTCCAGTATGAATTCAGCATCCTCAAATTCTGTCCTGAATTTCCTAAATTTTTCAATATTCAGTATCTCATTCTCCACAATATTCACATCCACATGCAACGGCGATGTTTTATATTCTTTGATCAACCCAAGTGATACAAACGTATTGGTGCCGCGTCCGTCATCGTCAATCAAACGATAAACAAAATTACTGCGGCCCTGTATCATCCCCTGATTGATCAGCTTTTTAAATGGCTCTTCTTCAACCACCAGGTCAAGATCCTTCAAAAACTTGTTCCAGAAACGGCTGTACAGCAAATGCCCGGTAGCGTGCTCGCTACCGCCTATATAAAGGTCAACATCCTTCCAGTAGGCAATAGCTTCTTTCGATGCAAATTCCTTTTTATTATGGGCATCCATATAGCGGTACCAGTACCAGCTTGAACCAGCCCAACCCGGCATGGTGCTTAATTCGTATTCACCTTCAGGATGTTTCCAACCCTCTGCCCTGCCCAATGGAGGTTCGCCGCTTTCTGTTGGCAGGTATTTGTCTACATCTGGTAATAATAATGGTAAATGCTTTTCTTCGATCAGGTGAGGCAAACCATCCTTAAAATAAACCGGAACCGGCTCGCCCCAGTAACGCTGGCGACCAAATATGGCATCCCTCATCCGGAAATTCACTTTTGCCTTACCTGCACCAATGGCTTCCAGTTTGGCAATAACGGCTACAGTACCTGCTTTATAATCCAACCCGTTCATAAAATCGGAGTTGATGTATTTGCCTTCCTTGGTTGGGTCTGCCTCGGTTTCAATATTTTGTATGTCGATAATAGGTATTATCGGCAGGTTATAATGTTTAGCAAATAAATAATCGCGCTGATCGCCTGATGGTACGGCCATTACTGCACCTGTGCCATATCCAGCCAACACATAATCAGCTATCCAGATTGGTATTTTCTCGTTATTCAGCGGGTTAAGCACATAACTACCGGTGAACGCGCCTGATACAGTTTTGGCATCGGCCATCCTGTCCAACTCCGATTTCTTTTTGGTTTGGGTGATGTAAGCGTCAATATCGGCCTTTTGCTCGGGCGTTGTTAATGCAGGCACCAGCTCATGCTCGGGAGCTACCACCAAAACCGTTACCCCAAAAATAGTATCAACCCGGGTGGTGAAAACTTCGATGAAGTTGTGGGTTATGAGTTGTGAGTTGTGAGTATCCTTTTCTATCGGGAATCTCACACTTGCTCCTGTGCTTTTGCCTATCCAGTTGCGCTGCATTTCTTTCAGCGGCTCGGGCCAGTCAATGGTGTCTAGTCCCTGTAAAAGGCGCTCGGCATAGGCGGTTATGCGCATGCTCCACTGCATCATTTTCTTTTGCTCAACAGGATAACCTCCTCGCTCACTAAAGCCGTCCTTCACTTCATCATTAGCCAATACGGTACCTAAAGCAGGGCACCAGTTTACGGTACTTTCGCGCAGGTAGGTAAGGCGGTATTTTAATAGTTCACTTTGCTGTTCCTGGTTGGTAAAAGCTTTCCATTCATCAGCGGTAAAACTTAGTATTTCTTCGTCGCTTACAGCATTTATACCAGCCGATCCTTTTTGCTCAAAATGGGCAACCAGTTTGGCAATTGACTCAGCCTTGTCAATATCCTTATTATACCAGGAATTAAACAGCTGCATAAATATCCACTGCGTCCATTTATAATAATCAGGCGAACTGGTACGTACCTCACGGCTCCAATCAAACGAAAAACCAATCTGATCCAACTGCCGGCGATAGGTGGCAATATTATCAGCCGTAGTAATAGCAGGGTGCTGCCCGGTTTGTATGGCATACTGCTCGGCAGGTAAACCGAAACTATCATAACCCATAGGGTGCAACACGTTAAACCCTTTTAAACGTTTGTACCGTGCAAAAATATCAGAGGCAATATAACCCAGCGGATGGCCCACATGCAGCCCCGCACCTGATGGGTAAGGAAACATATCCAGCACATAATACTTGGGTTTGGCGCTTTTATCCTCAGCTTTAAAGGTTCCGTTATCGGCCCAAAACTGTTGCCATTTTTGCTCTATATCTTTAAATTGATAGTCCATTTTATTGTTTACGCGTATGAGGATGCGAAATTAAGAAAATACCTATTAGTTTGGTAGTTAATTGATTGTTTGTTTGCCAGTGTTTTTATATGATACCACAACCAGGTTAAATACAAACAGAAAAACCCATCTTAAAAGATGGGTTTTTCACACTATATGATGAGTTTGAATAAATTAATTTTCAGCGTATACCGGTTTGGTAATGCCATTATCGTAAGCTTTTAAGTTTTTCTTTAATAATTTACGGGCTACGTGTATACGGGTTTTTACGGTGCCGATAGGAATATCCAGATGATCGGCTATTTCGTGGTATTTATGACCTTCAAAATACATGGTAAATGGTACATAGTAATCTTCAGGTAACCTGTCAAGTGCTCTTTTAATATCATCCATTATAAACTTTGCCTCGCCTTGATTTTTTGTTGAACTGTATACCAGGTTTGGAGATGATATCTCGTCAGACTTGGTAACAAATGTGCTCATTTTAACAAAACGGCGATAGTTATTGATGAAAGTATTTTTCATGATGGTGTATAACCATCCTTTTAAATTTGTACCCTCTTTAAACTTATTGTAATAAGTTATGGCCTTCAACATTGTATCCTGGACAAGGTCGTTAGCATCATCTGCGTCATGGGTAAAATGAAGGGCGTAAGACCTTAATGAACTTGCCTGACGTAGTACTAGGGTGTTAAACTCAATCTTTGTCATTTTGTTAAAGTTTTGTACTAATCAGTAGGCAAGCATGATGCCACTTACCGATTAATTCATTTTTTAAACAAACCCTTAAAATAGAGCTTGAGGTAAAAAACAACAAGTGTAAATAATACACTAACAAAATAACTAACACACTAAAATACAGGCAATTAATCTAAAAAATACAGAGAATAAGGAATTGGGTTATTTTTATTATGTAACAAGAATGCTACAGCTTAGACTAAAAATGGAAGCAATAGTTTAATTGAAATCAAATTATTTAACTAATAATATTTACCTCTCGTTGTAGCATAACGCCAAATTTAGTGTACACACTGTCTATGATTTGCGACGAAAAACTGAACACTTCTGTGCCAGTAGCCCCCCCATGGTTCACTAATACCAGTGCCTGGTTCTTCCATGTTCCGGTATTTCCTACTGTTTTACCCTTCCATCCACACTGCTCAATAAGCCATCCGGCTGCTAGTTTTACCAACCCTTCGCCACCAGGATAATTGACCACATCCGGAAATTTGGATTGGATAACTTTAAACTCATCAACGCTAACAAGCGGATTTTTAAAGAAACTGCCTGCATTGCCTATAGTTGATGGATCAGGCAATTTAGATACACGGATATGAGATACCACCTGCGAAACATCTTTTATTGTAGGCGATGTAATACCACGAACAGCTAGCTCCTGCCCTATAGCGCCGTATTGTGTATTGATATTGGGGATAAGCGATAAATGAAATTTTACCGATACTATAATATATAAGCCTTTAAGCTCATTTTTAAATACACTTTCGCGGTAGCCGAATTTGCAATCCGCTTCGGTAAATGTTTTAAAAGTACCGGTAGCTATTTCAAAGGCTCTGCAACTGACGAAGGTATCTTTCAACTCCACCCCATAAGCGCCGATGTTTTGAATAGGCGATGCACCGACAGAACCAGGTATCAAACTCAGGTTTTCGATACCTGCGTAACCACGGTCTACACAAAAGTTTACCAGGTCATTCCATACTTCGCCACCACCAGCTTCTACAAAAATATCCTGGTGACTTATCCGATGCTCAATCCCACGTATATTCATACGGATCACCAGTCCGTTAAAATCATTAACCAATAACAGGTTACTTCCCCCGCCTATCACCAATCGATCGGTTTGTTGCCATTGCGGATCGGCAAATAATTCAACCAGGTTATCTTCATGTGCAATCTCTACAAAATAACGGGTAAAAACCTCGATACCAAAAGTGTTAAAGTTTTTAAGGGATACGTTTTCCTGTATTTGAAGCATAAGTGTTTTTATTTCGGATATCGGATTGCGAATTTCGGAATTTTAATTTGTAGTGGCTGTGAGCCTGATTAAAAAGAAATGGTTCAACGTCGTAAGTCTTTTTGATTTAATGATAAATGGAAGGGTTATATTCTCATTCGGGTAGTTATCAAATGTTTCTACTAACTCAAAAGGCGTATTATTTTTTTGCAGTTCCGCTTTCTGATCGTCATTGATCAGGATCAGCGCATGGGTATGTTTAGTAGCCCCGGCTATATCCATAAATGTAACTGGTTGGTGGGTATAAAATTCAAAAGCGTTTGGAACACTAAAAGCCGCTATTACCTCATCATCGGGGTGATGTTTATTGATATATTCGGCAGCATGTAAATCGCCCTTAAAAGTAAGCAGTGTTGGGTATACCACACCCAGCAGGTAAGCATTAACCCATAAACCTACACAGCAGGTCAGTAAAAATAAGGCCCGTGGCTTTGATGTTACGTTTTTATAGATGTATAAAGTAATACCAACGAGTAGGATACAAAGGGGCAAAAACACCGTCCAGCGTTCAGGTGCAAAAATAAAGCTGAGCGCTACTATAGCAACAATCAGCAAACCTGCTATGCTATATTGGGCAATAGTAAAAAACGCATTTTTATTACTGCTGATAACTTCGCGCACAAATACCGCTGTTATAATAGCAAAAAACGGGAACAGGATATTGGTATAAAAAGGCAGCTGAAATTTGGAGATCGAAAAAATTAGCAGCATCACCACCGAGCCGCTAATGGTAACATACTCCGGCAGTTTTACTCCTTTAACCACATTGCGGATATACCTGAAAATGGCGTAGTAAAATAAAAGCATCCAGGGGGCAAAAGCCCATAAAAGCGTGTGCAGAAAAAAGAAGATACTACCATGAGAATTGGTGATGTAACTGTTATTGTTAAATCGTCCAAATTGGCTGTCCCACAAAAACCAATGTATGCCCGAAATACCGGTGCGGTTAAAAACTGTTTTTTCGGGATGCAGATCAAACTGTATATATAAGGTATAAATTTCGGGTAGGGTAAAAATGGCTACCAATATAAAAGCCAGCAACCATTTCCAATGGAAAAGGCTTTTAATATCTTTTTTTAATAAATAATCGCCTATGATGGCGCTACCTATGGGGATAAGCAGGTATATGCCCTTGGTCATTACCGCGCAAGCCGTAAACAGCGATGCCAGCAGTATATCAACAATGCTGAATTTTTCTTTAACCTTATAAAAGTGATAAACTGCGCCCATCAGCAAACCCATAATATAGGGTTCGGCCCGTACATCAGTGTTTGACATCACCACATGCTGGGCAGTTAGTAATATTAAAATAGCAATAAGTGCAGTTTCCAGATCATAAAACTTCCTGGCCAGCTTATAAGTATATATTACCGACATCAGGAAGAATAGTAATGCTGGTAATTTATAAGCTATCGTGCTGACACCAAAAATCTTAAAGCTCAATGCAGCTACCCAGAATGGGAAATGGGGTTTATCCAGCCAATCTTTCCCATGATAAATAATATCCGAAAAATTATTGCTTTGTGCCATGGTGCGGGCAAGCATACTGTACAGGCTAGGATCGTCAGTAAAATATTTAATGCCTATACCGGCCACATTAACCAGTATGGCCAGGATCAATACTACAAGATATGGCCTTTTCTGAGCCGCGGATATGGAATTTGCTGAACTATTCACTAAATATATTTATCGCCGTAAACTATACAAATATAACAAGCCCCTGGTAAACTTCTTATGTTTTCTCAGGGGCCTTTTGAGCGGACCGGAAAACAATTCTCTCCGCGCGTCATTGCGAGGTACGAAGCAATCTCTACTTAGGCAGCTCAACTATGCAGACTTTCTCTGTACAGCATAAAGCTTGCTTCGTACCTCGCAATGACGCATTTATTTAAAATTGCTAATTATCGTTTATTCATTCCAGGGCAAATATTTTGGCGAGGCTTCAATTAAAGTTGGATTAACAGTATTCAATGTTTCGCCATTTAAAACTCGCTCATAAAGTGTTAAATATTTCTGAACCATTTTTTGTACGGTAAAATTAGCTACCGCATAATCATGACAAAGCCGGTTATTAAACCTGTTGGCAGATTTAAGTCCCTCGGCAAGTTCCGATTTACTATTGCTGAGCAGGCCAACCTCAGGCGTTACCAATTTAGGCAGGGAGCCGTAAGGGGTGCCAAATACCGGGCAGCCAAAATATAGGCTTTCAATAATGGCTATGCCAAAAGGTTCGTGCCATAAAACCGGGAACAGCAACGCTCTTGAACCATTTAGTAATACCGATTTTTGCTCATTATCAACCATACCCTTAAACCTCACATTAAAGTTAGGTGTAAAACGCAGACCCATTTTTAAATTTAAGCGGGTACCACCCAAAACCATGAGTTTGTTACCGCTCTGGGTTGCCACATCAATAGCCCCCTTTACATTTTTAATCTTCCAGGCTGCTTTGGCCAAAAAATGCGTATACGTTCGTTTTTGAGAAAGATCAGGCTTACGATAGTCATCAGGATCAAGCCCATGATGTACAAAACTTGATGAGCCATGCCGGGCAGCATGATCGGCCGATACAAATACAGTGTTTTTATCTAATTGAGCTCCATAACCTGGGTTGTTATGTACATTGACCAGGTAAGGTTTTTTAATAAAGTTATTTGGCTGGATATGAAAATGCACCACGTCAATATCATCAGGCACCTGTAGGTTCATATCAACAGCCGGATCATAAACCAATATTCTAGCAAACGGACAGTTGGAACCCGCAGCTACCAGATAACTTACCTCATGCCCCAGTCGGTTAAGTTCTTTGCCCAGCCACCAGATCACCCGCTCAGTGCCACCATATTTTACAGCAGGTATCCTGCTATTATTAACTATTAATATTTTCATTGGGGTGATAAATGTAAGCGCCCGAATTTCGGAATTTTAATTTGGATTTTGTCTGAACCGGGATTTATCGAATTCTGGGATTATTTGGATTTTCTATTCACAATAATCGTGGCAATCCTTTAACGGCGAAGCCCTCTTGAACACCAATGAAAATTAACTCGTGAAAAATCCGATAAATCCCGGTTCAGACAATTTCCAAATTTTCATTTTATCAATACAATCATTCAACTTTTTTAATTATTTTAGAAACTTCGTTAAGTTCCTAATAATTTAATTAAAAACTATGGATGGTATAACAGATACAAAAAAAACAATTGCAAAGAAATCAGCAATAAATCCTATCATTGTTATAGGTGCCTTATTTTTCATATTTGGGTTTGTAACCTGGTTAAACTCGGTGTTAATCCCTTATCTAAAAATTGCCTGTCAGCTTAACAACTTTGAAGCCTACCTGGTAACCAGTGCATTTTATATAGCTTACTTGTTGATGGCCAAACCATCTGCCTGGGTACTTAAACTATTCGGGTTTAAAAACGGCATGGCTGTTGGGTTAATAATTATTGCACTTGGCGCCCTTATATTTATCCCTGCTGCGCTCACCAGAATTTACGCTGTTTTTTTAATTGGTTTGTTTGTACAGGGCACTGGGTTAGCTATTTTACAATCTGCATCAAATCCATACATCACCATTATCGGGCCACCCGAAGGTGCAGCCAAGCGAATGAGCATTATGGGTATTTTTAATAAATGTGCAGGTGTGCTGGCCCCAATTGCCCTGGGCGCATTGGTATTAAGCAATATAGATAGTTTTAGCGCCAACCTGGTAAAGCTTAGTCCAGCCGAAAAAACAGTACAGCTTAATGAGTTAGCATCAAGGGTAATATTACCTTATATTATTATAGTTGTTGTACTTGCAGTATTAGCTGTACTGATCTATTTTTCGGGCTTACCCGAAATTGATACCGAACATGAAGACGAAGCTGTGGCTGCAGCCAACTCTGGTAAAAACAGCATATTTCAATTCCCGCATTTAATATTGGGGGTAATTGCCCTTTTCTTTTACGTAGGTGCCGAAGTAATTGCCGGCGATTCAATCATAGGTTATGGAACGGCGAGTCATATACCACTGTCTGTAGCTAAGTACTTTGCATCGGGTACATTGATATGTATGGTTATTGGTTATTGTGCAGGCATTTTTTTTATTCCGCGCTATATTAGCCAGCAAAAGGCATTGGTTTATTCGGCCATATTAGGTGTTATATTAACTTTAATAGCACTGGTTACCCCTAAATATATTTCGATAGGCTGCATTGCACTTTTAGGTTTGGCCAACGCATTGATGTGGCCAGCTATCTGGCCGCTGGCACTTTCGGGCCTGGGCAGATTTACTAAAATAGGCTCGTCATTATTGGTGATGGGCATTGCCGGTGCAGCTGTTTTCCCACCTTTATATGGCCTATTGGTTGATAAATTAACCGCACAGGAAGCTTATATGATGTTAATACCCATTTACCTGTTCATCCTTTATTTTTCGACCATTGGTTATAAAAAAGGGAAGCATGTAGTAGCAGTATAAGACTTCGGTTGAACTACGATTTTTGTCTGAACCGCGGTTAAACAGATTTAATGATTATCAGGATTTTTAAAAAATCAGATAAATCCCTGAATCTGTTTAACCGCGGTTCAGACAAATTATATGGTTCAGACAAATTCACTATTTCTTAAACCACTTCCTACTAGCCACTAATAAACCAAACTCTTCCGAGGGATTCTTCTCTGTTGATTTATGATGGATCTTATGCGCCCTGCGGATACCCATCAGGTAGCGGTTATTGCTTTTAAAAGCTTTAAAGCGGTTATGGATAAACCAGTCGTGAAAAATAAAATAAATGATGCCGTATACGCTAATGCCTGTACCAATCCAAAAGTGATAACCCAAACTGACGTGCCCTATCCACATCAACCATAAAGCAAAAGCCGCAAAACCAATGCTAAACAGATCATTCAACTCAAACCAATCATGCCTTTCCTGGTGATGTGTTTTATGGATAAACCACAACGGCCCATGAAACAGGTATTTGTGCATGGCCCAGGAAAGTAATTCCATTAGGGCGATGGTTAGTAATGTAGTACATATGTTGATCAATATCTGCATGAGCAAAATCGGCCTTAAAATAGAAAAAGCAGAAACAAACCTAATTGTTTCTGCTTCCATATTATTTACTTCAACATTCGAAATTCAGCGTTGGATGTTCGATATTAAAAAATCCGAAATCGAAATTCCCATATCCGAAATTACATGTGTATCGGCCTATTCTCAGTTGCTGCTAAACATGCTTCGCGCATGGCTTCGGTATACGTTGGGTGAGCATGGCTCATGCGCGAAATATCCTCGGCACTTGCCCGGTACTCCATGGCAACAACAGCCTCGGCTATCATATCCGCGGCACGCGGGCCAATCATGTGTACACCCAGTATCTCGTCAGTAGTAGCATCAGCCAATACTTTTACAAAACCATCCAGATCACCACTGGCACGGGCACGGCCACTAGCCTTGAATGGGAACGAACCTGTTTTATATTTTACACCGGCCGCTTTTAACTGTTCTTCGGTTTGACCCACCGCAGCAACCTCTGGCCAGGTATATACAACACCAGGTATGAGGTTATAATCAATATGTGGTTTCTGGCCGGCAATAATTTCAGCAACTAATGTACCCTCATCTTCGGCCTTGTGGGCAAGCATAGCGCCTTTTATCACATCGCCAATAGCATAAACACCTTTAACACTGGTTTCCAAATAATCGTTAACAGGGATCTTACGACCACGTTCTTCAACGGTAATACCTATTTTATCTAAACCCAAGTTATCGGTATAAGCAACCCGGCCAACAGCCACCAGGCAGTAATCGCCTTTCAGCTCTTTTTTCTCACCTTTGGGAGTATCAAAGGTTACTGTTACCTCTTTACCTTTTACGGTAGCGCCGGTAACTTTATGACCCAGGTAAAACTCCATACCCAATTTTTGAAGTACTTTCTGCAGCTCTTTACCCAAAGATTTATCCATAGTTGGGATAATGCCGTCCATAAACTCAATTACAGATACCTTGGCACCTAAACGGGCATATACAGAACCTAACTCCAAACCAATAACTCCACCGCCAATCAGCACCAGGTGTTTTGGCACTTCGGTAAGGGTTAAAGCTTCGGTAGAGGTGATGATGCGTTTTTTATCGATTTTTAAAAATGGCAATGCCGATGGTTTTGAACCGGTGGCAATGATCACATTAGTACCGGTGATCTCAGTTTCGGTACCATCGCTTTTTTTAACGATGATGGTATTTTTATCTTTAAATGATCCTACACCGTAATGGGTATCGATCTTATTCTTTTTCATCAGGTAAACAATACCGCTGGTATTGGCATCAACCACTTCCTGCTTGCGTTTGATCATTTGCCCGAAATCAATTTTCAGATTATCAAGCTTAATACCATGTGTAGTAAAGGTATGAGCAGCATTATGGTAATGTTCAGACGAATCAAGCAAGGCTTTTGACGGGATACAGCCTACATTAAGGCAAGTACCACCAAGAGTGGTATATTTTTCAACAATCGCGGTTTTTAAACCCAGTTGGGCGCTGCGTATAGCGGCTACATAACCACCAGGGCCCGAACCGATAACGATAACATCATATTGCATAGTAGTGTTTTTTGTGGTTGGCAAAGTTAATGGTTATTAGGTTATTATTTTATAGATTAAGGGTCAAAATTCGCAATACTTGTTTACCCAGGTTTTTATAAGGGCAACCCTATCTTTCACAAACCGCGGCCCAAAAAACTGGTTCGACCAATCGTCAAAGTGCTCATGCTGAAACCCGAGGTAAAATATCCAGAAACCAACGCCAAGGTAAGGGATAGCTTCGATCTCTTCCTCGGATACGAGTCTTACTTCACGATAGGCTGTTATAAAAACCTTATACATCCGGTCGGCTTCATCATCAGTAAGCTTTCCCGTAAATACATGCATAAAAAAATGCACAAAGAACGACATCAGATCATTTGCCAAATAACCTTTGCCTGCAAAATCAAAATCGAAGAAGGTAAGCTTCTCGCTATCGCTAAAGTGAAAGTTTTTGGGTAAAAAATCATACTGGCAATAACCATAGCTAAAGGCGGCTAAATTAAATGATGCCAGCTTTTCAATAACCTTCGGGGCAATATCTTTCAGGTAAGTATATTCGTCAGGTAACTCTTCAAACGCTGGTTCCAGTATCTCTATAGGTTTCGTAAGCGTGGTATCAACAGTGTAAGCTCCGCGGGGATATTTTAATTCGACAATCGAAGTAATGTTATGAACGGCCGCCATTTGCCTGCCAACAGTTTTCAATTGCTCATCGTTCAGGTCGAGTACAGGTTTACCCTCAGCATAAGAAAACAATATACCATACCGTGTACCTTCGGCCGCATCAAATTTTTGTATAGGGTTGTTGAAGATATCAGTAAGCGGATATGATACACTTGCTCCCGCAGCTTTCAGTATGTTTAATAGTTCAACTTCTCCCTTTATTTCTTCCAATGAGCGGTGCTGATCGCGATAGACCTTAAAAATATATTTAACCGGATTTGTTTCTATAATATACGTATCGCTTACGCCACGTAATAAGAACCTGCAGGTTAAAACATCTAAGCTGTATGCTGTTGCAATATATTGCTTTAAGGCAGCGGCCGATAAGGTAGAGTATTGCGCGGGAAATAATGGCGATGATGACATATAAAAGGGTTGAGGCAGAATTGGCCGTAATATATTAAAACTAAATAAATGCGGCCTGCTTAAATATAAATTTGATTGTTTCTCTTTTACTGTTTCATCATTTCCATCTCACTTATTGCAACAATGTTGAGATTAATAGCTAATTATTAATTTACTTATTAAATTAGCCATCTAAATTGACTGATCTCATGAAAAAAAAATTCCTTTTATTTATTCTATCGATAGCGTGCTGTCAGGGTTTGTTTGCCCAAAGCGATTATGTAAAAGAGCACTACACTAAAAAAGACGTGTATATTACTGTGCGTGATGGCATAAAACTTTTCACCTCCATTTACACACCTAAGGATGCATCCGTCAAAAACAAGTATCCGATTATGATGCAGCGTACCTGCTATAGCGTTGCTCCTTATGGCGAGGATAAATACCCAGTACGTTTGGGTCCCTCAGAAACCATGATGAAGGAAGGTTATATATTTGTATATCAGGATGTACGTGGCCGCTGGAAAAGCGAAGGCACCTGGACCAACATGACCCCGGTAATTGATAACAAAAAAAGCAAGACCGATGTTGATGAGGGTTCTGACACCTATGATGCCATTGACTGGATGGTTAAAAACGTACCTTATAACAATGGCAAGGTTGGCCAATATGGTATATCCTACCCCGGTTTTTATACCGCTGCGGGTATCCTGTCAAATCACCCTGCTTTAAAAGCTTCGTCGCCTCAAGCTCCTATTTCTGATTTCTTTTTTGACGATTTTCATCATAACGGTGCATTTCTGGAGGGTTACTTTTTTACCTTTCCCGTTTTTGGTGTTCAGAAAACTGATACCACCACCAAGGCTTGGTACACTATGCTTAAGCCCGATTCAAAAGACGGTTATCAGTATCTGTTAGATCTTGGTCCACTTAAAAACGCCGATAAATTTTACAAGGATAACTTCTTTTGGCAAGAAACCATTAACCATCCTAACTATGATGAATTTTGGCAAAAAAGAGGCTTGTTAAAACACTATGGTAAAGTTAAGCCTGCCGTAATGTTGGTAGGCGGTTGGTTTGATGCTGAGGACTTGACCGGTCCGCTGGCAATATATAAAACCATTAACAAAACCGATCCTGCTGCTTACAATACCATTGTGATGGGTCCGTTTGGCCATGGCCGCTGGTCGCGCGAAACCGGGCATACCATGCACAGCAATGTTTATTTTGGTGATAGCATCGCTACTTTTTATCAAAAAAATATCGAATCTAAATTCTTTAATCACTTTTTAAAAGGCAATGGCGATAAAAACTCAGGTTTGCCAAATGCCTATATGTACAATACCGGTAAAAAAGAGTGGGCTACCTTTGATAAATGGCCAGCGCCAAATGCCGTTCATCAAAAATTATTCTTAGGTGCCGATGGCAAACTGGCCGATGCACAACCAGCCGCGGCTGGTTCCGTTTCATACGTAAGCGATCCCCTAAAACCGGTTCCTTATACCGAGGATAATACTACCACCATGGGCTTTACCCCACACAACTACATGAGCGAAGACCAGCGCTTTGCAGGTCGCAGAACGGATGTATTGGTTTATCAAACCGATGTATTGGCAGATGATGTAACACTTGGCGGCGAAATCATGGCACACCTTAAAATAGCTACCACAGGTACTGATGCTGACTTCGTGGTAAAATTGATTGACGTTTATCCGGCCGATGAACCCAATAACCCATACATGCCCAACAAGAACATCATCCTGAGCAACTACTGGCAAATGGTGCGCTCAGAAGTAATGCCTGCGCGTTTCCGCAATAGCTTTGAAAAACCTGAGGCTTTAGTGGCTAATCAAAAAACAGATGTAAACTTCCGCCTGCAGGATGTGTTGCATACCTTTAAAAAAGGTCATCGCATTATGATACAGGTTCAAAGCACCTGGTTCCCTATTATTGCCCGCAACCCGCAAAAGTTTGTGGAAAACCCGTACAAAGCTGATGAAAGCGATTATATCAAAGCAACTGAAACTGTTTATAATGACAGCTTTATTGATGTGCAGGTACTGAAATAAAGTTATAGAAACCAGAAGCATCATTGCGAGGTACGAAGCAATCTCTACGTAAGCAGGTCAAATCTACTCTGTAAAGCATAGAGATTGCTTCGTACCTCGCAATGACGTTATTACATTATGTCCTCACCCTTACAGGGGGATATTTACTGCCTAGATATTGAAAAAACGCATTTACTGAAGCATATTTATTACTTTTAAGCTTCATATTTTATTGATTTATTTCCTTACCAAATGAATATTCTATCATTTATCAGGCTGCGCCACATGTTAGTGTTTTTGGCTACGATAATAGGCTTACCTGTTATTAGCCAGGCCCAGTTGGAAACACCCAAAGTAACATTTACCCATGCCGATACGCTGCGCGGCACCCTTACACCACTACGCAGCTGTTACGATATTAACTACTATCATCTGGATGTTAAGGTTAATATTGATCAAAAGGCCATTAGCGGCAGCAATCAGTTTAAATTTACCGCTACGCAGGATTTCACCAAACTGCAGTTTGACCTGTTTGCCAACCTGAATGTTGATAAAGTGGTATATAAAGGAAAGACCATTCCTTATACACGCGATGCTAACACCGTGTTTATAACCTTTCCGCAAACCATAACCAATGGCAGTAAGGACGAATTTACCGTTTACTATTCGGGCAAACCGACCATTGCTGTAAATGCCCCCTGGGATGGTGGATTTGTATTTAAAAAAGATTCGCTGGGTAAACCATGGGTAGCCACCGCCTGCGAAGGAATAGGCGCAAGCATTTGGTGGCCCAATAAAGATCACCTGAGCGACGAGGTTGACAGTATGATGATCAGTATCAGCGTACCCAAAGGATTAAAGGATGTATCAAACGGTCGCCTGCGCAAGGTTACTCCGTTAAAAGATGGCTATACCCGTTTTGACTGGTTTGTGGCCAACCCGATCAACAATTATGATGTTGCCGCCAACATTGGCGACTATACCCACTTTAGCGATACCTATGATGGCGAAAAGGGTAAGCTCACCCTTGATTTCTGGGTGCTCCCGGCCAGCCTGGAAAAAGCAAAAAAACAGTTCGGCGAAAACGTAAAACCCATGCTGAAAGCCTTTGAACACTGGTTTGGACCTTATCCTTTTTATGAGGATGGTTATAAACTGGTTGAAACGCCATTTTTAGGCATGGAACATCAAAGCGCCACAGCTTATGGAGCACATTTCATTAATGGTTACCTGGGTTATGATATGTCGGGTACTGGGTGGGGCTTAAAATGGGACTATACAATAGTACACGAAAGCGGGCACGAATGGTTTGGCAATAATATTACCGGGAAGGACCTTGCCGATATGTGGATACATGAAAGTTTTACCTGCTATTCCGAATCATTATTTATTGAAAATAATTGGGGCAAAAAAGCAGGTCAGGAGTATAATAAAGGGATAAGACAGGGTATTGGGAATGATAGTCCTATTGTTGGCCCATATAATGTGAACAAAGAAGGCTCGGGCGATATGTATGCCAAGGGGGCAGTATTCCTCAACATGGTACGCACCATTATTAATGACGATGAAAAGTGGCGAGCTATTTTACGCGGATTGAACAGTACGTTTTATCATCAAACCGTTACTTATGATCAGGTGGTGAATTATATCAGTGAGCAATCGGGCAAAAACCTGCTGCCTGTTTTTGATCAGTACCTGCATTATAAAAATCTGCCTACGCTGGAATTTTCTACACAGGATGGTAAATTGCTTAGCCGCTGGATAGCCGATGCCCAGGGCTTTACCATGCCGGTGCTTGTAAGGGTAAAAGGCGGCGAGTATAAATTTATCACCCCTACCACTCGCTTTACCCCGGTCGAAATTAACGGCGCTACCAAAGACAATATTGAGGTAGATACGTTTAATTACTATATAGGTGTCCTGATAGATTAAATGATATGATACGCTATATAAAATCCATTTGTCTGTTTATAATTTTTTTGCAGGCACATGCGGCGTTTGCCCAGATTAAGGTTAGCAAGGTTGATAAAAAATCCATACCCAAATCAACATCTTACAAGGGGTATATTATTAACGCTGTCCGTTTCACAGATAACGAAGGAGATCATTTAGTAATTACGACCGAAACCGGGGTAAGTGATACCAAAGGCGGTGAAGACGGTAGAGATGCCGAGTTATATGCTTATCTATATAACATGAAAGGCAATGAGGCTCAGCTAAACTGGCAAACCTATGATTTTGTTAAGGATTGCCCGGTAGATCTGGAGGCCCAATATATACCCAATACCTTCGCCATAACTGACCTGAATAAAGACGGTAAAGCCGAAGTGTGGCTGATGTACAAAACCTTATGTGCTGGTGATATAAGTCCCGGCGAAATGAAGATCATTATGCACGAGGGTAGTAAAAAGTATGCCATCAGGGGGCAAAACAAAGTCAGAGTTGTAGAGAACCAATATGATGGTGGTAAATATATCTTTGACGAAGCTTTTAAAAACGGCCCTATCCAATTCAAAAATTACGCTCAGGAGCTCTGGAAAAAAAACATATGGGGTCCAAAGAATTAAATACAATTCCAGTATGAAAATAAAATATTTATATAAAATAAGCATTGCTGTTTTAGCACTAACCGGTGTAACCCTATCTGCAAAAGCGCAGCTTGGTGCCGATCGTGAAACCTTTACCCGTGCAGATACCCTGCGCGGAAGTTTAACGCCCTTGCGCACCTGTTATGATATTAACTATTATCACCTGGATGTGAAGTTTGATATCGATCAAAAATTCATCAGCGGGAGCAATCTTTTTAAATTTACTGCTACGCAGGATTTTACCAAACTGCAGTTTGATCTATTTGCCAATCTGAAGATTGATAAAGTAGTGTATAAGGGGCAGGAACTACCTTATACCCGCGAATTTAACGCTGTGTTCATCACTTTTCCACAAACCATTACCAATGGCAGCAAGGATGAATTCACGGTATATTACTCAGGCAACCCAACCGTTGCCAAACATGCACCCTGGGATGGCGGAATAGTGTTCACTACCGACTCATTAGGCAAACCCTGGGTAGCTACAGCTTGCCAGGGTATAGGCGCCAGTATTTGGTGGCCAACTAAAGATCATCAGTATGATGAGGTAGATAGCGCCCTGATCAGTATCAGCGTACCCAACGGCTTAAAAGATGTATCAAATGGCCGTTTGCGTAAAGTAACCAAGCTAAAAGATGGCTATACCCGTTTTGATTGGTTTGTGGCCAACCCTATTAACAACTATGATATTGAAGCCAACATTGGTGACTATGTACATTATGACGGCATCTACGCTGGCGAAAAAGGTAAGCTAACCCTTGACTACTGGCCGCTGAGTTATAATATTGACAAAGCAAAAAAACAATGGGGCGAAAATGTACCCAAAATGTTGAAAGCTTTTGAATACTGGTTTGGCCCTTATCCTTTTTATGAGGATGGTTATAAACTGATTGAAACACCGCATTTAGGCATGGAGCACCAAAGTGGTACAGCTTATGGCAATCATTATAAAAATGGTTACCTCGGCCGTGATCTTTCGGGAACAGGCTGGGGCCTGAAATGGGATTTTATTGTGGTGCACGAGAGTGGGCACGAGTGGTTTGGTAACAACATCACTTCCAAAGATGTTGCCGATATGTGGGTGCATGAAAGCTTCACCAATTATTCCGAATCGCTGTTTGTTGAAACTTATTATGGCAAACAGGCCGGTCAGGAATATGTGCATGGCACACGTAAAAGCATACAAAACGACAGGCCAATTGTAGGGCCCTACGGTGTAAACAGGGAGGGCTCGGGCGATATGTACTACAAAGGAGGCAACCTGCTTAATATGGTACGCACCATTATTAATGACGATGAAAAATGGCGCAGCATACTACGCGGTCTTAATAAAACCTTCTATCATCAAACCGTTACCTATGATCAGATTGTAAATTACGTCGCCGAACAGGCCAGTATAAACTTAGCGCCCATTTTTGACCAGTATCTGCATTATAAAAATATCCCTATACTGGAGTTTATCACCACAAGGAAAGGCCAACTGTCGTGCCGGTGGATCAACGCTGAGGGTAAAGGATTTAATATGCCGGTGAGGGTAAAAATAAAAGGAGGCGATTATAAATTTATTACGCCAGGCACCACCCGCTTTGCCCCTGTTGGCCTGGACGGAGCTACAAGGGATAATATTGAAGTTGATACTTTTAATTATTACATCGGGGTTTTGATAGAGTGAGGCAAGAAAGAGATGTCATGCTGGGCTTGTCGAAGCATGGTGGGCTGGCCTTTGCGCACGTCCTTCGACAAGCTCAGGGTGACAGGCCCCATGTAGATAGGTAACTTTATTTTTAAAATCCTGCAACCTAAGTGTATAACCTGCGTCTTATTATTATAAACAATTAACTTTAACATGAAATCACTAACTAAATTATTACTTGTTGCCATATTAGCAACAGGTACAGCAGGCCATACTTTCGCAAATACCCATTACCCAAAAGCTGTTATTACCCAGAATACAGATGATCGTCATTTATCAGGTTTTAGCTCAGTTGATGTGGCTGGTTCATTTGATGTTTTTATTACTCAGGGGGCAACAGAATCGGTTAAGGTAACAGCGCCGTCTGATATAATTGATCGTATTATCACCGAAGTTAATGGTGGCGTATTAAAAATATATACCAAACGTGGTACTGACTGGCATGACCTCTTCGGCCATAAAAAAATAGCGATTTATGTTTCGGCCAAAAGCCTTAATGGTGTTTCACTTGCTGGTTCGGGCGATGTTTTTTTTAAAGAGGGACTTCGTGCTGGTGCTTTCAAATTAAAGCTCTCCGGCTCTGGTGATATTACTGGTAAACTCGATGTAAAAACCCTGGAAAGCAGCCTTTCTGGTTCTGGTGATATCCGCCTTAACGGCCGGGCTGATAATTCAACCATCAGTGTTGTGGGTTCTGGCGATTTTACTGCAAAGGATCTGGTAACCAATACAACATCAGCACGTATTGCCGGATCAGGAGATGTGCGCATAAATGTTAATGAAAAACTGGATGCATCGGTTGTTGGTTCAGGCGATATATACTATACCGGCAGCGTTAAAAATGTGAGCAGCTCCAAAGCAGGCAGCGGCGAAATACACAGGATGTAACCTCACCCCGGCCCTCTCCGGAAGGAGAGGGAGCTGAAACAAGTAAATTAAAAAAGCAAAAGCGATGGGTTAACTTCATCGCTTTTGCTTTTTTTAAGTCCTCTCTTTTGGAGAGGATTATTACATGAGGGCTTCGCCCTTAAGGTGAGGTTAAAACCTTGTATAAATAGCCAGCTGGGCCACATGATTCAGCGTATAGCTTTCGGCTTGTTTAATGTATTGGTTAAGATAACCTGTTTCTATATCAATCATTTTACTGATGCGATACCCCACGGCAACATAAGCCCGGTTTTGATCAAAGAAGTGCTTGTTTACCTTGTTCTTGTTCTGTACGTTTGCAAACACCTCGTTCTGCAAGGCAAAGAATGGCCCTTTGGTAAACACGACCGAATCATTTTTAAATGGTATAACACCACGCACAAAATACCTGAAACGTTGCGAAAAGTAATCGTCATTTTTATTAGCCACCGTTTGGCCCAAAAAGCGCTGCTCAAGGCGAAAACGATGTGATACTGCAATGTTTTTACCCAGCTTATGTGAATAGGTATATTGCTCCCAGATGCGGTGTTCTGGTCTGAAAGTTTTATCGCCGGCTGCATTACGGCCATTAGTGGCTATATAAGCGTAACCCAATGCAGCAACTTTATTGTTAGCAAAGTAGTAATTTGCCGACGGCCTCAACAGGGTATGTTTTAAATAACTCAAATCATCATGCGACCGAAATTGTACATCAAGAGAATACCCCCAGTGTTCTGATAACTTTTGAGAATGAAACCATGCAGCCCATCCTGAAAACTGATTATCCTGTGCAAATAGTTTTGCAGGAACTATAAATAATAAAACAATAAGAACTGATAATTTTTGTTTCAACTGCATAGATATGTATTCATTAAAACCTCAAATTTAAGGAAAATTCAATGAATCCCTTTAAACAATGAAGCCTTAATGAACACTATTTTTAATTAAAGCCTGGTGTAAAAAGCCAGATGCGCCACATTGTTCACGGTATAGGTTTTGGCTTGTTTACTATATTGATTAAGGTAGGCTATTTCCACATCGACTTTTTTGCTGAGGCGATACCCCAAGCCAATGTAGGCCCGGTTTTGATCAAAGAAATGGGTGTTCACCTTATCTAGGTTTTGTACATTCACAAATATCTCATTTTGCAAAGCAAGATAAAGCCCCCTGTTAAACACAGCCGAATCATTTTTAAAAGGTATTATCCCCCGTATATAATACCTGAACCTTTGTGCAAAAGCCTCATCGTTCTTGTTAGCCGCGGTTTCGCCCAAAAAGCGTTGTTCTAAACGGAAACGGTGTGATACCGCGATACTTTTACCCAGCTTGTGCGTATAAAGATACTGTTCCCATATGCGGTTCTCGGGCCTGAATGTTTCATTGCCTGCTGCAGTACGGCCGTCGGTAGTGAAGTACGCGTATCCTAATGCCACAACCTTGTTTTTTGCGAAGTAATAATTGGCAGCAGGTCGTATCAATACATTCTTTAAATAACCAAATTTGTCTGACGATCGTAACTGCCCATCAAATGAGTAACCCCAATGTTCTGATAGTCTTTGAGTATGGAACAATGCTATCCATCCCGAAAACTGGCTATCCTGTGCAAACAACTTTGTCGGAATTATAAATAATAGTATAATAATAAGAACTAATAACTTCTTTTTCAATGACATAGACAGGAAGATTTATTAAGTTTGGAGGTTTATTAACTAAAACTACAAAAAAAATAACTCAATAAACTGTAACGTTCTTGTGAATATCATTAAAAAATTATAGCATGACTGATCTCGCGAGGATAGTGAGATTTTTGTTATAAGCCCTCCCCGGGATGGGGAGGGCCCGGATAGAATTTAATCTTTAAATCTTACGAGAGTTTGCCGGCCTAAATCAACCGTAACCCTGAATGCTTCCTGATTGCTGCCACCATAACCTGGCGTTTGGTGAAAGCTCAGGATAAACTGCCCTTTTACCCGTCCGGATAAAAATGGGGTAAATATAAGATCCAGGCGATTATAGGTTTTCTTTTCATAAAATGCATCACCATAGTCAATGTGGCTGCCCTTGCCTTTATAAAATTCATCAAACAAAGCAAAACGGCGCCAGCCTAAATATACGCTTGATACAAAACCCGCAGGTTTTTGAAAACCATCCACACCGCGTGTACGTTCAAATGACATCATTCCTCCGGCCTCAAAACTTAACGA
The DNA here is from genome assembly GCA_030445275.1 of Mucilaginibacter sp. GTDB lineage: Bacteria > Bacteroidota > Bacteroidia > Sphingobacteriales > Sphingobacteriaceae > Mucilaginibacter. The sequence goes on from JAUCSE010000082.1 coordinate 110,394, forward strand.
ATCCAATATGGTTTTGTGACTAAAATCAAGCCCTAAACGTATCTGACCGCCGCCATTATCGGCTATATGATCATTAGGGATAGGTATAGCCGGACCGGCATCATGCAGTAATAAAAAATAATGCGATACATAAAAAGGCCCGGTAAGACTTGGTTTGTATTTACCCGAAAATCCGAATAAAAACTGTTCGCGCTCTGTATTGGTTTGGCGGCTCACCCAGTCAATCCAACCGGTTTCCACAAAATGATCATTATGTACACGGGCCAATAAACCTTCAACATTGGGGCGATAATACCGTAAGGTATCATTCAGCAAAGCACGGGGATAATCGGTTAGCAAGCCTTCGCGCGGGAAAGCACCGGCATTAAATAGCCAATTTTTACCGGTAAAGCTGTAATAAGCAATTGGATTTGCCTTCAGAAAATATGGTTGGGCACCAAACTCATGAATGGCATTAACACCTACAATGAAGTGGTTTACACTATCAAGGTTTAGGCCCAGATCAAGCGCGGTACGAACACCTGAATAAGTATGTGATCGGTCAATAAAATCTTTATACTCGCGGTTATCCAAAAAGCCCATTCCATTAAAATGGATATCCAGGCTTTGTTGTGCTAAAGCAGCAGTACTGCTTATGATGGTAAGAATTGCAAATAGGTATAGTTTTTTAAACATGGGGTAATGATAATTATTTAATTGTAAAATTGATGATACCGCTATTTCTACCTCCTGGAAAAGGATCAGTACGTAATGAAAATATCAAATCGTACCGACCTTTTGTATTTGGTGCTGTAACTGTAAATTTATAATGAGCGCTTTGCCCGGGTTGTAAAGCAATACGATAAAAGTTGTCATCGGCTTTTTGAATAAATTCAAGATCTGACTGTGAAAAAAAACATGCTTCAAAATACACAGACGACTGCCCCGGCACATTGCCAAAATCAATAGGAAAACTATAAGTATTTTTAAATGACAAATTAAGTGTTACCTTTTCTCCGGGTGATGCGGTTATTTTATATGATGGCAATTCGAAATTTATTTTCTGATAGGTACGTATATTATTTACCCAACCGCCGTACCAATCGCCAACAGATGTTTTAAGAGTATCAGTAGTAGCGCCCGGTGTCCAGTTCTGCAATAGTAAATATGCTTTTTTATGCTGTATACTATCATCAATTGGCCAAATATCATACTGGGTACGTCGGTAATAACGCGAATCATAATTAAGGCCTTTAATGGTATTATTATAAAAATTATACTTCGACGGATTTTGAAAGCCCTCGCTGAATATCACATAATTATCGCCCACCTTATCATGTACAACTTTGGCCCAATCCCTAAAGCCAAAAAAACTTTTAATGGCGCCAACCTCTATTAACAACGGCGCTCCTGCCATAATACACAATCTTAATAAAAGTATCAAAACAATGTTTGCTACCGCCAGCCTGTTAAACCAAAGCGGCATGCCGCTTTGTGCAAAGTGAATAAGCACCAACATGGATAAAGGCACATAGGCAATAAGCGTCCAGTGTAACTGCACCTCACCCTTAAATGATGTCAGGAAAAAGAAAAGCAATATGCCAACGCTGTTTACCAGTAAGGCGCGCATAAAGGCATCTTTGATACGCACCGTAAAGCCTTTGTAAAACAAAAACCAGCCTATCAGCGGCCCAGCCATAGCCAGCTGCCCTAATGGGTAGAGGTATGAATACGAAAAGTTATATGTTTCGGCAGATCGCTCTGAAAGGTGATAACTAAGAGATGGATAATCATGATTTACCTGCCATAAAATATGCGGCATATACAAAACAACGGCCAGCAGCACAATACACCAAAACGATCCGCGCTTTAGTAATTTAATGTTTGAGAACAGGGTAAATACCACCAGTAAAATGCCATGATATTTACTATATAACAGACCGGCAATAACTACACCCAGTATTAAAGCAATGGGCCAACTATCTTTTTCAATGTACTGCTGATAAACAAACAGAAACAGCGCGGTAAACAATAGCAGTGGCGCATCCGGAGTGGTTGTGAAACCGTAAATATGAAAAACAAATATTCCTGATACTACCAGTATAAAGGCCCTGGCATCTACCTTGTATTTCTTCAGCATAAGCCATATCAGGTACAATGATATGCTACTGCTAATTACAGTAAATAACCTTAGGCCAAATTCGCTATGCATTAGGCTGTATCCTGCTTTTATGAACAGGGCCACCATAGGTGGATGATCATAATAACCCCAATCCAAAAAGCGCGAGTACATCCAGTAATAAGCCTCGTCAGCATGTATCTCCAGGGTACAGGCCTGTAATATGTTGAATGCAGTCCACAACAATAAAAAGTAAATAACGGTACGGTTATATTTTACCGTGACCTGTGTATTATTTAAAGTGCTGTGCTGCATTAATTATGTAGGAAATTAATTGGCAAAGGTATAATAAAAGATATAAGGCATAAAACAATCGTAATCATCATTAAGTAATTTGATCAAATAATACCGAAATCTTCATAATTTATTATTTGTTCATACTCTTTAGCGTAATTGCACAAAGCAATATAATCTTCAATTTGTCATCCTGAGCGATAGCGAAGGATCTATTCACAAACAGGCATAGCGCCTATTTAGATTTTTCACTCCGTTCAAGAAACAGTTCTTCGCTATCGCTCAGAATGACAAGTCCTATTGTACTTCGTGCCTCGCAATTGACATGGTCATATAACAAAAAAGCCTCCTTTAACAAGGAGGCCTTCATATAATAAATTTCTAAATTAATTTGATGACAATGCCGCAGCACCGCTCACAATTTCAGTAAGCTCGGTAGTAATGGCTGCCTGACGAGCCTGGTTGTAAGCAAGTTTAAGCGCTTTCAATAAGTCACCGGCATTTTCTGTAGCCTTATCCATGGCTGTCATACGGGCACCATGTTCAGACGCATTGGAGTCTAATACAGCACGATACAACTGGATCTTGATGTTTTTAGGAATCAACTGTGCAACAATTTCCTCTTGTGATGGCTCCAGGATATAGTCAACATTGGCCGTTTTTACTTCGTCTTGTTTTTCTGGTTTTGGAACCGGCAATAATTGCTCAGCAATCAGGTACTGTACAGCAGCATTCCTGAAATGGTTATAAACCAACTCAACACGGTCATAATCGCCATTAACAAAACCTTCCATAATGCTTTCGGTAATTTTCGAAGCATTTTCAAAATTAAGATCTAGGTACAGGTCGTTATTGTTGCCAATTACGTTGTACTTACGGCGTTGATAATACTCCTGACTCTTTTTACCGATAGCCACTATGGAAACATTACCAGCTTGCAATTGCTTACTGTATTTTTCGGCAATAAGGTTGTTGGCCGTTTTTATAACGTTGGCATTAAAAGCACCAGCCAAACCACGGTTTGATGATACTACAACCACCAGTACACGCACGGGCTCGCGCTCCTGCAGATACGGTGACGAGCCATCCTCTAAACTTGCAGATAAGTTGGCCAGCAGCTCTTTTAGCTTATTGGCATAAGGGCGCAATTGTACAATAGCATTTGTGGCACGTTTTAACTTGGCAGCCGAAACCATTTTCATGGCCTTGGTGATCTGCTGTGTTGACGACACAGATGTTATCCTGTTTCTTACTTCTTTTAAATTAGCCATTCTTTACGATGTGCAAATTTTAAATGTGCAGATGTGCAGATTGCAACATTACACGGTTTTTAAATCCTATTAATTAATGATGGATATGCTAATCTGCACATTTGCAAATCAGCATATCTGCACATCTGATTAATATCTTGCTGACAGTTCTTTTGCCACTGTTTCCAGTACGCCTGTTATCTGGTCGTCAAATTTACCTGCTTTAAGGGCAGCTAAAATTTCTGGGTGACGAGCCTCTAACTGGTCCGTAAACTCTACTTCAAACTTCCTTACGTCTTTTACAGGCACACTACGCATCAGGTTTTTAGTACCTAAGTAAATAATGGCTACTTGTTTTTCAACAGTTACAGGTGAGTATTGGCCTTGTTTCAGGATCTCTACGTTACGGATACCTTTATCTAATACGTTTTTGGTTGAAGCGTCAAGGTCTGATCCGAATTTAGAGAAAGCCTCTAACTCACGGAACTGAGCCTGATCTAATTTCAACGTACCTGCTACCTTTTTCATTGATTTGATCTGCGCGTTACCACCCACACGTGATACCGAAATACCAACGTTAATGGCCGGACGAACACCCGCGTTAAACAGGTTTGATTCCAGGAATATCTGACCATCAGTAATAGAGATTACGTTGGTTGGGATATAAGCAGATACGTCACCAGCTTGTGTTTCGATGATAGGCAAAGCAGTTAATGAACCACCACCTTTCACGATACCTTTGATAGACTCAGGAAGGTCATTCATTGCTTGCGCTATTGAATCATTGGCGTTGATCTTAGCAGCACGCTCTAATAAACGGCTGTGCAGATAAAACACGTCACCAGGATAAGCCTCACGGCCCGGTGGACGACGTAATAACAATGACACCTCGCGGTAAGCTACCGCTTGTTTTGACAAATCATCATAAATGATCAATGCCGGGCGACCAGTATCACGGAAATACTCGCCGATAGCGGCACCCGCAAACGGAGCAAAGAACTGCATAGTAGCAGAGTCTGATGCGTTTGCAGCTACAATGATTGAATATGGCATAGCGCCATTTTCTTCTAGTGTACGTACAATGTTAGCCACTGTACTTGCTTTTTGACCGCAAGCAACATATATACAGATAACCGGTTTACCGGCATCATAAAATTCTTTTTGGTTGATGATGGTATCAATACAAACGGCAGTTTTACCTGTCTGACGGTCACCAATTACCAGCTCACGTTGTCCGCGGCCAATAGGGATCATCGCATCAATAGCTTTAATACCAGTTTGTAATGGCTCAGTTACCGGCTGACGATAGATAACGCCTGGCGCTTTACGCTCCAAAGGCATTTCATAAGTTGTGCCAGTGATAGGGCCTTTACCATCAATTGGGTTACCCAAAGTATCAACAACACGGCCAAGCATACCTTCGCCAACATTGATTGATGCAATACGGTTGGTACGTTTTACAGTGTCACCTTCCTTAATATCGTCAGATTTACCCAACAATACCACACCCACGTTATCTTCTTCAAGGTTAAGAACGATACCTTGCAATCCTGTGCCAAATTCTACAAGCTCACCTGATTGTACTTTTGTTAATCCATAAACGCGTGCAATACCATCACCCACCTGGAGTACAGTACCCACTTCTTCTAATTCAGATTCTGACTTGAAGCCTGCCAATTGCTGACGCAAAATTGCAGATACTTCGTCTGGTCTTACCTCTACCATTTTTAAATTTTATTTAGAGTTTTAGTGTTAATAATGTTAAACCGCCTGTTCGGCAAATTCTTTCTTTAATTTTTTTAAGCTGGCCGCAATGCTGGTATCCACCTGCCTGTCGCCTACGGTTAGTACAAAACCACCAATTAATTCCGGGTCAACCTTAGCTTCCAGTATTACTGTACCACCAACGGCCTTTTGTACTTCGGCTATGATCACTTTTTCATTAGCTGCAGATAATTCGGTAGCCGAAGTAACTTTTGCTTTGGTGATATGCCTTTTAATATTATACAGGTTAATATATTCGTAAGCCGTAGTATATAAAACCTCGCCACGGCCTTTGTTAACCATCAGTTTAAAAAACGCGATAGTAGCCTTGTTCACCTTGTTTAAAAATACTTCATCAAGTATCTTTATTTTTTTGGTGTGAGCGATGATCGGGTTGCTTAAAACAGCTTTAAGCTCAGGGCTTGCCTTCAGGGTATGTAAAAAAAGATCCATATCACCTTTAATCACATCAACAATATCTTGTTCCTGTGCAAGGTCAATAAGCGATTTGGCGTACCTGGATCCAACTGTTAATTCTGACATATTTTTGAGTTGTGGGTTTTGAGTATTAAGTTTTGAGCTTTTAACTCAATACTCATCACTGATAACTATAATTTCACTTCCTTTAATAGCTGGCTAACCAGTTCATCCTGTTTCTGGTGATCTTCAAATTGCTTGCGTAATACTTTCTCGGCAATTTGTAATGACAGGGTTGCTACCTGGTTTTTAACATCAGCCATGGCAATTGATTTCTGATTGTTAATTTCAACACGCGCCAGCTCAATCATACGTGCACCTTCTTTGTGCGCCAATTCTTTAGCATCAGCTATCATTTGCTCCTTAACCTTGCGGCCTTCGGTAAGTATCTGATCACGCTCGGCACGGGCTAGTTTCAGTAATGACTCATTTTCGTTAGTTAAACGGGCCATTTCGTCTTTGGCTGCTTCGGCTTTTGAAAGCGAATCTTCAATAAAGCGTTCACGCTCATTAAGTGCACCTAAGATGGGTTTCCAGGCAAATTTGCCCAATAAAAATAACAGTATCGCGAAGGATATTGTTGTCCAAACAACCAAACCAAGATCGGGTGTAACTAATTCCATAATTCTATATAGATATTTACTTTATATGTTTATTCTTTTTTTTAACGTGATTAAAACAAGCCCGGAGCCAATCGCCCCGGGTTGTTCTTTTTCGTTCGCTCTAATAAATATTAGAGTAAAGCAACTACCACAGCAAACAAAGCAACACCTTCAACAAGGGCTGCAGCGATGATCATGTTAGTTTGAATTTTTGAAGCTGCTTCTGGTTGACGAGCGATACCTTCAACGGCTTTACCACCGATTTGACCGATACCAATACCAGCACCAATTACAGCTAAACCAGCACCAATTGCACCTAATTTTGAAAGACTAACAACACCTGTTGCAGCAGCTTGTGCAATAATTCCGATCATTCCAATCATTGTTTGATAATTTAACGTGTATATATAATTATAATTAATTCAGATTAATGATGATGCTCTTCAACAGCCATCCCGATAAACAGGGAGGTAAGCATCGTAAAAATAAAGGCCTGTAAAAACGCCACCAATAACTCGATACAATCCATAAACACTACGAACGGAACAGATACTGTTGACATCCACGCAGTTTTAAAGATAAATATCAATGATATTAAGCTCAGTACGATAATGTGCCCTGCGGTAATGTTTGCAAACAAACGGATCATTAACGCGAAAGGCTTCGATATAATACCGATAATCTCAACCGGAACCATGATAGGATATAACCACAATGGGATATCCGGTGTAAAAATGTGTTTCCAGTAGTATTTATTACCGCTAAAGTTTATAACGATCAGTACAATAAAAGACAGCACTAAGGTTACCGCAATATTACCGGTAAGATTAAAGCCTCCCGGAAAAAACGGAACCAAACCTAAAAGGTTGTTGATCAATATAAAAAAGAAGATAGTTAATAACAAAGGCATGTATTTAGCATACTTTGAACCAATATTTGGTATAGCCACATCGTCCCTTACAAAAAGAATAACCGGTTCCAGCCATGATTGTAAACCTTTTGGCGCTTTGCCAGCGCGTTTTTTGTAAGATGAGGTAATACTGAAAAATACAATCAATAATATAATCATACCCATCCACATACTGGCTACGTTACGGGTTATTGAAAAATCATATATTTTGGCATCCTTATTTACTTCACCAGCTTCATTAACCGCTACTACTTTTTTATTTTCAAGTTTGTAGCTGTAATGTTCGCCTTTATAAATTGGCGCTTCATGGCCTTCTTCATGATGCAGACCTAATTTCTCTGATGAGAATATCTCCAGTCCTTTATCAGTATAAAGGATAACAGGCAATGGAATTGCAGTTTTTCCGAATACGTGCAAAGCGTGCGAATCGCCAATATGTTCAAATACGACCTCTTTAGGATCAAATGGCTTTTCACTGCCTTCAGCAGCTTTTTCTTGCGAAAAAGATAATGTTGGCTTAACACAGAAAAGCAAAAAAAGCGCGGAAATCAGTAAGGGCTTAAATATTTTTGAGTTCAAAATCGAGCTGTTAATCATCTAGATGAAGTTTTCTACCTTATTTTTTGGTTGCGCAAGTTACGTAACAAACCATAAATTTCAAAGGCCATATTTAAGAAATATATATAAAAAAAATCGACCACAAAAACATACCTGTTTACCTTGTTTTTTAAAAGAAAAATTAGCGCGAAAAACATACAGGCCAATAGCTTAGCTGTAGTAGCGGCCAAAAATGCCTGGGCATACATTTCTTTGTTAATTTTAGCCACCATCAGGATAGCAATTACCGTTAAAAAAGTAAGTCCCGAAAGGAAAAAAAAAAGCAGCCAGAACCTGGGGGTTATTAAATTGGTATGCCCGGTATAAATTAGCAGCAATGGAGGTATCGCTATAATAATAATAAACAATAAATAGGATAATACGGTAGGTAGTAATTTCAACTTTTTACAGATCTGATAATAATATACAATGCAATAAACACGCCGATGAGCGATAACGCCGCTGTTACCCATTTTACGCGATGGCCGGCAGCCTCATCAATTTTATAACCGGCAAAAGCAAACAAACCTATAACAGCGATCATTTGGAAAGCTATACCGCCAAATTTAGCAATACTGTTTGCCTCTCCCTCATTTTCGCTATCGTTCTGTTGTTCATTTTTAGACATGCGCAAATTTATTAAACCTATTGTATAATCTTTAGTATTTTAGCAATGCTTTTAAAACCAATAGCTTATTTTGAGGCAACTACCTATATCTACCACGCATAAAAGCAGTAAATTTTTACTGTTTATACTTATTATTATTGTTGCAGGATGCTCGCTTGAAAAAAAAAGCGGCTTAAACCGTTCCATGCAAAACCTTACTGCGCATTACAATATTCTGTTCAATGCCAACGAATTGTTACGTATTAAGCAGGAAGGTTATGCCGCATCATTCCCTGACTCTTATACCGAACTACTAAACGTTTACCCTGATACCTCATCGCAAAGTGGTTCGCCTGATAAAGACTTGGAACTGGCCATTACCAAGGCCAATAAAATTGTTAACATCAAGGAGCAAAGCCATTACATTGGCGATGCCTACCTGGTTATGGGTAAGGCGCGGTTCCTGGAGGGTAGTTATTTTGATGCGGTAGAATATTTTAGCTACGTGATACGATCTTTTGGTGATAAAAAAAACCTGGCCCAGGAAGCCCTGATCTGGAAAGGGCGGTCTCTTTTATATCTGAATGACCTACCGCAGGCCGAACCAGTTATTGACTCGGCCATACAAAATCTCGATCCTAAAAAACCTAAAAAAGGCTTTGCTGCCGATGTTTATGCTACACAGCTGCAATACAACATCAAAATGCAGAATTATGCCGAAGCCGAAGAGGATGCCAAGCATGCCATTCAATATTGTAGTGTACAAAGACTAAAGCTGCGCTGGATATTTATTTTGGCCCAGCTACAGGAACTTAATTTAAAACCTGCCGATGCATATGACAGTTACACACGCATTGTTCAAAGCAATGCATCGTTCGAAATGGCTTTCAATGCTAATTTGAACCGCATACGCTTACTGGATAACCGCAACGGTATCAAAATAAGCAAGATTGATCAGCTTCGTAAATTATTAAAGAACCACGATAACTTTGACTTTAACGATCAGATATATTACCAGATAGCCGGACAGTATTTCGCCGCCGGTGATATTGAAAATGCAATAAAGAATTATAAGCTATCGGTACGCCACAGCACCAAGAACCAAAATCAGAAAGGTGTATCATATTTGCGTATTGCCGATATTGACTTTAAGAACAAGGCAGATTATGCGGGTGCTAAGTTATATTACGACAGTACCCTAACTTACTTATCGCCCAGCTACCCTGGTTATGCCCTTATCCTAAAAAAGAGCAATAACCTGCAGACATTAACTGATTTGCTCCAAACTATAACCCGCGAAGATACCTTACAAATGCTGGCAGCCCTTGACGAGAAAACCCGCCTCAAGAGAATTGATGCCATGGTTGAGCGTAAACAAGCCCAGGAAAAAGCCGCAGCCGATGCAGCGGCAGCCGAAGCGGCAGCGGCCGTAAACGCCGGCGATCCGTTCAGCAACGGCTATTCTTCAAATAATCTGAACGGACAGCTACTACCAAACGGACAAAATAGTCAAAACGGGCAGAACGGTCAAAATAGCCAGAACAATGTGAGTTCATTTTATTTTTATAACAATACTGCGGTAAGTCAGGGATTTACCTCCTTTAAACGTCAGTGGGGCAACCGTAAACTGGAAGATAACTGGCGGCGCAGCAAACGCTCCAACAATGGCATGCCGGCCAATGTTGGTTTACTGGGATCAAATGCAGCCACGGACAAACTTGGCAATCAGGCCGGCAAACCCGGAGATATTGGGAATGACGACTATAAACACCAGCTAATCCGCGATTTGCCACTTACACCCGATTTGATTAGGCAATCAAACATCCGCATTTATAACGCCTATCTTGATCTGGGTAACCTGTATCGCGATGTGCTGGAAGATAAAAAGGAGGCCATAGCTACTTTTGAGAAACTGCTTGTCCGTTTCCCTGACAATCCGGATAAACCTGCTATATATTATAACCTGTACCGGCTTTATACTGATATTGATGCTACGAAATCTGAAATGTATAAGGATAAAATACTGAAAGAATACCCACAAACGGCATTTGCTAAAATAATTCTTGATCCTGAATACAGCAAAAAACTAAATGATGCCAATGCCGGGTTCAACGTATTTTATAACCAGATATATGACCTTTATGAGCAAAAGCAATATGCCCAGGTTATCAGCAGCGCCGATGATCTGTTAAAGAGGTATCCTGACAACCGTTTTTCGGCTCAGTTATATTATTTAAAGGCCATTGCTGCTGGTCACCAGGAAAAACTACCTCCATTTATAGTAGATATGCAGCAGATACTGGATAAATACCCCGACGATCAATTAGTATCCCCATTAGCTTCCCAGCACCTTGCTTATATTGAAGCCAACAAAACCGAGGTAGCTGCCAGGCCCGTAGTATTAACTGATGAGGATCCTAATGAAATACCGTTTACACCACCAGTTGCCTATCAAAAGCAAACGGAGTACCGGAAAACGTATATCCCATCGCCACAGCAACCGGAGGAGTACAGGCACCCGGTGAGCGCACCTTTAAATAATTTATCATCCACAACCGCAAAGATTAACTCGCAGCTTAACACAAAACAGGATAAACTGGTTGATACACACATACAGCTGCCCGCTTACCAGTTGCAGCAGGCAGCGCAAACAAACCAGCAGGACAGCGCCGCGGCTCCGGCTAAAATTGCTATTAATGATTTAAACATAAGTTCCATATTTTCAAAGCGCGACAGCAGCAATTATTATTTTGCGATAAATGTTACCACGGGTACAACTAACCTGGCCTCTTCGCGTTTTGGTATAGGGCAATTTAACCGTATCCATTTTTGGGGTTATAACATCAAACACCAGGTAGTTAATGCGGGCCCTGATGACCAGATCATTTATATAGGCAAATTTTACAGCTTGAGCGATGCAAAGAAATATGCGAAAAGTATTGTTCCGCTGTTGCCTGATATTATGAAGATACCAAAGGATAAATACAGTTTTTTTATCATTACAAAGGAAAATCTGGATAAATTAGCCGATCAAAAAACAGTGGATAGTTATATTAACTATTTCCAGAAAAATTATTGAAATGAGAACCACTAAGCCTAAGCTTACCCAGCAGGATATAAAAAGATACAATTGGTATATATGGCGAGCCGTGATTGCTGGCTTTGTGTTTGTTGCCCTTATGATAGTGCTTACTATTTTTGATGTATTTGGTCAGCTACCTTCTTTCCGTGATCTGGAAAACCCTAAAAGCAACCAGGCATCAGAAGTAATATCATCTGATAAAAAGGTATTGGGTACTTATTATATACAAAACCGTTCAAACGTAACTTACAAGGAACTATCACCAAACGTAGTTAATGCATTAATAGCGACGGAGGATAAACGCTTTTATGATCACTCAGGTATTGATTTCGGGCGTAGCTTCACCATTTTCCTGCACCTGCTTGTTGGGCAAAAGCAAGGTGGCAGTACTATTACCCAACAGTTGGCCAAGAACCTTTTTACTGAAAAATCAAACAACCCTTTTGTACGTATTACGCAAAAACTACAGGAGTGGATTACTGCCGTTAAGTTAGAACGCCATTATACTAAACAAGAAATTTTGACCATGTATCTTAACACTGTTGATTTTGGTGCATACAATACTTATGGTATCAAATCGGCAGCACGTACTTACTTTAACACCACACCTGATAAGCTTGCACCAGATCAGGCCGCGTTGCTGGTTGGTATGGTTAATGGACCCGGCCTTTATTCGCCAACAAGGCACCCGGAGAATGCCCTGAATCGTCGTAACCTGGTTTTAAACCGTATGGAAGAGCAGGGTTTCCTGAGTAATGGTCAGGCTGGTGAATTTAAACAAAAACCACTTGGACTTGATTTTCATCCAAATAATCACTTTGACGGCCCCGCCCCATATTTCAGATCGGTATTAAAAAAGGAGCTTCAAAAACTATTTAAAGAACAAAGCATTAACCGCCCCGATGGCACACCTTATGACCTTGACCGCGACGGCCTTAAAATATACACCACCATTGATGCCACCATGCAGCAATATGCCGAAGAAGCGCAGCAGGAATACATGCGCAACTTACAGGTACAGTTTAATGATCATTGGCGCGGTCAAAATTTAGCCAAAAACATCCACAACTATAAATTGCTCATCAATCAGGGTATGTTACGGTCTGATCGTTACAAGCAGCTAAAGGCACAGGGAACAAGCGATGAGGACATTGAAACAAACTTTAATACCAAAACTACGCTTAACATATTTACCTGGCACGGCGACATCGACACGCTGATGAAGCCCATTGATTCAATTGTTTATAGCAAAATGTTGCTTCGCAATGCCCTCATGAGCATGGACCCTACTACAGGTTATGTAAAAGCATGGGTAGGTGGTACCAATTTTGAGCATTTTAAATATGATCAGGTAAAAAATGGCACACGCCAGGTAGGTTCAACAGCTAAACCATTTACCTATGCGGTGGCTATTGATAATGGCTATTCGCCATGCATGAAAATCAATAACGTTCCTGATACTATTCGTGGATACGGAGCCCCCTGGTGCCCGCGCTCGTCGCCATCAGAAACTTTACAGGGTTTTATAACACTGCGTCAGGCTTTGGCCCATTCACAAAACTGGGTAACCGCTCACGTAATGAGCGAGGTTAAACCTGAGCCGGTTGTGGAGCTGATCAAGAAAATGGGAATCAGCAGCGCGGTTCCGCCCTATCCATCTATTTGCCTAGGTACATTTGATGCCTCGGTATTTGAAATGACAGCAGCATACTCCGTATTTGCCAACCATGGTTTGTGGACCGAACCTACTTATGTATTACGCATAGAAGATAAAAACGGTAACGTATTATATACGCATACCCCAAAAGTGGTGCAGGCCATGAATCCGCAAACAGCCTACGTAATGACCTACATGCTTAAAGGGGTTATCCAGGAGGGTACTGGCTCAAGGCTACAATATAAATATGGACTTAGTAATCCTATAGGTGGTAAAACAGGTACTACACAAAACAACTCCGACGGTTGGTTTATCGGTATTACACCTCAGTTAGTTACTGGTTTGTGGACGGGCTGCGAAGACCGCGACATCGCATTCCAATCGACCAGACTGGGCGAAGGTGCCAACAGTGCATTGCCTATATTTGCCTTGTATATGAAAAAGGTATATGCCAACGCGGCATTAGGTATTAAAAAGAATGTAGACTTTGATGCCCCCAAAAATGGCGTAAGCATTGTACTGGATTGCGGCCAGTACAACCAGCAGCAACAAGGAACCAACGACGTTGATAAGAAACTGGATTTTTAGTTAATCCCTACGTCATTACTGTAAGGAACGAAGACAACCGACCGGAGGGAGCTCATTAATACCAATAAAAACAAACACAACATTAATAATCCCCTATTTACAGAGTAACTTTACAGATAAGCCCTGTATAGTTAGGGATTGCTTCGTTCCTCGGAATGACGCGCTAATATCTGTTTTTGTTAAATGAGTTATGAGTGAAAAATTCGATTATAAAATTGCATTAAAAAATATACCTCATAAACCCGGTGTGTACCAGTATTGGGATAGTGAGAATGAACTGATTTATATTGGTAAAGCTAAAGATCTGCGTAACCGTGTTGGCTCGTATTTTAACCAGGATAATAACGTAAATGGCAAAACCAAGGTTTTGGTATCCAAAATACGCAAAATCACTTTTACCATTGTTGATACCGAGGTAGATGCCTGGCTGCTGGAAAACAGCATGATCAAAAAGCATCAGCCCCGGTACAATGTAATGCTCAAGGATGATAAAACCTATCCCTGGATCATTATCAAGAATGAGAACTATCCCCGTATTTTCTGGACCAGACGTATCGTAAAGGATGGTTCCAAATACCTGGGTCCTTACGCGTCGGTTAGCATGATGCATAATATTTTAGGGCTCATTAAAGAAACCTACCCGCTGCGTACCTGCAACCTGGCCCTTTCACGTGAAAACATTAACAAGGGAAAGTTTAAAGTTTGTTTGGAGTACCAGCTAGGCAATTGCAAGGGCCCTTGCCAAAACTACCAGACCGAGGATGATTATGACAACAGTATTGAGGAGATAAAAGATATCCTGAATGGAAAGATCGGGGCTGTGCTGCGCCGGCTTAAAGGTGAGATGGACGCTGCTGTTGCCGAATATAACTATGAGCTTGCCCATCGCCTGAAAAGAAAATTCGACCTGCTGGAGAACTATCAGAGTAAATCAACTATTGTTAATTCGTCCATAACGGATGTGGATGTGTTCAGCATCGCCTCCGAAGAAAAGATTGCTTTTGTTAACTTTTTAAAAGTGATGAACGGCACTATCATTCAAACGCAAACTATCGAGCTTAAAAAACGATTGGATGAGAGCGATGAGGAATTGCTTACCCTGGCCATATCCGAGTTCAGGAGCAGGTATAATAGCGATTCTAAAGAGATCATCGTTCCTTTTGATATTGATCTGGAAGATCATGCCGGCATCAAATTCACCGTACCCAAACTTGGTGAAAAAAGAAAACTGCTTGACCTATCGCAAAAGAATGTGCAATTCTTTAAAAAGGAAAAGATTGACCAGTATGAAAAGCTGAACCCCGAGATCCGTACCGAACGCTTGCTTACTCAAATGATGAAGGACCTGCGCATGAACCGGCTACCCCGTCATATTGAATGTTTTGATAACTCCAACTTTCAGGGTAAATACCCGGTTTCGGCTATCGTAGTATTCAGGGATGGTAAACCCTTCAAAAAGGACTACCGGCACTTTCATGTAAAAACTGTAGAAGGACCAAATGACTTTGCTACCATGGAAGAGGCCGTCCACCGCCGTTACCGCCGCATGCTGGATGAAGGCACCGAACTGCCCCAACTGATCATTATTGATGGTGGTAAGGGTCAACTATCATCGGCTATGCATAGCCTTAAACTGCTGGGTATTGATAAACAGGTAACCGTTATTGGCATTGCCAAGCGACTGGAAGAACTATACTATCCAAATGATCAGTATCCGATGTACCTAGACAAAAAATCAGAAACCTTGAAAGTGATCCAGCACCTGCGCGATGAGGCGCATCGTTTTGGTATAACCTTTCACCGTAAAATACGGGACAAAGGCACTCTGGCTACCGAACTGGAACTGATTAAAGGCATAGGTAAAACCACCGCCGAAAAGCTGCTGAAATACTTTAAATCAGTAAAAAAGATCCGTGAAGCTAATGAAGAAATGCTGCTGGAGGTTGTTAATTTAAAACAAGCAAAGGCTATTTTAGAGTATTTTGCAGAAGTATAAGTCAAAATTAAAAGGCTGTCATGCTGAGCCTGTCGAAGCATGGTGGGTGGGCCATCTACGCGCGATCCTTCGACAGGCTGCTCAGCATGACAGCCCATTCACTTAAACAAAAAGCCAAAATTCAACCACCTTATGGCTTCGAATTTTGACTTTCTAAAATTTAGGTTTCTAATTGGTTAGTATGACCAGAGGTTGAGCTCCCAGTCCATCAGTGATTTTTTGATCCGCTCTGATTCATAAAGCTTATCAATACCCTGGGCGTAGTCTTTTATACGTTCGTCTTTATCGTTACTTTCTTTCACAATGTAGCTGGTAAATATCCTTTTCATAAAAACATCATCAAAGCTTAAACCAGTTGCATCGCTATTACGGCTTGCCACTTCTTTGGTGGCCAATATGGCTCTTGCTTCGGGGAAATATACCCAAAAAGCAGGCTGATAATCAATATCAATATTTGCGTTGGCAACTTTTGGCTTAATTAAAGGTGCAATACCAATAATACGCGGCTCAAATACAGACCGCTGCCTGTCAAACACCCAATCTTCTTTTATCCTGAATTTCACCACACTATCCGGATTAAACTCGCCGGCTACCATTGATGATGATACTACATTACCATCTTTATCCAGTTTGTTAACCACACTGCTATCCGAAGCCATACGGCCCTGTGCCTGTCCTCCTTTTAAAGGTACCGCAAAACTATCGCCTCCCGGATCGTCCTTTGTAGGTGTAGGGTCATAGGCAGTTAATTCGCCGGCAGCAATGGCATCCATCAAAACATCAATCAAACGGCGTTTTGGCGAAGCCAGATATTGGTTCATTTTTTCGCGCAAGTCAATTTCGCGCCATACCCGTTTAGCAAAAGCGACATCATTTTCGCGCAGGTTGGGAAGCGGTGTAACCTTGGCATTTAAAATATTGTTCTTCTTGTAATAGCCATCAAGCGGTCTTTCAAAAGGCTTATTTGCGTCAAAAGTTTTGTGTTTGGAAGTATCTCCAACAACAGGTGGTGGGTTTGCCACATTGTCCTGCTGACTGCTTTGCTGAGGCGCTTGCTGCTGGGGGGCAGCAGCGGCGGCAGCCGGTTTCCTGGTACGCTTTTTAGCCGGGCGTTTTTGGGCAAATGCCGAAAAGCACACTAAGCAACAAAGCACAACTACCAACATTTTCTTTTTCATACGCTTTTAATTTGCGGATAATACAATCGGGTCAAGTCCTCTCGGTGATCCATCAGGGCCAACTGCAACAATATCCTTAAATACAACAGTAGTACCCGGAGTAACAGTATTCATTGCCGAACGCATAGCACTTGTTAGCTCAGCACCGCTGCTTGAATATATAATGGCATCCTGGCGGGGCTTTACAACAAGCAGTGTAAAACGCGTTACGTTAAATTTAGCATCAAAATCAAAATTCTCTAATTTGGCAAATACCCTATCCTGCGCCCTTAGGTTTGCAGCACTGGTATTACCACCGCTTTTGCCGGCAAATTGCGGCTTAGGGTCAGGTATACGCTTAACACGGAAATCTGAGGTACCTAATACCATACCTTTATCGCCAAAAACAGTAACTTTTGCAGTACCTATACTGCTTACTGTAGCTGTATAGTGGCCACCGCTTCCGCTTATAGAGCCACCACTCATGCTTACCTTCATACTTTCTTTTGGTACACCCGGTGCCGACACTGACAATGGATTTGGTACACCAATATACAATACATTCATTTTATCGGGCGATACCACAGCCGACGGCCTGGCAACTGTATACGGTTGCGAAAATGTATATACCTTAGGCGGCCCGTCTACCTGTTTTACAGATAAACTACCAGAAATGGTATGTAATCCTTCCCCACTTGCAGTAGTAGTATAGGTACCCACACCATTTGATGTAGGTATTGCTGAACCGCCAACTGTAATTGCAGGGTTTGAGTTTTGATCATATGCAGTTAAAAATATCTGGGCAGTATATTGTTGCCCTGCCAATATGTAACTACTTGGCGCTACAACAACAGCCTTAAACTGGTTTAAGGTTACTGAAGCCTGATCAACTTTACCTAATAGTTTTTTCACTACTTCGTTCTCCGCATTTTTATTATCAGCCTGTATCTTAGCCAAGGTGGTTAAAGCTGCTCCCAACGGAATACCATCACCGAAATAAGCCTGCTGCCATGATTTTTTATTTGGGCCTATTGCATTTAAAGAAAAATTAACGCCTGTGCTATCCTTGCCTAATATTTGCAGTAAGCGTGCGCGGGTGCTTTCAATTTTTTCTTTTAGTACATCAGCTTTTTTGGCGTTGATCATTACCTCGGGCGATATATCAAGACTTTCTCTTGCATCCACATCACCGGTTTCCTGATTAATACCACCACCTCTTTTTATTAATTCAGCTTTTAATTCTTCAATATATCCGTTCAGTACGTCAGCAGCTTTACTTGCATCTTTGGCCTGGGCTTCCAACCGCACCGCCTTTTCGGGCTGCTCTTTTAACTTGGTTGCCTCAAATGCCGAATAGGTGCTTTGCAAACTGGTGGTAACATTTGTTCTTGACTGATCTAAACTACTTGTAATATTTTTAAACGCGTCTAACAGGCTATCCGGAACGTTAAGGGCAATTAAGCCTAAAAGCACCAAGTATAATATACCTATCATCCGCTGTCTTGGGGTTTCCTTACCTCCGGCCATCCTCTATAAATCTTAGCTTGTAAAAAATCTAATTATTAATTAACACGCGGCTGGTTCATTGCCGTAAGCATATTACCATAAACCGAATTTAACGATGCCAGGTTTTTAGCTAAACGCCCCACTTCTTCCTTAAACTGTTTTGAATCATCCAGTGACTCATTAAAGTTGTTCATGGTTAATGACAGATTTTTATAAAAGTTGTTCATTGATTTTAAATGAGCGCTTGAATCCTGTAACTCCAACTCATAAACCGCGTTTAATTCAGACAGGTTACGGCCCAGTTTGGTTACCTGATCATGATACGCCTTTGAATCAACATTTGAATTGGCTAGTTCTGATAAATTGGTTGATGCTTTATCAAAGGCGGTGCTTAACTTATCATAGCTTGCTGAAGCCGTTTTTACCTTATCAGTAAAAGCAATAGTTGCTTCGCCGGCATCAGTTACTTTTGATATGGCGGCAACCTTATCGCCAAATGTTCTTAAACCATCGCCCAGGCTGCGTACCAGCTCAGGACCAATTTTGGCATCTTCCAGCATCTTGTCCAAAGCTTGGGTATTTGAAGCATTACTGCTAATTGGCCTTGCCGAAGCTTTAGGTAGCTCACCGCTAAAATCTTCGCTCAATTCTGGATAAACGCGCACCCAATCAATATCTTTATCTTCCCTTTGCCATCCTAATAAAAAGAATAGTATTGCCTCGGCCCCTAAACCGATAGTTATAAACGTTGATGCCATTGGCCAGTGTTGTATTTTAAACAACAAACCGATGATTACTACTGTAGCTCCCCATGATACTACGTTCCCTATTCCGTAAGGTTTTTTCTTTCCTGCCATAATAATTCAGAAATAACTTTTTTGTAGATGTTTTATTAATTTAGTTTATCGTTTATCTTTAATGTCCCGGCCCAGGTATTGAGTTACGCAGCGGAAACCAATGTATGATTTCGCGGTGTCCTGGTATTCATAAGTGCGGGTTGCGTTTTGAAGGAAATATCCTATATCTTTCCATGACCCACCCCGTACAACTTTACGTTTAAGCACTTCGGGATCGGTTGATTTAGCTTCATAGTTAAATGTTGGTGCAAGGTCATGCACAAATGATGATGCCGACTCATCAAACGTTGATGAAGTCCACTCGGCCACGTTACCAGCCATATTATACAAGCCATAATCATTAGGGAAGTATGAGCGTACGTTCACCGTGTATGCTCCGCCATCATCTGTATAATTACCACGGCCCGGCTTAAAGTTTGCCAGCAGGCAACCTTTAGCATTTTTTATGTACGGGCCACCCCAGGGGTAATCGGTACCTATCCTACCACCACGGGCGGCGTATTCAAATTCAGCTTCGGTAGGTAGTTCATATGGTAAGCGATGAGGTAAACGACGTGAATCTTTATAAGCATCATTATAACGGGTGCGCCATACAGTAAATGCTCTTGCTTGCCTCCAGGTTACCCCAACCACAGGGTAGTTACGGAAAGCCGGGTGCGAGAAATAACCTTCGACCATTGGCTCATTGGCCGCGTACGAAAAGTCGCTGAGCCATACCAGTGTATCCGGATAAACGGCTACCGTATCGCGTAAAATGAAATCAGAACGTCTTTTGGTTTTATCATTTTTATAATTGGCGGCATCACGCAGCACCATGATAGAGTAGTTGTATTTTAGTATGCGGATGTCAATTTCATTGCGGTCAAAAACACGGTCATCGCCCTGAT
Organism: Mucilaginibacter sp.; assembly: GCA_030445275.1. Classification (GTDB taxonomy): domain Bacteria; phylum Bacteroidota; class Bacteroidia; order Sphingobacteriales; family Sphingobacteriaceae; genus Mucilaginibacter. The sequence continues at coordinate 130,723 of JAUCSE010000082.1, forward strand.
AATACATGCCCTGAAGCTTTGATGCATTACCAGCCTGGCCTTTTTTGTTACTCCAGATAGGGTTTCTTTTTACATAAGCCCAGTTAATGAACTTTTTACCACCGGCAAAAGAATTGGCGTTGGTGCCTGTGCCTTTGGGCTGTACATAATATTTATTATCATTTACATAATTGGTGATAGCAATGGAATCGCGAACCCAATATACAAATTGTTTGTACTGGCTATTGGAAATTTCGGTTTGATCCATAAAAAACGGAGCCAGCGTAACCTGCTTGGTTTGCGCTATTTGCGCGAATGTCACATCCTGATCAGTTTGCCCCATCAGAAAAGTACCTCCCGGAATATAAACCATACCATAGGGCACTTCTGACCTGAACGATCGTTGCGGAATTCCTGTTAACTCTCCCCTGTCACTTCCACCCCCACAACCGCTCAATAACCCGCCAGCTAAAACAACTATTAAAAAGTAGATCTGCTTCATTTTAAATCAAGATTCAGTTATATAAACTATAACATTATATGACCCCCGAATATATCAAAATTTTGCGCTATCAAAGCCAAAAAACATTTTTTTTACGCTATTGTATCGCAGGTTAAATGTCTTTTGCGTTGTTTGAACGAAAAGTTATTGCATAATAAACGATGATCAAACTAATTACAATGATGTGAATTAGTTGGCATTATTACGCTAATATTTCAAGAAAAGTTGCAGATTGGCTAAAAAACTTCCTAATATTTATTTATTTACCAGCTTAACATATTGCTCAATAGCCATGGTCATGGATGGTGCACCCGGGGTTGGTGCAGGTATATCCAAAAGCAGACCGGCTTCGAGTACTGCCTTGTGCGTTGTGGCACCAAAGGCGGCTATACGGGTATTATTTTGTTTAAAATCAGGAAAGTTCTTATATAAAGATTGAATGCTTGACGGACTAAAAAATGCAATCACGTCATAAAACACCTCGGCCAGATCAGAAAGATCACTGCAAACTGTACGGAATAGTACTGCAGGCGTAAAATTGTAACCGTTCTCGAGCAGGAAACGCTGTGTTTCTTCGGCAGCAACATCTGAGCATGGGTAAAGGAATTTTTCGGCCGAGTGCTTTTTCAATACCTCTGCCAGGTCGGCAGCAGTTTGTTTGCCAAAAAATATTTTCCGTTTACGATATTGGATATATTTTTGAAGATAAAGAGCAATAGTTTCTGAAAGGCAGAAATATTTCATTTCTACAGGCACTTCAAAACGCATCTCTTCGCAAATGCGGAAAAAATGATCTGCAGAGTTACGGCTGGTAAAAATAACGGCTGTAAAATCACCCAGATTTATCTTTTCCTTCCTGAAATCTTTTGCCGGAACGCCTTCAACATGAATAAATGATCGGAAATCAATTTTCAGGTTTAGCTTTTTAGCCAGTTCTGCATACGGATTCTTATCGTTTTCGGGCTTTGATAAAGTAACTAATATACTTTTAACCTTTTTCTTTCTGTCTTCCAAATCAATTATTTTAAACTAACTAAATTCTAATATTCAATGCCTTTATCAAAATCAAAATGGGGCAAATTTCGAGGGCACAAAGATACGTAAATAAATAAAACTTATGAAATCGAAAAGTAGAAATTATATTTACGCTGCTCCTAAGGTATTGCCACACAAATACAATCACTATAACAATGAGTGTTACCATGAGCAATGCCGGTACATATTGGCTGCCCAATAAGCTAAAACAAATTACTACCGGCAAAAATACAAACGCAATATTAAAGTAAGTTAAGTGTAATATGTTCAGGTAATCGCTCACCAAACGGTTAATGTCAAATACAAATCCTAAAAATTTAAGTATCAGAAATTTGAAAGCAAACAGGGTTATAATAGCCACGGTAAGCGATATATAAAGCCTGCTGCCGCCTATGATGTAGTATACTCCTTTATAGGCTGCCAATTGGTATAAAAACAACGCGCTTGTTAAACAAAACAATAAAAACATACCCAAAAACGCCCAGGAACTTACAAAACCCTCCTCTTTTCCTGCTTGTGATAGCACCCGTTTACTATAAAACGATTGCAGCACGTAGCTCACATCTTTATTTAACGCTATATTAAGAATAGCCGTATACAACAACAAGCCTATAATGGTTACAATTATCCAGGGATCACGCAGCGGACGGTTGTGGCCATCCCTAACCAAACTTTTTGATTTGAGGTGTATATCTAAAAAACCATATCCTTTGTATAGGGTATGCGCCAACAAGCTATCGGTATACTCTCTGTGGGTTGCAGAGTCCGGGGCATGTATATAACGCATGGCAATGGAATCTTTAACAAAAAGTTTACGTGCCTGCATGGCAGCCGCCACCGAATCAAGCAGAGATCCTCCTCTTGTACGTATAGTTTTGCGGATCGCATTTTTGGGGCTAACCGCTGCTGAATCCTGTTGCGCCAACGCGGCAGAACCACTACATAATAAAAGCAGAAAACACCAGGTAACTAAACGCATTTTTAAGGTAAATGAACTCCGTAAATTTGCTGCAAATTTATTGTAATAATTGGTTGTTTTATAAATAAGCGGCATAATTTAACACAGATACCAGCACTTCTTTAACCAACCTTAATACCCAGGGCACGTAATTGAATAATCCTTACCGGCATAAATTTTAAAAACCTTATATTTCGCTTATCTTAGCGTAGCAAGCATCTAGTTAATGTTTGATTATCAAAACCTACTCCTATGATCCGTAAGCTTTTTCTTTTTTCGACGGTGTTTCTCCTGATAGTGCAATCTTGTTCTGCACAAACCTTTAATAAAGCCAGGTTAGATAGCCTGATGGATGCGCTTGCTGCTAACAATAAAGCGATGGTAAGCATAGCCCTTACACAGTATGGCAAACCAATATATAGTAAGGCCGTTGGTTACAGCTTGATAAATAGCAACCAGAAAATACCAGCCACCATACAAACCCATTATCGTATTGGTTCCATCACCAAAGTTTTCACCTCGGTAATGGTCTTTCAGTTGATTGAGGAAGGGAAACTACAGTTAACCACACCGCTGGCTAAATTTTTCCCAGACCTGCCCAATGCAGGTAAAATTACAATGGCTAACTTACTTAGTCACAGCAGTGGCTTGCATAATTTTACAAATGATAGCTCGTATGTGACTATTATGGAGCGGAAAGTAACAGAAGCCGAAATGCTAACTAAATTTAAAGGCCAACCATCTGACTTTGAACCGGGAAGCAAAACCGAGTATAGCAATACCAACTTTGTTTTGCTGGGGTATATTGTAGAAAAGCTTGACAAAAAACCTTATGCTATTGCGCTGAAAAACCGCATTTTAAATAAAATTGATTTAAAGGATACCTACTATGGCGATAAAATTAATCCGGCCAGGCAAGAGGCGCAGTCATACAAATGGGATGATAGCTGGAAACCTGCTACTGAAACCGACATGAGCGTACCAGGTGGTGCAGGTGCGCTGGTATCAACCCCAACTGATCTAACTCATTTTATGGATGCTCTTTTTACAGGCAAACTTGTTAGCGATAGTAGTCTTGTACATATGAAAACCATTAAAGGAGGCTTTGGCATGGATCTGATGTCAATGCCCTTTTATGAACAAGCAGGATATGGGCATAGTGGTGGGATAGATGGTTTTGCATCAATCGCCATTTATTTCCCGGAGAAAAAACTGGCTTTCGCCTATACGGCCAACGGGGCAAATATGGTAATAAATGATATGGCAGTCGGTGCTCTTAGTATTGCCCTTAACAGATCTTATACTTTGCCAACATATACTGATAAGCCTTTTAAACTTAAACCTGAGGATCTGGATAAATATCTGGGTGTATATGCAGCAGCCGGATTCCCCATCAAAATTACAATAACTAAAAATAATGCACAGTTGCAGGCACAGGGTACTGGTCAGCATCCATTTCAGTTAACCGCAACACGGACAGATGAATTTAGCTTTGGTCCAGCAGGTATAATGTTGGTATTTGATCCGACTAAAAGTCAAATGACTTTAAAGCAAGGAGGTAAAGCGTATATTTTAACTAAAGAAAAGCAATAGAGCTCACCCCTTTAATAATTGTTATATAATACTGTTATATCTATTCACTAACTTAAAAGGCAGTATGTGAAACGATTGGTCATGCGCAAAAGCAAATAAATGTAACTTCGCGGCTCTACAATATGATAACTAAACCAAAATCATGATTACTAATTTTTTTAACGGACACGATTACTTTATTGATCAAAAGGTAAACTTCTTCAAATTCGCAAACACTTACAAGGTATTTAATGAGCAGGGAGCACAGATTGGGGCGGTTCAGCAAAAACTAACCACCGGGCAAAAGATACTACGCCTTTTTGTGGGTAAACCCGCACTCCCATTTAAACTGGAAATAGTTGACCAGAACGAACAGGTACAAGCTACCATTTCAAGGGGCTGGACATTTTTCATGTCGAAGATATTGGTCCATGATGCTAATGGAGCTGATGTTGCCATCATCAAACAAAAGTTTAAATTTTTTAAACCTACTTTTAAAATTGAGGATACCACCGGTTTATTAATTGCCGAAATTACCGGAGATTGGAAAGCCTGGAACTTTAGTATAAAAGATGGGCAGGGGTTAAGCATTGGATCAATCAGCAAAAGATGGGCGGGAGCAATGAAGGAGATATTTACTACTGCGGATAAGTACAATGTGCACATTGAGCCTACCTATACCCAAACCAAACACCGCATCGCTATTATTTCAGCAGCCATTACTATTGATATGGTGCTTAAAGAAAGCAGTAAATAAAAAACTACAACTAATTGTTGGAGTGACGTTTGACATCAAACGTCACTCCAAATAAAAAAGCCTGGCCGATTATCTCGAGGGCACTGAAAAAGTCCTTTTAGGCAAAGGGGGTAGAAAATTTAAATTTTCTACCCCCTTTTTTTGTATCTTAAAGTGTCGAAAGAAAGGCAACAGAATGCTTAGCCAACAACAGCAGATACAGTTCAGTTCATTTTCGGGGCTATATGAGCTGATCGTTCCCAAAGACAATCTTCTGCGGAAGATTAATGATTTAATAGATTTTACCTTTATCTATAATGAACTGGTTAGCAAGTATTGCATTACCAACGGCAGGACAGCCGAAAGCCCTGTACGGATGTTCAAATATCTGCTGTTGAAAACGATCTATACTGTTTCAGATG
>JAUCSE010000014.1 GCA_030445275.1 Mucilaginibacter sp.
TATGATCTCTGCTCGTAAGTCTAATTGAAAGTGACCTCGGTCGTAAAGGCGCAGGATGGGCTCGTTTTGATCTGTTTCTGTTTTCATACACTTCTTTTTCGTGTATAGTTTTTGGCGGACGAGTCAAATTGACCTCTTGATAATCTTGTTGAACATGGCAAATAAGACTGGCAGGGTGAAGTCATGTCTTAGAAGTCACAAGTACTCCGGGCTGCGGCCATCACTGCACCAGTTAGGGGAGTCTTATGCCGGGTTGGACTACATTTTTACTATGGCAGTAACTTCCATTTCAATAATTACATCACTTCTAAATAAACCTTTTACCTCTACGAGCGTACTTGTTGGTGGGTTGTTAAGATTAATGAATTGATCTCTAGCCTCTCTATAACCAGCTATTTGGGAAATATCGGAAGTAAAAATCCCGAGTTTTACAATATCATTAAGGCTGGCATTACAGGTTTCTAAAATATCTTTGATGTTTTCAAAAATTTGAATTGTTTGCGTTTTTACATCATTACCCACTGACTCACCTTGTTTATTAAGTGGAATTTGCCCCGATAGTATAATCATTTTCTGATTTTCAAATGGAATTTCTACTGCCTGGGATAAACCTTTTATCATGAATACTTTTTCTGAATTTTTAAATTGTAGCATAATTATTTATGAATTAATTTTCTACAAAACTCTATTATATTCTGTGTAATAAGATTGCTTAAAACGCCATATTTCATGACTTTTTGTGTCAACTAAAAAATGCTGTTTATAAAAGAGTCGCTGATAAATTTTACATTTTTGTAAAAAATCGTACCATGGATGTCATTGTAAAACAAACAGGAGATCAAAACTCATTTCCAGGAACACATATTATTTTAACATCAAAGGAAATTGGTACAATGGAGATTTGTCGCCAACAGCACAAAATACCATTTCATAAGCATAATATGTTGAAAGAACATTTTTTGTTATTTGCAGTGGAGGGGCTTAATGAATTGCGCATTGGGAATCAGCTTTTTTCTTTAAAAAAGGGAGAAATGTTATTAATAAAAAAAGCCAGTTATGTTGAGATTGTAAAAGGTGGTGATGCCCTAAATGATTTTGTGTATGAAAGTGTTTCTTTTACCCTTAAGAAAGACATCATTATTGATTTTATTAAATTGATTGAAATGGATGATTATTTAGGAAAACCAGTTACTGATGGTGAGGTAATAATTCATCCATATGGAGGGCGTTTACAATCATTTCTAGCATCTTTGAAGCCTTATTTCGACGATAATGAAAATATAAAAACGGGATTATTCAAACTGAAAATTTTAGAATTACTATATGATCTTTCACAGGAAAATCCAAGATTTTTGCAGCAATTGATAAACCTCAATCGGTACGAAACCAGAGATTTAGTGAAAACCATAGAAGCCCATTACCTTCAACCTTATACACTTCAAGAGCTAGCTCATATTTCAGGAAGAAGCTTGTCAAGCTTCCGCCGAGAGTTTGAATCTTTGTTTCATATAACACCTGCGAAATGGATACAAGAAAAGCGATTGCAAAAAGCCAAAGACCTATTCTTTTCTACTCAACTAACAATTGCAAATGTATGCTATGAGGTTGGTTATGAAAATGTTTCTCATTTCTCCCGCTTATACAAAAGTCATTTCGGATACAGTCCGAGCGAAACTAAAAAGCAGATGATTTGATCATGCCTATCTTGACTAACTTGATTGGTTAAAAAATATCTTATATCTTCTTGAAAAATCCATATTTGTGCTTCCCTGGCGCAAGTATGCAGCATTGGATTGTGTATTGTGCCTTTAACCTATCTTATCATAGCGCCACTCCTGTAATCGCCAAACATTTACGCCGTTAAGAGCTTTCCCTGTATTTTACGCCCGTTAATTTATTGGGCTTCAGGTACAGGTAATCGTTTTTAAAATCCAGTATCATATTAAACCGTTTTAAAAGATCATTACCTAAATTATTAACCTCAAATCCTGCCGGGTTCTTACCGCCTAAAATGACTGTTGGGATATTGGTAAGCTGAAAATCGTTGATCTGGAAAACAGGAGCGTTTACTATTTTAATTTCAAATTTTACTCCCCTTGGATTATGCAACACGGTTGATTTGATCAGTTTTAAATTTCCAGGAAGGTTTTCCCTGCTCGCCCAGGCGCTATCTAAAATAATAGCCTGGTCAGACCCCGTGTCAAATAAAAAATTTCCAAAATGTTTTTGATGGTCTATTTCAAAGTTTACTTTAGCAATAACAAAGGAATGTATAATTTCAAGCTTTGACTTAGCGTAACCGGTGGGTATTTTTAAAGGCCTGGAGTGGATGATCAAAAGGTTACGGTCATAATTAACCTCCACTGTTTTACCCTCAAATAAGTTCCAACCAAAGCGCCCGTCCATTTCATGCGCGGTTAATGTGGTAGCAGCAATTTCAGGATTATCCCAAACCAGTTTGCCCATTTGCAATTTGAATACCTTATTCAACTTATTATAATTCGGATTGGTTTTGCCAGCTGAGGCATCCGGCTGGTTTGATAATAATTTTGTCTTTTTTAAAATGGCATCCTTCGTTATCCGAAAATCCCATGAACCTGTATCAAAATGAAAGTTTAATGTATCTGTATTATTAATAATGGTTTTTACACTGATGGCATTGTATGCGGTAAGTGTAAACGGGATGGTATCGTTTTTAGCAATAGTATTTTTAAGCCTGTCTTCGGGAGGTATTGCGCTTGCAATTTGTGTGTAACAGGAATCCTTGCCGTTTAACAGGACAATAAAGTTATATATTGTACCTGGCTTTACTTTTACCCTGATGGAATCAATATCTGTATAAAAGGTTACCCATTTTGTTTTCCTGGATCTTTCTGCCTTGAAAATGTCAGGTTTAATTTGGGGCGAAAGTGTCCAGGAATTTTTATCCAAATCGCCCCCGTCGTTGATGCTTACACTTTTAGAAGTCGCTTTAATAACAGGTAAACTCTTTTGGGCAAATGAGCAATAAGCAGTTAATAAAAGAGGCAGTAAAATTAATGTTTTCATACGCAGGGCTACTTTGCCGCAATGTTGAATTCCGGATCACCTAAAATAGCAATTAAGCGGCTTAAAACCCGGATTCTTTTATGGCCCATTTTAAAAGTACAGCGGGTTTGAAAGCTCTATTTATTGGCCTTAAGATTTCATCTTTCGCAAAACACACTGAACGAATAAAGAACCGTATCAGAAAAGAACCGATCAAAGATTAAAACTTTCATCCAAGTTTTTCTGACTTATGGTTATTGTTTTTTTATCTTCTTTAAAAACTGCTCCTGCAAATCGTTCATTTCCGCGTCGTACCCTTTCTGGTCTATAAAGGCGGCGGGGTTATAACCATCTCCGGGTTTGTGTTTGCCTTGAAGGTTAAACTGGCTGGCGTGCGATGCCAGCCAAATATCAAACGATAATTTTTTCATGGCATCTAATGTGTAAGCATAATCTTTGGCAATATCAGGGTAGGTTGGTATATCCGAGAAATTTTTATCTGTAACTATGGTAGGCATATTAGCAATCAGGACCCTATAAGATCGCTCTTTATCCTTCACATTAAATAAAAAGCTACAGGAACCTTTAGTATGCCCCGGATGGTGAAGCATAATCAAGCGTATGCCACCTAACTTTATGATATCGCCGTTGTGCAATACCCTGTCTATTTGTACAGGCGTATAAGTGCTTATGTTACCACCTACTGCGTAGTCTGATCGGCCCCCATCCGTCACTACCCCCACATCGCCCACATCTACCATCATTTTAGCGCCGGTCAATTTTTTTATAGCTGCCATTGCCCCCATATGGTCAAAATGTGCCTGGGTGGTTAAAAGTATTTTAATATCCTCAAATTTAAAACCCAAGGCTTCAATGTTGGCTTTGATGACGGGTGCCGAGTCGGCAAGACCTGTATTGATGAGTATATTGCCATGTGGTGTGGCAATAAAGTAGCACGCCAGATCATAAGTACCAACATAATAAAGATTACCTGCAATTTGAAACGGCGGATAAGGCTTTGACCAGTCAGGATCAGTGTTTGCGGGCTGTGCTACCTCTTGAGCAGATGCCCAAAAGCTCAGACATACAAAGCTGATTAATAGCGCAACCCACTTAAATTTTTGTACCAACATATATGGATAAATGAGCGCTAAATATACACGTTGTTATGAATATTGGAAATGATACGATCGGTATATAATTACTTTGAATGGCCGTTCCCATGAATGGGACATTTTGTGGTACCTGAGACTACGGAACCTGCCCCCTCTTTTGGGTGATTTGGGTTGTGCGGCGCGTTTGGAGGAGATGGTGCGGTGACAACACCACAGGTGTTCGGAAGAAATAAAAAGGCTGTCATTCGAACGAGGTACGAGGAGAAACCTTATGCGATTTGCAATTAAAGCTTTGCATTACGTAGAAGATTTTTCGCTATCGCTCAAGAGATAGTTTCTCTTTCGCACAACGCTCATACCTACCCCTGCTCTGTCGAAATGACAATTTTTTATAGAAATTTAATCTTCCCAACACTTATGGTGATAACACCGACTATAAGCCGAATACATCAAATAACTTACACCAGTTCGTTTACCAAATACTGAAAGCTGGGGCGGGCGGATACATGCGGAGTTATGCAACTATCTCGCAAGGTGGCTAATTTCAATAAGGTCTGATCTTTACCGGCCTCTTTGCATAAACCAAGCAAATCATCCAGTAGGTGGCCATAAGCACTTACCTCTATCCGTTCAAGCGCGGCAGCCACTTCGGTATCAGCCCTGTCATAAAAGCAGGCCGCACCAAAATCACCGAACAGTGTATTTCCTTCTCCGTCTATCAGTGTATTATGGGTGTACAGGTCGCCGTGCACCACACCGTTGCTATGCAATTGCGCCGCCAAAGATGCTATGGTTGAGGCAATTTTTATTACCTGCTGTGCAGAAAGGCTCATGTCCTCATTAAAAACATCCCGCGTACAACTGGCAAAGCTGGGTGGGTTGCCTAAATTAAAAAAGCGCTGTGGTATCAGTTCCATTACCAAACCTTCTTTTCCTTCGGGATGCGCAGAGATCTGTCCAAGCAGTTTTACAAGTCCGTAGTGGCTGCCTGCGGCTATATAGGTAAGCATTTCGTCTTCAGGAAGTCCATCGCTGGTAACCGCACCCTTAAATATCTTGATGGCCACTTCTTTTTCTTCATGGTTAGGCCGCCAACTGGCTTTGGATATAATACCCGATGCACCTTCACCAAGCTGGTGCCCAATCTCCAGTTCTTTGTGATCAATAAGGGGTATTGTGGTAATCGTAGGTCTTATGTTAAATAAATTACCGGAAAATGCCAGCCAGGAAAGCTTGGGCATACTCAACAACCATTGTGGAAACCTACTTAACCGATTGGCAGAGATGCGCAAAAGCGATAAGTTGCGGCAGTTGCTCAGTTCAACAGGCAACTCCTTTAACCGGTTACCGGCAAGCATCAGCTTTTGCATTCGGGAACAGTTGCCTATTTGAGCCGGAAGCGCTGCTATGTTATTGTTGGTAAGTATCAGCCAGCGAATGTTAGGGTTAAGCGCTTTAGCGGGTACCTCTTCTATCCTGTTTGATTTAAAACCAACAATATCCAGCAGGGGGCAATCAGCCAGTACTGCGGGTAAAACAGTAAACAAATTTTCTGAACAAAACAGGATCTTCAGCCTTTTTAAGCGGCCAAAATCCGCAGGTAATTCACTTAAATTATTGCCGGAAAGGTCGAGCTTCTCCAGTGTATCTGCCAGTTCAAATATCTCCTGCGGGAAGTGCGAAAGCTCTTCAGCAAGCTTTAATGAAACCGCGCCTTTAAGTTCTCCGTTCTGTAATTGTTCAAGTGTTTGCATAATGTATACAAGACAGGGCGCTCGGCCGAAAACATTAATCTCCTGCCCAAACCCATCTGTACCGCAAAAGTAAGTGTTTCGGCGGCTTTGTGTTGGGTAAAAATTTCAGTTAAAACAGCGGAGGGAAATGGTGCGGCGATAACAGCGACTATAGGGTGAATATTGATTAAAAATATAAGATAACCTATTCAACAAAAAAGCCTCCAGACTTTCATCTAAAGGCTTTGGACTTAGTAGTGGTCCTTAGACTACAAAACTCGAACTCTTTTATGGCTGATTTGCATTGTGCGGTGGGTTTGGAGGATAATCTTCAAGATTAACGTAAATATCCTAACTTAGTATTAGCCTAAAATAACATGAAACATTCTCTCATATTTTTACTTACAATAGCATTTTTATCATCTTGTGATAAAAATGATCGCAGAAAAAATGAAATTACTAAAATTGAAATAGCTACTGGAGGCTGTTTTGGTCCTTGTCAATCAACAATTGTAAGTATAGATAGCTCTCTTAATTATAAATATTTCGGGGGAGAAACTTATTTTACTTTACCTCCTGACGCCAAAAACAATGGAAAGCTTAAAGGATATTATTTTGCAAAGATTAGTCCTGGTTTTTGGGATACTTTAAATATTAAGCTTGATGAAATAAATTATAAAAAACTTGATACTTCATATCAACATTCAGTTGACGACCAAAGCTTGGAAGTATTTATTCATTACAATAATAAAATAAAGCATATTAAAGCACAATCTGCAAGTTTACCAGATAGTGTTGCGCATATGTTTTACTACGTGATTAATAGCTACAAGTCTATAAAACCCAAACCAACTAAGGATACTTTCAATTTTGAATTTGAAAACCAAAGGCATATTCCAATGCCTAATATTCGTAATGTTAAATTTCCTCCCCCGTCCAAAAACTCATTGAAAAATTAATTACAATAAAAAAGCCTTCAGATTTTAACCTAAAGGCTTTTAAATAATCTTTCCCATGCAGTTCCCATGGATGGGTGTAAATGTGGTCCCGACGAGAATCGAACTCATATCTAGAGTTTAGGAAACTCCTATTCTATCCGTTGAACTACGGGACCTTTTGTTGATCGCCTGAAAGGCAAATCCTTAACAGTTTGCAAAGGTGCAATTTTTCAACGAAAAATCACACCTCGCTATATAAAATTTGTTACAGCCATATTTTACTCATCTGCACATCTAAAATCTGCACATCCGCACATCTGAAATTACCTGATCACTGCTCCGTTATGAAAATCATCTGCCGGTAATACAAAACTTAGTTTGCCAGTGCTGTCTTCGGCCATCAGGATCATGCCCTGCGAAAAAATGCCTTTTATCTCGCGTGGCTCCAGGTTTACCAGAATACTCACCCTTTGGCCAATAATGGCTTCGGGTTCATAGTATTCGGCAATGCCCGATACTACGGTACGCACGTCAATACCGGTATCAATGGTCAGCTTCAGCAGTTTCTTGGTTTTAGCTATTTTTTCGGCTGCCTGTATGGTACCCGTACGGATATCCATAGTGGCAAAGGTTTCATAATTGATGCTTTCCTTGGCCGGTTGTACCTCTGCAGACTTTGGTGGCGCAGTCGCAGTCTTTTTAGCCTGCAGTTTGTCCAACTGATACGTGATCACATCATCCTCTATTTTTTCAAACAATAGGGCCGATGGGTTAAGTTGGTGCCCATTATTAAAATATATCTCCTGATCATAGGTAATAACCTCATTTGGCCAATTCAGCATACCGATGATCTTTTTAGCGGTAACCGGTAAAAATGGTTGTGCGCAGGTTGCCAGATGGCCAATTAAAACCAGGCAGTTATGCAAGGCCAGCTTAGCATCCTCTGGATTGGTTTTTATCGTTTTCCAGGGTTCTTTTTCGGTTAAATAACGGTTACCCAGGCGGGCAATATCCATTACCGCCTGCAGGGCCTGACGATACCGGTAAGCTTCCAGATTTTTCTCTATCTCGTCATAAAATCCACCTAATTCCTTATTCAGGTTATCGTCGCGGAGTTCAATTTTGTAGCCATCGCTTTCAATTTTACCGTCGTAAAATTTGTGCATCAGTATCATTACGCGGTTCACAAAATTGCCTAATATGGCCACCAGTTCATTGTTAATACGTGCCTGGTAATCTTTCCAGGTAAACTCGCTGTCGCTGGTTTCGGGCAGTATGGAGGTAAGTACATAACGCAGCTCGTCCTGCTTGCCCGGCAATTCCTCCAGGTATTCATGCAGCCAAACCGCGTGGTTGCGCGAGGTTGATAGCTTATCGCCCTCCAAATTTAAAAACTCATTGGCGGGTACATTTTGCGGTAAAATATACTCACCATGCGCATGCAGTATAGATGGGAAAGTGATACAATGGAAAACAATATTATCCTTACCAATAAAATGCAGCAGGCAAGCATCATCCTGCTCATCGGCCTGTTTTTTCCAGTATAATTTCCAGTCTTTATTATTGTCAATAGCCCATTGTTTGGTGGCCGATATATAGCCAATTGGCGCATCCATCCAAACGTATAACTTTTTGCCTTTCGCGTCCTCCAACGGAACATCGATACCCCAATCCAGGTCACGGGTCATGGAGCGTGGTTGCAGGCCTGATTTAAGCCACGATTTACACTGCCCAAATACATTAACCTTCCAGCTACCCTCCTTGGTATCTATCCACTGCTCCAACCAGGGCTGGTATTTATCTAATGGCAGGTACCAGTGCTTGGTAGGCTTTAAAACCGGCGTTTTACCACTCAGGGTTGATACCGGATTAATCAGATCAGTCGGACTTAACGATGTACCGCATTTTTCACACTGATCGCCGTAGGCATTCTCGTTATGGCAATTAGGGCAGGTACCTATAATGTACCTGTCGGCTAAAAATTGATTATAATCTTCGTCGTAATATTGCTCAGATACTTTTTCAATGAACTCATCTTTTTCGTACAGGTTCAGGAAAAACTCCTGCGACAGGTCATGATGTATGGGCGATGATGTACGGTGGTAAATATCAAAAGCTATCCCAAATTGCTCAAAGCTATCTTTTATTTGCTGGTGATATTTATCAATGATGGCTTGCGGTGTTGTACCTTCTTTCTTTGCTTTAATAGTGATGGCTGCGCCATGCTCATCCGAACCACAAACATAAACCACATCCTTTTTTTTGAGCCTCAAATAGCGTACAAAAATATCTGCAGGAATATATGCTCCGGCAAGGTGACCAATATGCAAAGGTCCGTTGGCATAAGGCAAAGCCGATGTAACGGTATATCGTTTATATTTGTTGAGTTGTGACATTAATAAGCAGCATTATAAATAAGAGTGCAAAGATAACGCTTTAGCCTGTAAGTTGTGAAGCCCGAAAGACAGGAAAGTCTGAAAGAACAGAATCAAAAAGTTTTGTTATTATTGATCATGGATAATCCAATAAATGCCGTTTCTCCCACCCATCCCCCTTATCTCAAAAAGGGTGATAAAATAGCCATTACCTGCCCTGCAAAAAAACTACCCCATCCAATGGCCGATGCTGTTGCTTTATTGCAATCATGGGGCCTGGAAGTTATTTTGGGCGACACTCTAATGGCATCCTATCATCAGTTTGCCGGCGATGATGACCTGCGGGCCCGCGATTTGCAACGCTTTATTGATGACGATAGCATCAAAGCCATTATTGCAGCCCGCGGCGGATACGGCACCATCAGGATGATAGACAAGGTTGATTTTAGTCGTTTTGCTCAAAACCCTAAATGGCTTATCGGGTTTAGTGATATTACTGTATTGCATACCCATTTGTTTGCCAACTACCGCGCACAAAGCATACACGGACAAATGCCGGTAAATATCCCTGATGCTTCTGTTAGATCTTTAGATACTTTACGGAAAGCATTATTTGGCCAAGCTTTACACTATGAATATAAATCGCACAACTTAAACCGTGCTGGTAATAGCAGCGGGATATTAGTTGGTGGTAATTTATCCTTGTTAGTGGCTGTATCGGGTTCTGTATCTGATATTGACTATACCGGAAAAATACTTTTTATAGAAGATGTAGGCGAATACCTTTATGCGATTGACCGGATGCTGCTTAACCTGAAAAGGGCTGGTAAACTTGCAAAGCTCGCGGGTTTAATTGTGGGGGGCTTTACTGATGTAAAAGATAATGACATCCCCTTTGGTCAAACTATATCTGAAATTGTGATGGATATTGTAAAGGAGTATGATTACCCGGTATGCTTTGATTTCCCGGCAGGCCACATACCTGATAATTGTAGTTTAATATTTGGCCAGACAGTTGAGCTGTCAGTCGGGGAACACCAGGTATTACTTAAATTTGTCTGAACCGGAATTTGCAGAATTAATGAATTGACAACATTTTTACTCCCTCTATCATAAATACAAACTATGGCAATACTCAGCAACTTAAACAATTACAAAAACTTAGGCCTTTTAATTATCCGTTTAGGGTTGGGCTTCACGTTTATTTACTATGGCTACCCGATGCTGATGGGTGGTATACATAGCTGGAAGGATGTAGGCGAATCGACCAAATATGTGGGGATACATTTTTGGCCCGTAGTGTGGGGCTTTCTTGCTACTGCTACCGAAACCATTGGCGGCTTCCTGCTCGTTATAGGTTTGGCTTTTCGCCCGGCATGTATCCTGCTATTACTTACGCTCATTGTAGCCGCTTTTTCACATTTTGGACAAGGCGAACATTTAGGCGGCGCTTTACATGCTATTGAGGATGCCTTTATATTTGCAGGTCTTTTATTTGTTGGCCCGGGTAAATATAGCGTGGATAAGAAATAAGCCGTTCGGTTTTGATCTGCAATAAAAAAGGGACTTGCTATAATAGCAAGTCCCTTTTTTATTATTTAAATGTTACAGCTAATTACTTAGGCATAACATTTTTGTCAAAAAACAGCTTGGTTGTTACCACATCGCCGCCAATTGCCGAGGATGCTGCTTTATAATTAGCAGGATTCACGTTAGCCTCATCAACCGGATATTTAAACCTAACCGGAAAATCGCTAAAAGCACCGGTTGCAGGTTTATAAAGTACAGGAAAATCCAGCCTGCGGGTTTCAATCCATGCATCCCAGCCACGGTTATAATTAGCAACCCATTTTTGGATAGCCAGGTTATTGGCGCTGTATGGATTAGCAGTAGTAAAAGCCGTAGCATCTCCGGCAGTCCAATAATCAAATGAAGCCTGAACACCTGCTTTATAAAAAGTGGCGGCATCGCCGGCAATAAAGCCTTTTGCAACCGCTTCGGCCTGATAAAATGCAACCTCTGCATAATCAAGCAATAAGCCTGGGGCAGTAGGTGCAATCATAATATCACCTGCGTGCGAAAAGCTATCATAATTTGCTTTTACACCCGGATCAGCTCCCAAAACTTTACCACTTCCATCAAGCGCTTTAAAATATTTGGATGCACGGGGATCAATAATACCATTATTATTATTCAACTGATTTGCCAAAGTGCTGCAGGCCACAAAGTCAAACCTGCCGCTTTGTACAAGGTCAACCCAAATAGGATTTGTGTTTGGTGTTGCTGCCTGATATACCAATGTAGCATTATCAGCATTTGCAGAAAAAACGCCCCCGGTTACTGCGGCTTGAATTGTTGTTTTAGCCAACGCTGCATCGTAATCAGCAATGGTCATACCCATTTTCAATTTCAATGAGTACGCAAACTTTTTCCATTTAGCCACGCTTCCCCCATAAATAATGTCGGCAGTTCCATAACTTGCAGTTCCAACTGTTAGCGCAGCTATATCAGCATCCAAACGTTTCAGCAGGTCTTTATAAATTGTTGCTGCATCATCGTATTTTGGAAAGTTGTTTGTTGAATCAAATGCTTGCGAATAAGGAACATCACCAAAGGTGGTAACCAGGTAATAAAAACCATATACCTGTAACAGATCCGCGATAGCTAAATCATTCTTTTTTATGGCGTCGCTTACTATAGTAGGGTCGCTTGGGATGATGTCTTTAGCTAACTTTAAATTGTTTAATACATCACGGAACAAGCTATTCCACATGGCCCTGTTGATATTACGGGTATCAAAATTGTAAAGACTTTCGTCATTATAAGTAGTTTCCTGCCACTGTTGCTCCACCAGCCTGAAAACGTTATTGTTTACGTTTGCTGATGTAACGGCGTTTGAAAGCACCCGCTCAGCCTGCGTAATTAATGTTGGCGCAGGCACCGTAGGAAAAAGCTTAGGGTTGGTATTCAGGTTTTCGAAATCTTTTTTGCACGCTCCCAGCATAACAAGCGGAAGTAGTGCCCATATATATTTTTTCATATTGGTTAAAATCTTACTTTTAAGTTTAGGGTAAACATTCTTACAGTTGGGAAAGCGCCACTTTGATAACCCTGCAGGTTACCGGCGCCTAAGGTTTCTTCAGGATCAGAATATGGAACATTTTTGTGGATGATCCATAAGTTCCTGCCGCTTACTGCAAGGTCTACGCCTTTAACAGGGCCCCATTTTGATGTCAGGCTTTGAGGGAATGCATAGTTTAATGATGCTTCACGCAGTTTTACATAACCTGCATCATAAACAAAACCAGCAGCCGGATTATGTTCATAGCCATATAAACCGGTAGCATCATTCCGAACCCGAACGGTGTTCTTAGCGCCGCTTGCGGTAATACCCGGTACAATTACACCACCGCCAGTAGCAAGTGTGTTTCTTGATGGATTACCCAGATCATTATTGCCAACAGTTTCAGGATATAAACCGGTATCCATACCATAATAAGTATCTAACGAGAATACGCTACCACCTTTGCGGATATCGATCAGGAAGGTTAAAGTAAAGTCCTTAACGCGCACAGAGTTGGTAATACCACCTATCCAATCAGGATTAATATTACCCAGTGTACTCGTGTTTGGCGATTGTTTGTAGTATCCTGTCGCATCAACAACACGGCCATCATCTTTCTTGGTATATGGATTGCCATTGATATCGGTATAAGCAGTACCGCGAATATCACCATAAGGCCTGCCCAATGCAGCATTAAGTGATACCCCACCCTGGAAAGATGACAGTAAAAGATTTGTTGACTGCTGACCTGATGGATCGGTATACAGCGCTATAACCTTGTTGTTGTTCTTAGTAAAGTTAACCCCAAGTTTCCAGGTTACCAGTTTACTGCTTACAGGAGTACCATTTAATGAAACTTCAACTCCTCTGTTACGTAAGGTACCAGAGTTTATATAGGTTGCGTTATAACCTGTAGCTGTTGATAAGGCAACAGGTAATAATCCATCAACCGTTTTGGCATCATAATAAGTGAAATCAAAACCTAAACGGCTGTTAAAAAACTGCATCTCTAAACCGGCTTCTTTTGATTTTGTACGCTCAGGTTTTAAAGCGGCATTGTTTTGAACAAGACCGATAGAAGATTGGGGGTTTGAACCAAACGGCGTACCAAATGCATAGAAGTTTTTGGTGTTTTGAGGTTGCCCGCCATTACCTACTTCGGCATAGTTAACCCTTACTTTACCATATGATAACCAGCTATATTGTTTAAGCATTTCAGAAAAAGTAAAGCCTAAGTTAATAGATGGATAGTAATACTTATTGCTGTATGATGGCAAAGCGGAGTTAACGTCACGTCGTAATGTTCCGTCTAAAACCAACATTTTCTGATAGGTAAATGTGGCGCCAGCAAATAAACCATCTACCTCTTGTCTGATATCGTTTTCAGTAGGAGCAGCCGGCGCGTTTTTAGAGTTCGCTAAAGCGTAAACATTCGGAATGATTAAACCGCCGTTAGTTGCTGCTGAAATTAACTCATAACGGTTTTTGCGGATATTAACACCAGCCAAACCTTTAAAATTCAAATCGTTATTGATGTTTTTATCAACCGTTGCCAGGAAATCTAAATTGGTTTCGTTGAAATTGATATTCCTCCTGGTATAGCCGGATATACCTACTGAACCAAAAGCACGTCTTTCTTCCTGTAACATGGTGTAATTATCAACCGTTACCCGACCCAGTAAATTTAACCAGTCGTTAACCTTGTAATTCAATTTCACATTACCAAAATAGTGATGATTTCTGTCTGTTTCGTAGTTTTGATAACGGGTAAAATATGGGTTATCCTGGTAAATTGGAACCAGGTTGGTCGGGCTTGCCCAGTTCCAGGTTACGTTTTTACCACCTGATGCAAGGTACTGGTCTTTTTGCTCCAAAATATCTGTGTTCATTTGCCACCATTGCCTAAAGTTGCGCACAACGTTTTCGGCCTGGTAACCGCTGCCGTAACGACCAATACCATCTGTTCTGGTATAATTTATGCTTCCGCCTGCGGTTAATTTGCTGGTAATTTTATAAGTACTTGAAAAGTCAATGCTATTGTTCAGTATATTACTATTTGGTAAAACACCGCTTTGGTTATTACGGGTATAACCTAATTTAAAGGTTCCGTTTTCGCCGCCATTGGTAATAAATAAACTCTGGTTATTGCTCACCTGAGTTTTGAAGAATTTAAGCGGGTCATTTGCTCCAGCCACCCATGGTGTTGCTTTTCCATAGTTTGGAGAAGACGGGCTAAAAGCATCCCATTGGTAAACCATCAGGTTTGGATCAAATCGATGTCCATAAGAGGCATCCTCCTGTAAAGGAGTAACCAGGTCATTCTTTCCATCGCCATTAACGTCCCTGATAAGGAAATAACCGCTTGGGTCAATTCCGGTTTTATCATTATAAATAGGGCCATAACCTGCGCCATACTCATGCTGATAAGTTGGCAGCGTTGATTTATCAACATTACCAATACCAGCGCTGCTGTTAAAGGTAATGCCTAAACCCTTACCTGGCTTTTTAGTGGTGATCATGATTACACCGTTGGCGCCAATGGAACCATACAAAGCGCTACCGGCAGCACCTTTAAGTACGGTAACTGATTCAATGTCATCCGGGTTAATATCAGCAATTGGCGATCCATAATCATATCCCCCCCTGCCCGATTCAACAGTACCCGTATTTGTTCCGGTGTTAGCACCGGCATTGTTGGTTCCGGCGTTACCTGAGCCTGGGCCACCATTATTCATCGGTACACCATCAACAACAAATAATGCCTGGTTATTACCCAATAATGATTTTGTACCCCGCAAAACTACGTTGGTTGAACCACCTAACGCGTTGTTTTGCCTGATCTCTAAACCGGCAACTTTACCTGAAAGGCCGCTTACAAAGTTTGCCCCACGCTGCTTGCTCACCTCATCGCCGTTAACCTGCTGGGCCGCATAGGTCTGCTGATTACGGGTTCGGTTTAAGCCTAATGCGCCGGTTACAACAACTTCGCCAAGTTGCTTGCTTGACATGGCAAGCCGTACGTTTACAACAGGGCCCCTTACCTGTACCTCTTGTGTTGCATAGCCAATAAAGCTAATAATTAGTGTTGAACCCTCCGGAACACTTAACGTGTATTTACCGTTAGTACCGGTTTGTGTACCGGTGGTAGTTCCTTTCAACTTGATTGTTACTCCCGGGATGGGCAGGCCGTCTTCCTGGCCTGTAACCGTACCGGTAACTGCACGATTTTGTGCAAATGTTTGTGTAATTGATAACAGCAGGAAACACAAACTTACTAGTAGAAGTTTTTTCATTTTTTTGTGATAAGATCTGTTAATAGTGAGTACTAAATAAATTGCAGGATTTATATTATAATACAAATCTGCCTCTATATTACAGAAAATATCGTAAAAAATAGTCTATTTTTTAAATTATTTGCATTTATTGCTATAAATATTTTCTATAATGTCTACCTGTTAAATATATTATTTAAAGTGCATTGAGGTCAGTAATGGCGGTGGTCGCCTCATTGCTATCTTGTGTAAAATGGACACTCTGGAGGTGTTTTGCAAGCTATGGAAAGTGCCCTGTACCTGCGGGTTTGCTGCTTGTTGGCCGGGGCGGTTACATCCTGAATAATAGACAGTTACAACAGTAGCAAATATAAACTACCGTTAAAACACCTATTGTACCTGTCATATTATTAGTATATCTTTTTGCAAAACATACTAATATGAAAAAATCTGCTATCGGAGGCTTTAACCATGCAATCCACGAGGTACGCTACGCTAATCTCGCGGGAGCGAAGGGGGCAAACCGTTTAGTAAATAAAAAAGGCAGGCTTATTTTTGATAAGCCTGCCTTATAATTTAAGTATCTCTTTTACTGATTCATATAATCACCAAGCGCATGCAGGTAGTTATCGTCAATATCTCCTTCATTATCTGACAGGAACTTTTTTACTTTATCTGCATCCTCTGCAAAGGCCAGTTTTATTGATTTCGATTTTAGCTCCATTTTTTGTGGTTGGCCTCCCGACAATTTTACAACATAATAAACAATTTCATCTTTGTATTCATCGTAATTATTACCGCTTGAGGTAATACCGTTGGTCACAAAACTGGCTTTTATAAATGTTGTACCCAGGTCTTTATATATTTTATATTTTTTTCCGGTCGACAATACCTGTATATAACGTTTGGCATTAATAGCGGGCACATCTTCAAAAACATAAGGTTGTGCATTTTCATCAAACAAGGTAAAACCCTTTATTTCCTGCTTTACAACCAGCATAGCGGTGGCTTTATTGCGGGTAAATATGAGGGTGCCTCCTACTTTATCATAATTAAATAAGTATACATCACTTTGCTTAAGCGAATCCTGGGGGGTTATGGCAAAGCCATGCACCCAATCGTTAAACAAAAAACGGCTGCCATGTAAGCCTTCCTGCCCGGTGCCTATGCGGTTAATGGATATGTTATGATCAACCAGGTTCTCATCGGGCTTAAAAAAGTTACCCACGGTTGTTTTAATGGGCGTCTCTTGCTTTGAAGCATCCCCATCAGGCATTACCACTTTAATATTCGTGGGGTTATCCAGTTTAACTTTTACCTCGTTGTGAAAATTAGCGGTTATGATGAGGTTTGAGACAGGATCGACCTGGAGGCTAAATAATCCATTCGGATCCGAATAGGTTGCATAAGGGTGCTGCGAATCGCTTACAAATGCAAAAGCAACAGGTTTACCTTTTTGATCTGTTACCGTACCGTTTACGGCAATAGTTTGTGCGAAACCTATTTTGCTAAGAACGATAAGGCTAAGAAAAAGTATTTTTTTCATGTAATCAATTATACGGTTATATTAAAATATATACAACTATAAAAGGTAAAAAAAAGCCGCTTTACTAGTATGCAAAGCGGCTGAGAATCTAGAATTCAGGGCATTAATTTCTTTTCAGCGTTTCTACAATCACACGATCTCCTGTACCGCCTACATATTTGTAATGCAGTGAGAATGTTTTTGTAGTAGGGTCATAAGTATTAGTGCCATTACCTTGAATTGTCTGGTTAGCTGAAGCTGGTGCTGGTGTTACCGTCACCGTATTATCAGTATTAACTTTTAAATACATAGTAAACCCACTTGTGGCCAAATCAGCTGCTTCGGCAATACAAGTATTTGCATTTATAGTTGTTAAAGTTTTCGCACGGTTCACCCAACTCCTGCCTGTACCATCAGGAAATGTAATTGATCCATTTTGAGTATAAGCACCATCATAAGCATTTTTTGCTTGTACATTATAGATCACTGTTTTGTAGTTACTGATCTGCTGACCACCACCATCAGTAATGGTTAAAGGCAGGGCATAATTAGTTATTGACGGATCAATAAGGTTTGATTTAACATTGATCACTACATAAGCCTGATTTGCGTTAGCCGCAATTGTAGCGGTAAATGTACTGCTGTAATCAGCAGCAGGCAACAACACAAAACTCTTACCGTTATCTGTGTTATATTTTGTTAACGCGGCCTGGTCAACAGACACCTTAACAGTTACCGCGCTTGATAATGTATGAGGGGCAGCTAAGTTAACCAATAAATTGATAGGCACGGGTGTGGTTGATATATCAAGAGCCGCTGCCTGTAATACACCACCTAATGCCCCAACTGCTGTAGCAGCTGGTAATTCAATCAAAGGCGTTGCTGCTGCAAAATCCACATAATGCTTATCATCTTTAAGGCAAGAGCTTAAACTTGCCATAGACACAAGCGCGACGAAAGCTGTTTTAATATATAATTTCGTTTTCATTTCTTTTTCGTTTAAGTGTTATTTAGCCCAGAATATTTTAGAGGTAAATACAGAGATGTTACCCTCCGCGCCTACGTTAGTCGAGTTGGTTTGATATTCAACAGAAGGGTAAGGTACGCGGGTAACCTGGTTTGGAGGATTAGCTCCCGGGTATACAGAAAGCGGGATATCATTAGGATAACCTGTTCTACGGAATTCATTGAATGCTTCAAACGCGCCATAAATGGCAAGGGCTTTCCATTTTTCGGTAATGATAGCCTGCTCTTGTTTTGCATCTGTACCTGCTGTTGGGTATGGATTAGCTAAAAGATAAGTAGCTGCCTGTGTGGTGGTTAAACCCAAATCGGCATAAGAAGCATTGACACCGGCGTTGTATAATGTTGCGGCACTACCACTGGTAATATATCCGCTTTTAACGCCTTCTGCTTGTAAAAATAAAGCTTCAGAGCCCGACATGATAACCGCGTCCATAGTAGCTGCTTTCAACAAGCCTGTTCCAACTTTACTTGGGGCTACTGCTGGCGGCTGTGTTATACCCAAAGCAGTTGCGCTGATGGCGCCAGCTGTTGTGGTATAAACCGCGAAACCACGAACATCACTATTAGCTGTAAGCACAGTAGCGCCGTAACTATTAGCCTGATATTGGTTTTTGTTGGCTTGCGCGCCACCATTTTGGGTTGTACCGTAGTTTCTCCAAAGCGGGCTTTGCTGCCCACCGGTTGCATCACTATTCAGGTAACCAGGGTTTACATTACCCGGGATGGTAGCATCAATATAGCCAATGCTTTGCGTTGCCGCTACAGCCGCCTTAAGCGCTGATGTTTTTGCTGATACGTTGCTTTGACGTAACGCTATACGCAATTTAAGGGTATTGGCAAATTTTAACCATTTAGTCATATCGCCTTTGTACATGATATCTGCAGTACCAGGACTGGCCGGAGGTATAGCAGAACTTTGCGCGGCTTGTATGGATTTTATAGCTGCATCTACACGGATTAATATGGCATCATATATAGCCGACCCTTTATCGTATTTAGGGTTCAGCAATGCTGTTCCTTTTAAAGCATCGGTATATGGAGCGTCGTTATAATTATCAACTATAGCCTGAAAATCAAACGCGATCATAATATCGGCGATGGCCTGAAAATACGGATTTGTTGTTGAAGTCTTTAAAGCGTTATAGTTAGCCACATTTAAATACAGTGGGGTCCAATAATCATAAGTAGCCGAGGTTACCTGATATGACAACAGGGCTACGTTAGGCTGATAGCCTGTGCTCCAGCTCAGGTAGCCCATCCAGCAGGCATAATTAACGTAAGACGTTACTGATCCTCCCCCTGGGCCAACGTTGTTGGTAATATCGGCAGTGATCTTTAAAGCGCCGGTTAATGCCAGGTTGGGGGTTGTGGTTATGGGCTGGTTGGGGTTAGTTGATAACTCCAGGTAATCTTTTTTGCAACCGCTTCCCGCTAAAGTAAGCGTTGCAAATATTATAGATAAATACTTTTTCATCGTTTTGTTAGTTAAAATGTCAGTGTTAAGTTAGCTCCGTAAAGACGGGTTGCCGGCATTTGCTGGGTGCTGTTAACACCAATATCGCCGTTAGTAGCACTGTTAGCAAACTCAGGGTCAACCCAGTTATTGGTTTTAGGCCTCCACATAAACAGGTTACGACCAATTAAAGCAAAATTAGCACGTTTGATAAATCCACTTTTTTTGATCCATCTGGAAAGATCGAATGAAAGGTTGGCTTCACGCAGCTTCCAGAATGCGCCGCTGGTTATATAAGTACTTCCTGCCTGGTAATACGCTCCAGCATCCCAGAAACCTAAGCCACCATCCTGAACACTTACAGAAGTATTAGGAGTATAAACCGGGTTAGCAGCAGTACCTGTATTGATTACTGAATTGGGGAATATAAAACGCTGACGATCTGAAGATACAGAGAACTGGGATACACCAGCCGCTGTAGCCGATTGTAAGCTTTGGTTATATATTACGTTACCTGCACGATATTCTTCAGTTACTGCTAGCGTAATAAATTTATAGCTGATGGTTTGGGTTAAACCTAATATATATTTTGGTGTAGTTTGACCGGCATTTACCAGGTTAGTGTTCAATGACGGATATCCGGTAACCGGGTCAACAATAGCACGGCCCTGCGGATCACGATTGATGTCAGTAACATATATAACGCTATAAGGCTGGCCAACAACTGCACGGGTGTTAGCATTGGTGTAACCACCTAAAGATAGTTGCTTGGTTTCGCCAAACAGCGATAATACTTTTGAATTTTGGATAGCAAAGTTTCCGCTTAAGCTAATTCCAACGCCATTTGCTGTTTTTTGCAAAGGTGTTACATCCAATTTAAACTCGTAACCCGTATTTTGTGTTTCTCCAATGTTAAGAATAGTGGATTGGTAACCGGTTGTAGGTGAAACAGCAATAGGTAATGTTTGATTTTTTGTATGCGTATTATAGTATGTTGCGCTCAGATTGATACGCCCCTCTATAAACCCAACATCGGCACCAACCTCCACTTCCGAGGTCAGTTCAGGTTTCAGATCTTTATTGTTCAGGGTAGTGCTCAGGTTCAATGCGCCCAGGTTGCCATAAGGGAAACCAGATGTTGAAGCGAATGTGCTGTTTAAGCTGTATGGGCTCACGTTCACATCACCCACTTGGCTATAACTACCCCTTACCTTAGCATAGGTTAGGGTCTTGTTATTTTTCAATGCATCAAAAGCATCTGTAAACACGAATGATCCTTTTACTGACGGATACCATATAGAGCGGTTAGCTGCAGAAAGTCTTGAATCGTGGTCATTACGTAGTGTACCCTCAAGGAATGCATAACCTCTCCAGTTTAATGTAAGGTCAGCAAAATATGCTATCTGGCGAATCTTGTAGGTTCCGGCTGTAGCGCTTGGAACACCTAACAGATAACTTACATTATAAAAATCTTTTACCAGCAGGTTGTTTGTTCCGTTTTGAACATAGCTGGCATATTCCTGCCAAATACTATTACCAACTAATAAATTGGTTTTCAATTGATCATTCAAGAATGATTTATGAAAATTGGTGAGTATGTCCTGTTGCAGACGGTTGTAACCCTGCGGACCAGCAAAAACGCTATTAGTAGGAAGACTGCCATCGCCAAAAACCTTAATATTGCTAACAGTACCCGGGTTAATCAGCGCGCCATAGCTTGAGCCAACAGTGCTGCCGCCGTGGGTAGGGTCGCTAAGTGCATATGGGGTATAGTCAATTTCAGCACGGGTGTCCGTTTGCTGATAAGTACCACCGTTGTAACTTAAACGATAGGTAGCATCAAACCATTTTGTAGGAGTTAAAGTACCTGAAAAACTACCATTAAATACATCAGAGCGTTTTACTGTCCTTGAGTTTTTAATACTCCAGTATGGGTTGATACCGTAAGAGTTAAAATAAGTGCTTGGATCAGCAAAAGGCTGGGTTGGATCTTTAAAGTTTTGAAGTGGCACCCAACTTGGCGTATTGAATATAGTACTTAATATATCACCATAGTTACCATATACGTCGGTATTGCCTTGTGAAAAACTGGCTGTTCCTTCGGCTCTGAAAATACCGGCTGTTTTAGTACCAGAGATACGAACCTGGGTTTTGTTATATTTATCGCCCGGCACAACACCTGTCTGATCTAAACGGAAAGCTGTTAAGTTAAATGAATTGTTGGCATCACCAGATGCGTACGAAACACTGTTTTGATCACTGTTGCCCGATACAAAAAAACGACGGGCGTAGCTTTTTCCTGACGGAGCCTGATATGGGTATGATTGTATAGTACCATCCTGAAGTGGGATACCCAACTGTTGCATATGACCATCGTAAGCAGGACCGTATGACTGGTTTTCATAAGGTACTGTAGTAGTAATAAAACCGGTAACCGGATCCTGGTAAGGAGTACCCTCGCCACCATAGCCACCAAATTTATTCTGCAAAGCCGGCATGTACGAAATTGATTCACGCAGGTAGGTGTTTGAATAAGTGATAGTTGGCTGTCCGCTTCCGCTTCCGCGTTTGGTGGTAATAACCAAGGCTCCGTTTGATGCCTCAGAACCGTAAAGCGCTGCTGCACCTGCACCATTCAGTACGTTCACACTTTCAATGTCATCCGGGTTAATTGTGGTAACCTCATTTGGTGATACCGGCGTACCATTTAATACAACCAGCGCATAGTTGTTACCAATAATGTGACGATTACCACGCAATGTAAAACGTGTATCAGGGTTGATACCGTTGTTTACAGTACTTACAACCAAACCTGCAACTTTGGCCGTTAAACCGTTGGTAAAGTTGGTTGGGCGGGTTTCAGTAAGTTGCTTATTGGAGATGTTTGTAGCGGCATAGCCAAGCTCCTTGGCCTGGCGCTTAACACCTAACGCACCTGTAACCTGCACCTCACCAAGGCTTTTTGCGGCAGATTCCAGCACAACCGCAATAACGCTTTTAGCGCCAACAGAAATTTCCTGTGGTGAATAGCCAATAAAAGAAAATAAGAGTTTGCCGTTTGCCGGCACGTTGACTGTGAACTTTCCATTGATACCCGTCTGTGTTCCAATGGTTGTCCCTTTTACCCTTACTGATACTCCCGGAAGGGGTAAGCCATCATCTTTGGCCGTAACCGTACCAGTAACTGTACGGTTTTGTGCAAAAACCTGCCCAATAGAAAACAGCAGAATGCACAAACTTGCTAGTAGAAGTTTTTTCATTTCGTTAATAATAAGATCAGTTAATAGTTAATTAATCATAAAAGTAATGTTACATTATTAAAATGTCAAGTAAAATCTTACAAATCCATGATTTTATTTTAAAAAACTCAATTTTTAGTATCAAAATTGATAATTATAGTACTATGTATTGCATAATACAATTTAAAACATATATCTTTGTATTATGATTGTTGAAAACACACAAACCCAAATGAGGAAAGGCATACTGGAGTATTGCATTCTTTCCATCATAGCCAAGGGCGAAACATATGCATCAGATATAATTTCTGAACTAAAAAAAGCCCAACTGCTTGTAGTTGAGGGTACTCTGTACCCATTATTAACCCGATTAAAAAACAATGGCCTGCTTACCTATAACTGGGTAGAGTCACTTTCAGGCCCGCCAAGAAAGTATTATGTGCTATCGGAAGAGGGCAAACTGGTGCTTGCACAGTTAGATAAGACCTGGCAGGAACTGGTTTATGCCGTCCAAACGGCTATCGGAGAAAGAAATTAAAAAAAACCTATAACTATTACAAATCATGAATAAAACTATCATCATAAATATAAACGGCATCGTATTTCACATAGAAGAGGATGCTTACGAGGTTCTTAAAGCCTACATGACCGACGTAAAACGTCATTTTTCAACGTCGGACGACAGCCTGGAGATCACTACGGACATTGAAAACCGTATTGCCGAGATGTTTAATGAAACCCTGGCCAATCAAAACAAACAGGTTATTGTTGAAGCTGATGTTAAAGCAGTTATTGAGCAAATGGGCACGGTAGAAGATTTTGAATTTGCCGAAAATGACAACAAAACTACCGGTAGCAGCACCTTTACTTATAACACAGAACGCCGCAGGCTTTTTCGTGATCCTGACGATCATCTGGTGGGCGGTGTTGCAGCAGGTATAGCCAATTACTTTGACTTGCAAGCTGCATGGATCAGACTGGCCTTTGCCCTGTCCCTGTTTTTTGCAGGCAGCGGTTTAATATTATACGTTATATTATGGATAGTAATCCCCAAAGCCATTAGCCGGGCCGACCGCATGGCCATGAAAGGCGAAAAGCAGGATCTTAAGGGCTTTAAAAAGAACTTTGAGGAAGAGATTAGCATGGTAAAAGAAAACCTGTCGAACTTTCGTCATGAGGCTCGCCCTTTTGTTTATAAGGTACGTGATTTTATAAGCGATTTTTTTGCTCACCTGGGTACCTTTTTAAGAGGCACCGGGAGTTTACTCGGTAAATTAGTAGGTATTGTTATTTTACTTACCTGCTTTGGCCTTGCCATTGCGCTTATTGTAGTAGTGGTAGCCTTTGTAGCTTTTGGTAAAAACGACATATATAACATATTCCCTTTTAATATTGTTAACCACGATACCAATCTGATATTTCTAGCCGGTGGCTTTTTGTTATTGGCTATACCTTTAATAACCATCATACTATTAACCATTGGCTTCCTGTTTAAAAATGCGACGTTTAACCGTTCCATCGGCGCTACCTTATTATGTGTGTGGCTGGCTTCTTTGGGTGCGGTGGTATATTATGGCGCCAGGGCATCAGCCGATTTTAGGCAAGGTGCCAGGTTAAGCAAAACCATTAATATTAAACCAACAGCAAATAATACCTATTATTTACAGCTTAATGATGCTAAATATTTAACCAATGAAGACAGTACTCGCCTAAAAATAAAGGAGCGTTTTAATGGTATGATCATTTTAGATGATGACTACAATGGCAATAATATGGATTCGCCCGACAATGTAAGGATCGATGTAGAAAAAAGCGATATACAGCAGCCCGTTTTGATAGAATCATTTACCGCCCGAGGTCGCGATGACGAAGATGCGTTAATTAACGCCCGCAACATTAGCTATCGCTTTTTGCAAAAAGATTCGGTATTGAAATTTGACCGGAATTTAGAACGACTTAACAACACCAAATGGCGCGGCCAGGAGCTGCATATGACTTTAAAAGTTCCGCTGAATGCCAAACTGGTTATTGACGGAAAGCTGGATCGTAATATGAACTTTAACTTATATGATTGCCTGCAGGCCAATACGCCCCAAAATCCGGCAGGTTCCGTATTTGTTATGACAATGGATGGATTACAATGTAAGATAGATACAGCGGCAATTGCTGCCGCAGCAAAAGCTGATAGCATAAAAAATCATTTAGTGCCCGATACGGCAAAAAACGAAAATCAATAAAACTTAACCTAAACCTACCACAATGAAAGCTTTGATTAAATACATAAGCCTGCTATTATTTAGCGGGCTTATTATCCCTTTTTGTACCCAACACCATATAAATAGCCCTGACCAGCTAAAACTGAGGCAACCATCTGACATTTCATTTAAAATGCAGGTGCCCGGCTTTATATTGATAAAAGACATTATTAAGAATAGCTTCCCGGTATTAAAAAGTTTAAATTAACTGTAACCTTATATCTCGTTTCTGCATCTTAAGTATAAAGCAACACAAACGTACATTGAGGTTTAGCGCTAACATAATTTTTAAATATTAAAAAGGGTCGTGCACTTTCGTCGGTATTTTCAGGCCGTTCACCGGAAAATTAATCATCTTGACCTAAAAGCATTACCATAAAAGTTATTCTGTTAGCACATTTGAACTATAAAATCACAACACAATGAAAAAGAACGCCTATATGTTATAATTTACTAAACACCATACCGGATTACACCGGAACAATTCAAAACATTATTTACTGAATTTTAAAAAGAAGCACATTCTTTAATGTCATTCTATTGCCTCAAAACTTTAACGCCACTCACATGAAAACCACTTTACACCATATATGCTATACCCTCCTGCTTGTCGCTATCAGCTGGAGCACATCTTTTGCCCAGGGAGGCAAATCAGGCAGCAAGGTATCTGGTTCCTTACTAAACGAACAGGGCAAACCTATGGATTATGCCACCGTGAGCCTCATCAAGGCTTCCGATTCAACTGTAGTAAAGGGCGCTTTAAGTAACGATAACGGGGTATACTCATTTGAAAACATCCGCTCAGGAAAATACCTGGTTAAGGCGTCTGTTGTAGGTTACCAAAAAGCAGTGACCCCCCCTTTCACCGTTCCGGAGAGCGCTACAACCGTTACCGCCCCTGCCCTGAACATGCACCCAGGCAGCACCGAATTGAAAGGTGTAACCATTACAGCCACCAAGCCGTTAATAGAACGTAAAATTGACCGCACCGTAATGAATGTGGAGAACAGTGTGCTTGCCGCTGGTAATACAGCCATGGAAATATTGGCCAAGGCCCCGGGTGTTACCGTTGATAAGGATGATAACATTAGCCTTAAAGGTAAACAAGGAGTAACCGTAATGATCAATGATAAGCTTACTTATCTTACAGCAGCACAATTAGCTACCTTACTACGTTCAACCGATGGCAATACCATTAAATCTATCGAAATCATCACCAATCCATCTGCAAAATATGATGCTGCCGGTAACTCGGGTATCATCAACATTAAACTAAAGAAAAACACGCAATCGGGCACTAATGGAAGTGTAACTGTAGGTACCGCCCATGGCAAATACTGGCGCGATAACTCCAGTTTAAACTTAAACCATAAAGAGGGCAATCTTAACGTATTTGGTACTTTTAGCCGGGGCGATAACAAACGAAACAACAATATAAACATTGATCGTATTACCCGTGATAGTGCCGGTAAGCCAACCTACTTTAATCAATTTACAGCTATGCCGCGCGTAAACCATTATAACAACTACCGCCTTGGCGCTGATTATGATGTGAGCAGCAAAAACACGATAGGCTTTGTGTTAAGCGGTTATTCAAACTCTGAAGTGGACAATAACAATGGAAATACCCAAATAGGCGCAAATCCGAACAAGGTTGATTCATCACTCACCACCGTATCAACCATTAACCAAACCTACAAGAACATTGCACTTAACCTGAATGACCGGTTTAAAATAGATACCAGCGGCCAGGAATTAAGCGTTGACCTGGATTACTCTAAATTTAAAAACAACTCTATTGCGCAATACGATACACATTATTTTTTACCTGACGGAAGCACACCGCATGCTCCTCAATTACTACGTAACCAAACACCATCAAATATTACTATATATACAGGCAAGGTTGATTATACCAACCCGCTGTCAAAAACTGTAAAGTTAGAAACCGGTGCAAAGTTCAGCAGTGTTAAAACCGATAATGACCTGCAGGCTCAGATATTTAACGGCAATAGTTATGTTAATGATACCAACCGTACCAACCGTTTTATTTATACCGAGAAAATAAGCGCCGGCTATTTGAATTTGAATAAACAATTCAAAAAAACATCGGTACAATTAGGTGTAAGAGCCGAATACACTCAATCAAATGGTAATTTGATGGGTAGTACACCGGTAAAACGTGATTATCTTAACTTTTTCCCAAGTGTATTTATCAATCATACTCTTGATGATAAAAACGAGATCAGCTTTTCATACAGCCGCCGTATTGACCGCCCGGGATACGATGACCTTAACCCTTTTGTGTACTATCTTGATCCTTATACCTTTTCAAAGGGAAATGCATTTCTTAAACCGCAATACACCAACAACTTTGAGTTTAATTTTACCCACAACAAAAGCATTAACATCAGTTTAAGTTATAGCCGCACTACAGATGTTATTACCGAGATCATATTAACCCAGGGACAAAAATCATTTCAAACCAATCTGAATCTGCAAACTCAAAACTCTTATAGCGTTAATATTGACGCACCTTATACCATTACCAAATGGTGGACAGGTAATATCAACATCAACAGTTTTTACCTGGGCTTCAAATCTGATTCTGTTGGAACCGGTAAATTGAGCTCCGGACAAGTAACCGTACAGGCCAAAGCAACACAAACACTAACATTTGGCAGCTATCGCTTTGAAATTATGGGCGATTATCAATCGCCCCTTACTTATGGTATCTATAAAATAAAACCACGTTATGGTGTTGATGCCGGGGTGAGTCACTCATTCGCCAATAAAAAAGCTAATATTAAACTGGCGCTTGATGATGTATTTAACATCCGCCGTAATAACGTAAGCAGCCACTCGCTGGGTAACGACTTTGATATCAGGCAAAAGAATGATTCGCGCGTTGGCCGTTTAACATTTACCTACAACTTTGGTAACAACAAAATAAAATCACGCGAACACCGCAGCGGTGCCGATGATGAAAAAGGTAGGGTAAAGGGAGCTAATTAAATTTCGCGGGAAGATGTGCAGATATGCAAATTCCAGATGTGCAGATGAAAACGACATAATGAAAAAGACCTTCCTGTAATTCAGGAAGGTCTTTTTCATTTGCTTCACAATGGTCATCTCATTCCATCATTTGCATATCTGCACATTTGTAATCTGCACATTTTGCACCGCTCTACTGCCCCACCATAAATACCGCATTGCTGAATAGCAATTTACCATTTTCCCAAAAACTGCGGAACAACGGGTCATCAACCATATAGATCACCGAGCCACGGCCCATGGATTGCACACCAAGCAGCAAACCATTATTGATCTTTTGTTTTGATTGCGCACCTGCAAAGCCCGATACGTAGCTGTTCTTTTTAATGGTGCCTACATTCCAGCCATCTTCGCCCAGGTAATCGTAAATATCATCGTTCATTTTAAGAGAGTAGTAATAGTTGGGTAAGCCAAAGCCAAGTGGGTGGGTATTATCAAGGTTAAGTTTAAATATAGCGCCGGGTATCATGGAGCGTATAGCATCGCGGTCACGATCGGCATATACCTTTATAGTTTCTTTTTCCTTTGCATCGGCTTTTTCCTTATCTTCCTTTTTCTCTTCTTTCTTTTTAAGACCAAAGTCCTTTTTATCAGCCAGCAGAGCAACTGCATTATCTATGGCGATGAGTTTACCGCCATCACGTATCCAGCCTTGCAATTTATCCGATGGAAAATCATCATAACGGCCATCAGGAAAAACAGCCACATCAAAATCTGATAACCGCGTGCGGCCCAGGTCCTGATATTTTACCAGGGTAATAGGGTACCCTATCTGTTGTTCAAATAAGTGCCAAACCTCACCCATTGCTTCAGAATTCACCCCGTCGCCGGCTATCAGCATAACCCTGGGCTGGCGTATGTACCTGATCGCGTCCGAACCCAAATCGGCACCCTTATCAACAAATCCTGAGGATAACGGAATAAGCTCTTCATCCAAATCAGTAGCGGTTTGAGTAACTACGCGGTCAAAGTCGGCCCTGTCATTCCCTGCCCGTGTGATCAGCAATGATCCGGCCGTGAACTTTTTACCCGCGGCTTCAAATGGTTTTTCAGAATAACGTACTTTAATATGTTTTTTAAGCAATGAGGCCAAAAACTTCACATCATTAACCGACTGCCATTTGGCAACATAAGCGTAAGCATGGCTATTAGTTAATGACTGCGGTTTGGCAATGCTCCAGGTAGTATTAGCCGGTTTAAGTGATTCCTTTACGCCATAAGCCTTTAGTCCGTATGCATACGGAAGCGCCCATGCAGTAATGTCATATGTATTTGAATCGGCAATAAAGGTTTTTGGCTCCAGCAGCACATTTAACAGTACCGCTTTTGGCTGATAGGCATTGATCACTAAATCATTAAGACCTACATTGTATTGTTCTGTTTTCCCGGTAAAATAATCATAACCAGTGATGGCTCTATTGGTCAAGCCAAAACCATAATGTATCCCATTGCGACCCAGCATTTTGGCCAGCGCGTTGATGTTATTGTTGTTATCATTTTTAATAACATAGGTTTTGTACTCACCCGGGGGATTAGTACGACTGTTATCATAAAACTTTTTAAACTCGTCCAATACCTTTTGCGCATTTGCCGATGTTATTTCAACAGTACTTAAACCGGTTGTGTGGTGATGGGATATACGTTGCGCAAAAGTAAGTGTATCGCCGCTGCGGGTAAGCACAGCCAACCCCGCGCTGATACCGCCTTGTTCATAGGTCATGCCTATTGAACCATTATATAAAGGATAAGTATCGCCATAGGATGGATAAAGCAGATCAAACTCCTGTTTGGTAAAATACATCCAGCCATTTTGGTCAAAATATTTAGCGTTATTTTTGCCGATAGTAACCTGAAAATCGCGCTGCCATTGGGTTATATCCTTATGATAAGGCTCTGCCGCCGGGGCAAAATAGTATGGGGCATTATATCCCTGCTCGTGGTAATCAACATGAACCTCGGGCAGCCATTGGTTAAACAGGCTAACACGTGCCTGTGTCTCTTTTTGCGATTGCCATGCCCAGTCGCGGTTAAGATCAAAATAATAATGGTTTACACGGCCACCGGGCCATGGTTCCACATGCTCGCGCGATGTTGGGTTGGCATCGGGTACCGCGCCACGAACCGAATTATAGAAATGCACATAACGATCGCGTCCATCCGGATTTAAGCAAGGATCAATAACTACTACAGAGTTTTTAAGCCATGCTTTGGTAGCGGTATTAGCCGGATCAACAAAGTCGAACAAAGTCCACATAGCGGCCTCGCTCGATGCCGGTTCATTACCATGCACATTATAGCTCAACCAGGTAATTACGGGGGCATTGGCTATGGCTGTACCACTCTCAATACCTGCAAGACGTAAATTATTATGCCTTATTTCTTCCAACCTGCCAATGTTCTCGTCAGATGCGATGAACATGGCCAGCAGTGGTCGCCCCTCATTGGTGGTACCAAACTGTTGCAGTTTTACATTTTTTGATGCGCTGGCCACGTATTTAAAATAATCAACTATGCGATAGTGCGGTGTAAACTGATCTCCCAGTTTATAACCCAGAAATTCATCGGGCGATTGTATTTTTTGAGCAAAACCAGCTGATGCGGAAACAACAGCTATTAAAACAAGGAGTAGCTTTTTTATCATGATATTAAAGATGCGGTAATAGATATACTAATATGCAGATTATTATTTGATGTGCAAATATGCGGATGTGCGAATGTGCAGATGAAAATGAATGTGCAGGTGTGCAGATTTCAAATGTGCAGATGAAACCAGACAAGTATATATATTCTGTTAATTCTTAAATCCTGTTAATTCTGATTCAGACATCATCTGAAATTTGCACATTTGCATATCTGCACATCTGAATCGCACATCATAATAATATGACTCCATTACAGGCTCTTCAAAAATATTTCGGTTATAGTAGTTTCAGGCATCAGCAGGAAGCTATTATTGAGCATATTTTAAACAAGCAGGATGTAATGGCCCTGATGCCTACAGGTGGCGGTAAATCCTTGTGTTATCAATTGCCAGCTGTATTACTCAACGGACTTACCATTGTCATTTCACCGCTTATCGCCCTGATGAAAGACCAGGTAGATAGCCTGAACGTAAGCGGTATACCGGCGGCTTTCCTTAATTCGGCTCAAACACCAGATGATCAGCGAATACTGATCGAAAGACTCCGAAACAATCAGATCAAGTTACTTTACCTGGCACCTGAGCGTTTATTTGGCGCCGAAAACAAACTGGTAGCCTTTTTAAAAACGCTTTCGGTGGTACAGATAGCTATTGACGAGGCGCATTGTATATCGCAATGGGGGCATGATTTCCGTCCCGAATACCTGATGCTGGCACAATTAAAAGTGGAATTCCCAAATGTACCTGTCATCGCGCTTACGGCTACTGCTGATAAGCTGACGCAGAAGGATATCCTTGAAAAACTGAATCTTCATCGGCCTGCAGTTTTTGTATCGTCATTTAACCGGGCCAATATCACTTACCGCGTTATCCCTAAAAAGAACAGTTTTAAGCAGTTGATCTCTTTTTTAAAAGAGCGTGAGGACGAGTCGGGCATTATATACTGCCTTTCACGTAAATCAACCGAAGACCTGGCTGCCGACCTGAAAGATGAAGGCTTTGCGGCCGAAGCCTATCATGCAGGCCTAAACAACGACGTAAAAGCCCGTAACCAGGAAGCTTTTTTACGCGACGACGTGAAGATCATTGTAGCTACCATTGCTTTTGGTATGGGTATCAATAAATCAAACGTGCGCTATGTGGTGCATATAGATCTGCCTAAAAACATTGAAGGTTATTACCAGGAAACCGGTCGTGCCGGCAGGGATGGTTTAGGGTCTGAAGCACTACTCCTCTATTCGCCCGGCGATGCGGGCAAGCTGCAGCATTTCGCGCGTATTGAAGGCAACGAAGAGCAAAGCCGCATCATGCTCAACAAACTGAACGATATGGTGCGATACTGCCAGCTACAATCATGCCGCAGACAATATTTGATGAACTATTTTGATGAGGCTTTTCCGCCAAATTGTGGCTCTTGCGATGTTTGCTTAACCGAATTTAAACGGTTTGATGGTACACTGATCGCGCAAAAGGCACTGTCGGCAGTATCCAGATTAAATGAACGTTTCGGGGTTAATTACGTCATCGACTTTTTACGCGGTTCAAAAAATGAAAAAATCCGTGAAGAACATAAACAATTAAAAACTTATGGTATTGGCGCCGATATCAGCAAAGCCGACTGGCAACGCTACCTGCGCGAGCTGATAACCATGGAATACCTGCTGGTAACCGACGATGGCTATCCCATTTTAAAATTAACCAACAAAAGCTCCCTCGTACTTAAAGGAATAGACAAGGTTGAGTTTATTGAAACACAAGTAACCGAAGATACCCACGCGGAAGCCGCACCCCCACATGAGGCAGAACTGCTGAGCCGATTGAAAAATGTTCGCCGTGATATCGCTGAATTGGAAAATGTACCCGCCTACATTATTGTATCAGATGTTACCCTGCTGGAAATGGCCACCTATCTGCCTCAAAGCTTAGATGAACTACGCCTGATATCGGGCTTCGGCGATATTAAACTAGCCCGCTATGGTCGCGAATTGTTGCAGCCGGTAAAAGATTATGCCAAAGAAAAAGGACTGGAATCAAAAATTGCCTATAAATCGGCCAAACGTGAGCGCAAGCCCAAAACCGAGAAGAAAAAAACACCGCGCACGGGCAGCGACACCCGTACCGAAACATTTACTCTGTACCGGGCCGGCAAAAGCGTGATGGAGATTGCCGCCGCAAGGGGCCTGTCGCAGATAACCATTGAAGGGCACCTGACCCATTTTGTACAAACCGGCGATCTGGATGTGCAGGAGCTGGTATCTGCTGAAAAAATACCCGCCATTAAAGATGCCGTAGAAAGTTATGGCAACGAAAGGCTTGCCCCTTTAAAAGAAATTTTGGGCGATGCTTATACCTACGGTGAAATTAAAGCAGTGATAAGCTGGATGAATAAAGGGTAGGATTGAATAGGGCTGGGAACAGGAATGGAAAGCACAATCTATCCCCGTTCGTCGAAATGACATTCGGTTTTTATTTTTTTACAAAAAACTTAAACATCATATAGCTAAAAGTCTTGATACTTGATACTAACTACTTGATACTAAAATATGATCACTACCGAACAACTTTACCCGATATACCTGCAACATCCAGTTATCAGCACAGATACCCGTAAAATTGGTAGTGACAGCCTGTTTTTTGCTTTAAAAGGTGATAAATTCAATGCCAACACCTTTGCTAAACAAGCCATTGAGGCGGGTGCTGCTTATGCGGTAATTGATGATCCGGAGTATCAACTGGGCGAACAGTATTTGTTGGTAGCAGATGTATTAGCCACCCTGCAGGATTTGGCCCGGCATCATCGCCGGCAATTAACCATCCCGATTATAGGGCTTACCGGCACTAATGGCAAAACCACCACCAAAGAACTGATCAACGCAGTATTATCCCAGCATTATAAAACCCAGGCCACTCAAGGTAACTTAAACAACCATATCGGTGTGCCGCTTACCATATTAAGTATTAATGCTACGCATGAAGTAGCTGTGATTGAGATGGGTGCCAA
Source organism: Mucilaginibacter sp. (assembly GCA_030445275.1). GTDB lineage: Bacteria > Bacteroidota > Bacteroidia > Sphingobacteriales > Sphingobacteriaceae > Mucilaginibacter. The sequence continues at coordinate 33,719 of JAUCSE010000014.1, forward strand.
TCATCAAAAAGAAATTGAACTGCTTTGCAGCATTTCGCAACCATCACATGGCCTCATTACCAATGTAGGTAAAGCGCACCTGGAAGGTTTTGGCGGTATTGAAGGGGTAAAAAAAGGCAAAGGCGAACTGTATGATTATTTAGGTAGTGCGGGAAGCGGGTTGCATGACGCAGGTGTTGCTTTTATTAATAGTGATGATGCTGTATTAATGAAAATGGCTGCTGACCGGGGATTGAGCAACGTGGTTTATTATGGTAGCAATACCCGCAGTAACCTCATTAGCGGCGAAATTATAGAGAATGCCCCTTTACTTACCATACAGTGGACCAACAGCAAAACCAACGAAAGCTACCAGGTAAAAACACAGCTTACGGGAGCTTATAACCTATATAATATACTGGTGGCTATAAGTATAGGCACCTATTTTAATTTGACCTCAATGGAGATCAACGCGGGTATTGAAGGCTATCAACCTAAAAACAACCGTTCGCAAATTGTGGAAACAACCACCAATACCCTCATTTGCGATTATTATAACGCCAACCCCAGCAGTATGGCTGTAGCCATTGAAAACATTGGTAAGATAGATGCCAAGCGTAAAGTGCTCATTTTGGGCGATATGTTTGAGCTGGGCGAAGAATCACCGGCCGAGCATGCCCTTGTTTTTCAAAAAGCAATGGATACCCCGGTTGATGAACGGGTGTTTATTGGGAAAGATTTTTCTGCCGCAGCTACCAAGACCATGGGCCATGAACCATGGACCATGGACGAAAAAACTACACGATTTTACGCAACTGCTGAGGATGCTATTGCCGGATTAAGAAAAGATCCGATCAAAAACTCCACCGTATTGATCAAAGGTTCGCGGGGTATGGCTTTGGAGCGATTGGTGGAGCTGTTTTGAGATTTAAACTATAACAAATCTGTCATTTGCGAGGCACGAACCAATCTCATCAGGACTGGCTGACTGCTTTGCATAAGTAATTAGCATGATGAGATTGCCACACTACGCTCGCAAATGACATAATCGAGTATTTATGAAGTTGCTTAAGACAATATTTAACTATTATTTTTGATCAACTGTTAAACCCTCCATCAACCGTAATAATAGAACCCGTGGTAAAACTTGCATTAGGGTTGGCCAAATAAGACACCAGATCAGCAATTTGCTGCACATTTCCATATTTAGGGATCGCCATCAAACTTTTAGCCTGTTCGGCATGGCTTCCATTGTCTGGGTTCATATCGGTATTCGTCGGACCGGGCTGTACCAGGTTAACCGTGATTCCTTTAGGCCCCAGATCACGCGCCAAGCCCTTGGTCAGTCCCACCAATGCCGATTTACTCATGGAGTATAATGTACCCTGTGCTGCCACTACCCTATCGGCCATGTTGCTGCCAATGGTTATAAACCGTCCAGCATCAGCCATTTTCTGTGCGACGAAGATCGCGGCTTCAAACACCGCTTTTACATTAATGTCCATCATTTCCCGGTAATCCTGTAGCGTGTGCTCTGCCATAGGTCTACCGCCGTAAACGCCGGCATTGTTGATTAATATATCAAGCCGGCCAAACTTGTTAACAGTTCCTGTTAAGGCTTCGGTTATTTCACCATCAACAGCGCTATTGGCTTTAATGGCCGATACCTTCAAACCTTCAGCAATCAGTTCATTTACCAGGGCATCTGCTTTTTCTTTACCATTTACATACGTAAAGGTTACTATAGCTCCTTCGCTGGCCAGCTGTTTCACTATGGCGGCGCCCATACCCCGGCTGCCTCCGGTTACCAGGGCTATTTTATCTTTTAGTTTTTGCATGTGTTATTGTTTTTAATACGTTGCAAAGCTACAGGCAAACCCATATATTTGCATATACTGACAAAATTGTATAGTACTAACATAAATGTAAGTATGAGAAAAGAAAATTCAACCAACCTGGAAAATGAACTGTTGATTAATGCCAGCTGCGGTACGTCATATACACTTGATTTAATAGGAGGGCGCTGGAAACCTTTGATACTATGGAGATTACTCCTACAGGATTGTTTACGTTATAGCCAGCTCAAAAACTCGATGCCCAATGTTTCTGAACGTATATTGATATTGCAACTGCGCGAGCTGGAACAGGATAAGCTCATTAGCAGAACGGTTTACCCTGAGGTACCACCAAAAGTTGAATACCGTTTAACTGCTTTAGGTTTAAGTCTGGAGACTGCATTAAGATGCCTGTCTGACTGGGGCGATGCAAACAGGCTCAACAAAGCAGTGCTCATAGAGGAGTCTGCTGATTAAATATCATCATAAGTTAGCTTTTCAAAAGCAGTTCCGCAACCTCTTCGCCTACTAAGCTGCCCATGGCCACACCCATACCGTTGCAGCGTACTGCACAGAATATATTGGGTTGTACTTCCTTTACTATTGGGGCAATTTCATCGCCAAAGCCCATGATACCGCTCCACCAGTAGTCAATTTCAGCATGCTGACCGGGTAGTATAACCTCGTTCAGGTAAGCGATAAGCTTCTCTTTTACAGTATCTGTATGGCCGAATTCCCAGGTTTCCTCGGCTTTATAATCCAGGTTGCGGCCACCGCCAAATAGTACCCTGTTATCAATATTCCGGAAGTAGTAATAGCCCTCGTTAAAGTGATAAGTCCCTTTTAGTTTTAAATTTGGTATAGGCTTGGTAATCAGCGCCTGGCTCCTACCTGGCACTACATTTAGCTCCGGAAAAAGCTGACTGGCAAAAGCATTGGTAGCCAGGATCACCTTAGTGGTTTTAAAATTTCCCTGCGATGTGGTGAGGGTAATATGCCCATTTTCCTGCTCCATCGCGGTTATAGCGCAATTATTTAAAACCAGCACACCCAGCTCATATACCTTATATAATAGCGCACGCATCATTTTACCGGTATGCAGCTGACCCTCATAGGGGTTATATATAATATGGCTAACATTGGTCAGACCAAAGTCTGCAATTTTAGCATCAGCTACTGCATAAATGTCAGGTTTGCCAATGGCTTGCTGTAATAATTTATTAAGATGATCAATCTGGTCGATGCTGTTTTTGGCGATGTCCGTTTCATCGTTCATAAAAAGTTCGTGCCCGCCATGTTGCTGATAATCAATATTATCGTCGCCGAGGTTTTGGCGTAAAAGTTGCAATCCACGCCATTTATAGGCTATTAAGTGCATGATTTCGGCCTCATTTGAGCGGTTTATGGCCTCAATTTGCTCGGAAATTGTACCAAAACAAGCAAAACCAGCGTTTTTAGTACTGGCGCCTGAGGGTAAAAAGCCCCGTTCCAAAACCAAAACCTTGAGTTTGGGCTGCTGCTTTTTTAAATGCAGAGCGGCACTCAGACCAACTAAGCCACTGCCAATAATGATCACATCGGCATGATCAATAAATGTGGTGCGCTCCCAGTATGAAAATGTATTAGCCTCCAATGGTTTTTATATTTCGGAATACTTTTTGAACAGTATATTAACAACGGCTTGCATCGCCTAAAACAAATATGGTAAAATGTTGATGAAAGCACCGTCGCTATTGATTAATAATTACGCTAATCAAATATAACATATGAATCATTTGTCATTAATTATAGGATATGTTGGCTTCAATTCGGCCTGGCTCCTGATGATTGGGGTCGCACTGGTAAGCTTTATAGTACAGTGGCGATTCAAAAGTAAATTTAAGCATTATGCAGAGATCCCGCTGCTTTCCGGGCTTTCGGGCCAGGAGGTGGCCGTAAAAATGCTGCGCGCTCATGGCATATTTGACGTACAGGTAATGTGTGTTGACGGACAGCTTACCGATCATTATAACCCCGAAAATAAAACGGTTAATTTAAGCCAGGATGTTTTTTACAGCCGTAGCATAGCCGCTGCCGCTGTTGCCGCGCACGAATGCGGGCACGCTGTTCAGCATGCGCAGGCTTATGGCTGGTTGAGTTTCCGCTCGTCTATGGTGCCAGTTATCAACGTAGCATCAACCCTAACCCAATGGACTTTGTTTATTGGTGTTATGCTGCTGTTTTTTACCAATAGCCCCTATGTATTGGCTATCGGTGTCGCGGCCCTGGCCCTGGTTACTTTTTTTAGCTTTATTACGCTGCCTGTTGAGTTTGATGCCAGCAGGCGGGCATTGGCATGGCTCAATAACAATTACAGCATCGTGCAAACCAAGGAGGAGCATGAACAAGCTAAGGATGCCCTGTGGTGGGCCGCCATGACCTATGTTGTTGCCGCGTTAAGCGCATTGGCCACGCTGGTTTATTATGCTTCGTTTTTGTTTAACAGACGAAGTTAGGAATGGGGATTAAAAATAGATAAAGGAACAAAAGCCTCACCCAACCCTCTCCTTTGGAGAGGGCTTTGAAGCATTTTCTCTTAAAGTCTCCCCCCTTTGGGGGAGATTTAGAGGGGGCTCTGCTTTGATGAAGCTTTTATGAAGAGGATTTTGCTATAAGGAATTCTTAATGTAATGTTCATGTTACAGTTTTAGGTTTGATTAAAAAATGATCAGACCATGAAAAAAACAGCTAAAATAGTAATGGTGCTTTTGGCGATATCCCTGGCAACATTTAAAACCTATGCACAGATAAGTATAGGTATATCCATACGTACTGCACCGCCGGCTTTACCGGTTTATGCCCAACCCCCATGCCCTACTGATGGCTACCTCTGGACACCCGGTTACTGGGCATACAATAAGGATGGCGGATATTATTGGGTACCCGGTGTTTGGGTTGCCCCCCCAAGAGTTGGTTATTTATGGACACCCGGTTACTGGGGCTATGATGGCGCCATTTACGCTTTTCATGAGGGTTACTGGGGCCGCCACATTGGCTTTTACGGCGGTGTAAATTACGGCTACGGCTATGGCGGCTCAGGCTATGGTGGCGGCCGTTGGTCTGGTAATTCTTTTCAGTATAACACAGCGGTAGTAAATGTAAATAATACGGTGGTGCATAATACTTATGTTAATAATACGGTTGTTAATAACAATGTAACCGTAAATAACAACCATACCAGCTTTAACGGCCCCGGTGGTGTTAGCGCCCAGGCCAGGCCCGAAGAGCAGGCCGCAGGCCGCGAACAACATGTGCAACCTACCAGCGATCAGCTTAACCACCGTCAGACTGCCGGGAACGACCGTAGCCAATTTGCCAGCGTTAATAACGGGCACCCTACTACCGCGGCCATGAACAGTGTAAACGGAAATCGCTTTAACGCTGCAGGGCATGCAGCCCGTGCTTCAGCAGCTAACGGCGCAAATGGCAATCCGAGCAACGACCATCACGCAGCTGCCGATAATAATCCTAACAATCAGGCCAATGCTAACCCTAATAAAGCGAATAACAAAATGAATTCAGCTAATGCCGGAGATAATACACAGGCCCAAACGCCACATCATCGCCAAATGGCTAATAATGTAGCTGGCAATAACCCTAATGCGGGCCATAATACTAATGCTGGAAACAACAGGCCGCAGGCACAAAATCATCACAACCCGGGGCATGCGCCAAGGGCACAGGCACAACATGCAGCGCCAAGGCAGCATCAAAACCCAAGGCCCGAAGAGCACGAAAAACACCGGTAATCCCCTTTCCCCAAATTCAATACCTATATATAAAAGCAAAGCCCGGTTGAGTAATCAACCAGGCTTTTTTTATGTTTTCTCTTGTGTCTTCATCTTCGCTACCGCAAGCGTCCATTAATATTAATTACTAAAGTTCACAAATAATATATTTTATATAATAAATATTTATATTTAACGCAGTATAAATTTTATTGCGTTATATGAACAAACCTAAACCTATCTTAAACAAATTGTATTTATTATTATTTGTTTTTATTGCCTTAATGGCTATTATTATTGAAAGCTGTAAAAAAGATAACCACGCAGAACAGCAAACCGCTATTACCGATCCTGCTGTTGCACAAGCTAAAAGCTGGTACCAAAGCGCCTTTCCAGCGGTAAAACGCAAAGCACCGGCAGCAATGGCTCGGGCATGGTTGATTATAGCCAGGTGCTTAAACCTTACTGGCAGCAGGCCGCTAATTACAAACGCTTTACCGATCAGGTGATTGAAATACCTATCGATCCATCATCGGTTAAGTTAAGCACTGCTTTAGGCAACTCGGCTAGCGGCAGCGAAGTTTATAAAAAAGAATACAGCCGCAGCTCGTTCCTGCTGCTGAATGATGGCCAGGGCTATAAAGCCTATATCATGACCATTATTGCCGACCCATCGTATCTGAAAAACGATCTGAGCAAACTTGACCATAACAAATACAATAAACGCGACAGCGATTTTACCGGCGCTGTAGTATACTCCACACCAAAAGGTAAATTTGTAAGCACCTGGTTTTACAAAAACGGGCACATCACCAGCTCTATGCCATCGCAGCCTGTTCAGCCTACGGATACGGTTAATAATAACGATCCCAAAAAGATACAAAGCCTTAAACCCAACCTAACCAGACTGGATTGTACAGACTGGTATCAAATTTCGACAGATAGTAATGGTACTGTTATTTCAGTAACATACCTGGGCTCAGATTGTGCTTATAACGTTATAAGCGACTCGGGCGGTGGCGATGGGGGTAATGGAGGCGGAGGCGGTGCTGGCTCTACCCCATCAACGCCACCGCCGCCTCTTCCTTGTGTTGTGCCAAATTCATTAAAAGTACAATCAACAGGTGGGCATTTTGTTGTTTATAAAAACGTTGTACAGCCTCCACCGGGTGATGGAGATGGGACATATCCTCCACCCACAACTCCACCTCCGCCGGTTCCGTGTCCAGTTGCTGCAGCAACAATTACTAACAATGTAATTGACCCTTGCTTGAAAGGAATGGTTAACACTGCTGTTTCAAAAAACATTACATTTAGTCTTAATGAATCAATGAATTCCATATTTAATAGCAACACAAATTTTAATTTGAATTTTCGCGATGCCGTTGGATCCACATTTAGCGAACCAACGATAGATGGGACCACAGATGTAGATTTTGTACATTTCACTAATATTAACTCAAGAAGGGTGATTGACGCAATGGACTTAATCATAACGTTAAATAAAACAGGACTAAGTAACGCCTCTCAAGAATTTGTAACTGCTACGATAATGCACGAAGCATTACATGCTTATTTAAGCTACAGCCAAACTATTGTAAATCAACATATGGATATGGCACGAAATTATATTTCCGTTATGACAGACCAACTTCTAAAATTATATCCTAACTTAACTCCAAACGATGCAAAGGATTTAGCATGGGGTGGGTTGGAAACGGATGCAGGTGATTTATATACCTCTCTTTCTCAAGAAGAAAAAAACAGAATTGAAATAACCAATAAATCTTATAAATCTGGTAACTCAGGGAATCCATGTACAAGATAAAACTATATATTATTCTAACGATGTTCATTTCGCCTTTTATAGCGAAATCGCAATCAAACGAAATAAGCGACTTTACGAAGTTTGTTTTAAAAACATACAAAGTGTCCGATAGCTTAAAATATAACTGTGAGTGGATGTTTGCCGTAGTAAAGGTAAAAACGGATGCCCGTAATAAAATTATAAAATACGACTTTGTGAACAATGCTTCTGATGCTTTGAAAAGCGGTTTCAGCTTCTTGATAGGGTATCAGTTTCCAATAAAAATGCCTATAAACGATCACCCGGTAGTGTTTTATTTTTCTATTGACAATCTGGATATATGTAAACAAAAACCTGGTGATTTTATTTATTACACACCTAACCGGGTGGTAGAAATTATATCTGACATTTTGCTAAAGATAGAGAAAGATGATCCAAAGACGGTTTTTATCCCAGATATGATCGTTAAAAAGTTTTATGAAGTACAACATTGATCAAATACCCCTCGCTCCCGCAAGTGTCACGTGGCTGTTGCACAACGAGCGTTTAGACAGGCAATAATTGTGCATCGAATCGATTCATGTCAACTTTAATAGCAATAAAATAAAGATTGATTTGCGGCGCTAATAGGCGTATAAAACTCGAGCCAGTGGATCTCCCTGTAACTAAACCATAAGAAGATGAAACTAATAATATTGAATATCCTTTTTTTAATATTTCCATTTAACTCTAATTCTGATTCGAGGTATAAAAATTTTATACATTTTGTATCCAGCAACTACAAAATACCCAAACCCATACAGGATAATTGTAATTGGCATTATGCAATTGTAAAAACGACCATCAAAAACAAAAAAGTGGTAGACTATAAAGTTTTAAATGAAACATCAACTGATATGAAAGAAAGCTTTAAGTTTTTAATTGGATACCAACTTTCAGACAGCAGTACACCCAAAGAGCAATCTTTGGTATTTTGTTTAACTATTGAAAATCGCAAAACATCTTGCAAAATCCCTAAAACCACCTCTTATACACCAACAGAGGTTTTAAGTACAGTTATGTCAACGTATGCCCATCAAAAAGAAGTTGAACCAAACACGATTTTTTTATTTAATCCTATTATTTCAATAGTGGATGATCCGATAAATTAACTCCCCCCGCTGGCGCAAGTATGTCGGGTAGGGCTTGGAGCAATGGTTACTTGTGCCAACCTCCCAGTTTCTCTGTTGACCGCGCGACCGCACTCACAAGATGTGGGATATTTAATGATACAAGTATCATAGCGGCCAATAATGCTGAACGGGATGTAACCACAGGCAATTCCGTTGGCCATAAATGCACTCCGTAATCTTAATTTAAACCATGAAAAGATATATCATTTTATTTGCAGTATTAATTTTAGGTACAGTTAAAGCAAATGCACAAACTAAATTAAAACTATATGGTGGCAAAAACCATGACCAATTCCTCGGGTGTATTGATTGTTCTACAGAGGATCTGAATTCCATATGGTGCAACTTTGGTGAATATGGTTCCGTGCATAAAGTCAATTCTATATGGAATGAGTTAGGAAAATATGGAAGTGATAAAAGCGACTATTCACCCTTTAATAAAAAAGCAAAATATCCCCCTCCGGTATTGGATCAAAAAGGCAAATCACATGGATTTATGACTATAAACAAAAGTAACCCTAAAAGATCATGGGATTCTTTTGTTAATCAAATAACGGAGCAAAGGGATGAAATTGTAAAGGATATACCTGCCTATCACGACCGGGTTTTTCATGATTTTCATAATTGAATATCGGGCAGTAAACTGCCCGCTACCGCAAGTGTCACCCCGCTACTGCAAGCGGGACGCTTGTAGCCATCATGATTAGTAGTGTTATTTAGTCAATCGTAAAACACCACAAGCGGGACGCTTGCGGTAGCGGGACAAAGGGATCGGTACAATCACTTTTGGTGTTTATTGGTAAAAATTAACCAATACTTAATCGACCATAAAAAATTAACTTGAATAAATAAAAAATTAACGGTTGCGCTATTTTACAATGCTTTATAATTATTGGTTAAATTAGATAAAACTAAACCCTTTAAACAATGGATTCAATAATTGTAAATGGCGCAACCTATTGGCTGCCCGAAAGCAACCAGGATGTACTTGACCTGGTAGGAGACGCGCTGAATAACCGCCGCGTCATTTGTGTTCGCGGCTCAGGCCACTCATTCCCGTTAGTCGGGGACCTGGAAACAGGGAAAACCCCATCAGATTCCTCATTTGGTTACACCTATGTGATGCTTTCTAAAATGCATGATGTGAAGGTGAATGATGACGGCACTGTACAAGTTCAGGCCGGTTGCCACCTTGGTGTCGACCCTTTCGATCCTACTAAAATATCGACAGTCGAAAATTCCCTATGTTATATTTTAGATAGCTTTGGGCTCGCGCTTCCTGACCTAGGTGGCATTACACACCAAACTATTGGAGGTTTTTTGTCAACAGGTTCGTCCGGAGGCTCAACGCAATATTCGTTTGAAGATGCGCTGATTAGTGTAGATATAGTTACGTGCGCGCTCGGCGAGGGCCCTTATTTGAATACGTATACCAGGGACGATCCGTCAGATGACTCGTTTTTTGCGATAGGCTTAGCTTCTATGGGCTTAATGGGTGTTATTGTATCAGCAACTTTTAGGTGCGACTCCCAATTTTATATTGAAGGATCAGAAACTATTGAATATACGGATAAATGCTCCCTGATCAACCTGTTCGGAAATGCTCCCGGTTTGCCGGATATTAAAACTTTTTTAGAGCAAACCGAGTATACCCGGTTAATGTGGTGGCCGCAGCAAAACCATCAGCAGGATCTGTCGCGGATGGTGGTTTGGCAGGCAAAACGCACAACTAAGGCCGGAGCCGCGGCCTGGGCAAAACATGCTTATGACTTAATGGGCGATCCGCCATCTGCTGACGGATTAAAACCCTATGAAGAAGTACCCTATTTTTTTGGCAGCCCCGATCCTGCAAATGTAGTTGCTAACCTTATATACACTGCTATTGGCAAATGGCCAACATGGCTGGAAAAGCTTTTACACGATAAACCTACAGAGTATGGAATTATTAAAGCTTTGATAGAGAGTAGTTACGCAACAAAGATATTCCCTACTATAATGGACATTTTTGTTACTGTTGATACACCTACAAATAAAAATAAAGGGCCGCAGTTGTTTTCAGATCTTTGGTACACAGGCATACCTATGGACAACCAAATGAGCGATAAGCTGATGCCGGTTTGGTTTACAGAGCTATGGATAGATATTAACCAGACAGAGGAGGTGATGAAAACGTTAAAAGCTTATTATGATGCCCAGCCAATAACCATCGACCTTAGTTTTAGTTGTGAAATTTATGCAGCCAAGAAAAGCCCTTTTTGGCTTAGCCCTTCCTACAATCAGGATGTTATACGTATTGATGTATTCTGGTTTGGCCTTAACCAGGGCGATCCGGCAACATTTTACCAAAATTTCTGGGATTTATTGGCACCGTTTAACTACCGCCCGCACTGGGGAAAATACATTCCCGATACGGTTAAAGGTAAGTCAGGCGCAGCTTATGTAACTAAACAATACCCCAAGTGGAAAGACTGGTTGGCTTTAAGAAATAATATGGACTACCACAATGTTTTTCTAAACGGTTACTGGCGTAAGAAATTAGGGATATAGTTATCAATGAATTTCTGTAAAGCAAAAAAGCTGGCACTGAGCCAGTCATGGTCCAAAGATTATTCTTCTCCCGCTACCGCACAAGATTCGCATATATAAAAAAAGCCTGGTTGATTAATCAACCAGACTTTTTTATGTTTCTTGTATCTTGATTCTAACTTCTTGGTTCTAAAACCTTAATTCATCCTATACGGAGCAATCAGGTAAAACTCGGGGATCTGTACATTAAAGGCAGAATTATCTAACAAACGTACCATCTGGTACTCGCCCTTCATGCTGCCCATATCGGTTTTCAGGTTGCAGCCTGATACATATTCATGTGCATGACCGGGTTCAATAACCGGTTGCTGCCCAACTACACCTTCGCCTTCTACTTCGCGCTTTGCACCGTTCGAATCAAAAATATACCAATGCCTGCTCATGAGCTGTATAGCGTAATTGCTCATGTTTTCGATATTTACCTTATAGGCAAACATAAAGTGGTCATTAGCCGGATTAGAATATTCGGGCTGATAAATGGTTTCTATGGAAACCTTAACACCCTCAGTTATAGTGGTAACCATGTGCACTGTGTCTGTTTAATTTCAAATATAAAGCATCTCAACAAATATTACGCCATTTCAGTAGCATATTTTTCGTCAATTTCTGCTAAAATTTCGTGCACTTCGTTCAGTGTGCCTGCAGTTACCAGTTTCATGCGGTATTCTTTAAAGTGATCAACACCTTTAAAGTAGTTTGAATAATGCCTGCGCATTTCAAATATCCCTGTTTTTGGCCCTTTCCACTCTATCGATTTTTCCAGGTGCGTACTGCATGCTGCAATGCGCTCGATAATGGTTGGCTTATCCAGGTGCTCGCCGGTTTTAAAAAAATGTTTGATCTCTCTGAAAATCCAGGGGTAGCCAATAGCTGCCCTGCCTATCATCATGCCGTCAACCCCAAACTCCATACGCCAGTTGGCCGCTTTTTCGGGCGAGTCAATATCGCCATTACCAAAAATAGGGATCTGGATGCGGGGATTTGTTTTAATATCACGTATCAACGACCAATCGGCAACGCCTTTATACATTTGCGCACGTGTACGGCCGTGTATGGTAAGGGCTTTAATGCCGACATCCTGCAGGCGCTCGGCCACTTCATAAACATTTTTGGTATTATCGTCCCAACCCAACCGTGTTTTTACGGTTACGGGGAGGTGTGTGGCATTAACTACTGCCTTGGTCATGGCCACCATTCTATCAATATCCTGCAGTAAACTGGCACCCGCGCCGCGGCAGGCCACCTGTTTTACGGGGCAGCCATAATTAATATCCATCAAATCGGGACCAGCTAACGAGGCAATTTCGGTAGCCTCACGCATGTGGTCAATATCGCTGCCAAATATCTGGATGCCTATTGGGCGCTCATATTCAAATATATCCAGCTTTTGACGGCTCTTGGCGGCATCACGGATCAATCCTTCTGACGAGATAAACTCGGTGTACATCATATCCGCCCCGTTTTGTTTGCACACGTAACGGAAGGGAGGATCGCTCACATCTTCCATCGGCGCCAGCAAAAGCGGGAATTCACCTAAATCAATATTTCCTATTTGTACAGACATGCTTATCTTTAGCAACGCAAAAATACGAATTTTACCCCAAATGATAAAAGACCCAATAAAAGAGCTTGAGCCTCAGCAAACACCGACCCGTCCGTCGGTGCAATTTATCATTTTAGTGGCCGGTACTATCGTGCTGTTAATTTTAGCCGGGATACTGGCAGCGGGAGTTATTTGGGTCATTTATGGCACTAAAACCCTCGCTGATGTTATGGCGCTTAATATTGCCGATAAAAATACCATAACCGGTCTGTGGATATTGCAGATCATCAGTACTACCATCCCCTTATTTATAGTCCCGGTTCTTTTTGCCAAATTTATTGTTGGCGATACCCCCACTTATTTAAAACCAACCTTTAAAGTTCCCCCGGTTTTATTCTTGATGGTGTTTTCTATCATGCTATTTGCATCGCCGGTGATGGAAGTGCTGGTAAATTTGAATCAAAACCTGAAATTACCGGCATCACTTAAATTGTTGGAAGATGCCATGCGCACCATGGAGCAGCAGGCTCAAAAGGTTACCAACGTTATGCTACATATGGATTCCATTGGCGATATGCTTTTTGCCGTGCTAGTGATTGGCTTAATGACTGCCATTGCCGAGGAGTTTTTATTCAGGGGATGCATACAAACCATATTTGTGAAGTGGACAAAAAACACTCATGCTGCTATTTGGATAACCGCTATTCTGTTCAGCGCCTTTCATATGGAGTTTTTCTCGTTTTTACCACGGGTGGCGCTGGGTGTGTTCTTCGGTTATTTTGTAGCATGGAGCGGCAGTATATGGACAGGTGTTTGGGCGCATTTTTTAAACAACGGCTCGGCGGTGGTTATTACCTACCTATATCAACAGAAAGCCATCAGCTTAAATCCTGATGATCAGCATGTATTTAATTATGGCAGCTATGCTTTTAGCTTAATAATTATTTTAATTTTGCTTTACATATACAGGAATATAGCGCTCAAAAAGCCCGTGTTTGATTTTTAATGGAAAAAGGCTGGATCAAAATTTTCACATCATCCAATTTTTATCAATCAGAAATTGTTAAGCAAGTGCTTACCAGGCACCATATTGACACTGTTTTATTAAACAAGCAAGATTCATCACATAAAGCCTTTGGCGATATTGAAGTTTACATTCACCAGGAGGATTTTAGCAAAGCTATTGAGATCATGATCCTCAATCAAATTAATTTATGAAAGTACGCGCCATTACCGGCTTCTTTTTTGTTATTGTAATGCTGGGCTCCGTTTTACTGGGCTCTTATGTTTTCAGTGCATTTTACCTGGTTTTAACCTCCTTTTGCCTATTTGAGTTTTACGGGTTGGTGCGCGAAGGTGGTTTTAAGCCCAGTCGCGAAAGCGGACTGATCAATGGCTTTTTGGTGTTCCTGTTTTTTGCAGCCCAATGCTATTTGCCGGCCTGGAAATTTATTTTCTTTTTACCGGTTTGCTTAAGTGCGGTGTTTATACAGGAGCTTTATAAAAAGAACGCAGCGCCTTTCAGCAACATTGCTTTTACCTTTTTGGGGATAATTTTCGCGGTTGTGCCTTTTTTATTTTTCCACGGGATGGCCTTTATCAAAGGGACTGATCACTTTAACTCCCATATCCCGATGGGCTTTTTGATTATGCTGTGGAGTAACGATACCGGGGCTTACCTGGCAGGGCGCGCGTTTGGTCGTACCAAGCTGTTTGAGCGCCATTCACCTAAAAAAACATGGGAAGGCTTTTTTGGCGGCGTAATCATCAGCGCGGCAGCGGCATTGATATTGAGCCATTATTACGATGAACTTTCCTGGAAACAATGGGTAAGCATAGCTGTTTTAATATCATGCTTCGGCACCATGGGCGACCTGGTTGAATCGATGTTTAAACGCAGCATTAACGTAAAAGACAGCGGCGGCATACTACCCGGACACGGCGGTCTGCTCGACAGGTTTGACGGGCTTTTATTAGCCGCCCCAATTGTTTATGCTTACCTGTACTTCATTTCAAATTAGTACTTTTGTAATAAATATAGTATCAAGTAGCTAGTATCAGGTATCAAGATTTTTTGAGCACTTTTGTTATTTTGTGAAGCTGTCCTGATACTTGATACTAAAAAATAAAATCATCTATACTCATGACTTTTCATAAAGAAGGATATACCTCACTGGCCATCACTGTATTGTTCATCTTTGTATTAAATGCATTGATACAGTTTTATTTTCCGGAAGCACATACTTTAAAATGGTTCATTTATATTTTATCGTTCCTGCTGTTTGTGGTGATCGTGCAGTTTTTCCGCAGTCCATCCATTAACATCAGTACTGACGAAACAACCGTGCTTTGCCCTGCAGATGGCAAGGTGGTGGTAATTGAGGAAACCGAGGAAACTGAATTTCTGAAAGATAAACGTATCCAGTTGTCGGTTTTCATGTCGCCGGTAAATGTGCATGTAAACCGTAATCCAATATCGGGTGTGGTAAGTTATTTTAAATATCACAAAGGCAAATACCTGGTAGCCTGGCACCCCAAATCATCAACAGAAAATGAGCGCACTACGGTTGTTGTTAAAAACAGCGAGGGCATATCGGTACTGTTCCGTCAAATTGCGGGGGCATTGGCCCGCCGTATTGTTTGGTATGTGAAAGAGGGCGATGCTGTAGAGCAGGGTCAGCAATTTGGCTTTATCAAATTTGGCTCAAGAGTTGATGTATTTTTACCGCTAGGCTCAAACGTACTGGTAAATATTGGCGATGTGGTAAAAGGTGGTCGCACTATACTGGCCGAGCTGCCCAGCGCAGCAAAAACCGTTACTGGGGCGGCTAAAGCAACCGCGCCTGCAGTGATATTAGCTACACCAATAGATGCGCCTGCTGCCGATGTTGTTGAACCAACCGTAATTAAAAATGCAGCTACCCAGGAAGAGCTTCCATTGGTAATTGATCATCCTAAAACCGAAGCGCCTAAAAAACCTGCGAAGAAAGCTACGACTGCTACTAAGGCAACAAAACCTACTGCAGCTAAAACGCCTAAGGCTAAAGATAAATAAGCATCTTTTGAAAATATTATATGGAAAAGCCGGGTTTATGATCTGGCTTTTTTTACTTGGGCCGCTCCCCCACGTCATTGAGCGATAGCGAAGGATCTGTTAGGCGATACGCATAGCGAACAATAGATGCTTCACTACGTTCAGCATGACAAGAGTATAAAGAACAAATGGCAATCCCGTTAATCCTTTAACGGCGAAGCCCTCTTGAACGCCAATAAGAATTAACCTGTGAAAAATCCCATAAATCAAGGTTCAGACAAAATGAACCTGCTCATCGGGGATTGCTTCGTGCCTCGCAATGACGCGCGGAGAGGAGAACCCGCGTGATCGCTTTTATAAAGCTCAAAATCGAAATTTTTTCCATAAAAAAGGCCTTCCCGGAAAAATCCAGAAAGGCCTTTTTAAATATCAAATGCACATCCGCTATAAACGGATGCGGAAAATTAAACTCTTTTTGATTTGATACGAGCTGCTTTACCAGTAAGGGCACGCAGATAGTATAATTTAGAGCGACGCACTTTACCGTGACTGTTCACCTCAACTTTATCAATGTTTGGAGAGTTGATAGGGAAGATACGCTCAACACCTATTCCGTTTGAAACTTTACGAACGGTAAATGTTTCGTTATTGCCAGTACTGTTACGTTGAATAACAACACCTTGATAAACCTGCACACGTTCTTTATTTCCTTCTCTGATTTTATAATGCACACTTACAGTATCACCAGCCTTAAAGGAAGGAAACTGCTTTTTTTCTACTGATTGCTCTTCAACAAATTTTACTAAATCCATGATTTTTAGCTCTTAAAGCGATTTTTAGCCCGTAAAAATCGGATTGCAATTATAGGGATTTTTTTT
>JAUCSE010000017.1 GCA_030445275.1 Mucilaginibacter sp.
ATCGCAAGGAATGTACTCTACGCTCCGATAAGACTCTTAAATAACGGTCGTACGAAAACCTGCGGAACTCCCTTTTTTGTTCATAAAAGCGGCAAGACTCAGGGATTTATGGAGAATACATCGCGAATTGCCACCGTGACTTTCGATATTTCAAGCCTGTCTAATAGCCTTTACGGGAAAAAATGCAGGGTGGTTTATTGGGACAACAAGCTGCAGGGATGGATACCTACGGGAGTGGCCCAAATTCTCAAATACCAGCCAAAGGAGGAAGCAAAGAAGACCCCGTCCGCGACAATCACATTCAAGGACGTTGCCTCAAATGCAGTATACCGCGTCGTAAACTCCGAAATCACTCCCAAAGGAAGCGCCTATGGAAGACCATTTATTTATGACAACGAATTGTCTAAATTTATAGATTATTAGCAATCTTTTAGAGGATTACCATTTTCTGCAAGGTACCAGTAGGTTCCTTTGTACCCCGGTGCCAAATGGTTCGAATTATGTCCATTTTGGGGAAAGATTATAACGACTTTAAATCATTCAAGATGTGCCGTGGGATCATAAAAATTAATAATTGCCCGGAACAATAAATTACGTGCAAGATAACCGTTAAAAGTTGATCGCCAAACACGCAATACGTGATGCTAATACACGCTCACGACAGGCTATTATTTAGACTTCACATATATAAATAGAAGCTGAAATTAGGTAAAATAAAAACGAAAAAACATGGAAACTACATTTAAAAACTTTGATTCTTATAGAAAATAACACTTATCTTGTATCATTAACTGAAAAAGAAGAAATAGAAACTGAAGGAGGCATAGCCCCATTAGCTCTTTTTCTGGCAATAGGTCCCGGAGCCGCGGCTGGTGTTGCAATTTATGAAGCCGGTAAAGCGGTTGGCGAGTTTATTTATTACGTTTCACACTAAAAAAATGGAATTAGATACTTTAACAAATGCTATTATTAAAAATAAAATGGTACTTGCATTTTGTATGATTTTATCTGTCTATTTTATTTTTAGATTTGGTAAATCCATGGGTGAATTATTATATTTTATAACAAATTAATAGGTATTTACCTCCGGGCCATTTATTCCACGTTCCCTCAACAACCCTGTCGTCTTCCTCTTTTGGTTGCTTAACAGAAAATCACCTGAACGACTATGCTCATTTTATAAAATAGTTAGCTGATAAGAAGCAAGTTTGTGTTTTTCCCGATGCTTTCGGCTCGGGCAAACTTGTCATTGCTCCCGATGGTTACAATGGTCATATTTTTAATCATTCATATCAATCAAACAATTAGGTCTGATTAAATATCTTTTAAATATCACATAAGACTTTTACCGGATACTTTTTACATTGGAAAATCTTGATGTAATTCTCAATATCACCGAACACTCTTTCAAACCTGATTTTTCGCTTTTACCCAATAGCTTGTTTTTTAAATTTTCGGCAGTAATCATACCGCCCGCTTCGGTTAATTGCCCATGTGCTTCGTAAACCTGGGCTTGCAGGTTATCGAGGTAGGCGTTAAAGATTTGATTTCTTCTTTAGTTCCTTTAAACCGTCCTGCGTTGCTGTTCCATAGTGCAGGTACGCATTCACGGCCCGTACTCGTTTCTACCCATTTGCCGTTAACAGTAATCCGTAAATAAATAGGCACAAGGCCGTTTTGATAGTTTTTTGGCTTCTTTAAATAAAAAAGCAAGCTGAAGTTAGTTTTCATAATGTTTTGACATTAAAAAGTGAAACAAAATTAAGCTTGCAATCGAGTCCGTACAAGATGTTTAATTATTAAATAGACTGATAATCAAAACGATGCGTAGATATTGGTGAGTAAGTATTTCCGAAATTTCACTCACCGAATAACGTACTTTTTATATGCGAATTGGTGGGTAAAACGGGCTTTTAACCCAAAAACAAAAGCCTGCAATCATTTTATTTACAGGCTTTTAGCATACTTTGATATTGAATCTTGCGGAGAGAGAGGGATTCGAACCCTCGGTACCGTTTCCAGTACGTCAGTTTAGCAAACTGATCCTTTCGGCCTCTCAGGCATCTCTCCGTTTTTAAAACTTGTCCCCTTTTTTCGGGATTGCAAATATAGTAATTCAAGCTTCCTGTCAAAAAAAAAGTTCGATTTTTAATAATCTATTCGCACATGATAGATACTCATCAGCATCCGTTTAAAAATAGTTTTAATAGTTTCGATATCTTTCAAAGTTATATTACTGTCTTTCAGCTGGTTCTGATCAAGCTTATATTTCACTATCCGGTCAACCAAAATACTGATAGATTCTTCATCGGGCTCTTTTAATGAGCGCGAAGCCGCCTCAACCGAGTCGGCAAGCATCAAAACACCGGCTTCTTTCGAAAAAGGGATAGGTCCGGGGTACCTGAAAATGTTTTCATTGATGAATTTTTCCGGAAAATTCTTCAATGACGACTGGTAAAAATAGTCGACCCGGGTATTACCATGGTGGGTACGTATAAAATCGATCACTATTTCGGGCAGGTTGGCTTTACGAGCCATTTCAATACCCTTGCTTACGTGCCTGATGATGATCTGGGCGCTCTCCTCATAAGGCAGCTTATCATGCGGGTTAAAACCCGAGCTTTGATTTTCGATAAAGAACAATGGGTTTTCCATTTTACCAATATCATGATACAGCGCCCCTGCCCTCACCAGCAAAGCATTACCACCTATGGTATATATGGCATTTTCGGCAAGATTAGCTACCTGCAACGAATGCTGGAATGTGCCGGGAGCATTAAAGGCCAGCTCACGCAATAAAGGCGCATTGGTATTGGTAAGCTCAATAAGTGTAATATCTGATGTAATGGCAAATACCTTTTCAAAAATATAAATAAGCGGATAGGCCAGCAGGGTTAACACTACGCTTGCCACAAACGGCACAAAGTCCATCCAGTCAATATCCAAGAAAGTACCTTCGCGTATGAAAGTGATACCCAAAAAGGCCACAAAATAGGTAAAGGTGATAATTACTGCCGATATCAGGAACTGCTCGCGCCTGATGAGGTTTTTGATGCTATATATGGATACCATACCCGCGGTGATCTCATAATAAGCAAACTCAAAACTATTGGGTACAAAAAAACCTGCTATTAATACCACCAACAAATGGATATTCAATGCCAGCCTGGTATCAAACAGAATACGGATAATGATAGGCACTATACAATAGGGTATATAGTATAAATTGGGCATCTGCAGCTTTATAGCCAGCGACAAAGCTGCCAGCATTGCTGTAACCACCAATAATATCAAACTTACCAGCCGGTTATCCTCATAAATATCTCGTCTGAAAAGGTACAGGAATATCATGAGCAACGATATGGCTATAGATACCAGTAAAAATTGCCCCAGCAGTACCAGTTTGCGGTTACCATTGGTACGTGCATTATCTTCAAATGCTTGTTTGTATGATTCCAGTTTTTGATAAACATCATCATTAATAACCGATCCTTTATAAACTATCACCTCACCTTTTTGAACCATGCCACGGGTTATGGATAGTCCCTCAATCACCTCATTTACCAGGCGCGAGGTAAGGTTATTATCGTAGCTTAAATTGGTTTGCAGCCTGTTCTGCAACAGATCAAGCAAAAAGGTCTTATCAATATCTATATGCTTGCCCAATACCTTATCGCAATAAGCCAATGCTTTTTCTTTGGTAAAAAGCTCATTGGTGTTTTTTGCGGTAGCAACATTTTTGCTTAAAATGGTGATGGGGTAGTTTTCTGAATTGAGCTGATATTGAGCATTCAGCTTCAGGATACCGGTTTCATATATTTCTTTCAGCAGATCATTCCCTATAGAAAGGTATTTTGGTTTAAAACGATCATTAATGCCGGCATTGTGCCATTTTATTTCAATATCGTTCTTATAGCCTTCCATTTGCTGGTTTTCGACCGCCAGATCTAATTGGTAAATGGGGGTTATACTTTCTTTGGCTGCTTTTTGATCGTTCTTATTTTCCTGCGCGGTTTTTAATATGGCAAAGTTATACGGCGATATCAGGTCCTTCTGATTCCAGATCCTTCCTTTTTCATACTCATAGCCAAATTTAGCCTGCTTTGGTAAAAAAAATACAATTAAGCCGATGCTCAGCAGCATCATCAAAAACTTAACATTGCGGGCGTATTTGCGCAGTAAAGCCTTTTGGCGCGAAGTGGATAGTTTTGCCATTTATTTAATTAACCGCTCAAAAATAATATAAGTTTCTGTTAAATGCAGTATCAAGTAGTTAGTATCAGGTATCACGACTTTGAAAATATTAAATAAAAAGGTCTTATACAAAGCTGCTAAAAGTCCTGGTAACTATTTCTTGATACTTGATACTAGCTACTTGATACCAACGATTTGATACTGATTATTTGCTTTTATCAATTTAAATTTGATATCTTTATGATATCAAATTTAAATCACCTTTATCATGCAAACCGAAAAAATAATTAACCCGCCATCAGGCTTTACCGCATTTGCGTTGTTCCTGATATTATTAGTTCTTGGTGCTATTTTCTTTTCCTTTGAACAGGCATTTTTTGCAGTAGCCTTTCTTGTAGCCGCTTTTATTTTTGTACTTCCGGGTTTGATCGTTATAAATCCCAACGAATCAAAAGTGCTTACACTTTTCGGTCAGTATACCGGTACTGTAAAAAAGGATGGCTTCTTTTGGGTTAATCCTTTCACAGCAAAAAAGAAAGTATCGCTAAGGGCATTTAACCTCAACGGCCAGCAGCTGAAAGTGAACGATAGTATAGGCAATCCTATTGAAATTGCCGCGGTAATTGTATGGCAGATAAAAGATACTGCCAGCGCCGTATTTGCCGTAGAGAACTATATACAATATGTGAATATTCAAAGCGAAGCCGCAGTGAGGCACCTGGCCAACTCATTTCCCTATGATAACCTGGAAGATGAAACGGCCACCATTACCTTGCGTGGCGGTGCCGAACAGGTAAGCCTTTTATTGGAAAAGGAACTGAACGAAAGACTAGCCCGTGCCGGTATTGAAGTGTTGGAAGCAAGGATATCGCACCTGGCCTATGCACCCGAAATTGCACATTCCATGCTGCAGGTTCAGCAGGCATCAGCCATTATAGCTGCCCGCCGCCTTATTGTTGAAGGCGCTGTAGGCATGGTTGAAATGGCCCTGAATAAACTATCAGAAAAAAACATAGTGGAATTTGACGAAGAACGCAAAGCAGCTATGGTAAGCAACCTGCTGGTAGTACTTTGCGGCGATCGCAGCGTAAGCCCCGTTGTTAATACCGGTACTTTATACCATTAATAACATGAATCAGTTTAGAGGTTTTGATAAGTTGCGAACAAGGGAACTAACGGTAACAGGTACAAATTTAATTTTACTCCAGCGGACTTATATCTCCGTTGTATTATAACCATGGCCGAGAAAAAAGCATTCATATTGCGCATTAATCCCGATGTATTGAAGGAGATAGAGACCTGGGCGGCCGATGAATTCAGAAGCACCAACGGCCAGATCGAATACCTACTGCAACAGGCTTTGCTTGGCCGTAAAAAAAGTGCAAGGAAGAAAAAGGAGTGATAGATGACCTATTGGATGATTCCGTCACAATTATCACGTTATTGCGAGGTACGAAGCAATGACGAGTGGCTTACAACGGAACACAAGCACAATTGAGCCTGTATTCCGTTTTTTGTTCGGATTTTATTCGGGCCTTGTTCGGGTTTTGGAGACATCCGAACACGGAACAACCACATCACCAATTGTCATCCTGAGAAACGAAGGATCTGGTAGTGAACCCGCAGGCAGTAGAATAGATACTTCGCTACACTCAGCATGACAAATTGTTTTTACGCTTTTACCCTTGCTCCCTTGCCCAAAAGTCCTTTATCTAACAGTCCTTGTTCCTTTATCCCAAAGTCTTTTATCTATCTAATAGCCCAATAGTCCCTTGTCCAAAAGTCTTTTATCCAATAATTCATTTATTATGCATGCATAGCTTTTTCCTTTCACCAAAATAATTAAATTTGCCCCACCAATTTTAATGAGGGACACATGAAAGAAGTAGTAATAGTAGCTGCCACACGCACGCCGATAGGCAGTTTCGGTGGTAGTTTAGCGGCCATAAGCGCCACCCAGCTGGGTGCGCAAGTTATCAAATCAGCAGTTGAAAAAGCAGGCTTAAAGCCCGATCAGATACAGGAAGTTTATATGGGCAATGTGATGTCGGCCAATTTGGGGCAGGCACCGGCCACCCAGGCAGCTATATTTGCTGGCCTTCCCTACCTGCCTGCCACTACCGTTAATAAAGTATGCGCATCGGGCATGAAGGCTATTATGCTGGCTGCTCAGAGCATTGCCACAGGTCAAAACGACATTGTGGTTGCCGGCGGTATGGAAAGCATGAGCAACGTGCCCTATTACCTTGATAAAGCCCGCAATGGCTATCGCCTGGGCCATGGTCAAATTACCGATGGCCTGGTGAAAGATGGCCTTTGGGATGTTTATAACGACTACCACATGGGCTCCGCAGCCGAATTGTGTGCTGTTGATTGCAAGATTAGTCGCGAAGAGCAGGATGCCTTTGCCATTGAATCATACAACCGTGCGCAAAAAGCACAAAGCGAAGGCAAATTCAAAGATGAAATTACTCCCGTTGAGCTAAAAGATAAAAAAGGCGACATCACCTTGTTTGCCGATGATGAAGAACCTAAGGCGGTAAAGTTTGATAAAATACCATCGTTAAAACCGGTGTTTAAAAAAGATGGTACCGTAACAGCCGCCAACGCATCAACCCTAAATGATGGCGCTGCGGCCCTGGTACTCATGAGCCGTGAAAAAGCCGATGAACTGGGCATTAAACCACTGGCCCGCATCGTATCTCATGCCGATGCTCAACAAGCCCCCGAATGGTTCACGACTGCCCCATCCAAGGCCATTCCGCTGGCTTTGCACCGGGCAAATTTATCAGCAGATCAAATTGACTTTTTTGAGATCAATGAGGCTTTCTCTGTGGTAGCTATAGCCAATAATCAGCTTTTAAAACTTGATGCGGCAAAAGTTAATGTCAATGGCGGGGCCGTTTCCCTTGGTCACCCGTTGGGCGCTTCAGGGGCCCGCATCATTGTTACCTTATTATCTGTATTACAACAAAATAAAGGCAAATACGGTGCCGCCGGAATTTGTAACGGTGGCGGTGGTGCCAGCGCAATGGTTATAGAAAATTTACGTTAATAAAACAATAATAGCCGTTGCTAAACATGTTACAACGGCTATTATGATAAATTATATAACTTAGCAGCCCGTAATTATGTTAATTTTAAAGTATACCGTATGGTAATGAGGCGTTTGTTTGTATTCATAACCTCCCTGTTTATTTTCGGCCAGGCTTTTGGTCAGCACTCTGACGAGAGCACTCGTATAAAACTATTAAACACTTACCAGGACAGCCTTATTTCGCTGGGTAAAAAGTTTATTAATGACGAAAATGACCTGGAGCGCAAAAATGCCAACTACCTGTTCATTAAAACCCTTGTATCAGCTTTAAAAGTATCAAACTCCTTTCTTTTTCCCTTTGATTCGCTTAAAAGCATTAGCATCCTTAATTCGCCTGATAACCGTTTCCGCATCATGAGCTGGCATGTGATGAACCAGGATGGCAGCTATCGCTTTTATGGCACCATACAGTTAAACACAGGCGGCCCTTTAAAACTTTATCCGCTGGAGGATTATTCGCCTCTATTGCAGCATCCGGAAGATTCTGTGACTGATAACCGTAAATGGTATGGGGCACAGTATTATAAGATCATCCCTGTTTATGCACAAAAACCTTATTATGTGCTAATAGGCTGGAAAGGTAATACCGTAAAATCAACAAAAAAGGTAATTGAAATACTTTCTTTTAATAACGATAAACCATCATTTGGTTTACCCGTTTTTGATGGCAATAACAAAACCCGCAAAAGAGTAATATTTGAATACTCCCGCCAGGTATCTATGTTACTCCGGTATGTGCCCGAGCAAAATTTAATCGTGTTTGACCATCTGTCGCCGCCTGACTCAAAAATGAAGGACAAGCCCGAAACTTTTGGGCCCGACCTCAGCTATGACGGCTATAAACTAAAAAACGGACGCTGGGTATTCCAACCAAATCTAGACATGCGTAATATTCCTGATAGTGGTGATGCGGAATATATTGATCCGAAAAAACAGGCTGAGCAGGACAGAAAACTGATACATTCAAACCAAAAACATTAAACCTGTACAACAGGCAATAAATTAAAATAACTAAACAAAATTGTAACACTTTCGGTATAAAATCCTGATTTACAAGAATTATACTATTTTTAACAAACTTTAAATAATGCAAGAAAACCCTGCCGTAACGGCTACCTCAAAATCCAGATTCCCCAGGAGTGTTCCTTATATTATCGGCAACGAAGCCGCTGAACGCTTCAGCTTTTATGGCATGCGTTCCGTATTGACGCTTTTTTTGGTAAATCAGTTTTTTAATCCCAACCATATTGTTGCTTTAACGGATGTTGCCAACGCCAGAGCCAATAAGCTACACCACCTATTTGTGATGGTGGCCTATGCTTTGCCATTTGTAGGCGGTATGGTGGCCGACTGGTTTACCGGCAAATACAAGCTTATCTTATATGTATCGATAATTTACTGTTTGGGACATTTAATGTTGGCCATGTTCGATGGTGGCCTTGGTGGTTTTGAATTAGGCTTACTTGTGGTTGCAATTGGTGCCGGCGGCATTAAATCATGCGTATCTGCTAATGTGGGCGATCAGTTTGATGCTACTAACCAGGATCTACTTTCGAAGGTTTACGGCTGGTTTTATTTCAGTATTAATGCTGGCTCTATGATTTCAACCGTTGCTATTCCATGGACTTATGAACACTTTGGCCCGAGGTGGGCTTTTGGTATCCCCGGTTTGCTGATGGCACTGGCTACTATCATATTTTTTTCTGGCCGTAAAAAATACGTAAAGGTTCCCCCACAAGGCGTTAATCGCAATAACCTGGTATTTATAACCTGGTATGCCCTAACTCATTTAGGTCAACGCAAACCCGGCCAATCTCTGCTTGATGTTGCCAAAGGTCCGTATAACCCCGAACGCGTTGAAGGTGTGAAAGCAGTATACCGGGTTATGTCAGTATTCTTTTTCGCATTGGCATTTTGGGCTGTTTGGGATCAATGTTTGTCTGAGTGGACCCTATATGCCGAAAGAATGAATCGTGAAATTAACCTGGGTTTTACCTCGTTCACAGTGCTGCCTGGTCAATTATCTACTGTTAATACAGTGTTCCTTCTTCTATTTATTCCATTTTTCAACTATGTAGTATATCCATGGTTCGACAAAATTGGCCTAAAAACAACCCCGCTGCGAAGACTTGGCACCGGCCTCATTTTAACAGCTTTATCATTCGTGGTAATCGGCATAATACACACCAGCCTGGATCATGGCGGCAGGCCCTCCATCTGGTGGCAGGTGTTTGCATTTATGATACTTTCAGCGGCCGAGGTGCTCGTATCTATCACTGGCCTGGAATACGCTTATACACACTCCCCAAAATCAATGAAAAGTACCATGACCGGTATCTGGTTCCTCGTTGTATCGTTCGGTAATCTTATTACCGCCCTTGTTAATGGCTTAATAGAAGACGGCGGCTGGTGGACACGTAACCTTAAAGGTGCAAACTATGAATGGTTCTTTGTTATTTTTATTGTCGTATTTATCGTGGTATTTCTTTTTGTTGCACCACGGTTAAAAGAACGAAACTATATCACTGATCCTTATGTAGATAACCAGGTTATTGCGGATACTCATAATTTATAAGTTTTAACCTTATTTATAAAGCAGTTAAGTAACAATATTATTTAACTGCTTTTTTATTTTTTATCTATGTTAAAATCAATTAGTTTTGCCTGCTCTTTACTTGATTTTTTTCTAAGTGCCAGATAGCATTGTTATAATACCAACCTATAATGAAAAGGAAAATATTGAGCGAATGATTCGCAAAGTGTTTTCCTTGCCTCATGATTTTCATCTGCTCATCATTGACGATGGATCGCCCGATGGTACAAGCATCATCGTAAAAAACTTAATGAATGTATATCCTGAGCGGCTGTTTATTGAAGAGCGCGCCGGGAAGCAGGGCCTTGGAACCGCTTACATACATGGCTTTAAATGGGCAATTGCACACCATTACGACTATATTTTTGAAATGGATGCCGATTTCTCGCACAACCCCGATGATCTGCTAAAGCTCAGGCAAGCCTGCATTGATGGTGCCGACGCTGCCATTGGCTCGCGCTACAGCAATGGTGTAAACGTGGTTAACTGGCCCATGAGCCGCGTACTGATGAGCTATTTTGCATCGGTATATGTACGTTTTATAACAGGCATTGATATCAGAGATTCAACGGCAGGTTTTATGTGTTACAAACGTAAAGTACTGGAAACCGTGCAGTTGGATAAAATAAAGTTCGTGGGATATGCCTTCCAGATAGAAATGAAATATACGGCCCTTAAACACGGGTTTAAGGTGGTAGAAGTTCCCATCATATTTACAGACCGAACGGCAGGCACCTCCAAAATGTCGACCGGTATATTCAAAGAAGCCTTTTTTGGGGTGATACAAATGAAGATCAACAGTATTTTCAGGAAATATCCGGAAGGATGAGCTGGAGGTGAAAGGGTAAAGGTAAAAGACGAAAGGTAAAACATATATCTTTCGCCTTTTCTATTCCACTCCACTAAAACTTATTTCCTTTCCACACCAAAAAGTAAAAAAAATGTTACCCTTCGCTTTTTTTTTCATCCTAACAAGAAACTTTTTACCTTTCACCTTTATCCTTTTACCTCAAAGAAATCCCTTTACCTCAAAAAAAAATACTAATTTCGTTGGTAATGAATGAGCATCTTGATCCCGGAGCAGAACGCTTGAGTAATACCGAACGTGATATTGAAAAAGTTTTGCGTCCGCAGCAATTTGAGGATTTTACCGGTCAGCATAAAATATTAGCCAATTTAAAGATTTTTGTACAGGCTGCCCGCCAGCGTGGCGAGGCGCTTGATCATGTGCTGCTGCATGGCCCACCAGGATTGGGTAAAACCACCCTATCATACATTATAGCCAATGAGATGAGCGTGGGCATCAAGATTACCTCAGGCCCGGTACTGGATAAGCCTGGTGACCTGGCTGGTTTGCTCACCAATCTGGAAACCGGCGATATTTTATTTATTGATGAGATACACCGCCTGAGCCCGCTGGTTGAAGAGTACTTGTACTCGGCCATGGAGGATTTTAAGATTGATATTATGCTCGAGAGCGGACCGAATGCCCGGTCGGTACAGATATCGCTCAATCCATTTACGTTGGTTGGCGCTACTACCCGATCTGGATTACTTACCGCGCCACTCAGAGCAAGGTTTGGCATTAACTCACGATTGGAATATTACGATGCCAAACTGCTTACCACCATTGTACTGCGTTCGGCAACCATCCTTAAAACACCAATAACTGACGAAGGCGCTTATGAAATTGCGCGCCGTAGCCGTGGTACCCCACGTATAGCGAATGCCTTGCTACGCCGTACGCGCGATTTTGCCCAGATTAAAGGTGATGGTAATATTGATACCGTGATAGCCAAGTATGCCCTAAACGCCCTAAACGTGGACGAACATGGCCTGGACGAAATGGACAATAAAATATTAACTACCATTATTGATAAATTTAAAGGCGGCCCGGTAGGCCTGAAAACCATTGCCACAGCTGTAGGCGAAGATGAGGGTACTATTGAAGAGGTGTATGAACCCTTTTTAATACAGGAAGGTTTTTTAATGCGCACTGCCCGAGGCAGGGAGGCAACTGAAAGTGCCTACAAGCATTTAGGAAAGATAAAGCTTGGTGGTAACCCCTCCTTATTTTAATAAAACCAATAACAATAGCTATCGCAAATTATGAAAACCAAACTCATCGGCCCTTACTGCAAAATGCTTTTAGCTTTGATTGTATTACCTATATCGTTCATAGCTAATGCCCAAACAACTCCTGTTGATTCATTGGCAAAAGCCAAAGCAAAAACAGATTCGCTTGCTGCCCGCAGGATAGCAACCGGAACCAAAGTAGGCATAGCAGGCTTAAATCATGACCATATTCACCTTATTTTAAATGAATATCGGCATGGTAACGTAAACATTGTAGGCATTGCCGAACCTGATAAAAAACTATGGCAAAAATTTGGAAAAATATATAACCTACCTGATTCTCTCTTTTTTGAAGATCTGAAAACCATGTGCCTCAAACGCAAACCAACCATTGTATTGGGTTATAACGCTGTAGGCAAACATATTGATGTAGTAGAAACCTGCGCTCCATTGGGTATATCTGTAATGGTCGAAAAACCATTGGCCGCCACACTTGACCAAGCCAGAAGAATGGAGTTCCTGGCGCTTAAATATTATATAAATCTGTTAACCAATTATGAAACTACCTGGTATTCATCGGTACAAAGCGCCTATAATACGGTCAAGACTGATAGTATCGGACTAATCCGTAAAATGGTGTTTCATGATGGGCACCAGGGGCCGCGTGAAATTGGCTGCAGCGAAGACTTTTTAAGCTGGCTAACCGATCCCGAACTTAACGGTGCGGGCGCTTTAAATGATTTTGGCTGTTACGGTGCCGATATGATGACCTGGTTTATGCAGGGCCAACGCCCTATTGCAGTTACTGCCGTTGCCCGTCATTACAAACCATCTATATATCCAAAGGTTGAGGATGATGCCACCATTATTGTAGAATATCCTAATGCCACCGGCATGATCGAAGCTTCATGGAACTGGCCATTCAGCATAAAAGATATGGAGATATTTGGGGCCAAAGGTTATATTCATACCTATAATGCCGATAGCCTACAGGTGAGATTGAATAATACTACCAGGGAATTTAAGGCCCCTCCCTTGACATCACCGGCTGATGCTCCTGTACCCTATTTTACGGCTGCGCTTAAAAATCCTATCCAGTCGCGCCATGACCGTTCATCATTAAAATACAACATGATCGTGATGCAAATATTGGACGCTGCGAAAAGATCAATTAAAGAAGGAAAAAGAATAGTTTTGTAAAAAAACTAACCTAAACCTGAATGAAGGCTTCTATAATATTGATACTACTCACCTTGACCTTAATGAGTTGTGGCAATAAAAAGGATAAACACGAAACACACATTTATCCTACTATTAGCTATCTGAACATTAAACTGGATGCTGCAGGCCATCTGCCAAGCAACCCGTACATACTAAGGTTTGAAAGCTCAACAAAGCATATTGTTTTTTGCGGTGTAAACCATGTGGATAAAAGTGATACACATAACCCAATGTATGCCGGGATTGAAAAAGCATTTTTTGAATTTAAACCCGATGTATGTGTAAATGAGGGCGGCGATGTTTCCAATAAAGTTTATGCTTCAAAGGAAGCCGCATTGAAGAAAAGTGGAGAAATTGGACTGATAAAAATATTGGCCGACAGCCTGAAAATAAAAACGGTTAATGGTGATATGACCGATAGTTTAGAGTTTAAGGAGTTATTAAAAAAATACACACCAGGCGAATTTTTAGCATATATCGTTACTGAAAGGTTCATGTGGGGGTTATCGGAACAGGAAGCTAAAGATACTGTCGCTATGAAAAAAAATTACGCCGGCTTTATTCAAAAGTATATCATGAAAACCGGAGGTGTAAGATTGTCTCCTGAGCAGCAAACCCTTGAGTTTTATAAAGTCAATTACCAAAAACTATTAAACCGGCCATTTAGTATCCCGGAACTTGAACCAACTAATCCCTTTGACCCTAAAGGAAAATTTCAGGAAATTGGCCGGGCTTCCAAGCAAATAAGAGATCAAAGCCTATTACGTACGATTGACTCCTTACTGAAAACTCATGATAAGGTGTTTGTTGTATTTGGAGGATGGCATTTATTAACCTGTGAACCTGGTTTAAAACAGATCATAAGTCAATATAATTAATATTGCCACCCTGCACATCTAACTAAAAACACAATTAATTTATTTGCAAAACCGAGTTTGCAAATAATAATTATATTAATTTAGCCTCGTTAAAATAATAAAAATCATCCGTCAAAAATATGTTTAAACAAGCTTTTGTGTGGTTAACTGTTTGTGCTTTGGGCACAGTTTCATGCCAATCTAAACCTACCGATAAAACAGCAGGTGCTGCTGCAACAAGTACAGGAACTCCCGCTACTACAAGTACTAAACCGGCAGATAATGCAGCTATTATGGCCCGCAAACAGGTCCCTGTAGTTTGCTATCATCAGATACGCGACTGGAAACCAACCGATTCAAAAAACGCTAAAGATTATATTATACAAATAGCGGCATTTAAAGAGCATATTAAAATGCTGGCCGATAGTGGTTATCATACCATACTGCCAGATCAATTATACGCTTACCTTACAACAGGTGCTGCATTGCCTAAAAAACCCATCATGCTTACGTTTGATGATACCGATCTTGACCAGTTCACCATCGCTAATCCTACGCTAAAAAAACATGGTTTCAAAGGTGTTTATTTTGTGATGACGGTATCATTAGGTCGCCCGCACTATATGACGGCTGATATGGTTAAGAAACTATCAGACGAGGGTAACGTAATTGGAAGCCATACCTGGGACCATCACCGTGTTGATAGATATTCGCACAATTCTGAACTTAAAATAATAGGAAAGAATGGTAAAATAACCACCAGACCCGTTGACGATTGGGTTACACAAATTGATAAGCCAACCAAAAAACTGGAAGAAATTACCGGTAAAAAGATGGACTACTTTGCTTATCCATTTGGAATATGGAGTAAAACAAACCTACCCGAGTTAAGAAAACGTGGTTTTAAAATGGCCTTCCAATTAGCCGACAAACGCTATCCGGAAGATCCGTTAATGACTGTTAGAAGAATATTGGATAGTGGTTACTGGAGCACCAAAACGTTTGGTAATAGCGTAAGGAACAGTTTTTAATTCACCTTAATTAATCCAATGATGATACTTAATAAAAAGCCAATAGTAATATTGTTACTGTTGGCTTTGTTGTTTCTTGTTTCAGGCATTATTGCATGTCAATCAAAACCAGCAGATAAAGGGACTGTCACATCACAGCCAGTTGCTAAATCCGCTGCACCAGCAGCTCTGCCGCCTGTTGACACAGCTGCTATTATGAGGAGAAAACAAATACCAGTACTGTGTTATCACCAGATACGTAACTGGCGTTCTACCGATTCAAAAAACGCTAAAGATGATATTGTACAGATAGCTGCTTTTAAAGAGCATATCAAAATGCTGGCCGATAGCGGATACCATAGCATACTACCTGATCAATTGTATGATTACCTGACAACCGGTGCTGCACTGCCCACCAAACCCATTATGTTTACCTTTGATGATACCGACCTTGATCAGTTTACCATTGCAGCTCCTGAACTAAAGAAATACGGTTTTAAAGGTGTTTATTTTATCATGACAGTATCAATAGGCAGGTCGAATTATATGAGCAAAGCACAGATCAAACAACTATCTGACGAAGGCAATATTATTGGCAGCCATACCTGGGATCACCACCAGTTTACCAAGTTGAGCGGTAAAGATTGGGAAATTCAGCTGGATAAGCCAACCAAAAAATTGGAAGAAATTACCGGTAAATCTGTTAAATATTTTGCCTATCCTTTTGGGTTATGGAACGCGCAGGGATTACCTGAATTACACAAAAGAGGTTTTAAAGCCGCTTTTCAGCTATCTACAAAACGTTATGGTAAAGACCCGTTAATGACTATCAGAAGGATTATTGACAGCGGACACTGGAATGCCAAAAATCTGATGGGTAATATCAAACGCGACTTTTAATATTTAAACTATTTTTCGGCTATCCATTTAACGGCTTCGCCAAGCTCATCTAAAGAGTAACCCCGGTACTTCCCCGGAAGAATATATTTGAACAGGTGACTAAATTCCCGTACACCTTTTTGGTCGGTTACTACAGCCAGTTTTTTCCACCGTAAAAAGTATTTTAAGCCTATTTCAATATTTCCACACCAGGCACCTGCGGTAAAATTCTGTATATCGGTTTCTAAAACTAATAAAAAATTGATCTTCCCATTTTGTTTCACCTGCTCATCAAGCAAGGGACGCAATGCTTTAGCATAATCCGTATTAGTTACATTACCAACCGCGTGCATGCCTAACACATGTGCGGGCAGGTAATTCATGTGTTCGAGCATGTTAAATATTTTTTGTAGCAATTACAAAAACCACACCAATAATTAACAAAAGGTTTTTTATTGTTAAAAAAACACCTATTCGTATCTATTAATAAGCAATTACAAAAAGAACTGACCTGATTTTATGAGTTTTATTTTATACTATCTTTGCATAAATTATGCAAAACAGGACAGCATATAGCCAGTTGATTAAAGACGAAGCCCAAAAGCTTGGTTTTTTGTTTTGCGGAATTTCAAAGGCCGAATTCTTGGAAGCAGAAGCCCCCCGGCTTGAAGCCTGGCTTAAAAAAAACATGCATGGCGAAATGCAATACATGGAAAATCACTTTGATAAACGCCTTGATCCCCGTTTACTGGTCGATGGTGCAAAATCGGTTATATCATTGGGTATTAACTATTATACCAACAACAAACAGGATGACCCTTCGGCGCCAAAAATATCAAAGTATGCTTATGGGATGGATTACCATACCGTAATAAAAGACAAACTAAGGCAGCTTTTACAGGTTATCAACGAAAAAATAGGCGAAGTGGGCGGTCGCGTGTTTGTTGATTCGGCCCCGGTTTTAGACAAAGCATGGGCTAAAAAATCAGGCATGGGCTGGATAGGTAAAAATTCAAATCTGCTGAATAAAAAAGCAGGCTCTTTCTTTTTCCTGGCTGAGCTGATCATTGACCTGGAGCTGGAATATGATATAGCCCCTACCATTGATCATTGTGGCACCTGTACCAACTGTATTGATGCCTGCCCTACTGATGCCATTGTAGGCCCGTATGTGGTTGATGGCAGTCGTTGTATATCGTACCTGACCATTGAGCTTAAGAACGAGATCCCCGAGGAGTTTAAAGGAAAAATGGATAACTGGATGTTTGGCTGCGATATTTGCCAGGACGTTTGCCCCTGGAACCGTTTCTCGATATTAAATAACGAACCGGCATTTACCCCCCATCCTGAATTGCTTGACCTAAAAGCTACTGACTGGCAGGAAATTACCCAGGATGTTTTTCAAAAAGTATTTAAAAACTCCGCCGTAAAACGCACCAAATTCACCGGGCTCAAAAGGAATATTGATTTTCTGAAGAAATAAACATTAGCTGTCTGAATCAGAATTTTCAGAATTAAAGAATTACAAAATAAATTGACCTCAATAAAAAGTGCCGTACAAATTAATTTGCACGGCACTTTTTTTATATTTTCTAATTCTGAGAATTCTTTAATTCTGAAAATCCCGATTCAGACAACTTATCCTTTCTTAAACTTCAGAGCGAGTTGCTGCAACATATCCTCGTTAACAGGTTGCGCCGGCTCATCCTTCTTTTTAAATGGCTTTGGCGGATGCTGTGTTTTGGTATGGTCTGGTTTATGAAATTCCTTTTTAGGGTAATCAGCTTTGGGTGCATCAGGGCGTGGTGCTTGCTCTGCTGGTTTTGACTGTGCAGCAGCTTTAGCCTGCCGCTCAGCAACTTTTTTACTATTCCACCTGTTATATACCTCTTCCAGCTTACGTTTGGTATACAGCGGAAAATCGCCCTGCATCATCCAGGAGTAATAACTTGGCTCTACGTTAAATACATCTTCAACCCGTTTGCCTTTATGCTTACCAAAATTGATCAGTTCTTCACCTTCTTCATTATAAACCATGCGACCGGCAAAGTCAACAGGCTTGCTCAGGTTGGTAAATTTGTGGAGTGCCTCAACGTTGTTAATTACAGGCACTGTGATGTTACCTTTTTTATCTTCCCACTCCTTATTCTCGTAACGGGCAACCTGGGCTAGTAAAACCTCCATGGTAGCACGGGTATCAGCCTCGGCCGAGTGGGCGTTCTCAATCTTTTTATCACAATAAAACTGGTAGGCCGCCTTTAGGGTCCGCTGTTCCATCTGATGAAATATATTCTGTACATCTACAAAATGACGCTCATCCAGGTTAAATGATATACCGGCGCGTAGAAATTCCTCCATCAGCACAGGTATGTCAAACTTGTTGGAGTTGTAACCAGCCAGATCGCTCTCCCCGATAAATTCGGCCACGGCCTGCCCTATTTCTTTAAATAGCGGCTCCTCCTTAATGTGTTCATCATAAATACCATGTACAAGTGACGATTCCAGAGGAATAGGCATACCGGGATTAACGCGCCAGGTTTTTACTTCCTCGCTGCCATCAGGATGTAGCTTAATAACAGATATTTCAACTATACGGTCGGCACCAATATTGGTACCGGTAGTTTCAAGGTCGAAAAAAGCCAGCGGGCGTTTTAAATTTAATTTCATTTTAAAAGGTTCAATAGTAGATAGTACAAAGGTCGCAAATGTCCTAAAAAGAATCAGCAGAATAAATTTTTTAATTTATTTAATATACTCTTTTTATATTTAATTTAATGCCATCCTAATTTATCGCAATATTTGATGAAAAAACTATTACTTACCACTTTAATTTTAACTGGTGTTCAAGCCTTTACAATAGCGCAGGATTTTCAAGGCGGCTTTGTACAGGAAGAACTGAACATGAAAAAATATGATAAGGATACCTCAGCTCACGCCGTATTCTTAAATGAATTTGGCAATACAAGGATAGACCTAGCCAACGACGACCGTATCAGCCTGATAGTTGATTACCATGCCAAAATAAAAATATTTGACAATAAGGGTTTTTCTAATGGCACCATTGAAATACCTATTCACAACAGTGATGAAAGCTCAGAGGAGGTTACCGATATTACCGGCACCACCTATTACACCGATGATGATGGCCTTGTACAAAAAGCAGAACTCGACCCTAAAAAGGTATTTAAGGTTAAAGACTATAAATACGGCAGTACGGTAAAGTTTGCCTTACCAGGTTTACGCAATGGCTGTGTTATTGAATTTAGATATAAGCTTATCTCGCCCTATTGGGATGCCTTTCGTAAATGGGAGTTTCAGGATGACATACCCAAAATTCACTCGCAGTATGAGGTTCATATACCTGGTTTCTGGAATTTTAATGCATCATTGCGTGGCGCTTTAAAATTATCAAAAACAAGTTCGGAGATAGAACGGGAGTGTTTTACATCACATGGCGCCAAAAGTGATTGTTCACACATTATATACGTCATGAAGGATATACCTGCCTTTATTGTGGAGGATTACATGACCGCGCCAAAGAACTTTTTATCGGCTATATATTTTGAATTGGTTGAATATACCAACCCCTATAACGGCGTTAAAACCGTAGTAACCAAAGAGTGGAAGGATATTGATCATCAGCTTAAAATAACAGATGAGTTTGGTTCGCAATTAAAGCGGAAGGATTTGATGAAGGAACGTATGGCCCCCGTTATAGCCGGCAAAACCGATGAGATGGACAAGGCTCAGGCTATTTATGCATATTTACAAAAATGGTATAAGTGGAATGATTATATAGGCATATACAGCTCTGATGGTATCAAGAAAGCGATGGATGCCCATACCGGGAGTATTGGCGATATTAATCTTACCCTGATCACCGCTTTAAATGCCGCTGGCATAAATACAGAAGCGGTACTGCTGTCAACCCGCGACCATGGCAATATAAACACATTGTACCCAGTGCTTAGCGATTTTAATTATGTAATAGCCAAGGCCAATATTGATGGCAAACCTTATTTTCTTGATGCGACCGATCCATTATTATCATTTGGACTATTGCCGCTTAAATGCCTTAACGATAAAGGACGGGTAATAAGCCTTGATAAACCATCGTACTGGGTTGAATTAAATTCGCTTCAAAAGGAAAGCCATACTAGCTCGCTTAACCTTACCCTACTTGAAAATGGGAAAATAAAAGGCACAATCAGTAATTATTATAGCGGATACGATGCTTATTTGAAACGTAAGGAGATTAAAAAATTTAACTCTGTTGATGAATATGTAGAAGATCTGGACGGAAAACTACCTAAATTAAAGATCCTGAAATCGAACATCAGCAATCTGGACAGCCTTAGTCAACCGTTGAGCGAAATATATGAAGTGGAGATAGATGCTTTTGACAATATGAATCACAGTCGCCTGGTATTTAATCCATTTTTGTTGAACAGAAGAACCAGTAATCCCTTTAAACTGACCGAGCGCGATTACCCTGTTGACTGGGGTATGGCATCAGATAGCCGGCTGGTACTTAACATGCATTTACCACCGGGGTACACCATTGAAACACCGCCCAGGGTGGTAGCATTTTCCCTGCCTAATAATGGTGGTATGTTTGTTACCTCTTTTGATGATCAGGGAGATGCTTTTTCCTTTTCTAACATAACCCGGTTTACCAAAGCTATTTATTACCCGGAAGAATATCCGTATCTTAAGGAATTGTATAATAAGATAGTCCTTACAGAAAAGGCTGATATGGTTTTCAAGAAAAAACAATGAGAGCATTTTTACTACTGTTTTCCCTGCTGATCATCAGCATAAGTGCCAGCGCGCAGGACAATTATGATGTATCCCTGATATCCAAAGATCTACTTCCGTATGCCAGCGCAGTTGTACGCAATAAGGAAGTAAGTGTGGAGGTAAAAGATCTTGACAATACTTATTATCGTATAAAAACTGCCGTTACTATTTTAAATAAAAATGGTAACGAGGTTGCCAATATTCAGGTTTGGCATAATAAAAGCAGGGTGATCAAAAGCATTAAGGGCACCGTTTATAATGAATTTGGTAAATTAACCGGTAAGTTTTCTGAAAGCGATTTTGAAGACGTAAACGGTCAGGATGGATTTTCGTTGTTTCAGGATGTAAAAGTAAAACATTATAATCCGCCGGTAACCGATTATCCTTATACCATAGTTTATGAATACGAAGTAAAATCAAAGCAAACCCTTTATTTTGATGATTGGGAACCCAACTCAACCACCGGTTTGGCTGTTGAAAAAAGCTCCTATACCTTTAGCTGCAAACCTACTTTTAACATCAGGTATAAAGAGATCAATATGCCTGCCAAAGTAATTACAGGCAATGACAAACAAGGAAACAAAACCTACACCTGGCAGGTGAGTAACTTAAAAGCTGTTAAGGACGAACCTTACAGCCCCAATGAGGACAAATACTTAAGTTCTGTTAAAATAGCTCCCGAAAAATTCAGCTATGAGGGAATAACCGGTTCATTCACCAACTGGAAAGAATTAGGTAAGTGGCAATATGATAAGCTGCTGGCCAGCAGACTTCAGCTATCTGATGTTACAGCCGGGCGCATGAAGCAACTTACTGCCGATATTAGTGACCCAAAATTGAAAGCCAAAAAGATCTATGAGTATATGCAGGGGAAAACCCATTATATAAGCATACAGGTGGGCATTGGTGGTTTCCAGCCCTTTTTGGCCAATGATGTTGATCAACAAAATTATGGCGATTGCAAAGCATTGGTAAACTATACCCAGGCCCTGCTTAAAACCGTTAATATGGATTCATACTACTGCATTGTTGAAGCGGGCACCCGCAAAGTGAGCCCGGTAACTGATTTTGCAAGCATGAATCAGTTTGACCATGTTATTTTATGCCTGCCCTTTAAAAATGATACTACCTTTTTAGAGTGTACCAGTCAAAAAACACCATTCGGCTTTTTAAGTGACTTTACCGATGACCGTACCTTGCTGGCTTGTACTCCCGAAGGTGGCAAACTAATGCATACCCCTAAATATACCGCTCAAAATAACTTGCAACAACGCAAAGCCAGTTTTATTTTAGATGCAGAGGGTGGCCTTTCTGGCAATATGCTTACCTTATTTAAAGGTACACAATATGATAATGTAGAATACATTATTGAAGAAGCGCCAAAAGATCAGATCAAAAGCCTGCAAAAAGAATACACGATCAATAACCTGAATATTGAAAAAGTCGAATTTAAGCAAGACAAAAGCCTGCAACCCGTAACCACAGAAAGTATAAAACTAACTGCACGTGAGTATGGATCGGTAAATGATGGCAAATTATCATTCCCTATAAATGCCACCAACCGCATGAGCCGCGTTCCGCGTGAAATACGTAACCGGCAAAATGATGTGTACATAAATCGGGGCTATACTGATGAGGACGAAATTAGTTATACCCTGCCAGCAGGCTACCGTGTTGATCTAAGGCCAACAAATGTTTCCATTAACAAACCTTTCGGAAAATTTTCGTCAACGGTATCCATAAATGGCAATGAACTTATTTATAAGCGCCGGATGCAGCTATTTGACGGAACTTATAATAAAGATACTTACCAGGATCTGGTTGACTTTTACCAGGCTGTTGTTGAAGCGGATGATAACAATGTTACCTTAATTAAAGGTAACTAAAAATAACAATGCCCAGTACAATACCAATAATCATAATCAGGTACAATAAAATTTCGTTGCCTGCAAAACGCTTATATTTAGTCCAGAATGTATATTGTTCCTTTTGATCAGACATGATGCAAAATTATTGAATTTAATTAAAACTATCTGTAATGAATATTAATGAGGAAGAGGAAATAAAAAAAGAATTTCAGCTAGAACGTGTAATACTATTCAGCGATGCGGTGTTTGCTATCATCATTACTATTATGGTTTTAGAAATAAAGCTACCTGATAACCTGCGCCATGCCAATCCCGAAGTAGTACAGGAAGCATTTAAAGAGCTGATCCCTAAGTTTATTGGTTATGCGTTCAGCTTTTCCTTAATCGGCAGTTTCTGGTTTAGGCATTTGCAAATTTTTAGTTTTTTAAAAAACTACAATGCAGTGCTGATCATTTTAAACCTTGCCTTCCTATTTTGTGTATCAATGTTTCCGTTTGCGGTAACCTTTATAACTGTTGGTCTTGAATATACCTGGGGATTATTTACCTATATCGGTATTATATTTTTAGTTACTCTTTCGCAAACCATAATTACACACTACCTGATCAAAAATAAAGCCTTGTTGTGCATCAATAGCCGTAACATGGAAACTGTACTTAAATGGAAGGTACAGCGATTAAATTATGCTATAGTTCCTATAGGTTTTATTTGGATGGCGATTATCAGTTATTTTAAGCTTGATCCAAAGTCATTATTGTATTTTGTGGGTTTTTATGGTGTATTGGTTAGTTTGCTTAACAGAAAATATTACCCGGGTCAAAACAGTAGTAAACCTATGATTTTCAAATACGTTAAATCACATAAAAGAAAAGGAAAACCTCAACCTGCTAAAAAAATACAGCCAGAAAACTAATGAGCAAATGGCTCAGGCTATTTGCCTACACTAACATCGGCGCTATCCATCATAATTGATCCTGCCCTGGAGAAGTATTTGTACATAGAAGGATCACGTAGCCTGATAATGATAACCCCCCGGCGCGAACTGGCATGCACCACATAGCCATTTTGTAGATACACACCTACATGGCTAAATTGCTTACCATCAAAATCAAAGAAAACAAGGTCACCTTCTTTCAGGTCTTCCTCATATTTGCGTTTAATTACGGTAATCTGTTTACTGGTCATACGCGGAATGGTAATGCCGTAAACCTGTTGTTCCAGTAAAAAGGTAAATCCTGAACAATCAACACCATCTTTATCCAAGCCACCAAATCTGTAGGGAGTACCCAACCATTGGTCAATAAAAGAGTATAGCCTTCCGTTCTGAATATCGCTCTTGTTCACCCCCATAACCTCTGAGTACCTGTCAGCCATTTCTGTCCTGGGCTTCACGATCTCGCCAGGTTGTCCTTTCATCACTGATTTGCGGGAGTGGCAGGAGGTTAATACCAGAGGTACCAGAAATAACAGAAAAAGGTAAAACAGGCTGTGATGTTTAGTCATGCAGTAAAAGTAAAGGTAAACTTTAAGGTAGCGGAGTAGATATTTTTAACATATTAACATACTCCAACATGTCATTGCGAACGCAGTAAAGCAATCGCACAAAGCAAAGTGGTTAACTGGCCTCAAGAGATTGCTTCGTTCCTCGCAATGACATAGTTTTATAGTTTTATTTGTCAGACTTACAAAGTTTTAAAAACTTCGTAAGTCTTTTTCATCTGCACATCTAAAATCTGCACATCCGCACATCTAATTTAACTCTTGATCACCCGCTGTATCTCGTCAAGCTTCATCAAAGCCTCAACTGGTGTTAAGGTATTTACATCAAGGTTGTTCAGGGTATCACGAATTTTTACCAGTACAGGATCATCTATCGAAAACATTTGCATCTGTACAGCCTGCTTCTGCACTTTGCGGATGCTCTCCTTAATATGCTCTCCGCCGGTACGCTCGTTCTCCAGTTTTTTCAATATCTCGTTAGCACGGCTTAATACCTTTGGTGGCATACCGGCCAGTTTAGCCACGTGGATACCAAAGCTGTGCTCACTGCCACCTGGCACCAGCTTACGTAAAAATATAATCTGGTGACCAACTTCTTTTACCGATACATTGAAATTCTTGATACGGTTAAAGCTGTTGCTCAACTCATTCAGCTCGTGATAGTGCGTGGCGAAAAGCGTTTTAGCTTTTGCCGCGGGGTGATTATGCAAGTATTCGGCAATGGACCAGGCGATGGATATACCATCGTAGGTTGATGTACCACGACCGATCTCATCTAACAGGATCAGGCTACGGTCAGAAAGATTATTCAATATGCTGGCCGTTTCATTCATCTCCACCATAAAGGTTGATTCGCCCGACGATAAATTGTCTGATGCCCCTACCCTGGTAAATATCTTATCAACCAAACCTATTGCAGCCGATTTGGCCGGTACAAAACAACCCATTTGCGCCATCAGCACAATCAGTCCGGTTTGCCGTAACAGGGCCGATTTACCCGCCATGTTTGGCCCTGTGATAATGATGATCTGCTGCGTTTCCGAATCCAGGTACACATCATTGGTAATATACTCCTCGCCCAGTGGCAGGTTCTTCTCGATCACCGGATGACGACCGCCTTTAATGTCCAACTCCCGGCTTTCGCTCATTTCGGGCTTTACGTAATAGTTTTTAATGGATATGGTGGCAAAGTTAAGCAGCACATCCAAACGGGCTATCAGCTGGGCATTGAGTTGTATGGGTTTAATATATTCGGCAAGTGCATAAAGCAACTCGTTATACAGGCGGGTTTCCAGTACCAGTATTTTTTCTTCGGCACCTAATATCTGCTCT
Source organism: Mucilaginibacter sp. (assembly GCA_030445275.1). GTDB lineage: Bacteria > Bacteroidota > Bacteroidia > Sphingobacteriales > Sphingobacteriaceae > Mucilaginibacter. The sequence continues at coordinate 25,429 of JAUCSE010000017.1, forward strand.
TCATATTCTTTGAGTTCGGGGGTAATGTATCGCTCGGCATTTACCAGTGTTTGCTTGCGTATCCATTCAGTTGGCACCTTATCCCGGTGGCTATGTGTAACCTCCAGGTAGTAGCCAAACACATTATTAAACGATACTTTAAGTGATGGTATACCGGTTGCTTCGGCCTCACGCTTTTGTATCTCCAATAGGTAACCTTTACCACCAAAGGCTATCTTGCGCAGCCTGTCCAATTCCTCGTTAATCCCCTCATTCATCACCGATCCTTTTACAATCATCACCGGCGGTTCAGGGTGCAGTTCTTTTTCTATCTTTTCGCAAATGGAGCTACAGGGGTTCAGTTGTTCGCCAATGGCTTTCAGCGGTAAGCTTTCCGAGGTTTCGGCTATTTTTTTAATATCGCCAATGGCTATCAGCGCTTTTTTCAGCTGGCAAACCTCGCGCGGATTAGCTCGTTGCAAACCAATTTTGGAAATAAGCCTTTCCAGATCACCTATCTGGCGGATGTATTGCTGCAGGTTCTCACGCAGTTCTTCCTGCGCTATCAGGTACTCTACCACACCCAGACGGTCGTTTATGGGCTTAATTTCCTTTAGCGGCATCACTATCCAGCGGCGCAGCAAACGGGCACCCATAGGCGAGCTGGTTTGGTCAAGCACATCAACCAGGGTTTTGGCGTTCTCATTGGCCGAACCAATCAGTTCCAGGTTGCGGATGCTGAACCTGTCCATCCACAGATACCTATCTTCTTCAATACGACCTATTGATGATATATGCTGCAGATTACGGTGCTCAGTTTCGTTCAGGTAATGGATGGCCACCCCCGCGGCAACAATGCCCAGATTAAGTTTATCAATACCGAAACCTTTGAGCGATTTTACACCAAAATGCTTAAGCAGCGTTTCGTTGGCATAATCGCCGCTATATGGCCATTCGTCAAGGGCATAGGTGTAAAAGCGATCGCCGTAGGTATCCTTAAAATCACGCGTGCGGCTTTTGGGATAGATCACCTCGCTGGGCGAAAAGCTTTGTAGCAGTTTATCAATATAATCGCTGTTACCCTGCGCGGTGATGAACTCACCTGTCGAAATATCTATCAGGGCAATGCCTATGCTATTTTTTTCAAAATGCAGCGATGCCAGGTAATTATTGCTTTTTTGGTGCAGTATATTATCATTGGTAGCTACGCCGGGGGTAACCAGTTCGGTAACGCCGCGTTTAACAATGGTTTTGGTGGTTTTAGGGTCTTCCAGCTGATCGCAAATGGCTACACGCTGTCCGGCCCTAACCAGTTTAGGTAAATAGGTTTCGAGCGAGTGGTGCGGAAAACCGGCCAGTTCAATATGGGTACCAACGCCATTACCACGGCGGGTAAGTACAATACCCAGTATGCCTGAGGCTTTAATGGCATCCTCGCCAAAAGTTTCGTAAAAATCGCCTACGCGAAACAGCAGCAAAGCACCGGGGTACTTGATCTTTATAGCATTATATTGCTGCATTAAGGGGGTTTCTTTGATAGTATCTTTAGCCAAGCGGTTACTCCTTTTGTTAATCGGGTAAAGTTAATGCATTGACTGCGGTTTTATGGGATTGTGGAAAAGTTGAGCTATTGTGGATATTGATCGTGGATGCAATTGGTAGCGTACGGGAAATCAAACAGATAAAACTGAAGTCCCCCTTATGCATTTGGTAACGGCCAGTGAAAGCACAAACCATAGCCATCCGGATCTTTGAGGTTCAAAGCTATCCAGCCATATTGGGTTATAGAGGGTTTGTTTACCTCAATGCCTTTGCTATGCAAGTAAGTATACAACACATCTACATCCGGGCAGCCAAAATATAAAGTTGTATCCTCATGCGCGGTTATGCGTACTTCATCCGGGGCCATTGGTCTTTCAAATTTTTCGTAGGCCGTGTTAAGCATTAATTCTATATCATTCCACCGCATCATCACCCAGCCTACATCATCACCCGGCCCTGATTTTTGCACAACAACAAAACCCAAAATATCCCTGTAAAACTTAAGCGATAATGGCATATCAAAAACATACATCAATGGTGCAAATCCCTGAATATCAAATGGAATATCATCATTCTTCATAAGTGTATTTGCTGCTTAAAATTCCGCTCAATTAAAATACCGAGACAGGATCAACTTATAATCTAATTTACTAAAAATTAATAAAAAGATATTACCCAGGCAGCAGCTATAAAAACTTATTCTTTGGGGAGAAGAGATAATGAATTATTGTATTTACCTGTAAGGTATGCTGACTTATCCAAGCACCCTTGAGTACTTTCTGATCACGGCCAGGTAACGTTCTGTGATATCGTTGTAAATGGCCCAGTCATTACCTTCCACCAGGTCGGTTGATATACAGATACTGCTGTTACGGATCCCTTCTGCTCTTACAGTAAAAAAAATAGACAAACCCTGACCGCGCACTTTTCCATAACTGATATCTGTAATGTCTTTCCAGTAAATAGTCTGGTGATCAATGTAGTACACCAATTTTTCGTCATCAAGTAACAGGGCGGCCTTATCCCTTAAATCATAAGTAAAGCATTGTTTACAGTAATAAACTGCCACGGCTGTAAGTATGGCAATAACGGGCAATAGCGTAAGCCAGTTGTTACTGTCTATATCAGCAATACAAATAAATGTTATTGCAAACGGAATAATAATGCCTACAAGCCATAACGCTTTGCTGCATTTATAAGTAATTACGCTCATTTTTAGGTTTGGTGGATTACTAAAATAAACATTAATTATAAAAAAATAAAATTATTTAATGTCAATTAAACGGTTTTTTTTCAACCACCTTTTACGATTAAGAATTACTATCTTTTTCTTTTAATTATATACGTGATTTTTTGTAAACGAGGTTTACTGGGAATATATTTTTTCACAGAACGAAAAACTTACTCTGTAATCACTTTGTTACAGCGAGTCATAAGTACATATCTCTTTAAATTTATCAAAAACAACTTCTGTAGAAACATGTTTATTCCTTTAAAATTAATAATATGAGTAATGTTAGGCTATTAACCAACGAACAAACCAACCAGATCAGATACTTCTATAAAACGGGTTTCCCCATAGGCGTTATATTTATTCTTGCGTTTGGCATACCTCTAAGTATTTTAGTATTAGCATTTGCCGGAATTATTATAATGACAACTGTATTAATTTTATTGGCAGTGGGAATTTATCTGATTATAAACAGCCGGAGCAAGAAAATAGCCCATGCTTTGGAGGTTTATCAATATGGCACCGAAGAAGAAATCTATTTTGATTCTATTGAAGATAATTATAGTTACCGTGTTAATGGTAAGCCACAGCAAATTGTGAACATCCGCCGTGGTAACGAGCTGATACAGATCAAAACTTTTAGTAACAAGGTTTGCTATGCTTTTAGCCCCTCATCGCAAAAGGCATACTTTTATGATAAATACCCTGATATTGTTTTACCGTCATCAATTTTTAACAGCAAGGATAATCAGAACCCATATCCGCAGAAAACAAGGAGTATCAATATTTAGCAGTCAGGGATTAGCAATCTATCAATCCGTTAAAGCCTGGTAAACCAACGCACGGAATTTGTCTTGTATGGCATTATGCGGCAAAGGCCAGTTTTGCAAAAAGAGCAGGCAAACCAGGTGTTCTTTCGGATCAACCCAGTAAAGTGTCCCATAGAAACCGCCCCAGTTAAATGAACCTTCACTCACCCCTAATAAACCTTCATTGGTGGTGATTCCAAATCCGAGGCCAAATTTGGCTTTGTCGGCATTTGTATACAGATCGCCTATTTGGTTAACGGTCATCATTTCTACCGTGTGGCGGGCAAGCAAGCGCTGTCCGTTATAAACCCCTCCATTCAGCATCATTTGTAAAAAAATGGCATAATCCTTTACGGTTGAGCTTAAGCCTGCACCTCCCGAAAAATAGGTACCTGCAGCTACCTTAGGATAATCAACGTCTATTGGCGGAAAAGTTGTGGTACTCCATTTTACAAGGTGTTGCTGCTTATCAGGCGTATAAACGGTTACCAGTCTATTTTGCTTGGCTATAGGTATATAAAAGTAAGTATCCTTCATACCCAATGGATCAAATATGCGCTCCTTAAAAAACTGATCAAGGGTTTTGCCCGATACCTTCTCAACCAGGTAACCCAACACATCTACATTTAAGCCGTAGGTCCATCTTTCACCCGGCTGATGCTCCAATGGCATGGCGCCCAGTTTATCCATAGCATCTGCAAGGCGTATTTTCTGGCTTACAAAACCAGCCGGTATATTAGCTTTGGCATAAACGGCATTCATCTTGGGCGATCCTATTTGCGCGTAGCCAATACCCGAGGTATGGGTAAGCAGGTCGCGAATGGTAACCTCTCTTTTAGCCGGTATGGTGGTATAAGTACTATCCTTAGCGTTAAACTGATCAATCACTTTTGGATGGGCAAATGCGGGCAGGTATTTTGAAATGGGATCGTCAAGCAAAAACTTACCTTCCTCAAAAAGCATCATTACCGCTACGCTGGTAATAGCCTTTGTTTGCGAAGCTACGCGAAATATAGCATCATTATTCATCAGCTTTTTTTGCTCCACATCAGCAATACCGAATGACTTGTTGTAAACTATTTTACCATTGCGTGCTATTAAACCAACAGCCCCGTTTATATAGCCCGAATCAATGTTTTGCTCAATCAGGTGATCAATACGCTGTAATCTTTCAACAGAGAATTTTTCAGATACCGGATTGCCTGTCTGTAACGTATTACCCTGCGCTAATGCACCTAAATTAAGTGCAATAAGCCATAAGAACAGTACATTTTTCTTCATTATAAAGTATTTAATGCAATGTAAAGGCAATATGCAGGCTTTGCCTTTATCGTTATGTTATTTGGTTGATTTTCTGATCTTTAAATCAGCAGGCAACGTAATCTGCTGATTTGCATCATTTTCAGATGATGTATTCAGTCTGTTTAATAATATGGTGATCACCTGATCGGCAATTTCATCAATAGGTTGTGCTATAGCGGTTACCGGCGGATTGCAAAGTTCAAAAACCTCATGATCATCAAACGATATCAGGGCTATATCCTCAGGTATTTTTTTACCCAGATCCCTGAATACTTTAAGACCACAGGTTGCCAGTTGATTATTTCCAAACAAAATGGCTTCTGTTTCCGGATGCTCCTTCATAAAAGCCAATATTGGCGCTATGATCAGTTTTTCATCCTGGTGAACTTCAAGTTCTTTAATAACCGCTTTCAGTTTGCTTTCTGTGATGGCTTTTTTATACCCATCAAGCCTGTCGAGCATTTGTGTTTGCTGCGAATCAAAACTGATAAAGGCAATATTTTTATATCCTTTATCAATTAAATAGCGGGTAGCATTATAAGTACTGAACAAATTGTTAACCACCACATAATCGGTTTTTACCTTCGGCAAATACCTGTCAAACAGTACCACCGGTAAACCATCTTTTATCAGCGAACTGATATCCTCTTCAATACCTTCAGGCGGCACAATAATATACCCGTCAACATGCCTGTCGCGAAACATGGCTATCAGCTCCTGAGTTTTATGGGTATCATTATCAGTACTACTATAAATAATTTTATAGCCGTTCTTGTAAGCGCGGTCTTCAATTTGCCTTGCAATGGTGGCAAAAAAGGGATTTGATATATCCTGTACCAATAAACCAATAATATTTGATTTACCAGTACGCAGGCTTTTGGCCAACGAATTTGGCTTATAACCAACCTCGTTCACATATTTTAATACGCGTTCAACCAGTTCCTCACTTATTCTTTTTTCGCGTGCCCGACCATTTAAAATAAACGAAACGGTTGTTTTAGATATGTTCAGGCTATTCGCTATATCAACTATTGATAATTTCTTCTTCAAATGCTTAGTGTTATTTATCCAAATATATGATATAAATAATTACGCGAACCACCTTTGTAACATAAGTTAGCTATAAGTATTAATAAAAAGTTAAATAGCGCTGATATCGAAAAGTATTTATTAATTATTTAGTAATACCTATTACATTAAACAAAAAAAGATCGCCCGTAATAGGCGACCTCTTTATTTATATATAGGGATTAGAATATTAATATATCATGGTCAGTTTAGTCTCTTGCAACCCGTGAACCAAAACCACCTCTGTTTTGGGCAAAACGTTCGCCATTATTGTTTCCACGACCCTGATTATCATTTTGGTTTGAGCGACGACCGCCCCAGTTGCCACGATTATTATTATCGCTCTGGTTTGATCCATTGCCGCGATTCCAGTTGCCACGGTTGTTATTATCGTTCTGGTTTGATCTACCACCCCAGTTACCACGGTTCCAGTTGCCGCGATTGTTATCATAGTTTTGATTTGATCTACCACCCCAGTTACCACGGTTCCAGTTGCCTCGGTTATCATCGCCTCTGCCCCATCCACGGTTGCTATATGCATATCCGCCGCCGTTAAATCTTCTGTCAAAACGGTGACCCCAATTACCACGGTCGCCGGCATAACCACCCCACCTTGATCTGTAAAAATCATGGCGCAGGTACGGGCGTGATCCACGTACTTCATATCTTACAGCGGTACGCCAGTTATAATCGCGATAAGCACCCGGTAAATATGCTGCTGTTACCCAGTTGCTGCCATTATTATAATAATAACAATGTCTTGGCACGCTGTAATAAGCTTCTACTTCGGGCAGGTAATAGTAATCATCATCATAACTGGCCGGTATATTTTCATTATCGTCATCATAAACAGGAGTTTGCTCAACAACCACAGGACGCGGAGCAGGTACATAAACATGGCGTACAGGTATATTAATACCAAATTGTATTGATACCTGTGCTTTAGCCTGATTAGCATATAATATGCTGCCTGCTGCTATTGCTGATAATATGATTAACTTTTTCATAATTGTTAAATTTTATATAGCTATGACGGCACGGCAAAGCAATGGTTTAATCCATTTTTGTCGCACTTGTTTAATCAGCTATAAAACAGAATATAATTTTAATATTGAATTATTTAAAAGAATTAAATTTCACAAAAGTAAAGACTCATCTATTTGCGCTAAAATACCTGCTTATTATCCTGATGATATTATAGTGATAAAACGATTTGTCATAGTATTACTACAAAACAGATTTCTTAATTCTCTGTATATTTATTTAATTTGGTAACCATAAATCAATTGCCATGAAGAACAGAAAATTACTTTCCGTATTGCTGCCTATTGCAGCAATAGTAGGGTTTATAGTATTTAATGCCTGTAAAAGCGGCGAACCTGCTGATAAAAACAAAACCACAAATACCACAACTCTTGCAGTCGACGGTGCAGGTCTGAAACTACCCACTGGTTTTGGGGCGACAGTTATTGCTGATAAATTAGGTGGAGCGCGCGAAATAGCCGTTACCCCTCAGGGCGATATTTACGTTAAAATAAATAGGGCAAAAAACGGTAAAGGCATTTTATTTTTACACCAGGAGGGTGATAAAGCGACCGTAAAAACTGGTTTCGGCAGTTATGGCGGTACAGGGGTATATGTTAAAAATGGTTACCTGTATGCATCATCTGACGAGGAAGTTTTTCGTTATAAACTGAATGACCAAAACGAGGTGATTAATCCTGATCAGCCCGAAAAAATTGTTACCGGTCTGTTAAGCCGTCGTGAACATGAAGCTAAAGCCATTACACTTGATAATGATGGCAATCTGTATGTAAATATTGGCGCTTACTCTAACTCCTGCCAGGTTGAGGACCGTAAAAAAGGTTCACCTGGTCAAAAAGGATGCCCTATTTTAGATTCGGCAGGCGGTATCTGGCAGTTTAAAGCCGATAAGCTTAACCAGCATTACGGTGATGGCATACGCTATGCCACAGGCCTGCGCAATGTGGTTGGTTTTGACTGGAACCAGCAAAACAACCAACTGTTTGTGATGCAGCATGGCCGCGATCAGCTGCATGATTTGTTCCCGGATATGTACACCACCAAGCAATCGGCTATTTTACCTGCCGAATGTTTATATGCCATTAAAAAAGGTGACAACGCCGGATGGCCTTATATATACTATGACCAGGAACAGCATAAAAAAATAGCAATGCCTGAGTATGGCGGCGATGGCAAGAAAACAGGCGGCGAAAACGCTATTGATCCTGTAGCTGCTTTTCCAGGCCACCTGGCTCCTAATGGTTTGTTATTTTATACAGGCAATCAATTTCCTGAAAAATACAAGAACGGCGCTTTCATCGCTTTCCATGGTTCATGGAATCGCGCACCTGAGCCTCAGGCTGGTTACTTTGTGGTTTTTCAACCGTTTAAAGATGGTAAACCAGCCGGCGAATGGGAAGTATTTGCCGATGGATTTGCAGGCACAGCAGCCCAAACCGCATCTGGCAGGGCTGAACACCGTCCTTGCGGACTGGCACAGGGCCCAGATGGGTCATTATATGTAACCGACGATAATCAAGGAACTATTTACAAAATAACCTACAAAAAATAACAATGGACTTTAAAAAAGCCCCCCTTTTAATTTTATTTGCACTATTATTTACAGCTGCTTTACAAGCACAAACCAAACACAAGGCCAAAACACCTGTAAAACATAGTGCCGTTGGCTTAAAGGCATCCATAGCAGCCGGACAAAAGGTATTTACCCAATACTGTGTATCATGCCACCAGGCCGACGGTTTGGGTGTACCTCACATGAACCCTCCACTCGTTAAAACTACCTATGTTTTAGGTGATAAAACAAAATTGATCAAGATCATATTAAACGGTTTTAATGAAGATGTGGAGATCAATGGCGAAACCTACTCCAACACCATGGCCTCACACGATTTTTTAAAAGACCAGGAAATTGCCGATGTATTAACCTTTGTGCGCAACAGCTTTGGTAACAAAGCGCCTGCCATTACCATAGCACAGGTTAAGGCAGTAAGGGCGGGGAATAAGAAATAAGGCTAAAGGCTAAAGGCTAAAGGCTAAAGGCTAAAGGCTAAAGGCTAAAGGCTAAAGGCTAAAGGCTAAAGGCTAAAGGCTAAAGGCTAAAGGCTAAAGGCTAAAGGCTAAAGGCTAAAGGC
>JAUCSE010000028.1 GCA_030445275.1 Mucilaginibacter sp.
TGATCTCTGCTCGTAAGTCTAATTGAAAGTGACCTCGGTCGTAAAGGCGCAGGATGGGCTCGTTTTGATCTGTTTCTGTTTTCATACACTTCTTTTTCGTGTATAGTTTTTGGCGGACGAGTCAATAAATAGTAACATAAAGCACATTTAAAGCGTCATAGATATTTAAGTTAAAAAATTTTAGCTTAGCAAATATATAACTGGTAATTACCAGGCTATTTACGCCGGTGATCATAAAGCGAAACATTAACATTACAATATGACTGATCTTAAACCCTTTTCAACACTGCTGCTGTCATGCATGCTTACAGCAGTATTTACCCAATCTCACGCTCAGGATGCACCCAAACCGGAGGATCCGGCATTAAAAATTTACCGCGGGGTACCTACCAAGGTGAACGATCTGGTGCACACCAAACTCGATGTACATTTTGACTACAAAAAACGTTACCTGTATGGTAAAGAATGGGTAACCCTAAAACCTCACTTTTACCCAACCGACAGCTTAAGGCTCGATGCTAAGGGAATGGATCTTAAAAGTATATCCGTAGTAAAAAACGGCAAAAATGTACCGTTAAAATTCACTTATCAGGATAGTCTTTCGGTTGCTATTAAACTAGATAAGGTTTATCGTAACAGCGAAAGCTATACCATTTATATTGATTATACAGCCAAACCAAACGAGTTAAAACAAAAAGGCAGCGCAGCTATCAATGATGCCAAAGGTTTATATTTTATAAACCCTGATGGTACCGAAAAAGATAAGCCTACCCAGATATGGACACAAGGCGAAACCGAAAGTTCATCGGCATGGTTCCCTACCATTGATAAGCCGAGCCAAAAAACCACCGAAGAGATCGTGATGACCGTACCCGCAAAGTATGTTACACTATCAAACGGGCGGTTGGCTTCGCAAAAAGTTAACGGTGATGGTACCCGTACCGATACCTGGAAAATGGAACTACCACACTCGCCATACCTGTTTATGATGGCCGTTGGCGATTTTAAAATTTATAAGGATAAATGGCGCGATAAAGAGGTGAACTATTACCTGGAGCCTAAATACGCGCCTTATGCTAAAGAGATTTTTGGCTTTACTCCCGAGGTTATTGAGTTTTACTCCAAAACATTAGGTGTTGATTATCCATGGAACAAATACGCGCAGATTGTAGTACGCGATTACGTGAGCGGCGCTATGGAAAACACTACAGCTACCCTGCATGGCGAATATGTACAGGGCACACACCGCGAACTGATAGATGCTTATTATAACAATGGCCGCAGTACTATTGTACATGAGCTGTTTCACCAGTGGTTTGGCGATTATGTGACCGCCGAAAGTTGGAGCAACCTTACTGTAAACGAATCATTTGCCGATTTTAGCGAAACCCTTTGGGCCGAACATAAGTATGGTAAGGATGCCGGCGATGAGCATAACCACGATGCCATGCTCAACTATTTAAGAACGCCTGATGCAAAAACCAAGGATCTGGTACGTTTTCACTATGACGATAAGGAAGATGTTTTTGATGTGGTTACCTACCAAAAAGGTGGTCGCATTTTAAATATGCTACGCAACTATTTAGGTGATGCCGCATTTTTTAAAGGTCTGGGTATTTACCTGAAAACAAATGCCTTTAAAAATGGCGAAGCCCATCAGTTACGCCTGGCTTTGGAAGAAGCCAGCGGTCTTGACCTTAACTGGTACTTTAACCAATGGTATTATGGTGCAGGTCACCCGATATTGAATATCAGTTATAAATGGGACGATGCCTCCAAAACCCAAACTGTTTACCTGCAGCAAAGTCAGGATGGCCAAATCTTTAAATTACCTATAGCTATTGATATATATGCAGGCGGTAAAAAAGAACGTCATAAAGTCTGGATGAATGATAAGGCCGATACTTTAACTTTCCACGTAGCCAGTAAGCCAGACCTGGTAAATGTTGATGGTGATAAAATACTGCTAACAAAGAAAACTGATAACAAAACAATAGAGGAGTTTTCATTCCAATACTTTAATGCTCCATTGTATATGGACAGGTATGAGGCTATTGAAGCGGCTGCAGCCAATCAGAAAGAAAAGCCTAACCAAAAAATACTGATTGCCGCATTGAAGGATAATTATTATGGCCTGCGCATTAAAGCTATCAAAGCGTTAAACCTTACCAATGATGATGTACGCACAGCTGCTCAACCCATATTGACCTCGCTGGCACAAACAGATGATAATACACTGGCACGTGCAGCGGCAATTACAGCCCTAGGTAAATTGAAAGCTACGGGTAATTTAACCTTGTTCAAGCAATCGCTCAATAGCGAATCATATGCTGTTCAGGGAGCTGCTTTAACAGCTATAAGCTTATTAGAGCCGGCACAAGCCTTGACATTAGCCAAGGGTTTTGAAAAAGATAATAAGGGTGCACTAACAGCAGCCGTTTTTAGTACTTACGCCACAAATGGCGGAGCAGAACAATGGCCATATATATTGGAAACTTTTAAAAACGCCACCATACAAACCAAATTTAACAGTGTACAAAAGTTTGCTGATATGACCGGCAGAATTGAAAAGCCCGAATATGCCCAACAGGGTATCAGCGAACTTAAAGCATTCGGCATAAAATACAAGATGTACGGTGCGGCCCAGTTTGTTGGCCAGATCATGCAGGGTATAAAAACCCAGCGTACTCAATTGAATGACACCGCATCGGCAACAGCTGCTGATGATGTCATTAAACAACTGGCAGATGCTAAATAGGTTTTAGCTCTTTCAACAAAAAAGGCAGCCAAATGGCTGCCTTTTTTTTTATCCTCCTTACAACTCGTCATTGCAAGGCATGAGGCAATCTCTATGCTATACAGAACCACTCTGTAAGTGGGGGATTGCTTCGTACCTCGCAATGACGGACTTGGTGGTTGTCATCCTGAGCGTAGCGAACGATCTATTGGCAAACATGCATAGCGGTTAGTAGATTCTTCGCTGCGCTCAGAATGACAAATTATTTAGTGAACCAACGTACCTATCGGTTCGCCATGAGCTATCTTCAGAAAATTGCCTGATTGGTTCATGTCAAACACAATGATCGGTAGTTTATTTTCGCGGCAAAGGGTTATGGCGGTCATGTCCATTACGTTTAATCCCTTGTCATATACTTCCTGGAACGATATTTCATCATAACGGGTAGCTGATGGGTCCTTCTCCGGATCGGCCGTGTAAATACCATCCACACGGGTACCTTTTAATACTACATCGGCTTTAATTTCAATGGCGCGTAGTGAAGCAGCAGTATCGGTTGTAAAATAAGGATTACCTGTACCAGCGCCAAATATCACAATTTTACCAACCTCTAAATGGTGCATGGCCCGGCGGCGAATGTAAGGCTCGCAGATCTGTTCCATTTTAATGGCCGATTGCAGGCGGGTTTCAACACCAATGGTTTCCAATGCATTTTGCAGCGCCATACAGTTAATCACCGTGGCAAGCATACCCATATAATCGGCCTGGGCGCGTTCCATACCTGATTTTTCTGCACTTAATCCTCTGAAAATATTACCGCCACCTACAACAACCGCAATTTCTATACCCGCATCATATACGTTTTTAATGTCGTGAGCATACTGCAAAACCTGTGCATTGTCGATGCCATACTGTCGGGTACCCATCAGCGATTCGCCTGAAAGTTTTAGTAAGATTCTTTTGTATTTCATATGGAGTAGTTTGTTTTAAATAGAAATAGATGAAGCTCGCTTTTGTATATATCATGTTTTGATAAAGCCCTGTTCATTTCGTCGGAGAGATTTGCCAAAAATATATAATTAAAAGCAGTGTTAAAATTTTATGTTGTCATTGTTAAAAAAATAGGCACTAATGCACACAAATTGAATCGAATTTCACGAATTGCCCTTTCTAATTTGTGTAATTCGCAAAAATTCGGCCTAATTAGTGCTTGTTAAAATCGCCTTGTATAATGGTGCCGTTTACTTTAAAATCGGCATCAAAAATAGCCAGGTCGGCATCAAAGCCTTTTTCAATTTTTCCTTTTTTTACTTGTTTTGCCAATTGTGCCGGATATAATGAAGCCATGTTTACCGCTTCGGCCAACTCAATCCCTACCTTTTTTACGCAGTTTTCCACAGCCTTAAGCATGGTTAAGCACGAACCTGATAAGGTACCATCAGGCATGGTATACCGGTCGCCGCGCAACTCATGCTGGTATTCGCCCTCTTTTGTGGAGGTAACCGCATCGGTAATTAAATACAGTTTATCGCCCAGTTCGCGTTTGGCCAGGCGTATCATGGCAAAATCAACATGAATACCATCGGCAACAATGCTGGTATATGGCCGCTCCTCAAAAATGGCAGGTATATAACCAGGCTCGCGGTGATGCATTTGCGGCATGGCATTAAACAAGTGCGTTACCGCCTGTACAGGCTTATTTAAAAACGATTTACCTTGTGCATAAGTAGCATTACTATGGCCAGATGATATAATAATACCCTGATCATACAAATAATCAATCACTTCCTGATCCTGCAGCTCGGGTGCTATGGTGATCATTTTTATTTCACCATCGGCGCTTTCAACCCAGCCCTTAACTTCGGCAAGGGTGGCTTTTTTGATGAACTTTTCGGGATGAGCACCCTTTTTTGCTGGGTTCAGATATGGTCCTTCCAGGTGCAGGCCCCAAAAGTTTCCTTTACTTTTACTGCGATAAGCTTTGGCAGCTTCAATTCCCTGTTCAACAATGGTATTGGTATTGGTAGCTATGGTAGCTAAAAAACCTGTGGTTCCTTGTTTTAGCAGATCATCTTCCAGTTGCTGCAAAGCCTCAACAGTAGGGGTACCGCCAAAAAGCTCACCGCCGCTGCCGTATATCTGCATATCGATAAAACCGGGAGCAAGATATGCACCCTGCAAATCGGTTTTCTGTACATCAGCCGGAATAGCAGTATCAGCAATTACATCAATGATCTGGTTGCCGGATATTAAAACGGCTTTACCTTCGGTGATCAAGCCACCTGAAATGAGTTTGAGATTGTGAAGCGCAGTTATCATTGTAATATTAACATTTACGTCATTGCGAGGAACGAAGCAAACTCTATGCTATACAGAGTGGCTCTGTAAGTCGGGGATTGCTTCGTTCCTCGCAATGACGAGTATTAAATTAATTGACAAAAAAAATCCCCCTCGTTAAAACGAGGGGGATAAAATATTTAAGCTCCTAAAGCTACTCGCTTAAAGGCGGTTACCGTTAACTCCTTTTCAACAGTGCTCAAAAACTGAGCAACGCTTTTTGAAGGATCTTTTACAAACTCCTGGTTTAACAGGGTTGAGTCTTTATAGAATTTATTCAGCTTACCTTGAGAAATTTTTTCAACCATTTCTTCTGGTTTACCTTCAGCACGGATCTGATCTTTTGCAATCTCTAATTCACGCTCAATGGTAGTAGCATCAACGCCATCTTTATCAATAGCAATAGGGTTCATAGCGGCAATTTGCATTGCTACGTCTTTACCAGCTTCATCAGCGCCGGCTGCATTAGCGCTTAAAGCAACCAATACACCTAAACGAAAGTTACCGTGTACATAAGCGATAACTTTTTCGCCTTCTATAACTTCATATTTAGATACGCCGATTTTTTCGCCGATTTTACCTGTTTTATCAATGATAGCCTCGCCAATAGTAGTACGGGTGGTATCAACATCAATTGAAAGAGCGTAAAGATCTTCGATAGTAGCTGGTTTGTTTTCAACAGCCGCGTTAGCAATAGTGTTTGCAAAAGCAATGAATTCAGCATTTTTAGCAACGAAATCAGTTTCGCAGTTTAACTCGATAACTACACCGGTTTTGCTATCAGCTGATGTGCGTGAAATAACAACACCTTCATTTGATTCCCTGTCCTGACGGCTTGCTGCAACTTTAGCACCTTTTTTTCTTAAAAAATCGATAGCTGCTTCAAAATCACCGTTAGTTTCGGTCAAAGCTTTTTTGCAATCCATCATACCGGCACCAGTTTGCTGGCGCAGTTTGTTTACGTCGGCTGCAGATATTTGTACTGTAGACATGTTTTTTTTGAGTTTTGAGTTGTAAGTTATGAGTTGTAGGTTGCCGGCAAAGTTAAAGCCATAGTTTACAAATTACAACTATTTTAATATTAAAAATGTGGGTTGTACATTGCAGTTATAATTAGCTTATAACATGGCAACCCATAAAAGTTAAAAGTCGTAAGTACTAAGTCGCGAATCCTAAATACTTAAGACTCGCGACTCCGCACTTACGACTTCAATATTATTCTTCTGTTTCGGCAGCAGGAGCTTCGGCTTCAGTATCAGCTTCAGCGGTAACATCTACTACTTCGGCAGTTTTGCGGGTTCTTTTACCACCTTCATTAGGGGTTCTGTCTGCCACTTCAGGAGCATCTGCTTTAGCTTTCGCTACAGCTGCTTCTTTTTCTGCTTCGTCTTCTTTTTCGCGTTTGCGCTCATCTAAACCTTCTTCAATAGCTTTGATGATAATGCTGGTGATCAATGAAATTGATTTAGTAGCATCGTCATTTGCCGGAATCGGGAAATCGATGTTTGAAGGATCAGAGTTGGTATCAACCATAGCAAATGTAGGGATGTTCAACTTTAACGCTTCTGAAACTGCGATATGTTCTTTCTTAACGTCGATCAAAAATAATGCTGCAGGTAAACGGTTCAAATCAGAGATACCACCTAAAAGGGTTTCTAATTTGATGCGCTCACGTTGTATCATCAGTCTTTCTTTTTTAGAAAGGTTGCTGTAAGTACCGTCTTTAGTCAATTTATCGATGTTTGACATCTTTTTGATCGACTTGCGTACAGTAGCAAAGTTAGTTAACATACCACCTAACCAACGCTCGGTGATGTATGGCATGTTTACGCCTTTTGCATATTCAGCAACGATATCTTTCGCTTGTTTCTTTGTAGCAACGAATAATACCTTACGGCCTGATTTTACAATTTGCTTTATAGCTGCAGCAGCTTCTTCAACCTTAGTTAAGGTTTTATTTAAATCAATAATGTGGATACCGTTGCGCTCCATGAAAATGTACTGTGACATTTTCGGATCCCATTTGCGGGTAAGGTGACCAAAGTGTACACCTGCATCCAGTAAATCCTGATATGTTGTTCTTGCCATTTTGTTGTCCTCCTTTGATTAACGTTTACTGAATTGGAATCTCTTACGTGCTTTCTTACGTCCTGGTTTTTTACGCTCAACCATACGGTCATCACGGGTCATTATACCTTTAGCGCGCAGTGCTGGTTTCTTTTCAGGATCCAGTTCAACGATGGCTTTAGCAATGGCTAAACGAACGGCTTCTGCCTGTCCTTTTACACCACCACCTGCAACATTTACTTTAACATCAAATTTTCCGGTTGAACCAGAAACCTCAGTGCTCTGAGTAACGATGTATTGTAATGGCAATGTTGGGAAGTACTCTTTGTAATCTTTACCGTTTACCACGATCGCACCATTACCCTCGGTAAGATAGATGCGTGCAACGGCTGTTTTTCTTCTGCCTGAAGTGTTAGTTGTTGGCATTTCTTTTCTCCTTTAAAAATTAAAAGTTAAATGGTTGTTGGGTTTTGTGCTGCATGAGGATGCTCAGAACCTGCATATACATACAGATTACCAAATAATGCTTTACCCAAACGACTTTTAGGTAACATACCACGAACGGCTTTTTCAATTACGCGCTCTGGATGTTTTGCCATTAACTCCTTAGGAGAAATGAAACGCTGACCACCCGGATAACCGGTGTAAGAAACATATTGCTTTTCGCTGAATTTGTTTCCGGTCAGTTTTACCTTGTCTGCGTTGATAACTATTACATTATCACCACAGTCTACGTTTGGGGTGAAATCAGGCTTGTTTTTTCCACGGATGATCATAGCGATCTTAGTAGACAAGCGCCCCAAAATCTCGCCTTGTGCGTCAACAACAACCCATTGTTTGTTAACGGTTTTTTTGTTGGCTGAGACAGTTTTGTAACTTAACGTATTCACTTGCTTTAAATTAAATTATTAATTGTTTTATTTACCCCGCATTTTCGGGACTGCAAAGATACGGTTATTTGTTTTATTTGCAAGGGATTTTTGAGGTTAGATTGAATAAACGGGATTAGATTAGGTTTTGGAGAGATTTTCGCTGGCGTAAGGAGTTACTCACCAGTCTGCTCCGCCAGTTGGCGGATGGACCACTTCGATGCTGCGGAAAGAGGGTTATTGAATTTTCCGACCCTCTTTTCCGCGTAGCGAAGAGAGAGTCGACAAGCGGCTTAGCGATGTCAGAGTGAGTAAACACCACCTGGTCTACGCTTCGCTGGCCCCCTCTTTCCGCCGCAGGCGAAGATAGGGGCGACAAGCGGCTTAGCGATGTCGGGGTGAGTAAAACGGCGAATAGTTAAAATAGCGCCGGTAGTTTGAAGCTATCAAAGACCAATATGGGCAGGTCTTTATGCTCATTTTAAAATCCTCAGCTTGATATTTACAGCAACCTGTCAAATCAAAACTGCTAACTAAAAAAGTTTATTATTTTTACCCCGTCATTATATATTTTTACCCCATCATTATATATTATTATAAACCACGGCAACCTATGATAATTATTAAAAACTATACCGAATTTGAAAGCTACCTGGGTAAGGATATTGGTGTATCTGGCTGGCATATTATTGATCAGGATCAAATAAATAAGTTTGCCGAAGCTACTATAGATCATCAATGGATACACACCGACCCCGAAAGGGCTCAAAATGAAGGCCCTTTTAAGGCCACTATTGCACATGGTTATTTAACCGTATCGCTGCTGCCCTATTTCTGGCACCAGATTGCTGATGTACAAAATCTTAAAATGCAGATCAATTATAGCATTGAAAATATCAGGTTTGCACAACCGGTAAAAGTTGATAGCCGTGTCCGGCTTAAAGCGAAACTGGTAGCTATAGTTAATTTAAGAGGTATAACTAAAGCAACCATAGGTGTTGAAATGGAAATTGAGGGTGAAAAAAAACCAGCCTATAGCGGTGAGGTTGTTTTTCTATATCATTTTAATGGATAGAGGTTGTTTGAACCAGGACTTTTAGGATTGTAGGATGGCATGATTATTAAACTATGTCATTGCGAAAACCGTCGGGGCGGTGAAATGGAGTTTGAAGCAATCTCGTCGCTAATTTAATATAGCTTTTGCAATTTAAATTCGCCTTTGTTTTTTTTATAATACTCGTAGGACTTTTTGATGTAGCGTACTAAGTCATAATCGCTCCATACCTTTATATCCTCATATGCGGGAGTAAAAGCATCCATAAATGCTTTTACTTCTTTTTCGTCAGTTACGCCGGTAACTTTTCTCACTAACACTGCAGTATATTTTTTACCAACTTCAATATGTTCAATCTCTTCCCTGGTGTGCTCCTGAAAGCGGCGCGCACGGTTTGGCGCCTGTCCAAAAAGTTCATATAAACCGGTTAAAGGAGAGCTTATTACTGACCATGTTGACGGGTTTAAAGTATAATAGCCCCCCTGGTTCTTGTATAACTTCATCATATCATTTATCTCCTGCTTTTTGCTTTGTTCTTTTATGGATACTTCATTAAGCAATATAACGGGCTGCAAATAAATATTTACATCAGCCATGCTATAAACAACAAATATTTGTGAAGCATAATCAATCTTTTTAAACAATAAGGTATCCCCTGTTTTTGCCAGCATTTGAAATCCACCCAATTCATCACTTATCCTAACGGTTTGGGTACTTAAATTAGTTATCAA
>JAUCSE010000047.1 GCA_030445275.1 Mucilaginibacter sp.
ATATGCATCACAGAGAAAACCAGGCCCAATTGTTTTACAAAAAGGCCTGGCTAAATTCTATAGCGTATATCAAGGGTGGTTGCTCTTTCAAAATTTGAATTAAAAAGATGTGTACACACGGTAGCCCTCGGGAGGGGTGCGGTGGATTTTTGGGTAATGGCAGGAGTGTGTTACATTACGAAGAGAACACACCCCCTCCACCCCTCTCAAGAGGGGAATCGCGCAAGCCTTCGCAGTCGCTCGGCTCCAACCGGGTGACTACGCGGGAAAGATGAACTTCCAGATTATGCCTGTATCATCAGCTTCAGTTTTACCTTATCGGATTAATCATTCTAAAAGTCACATTTCCTATTCGCCCATCAGAGCCGTCGAAACCGGATCGGCCATCCAGGCCATTTAAGCCATTATTCCCATTCGGGTTTCCAGAGCCTCCGCTTCCACCTATGCCACCTTTGCCAGCCCTCCCCCCTGATCCACCTCTGCCCGCGATACTAATTGCTTTAATCAGGTTTAGAAATGGCGTAACAGCGAGCGAATAATTAATGGTAATGTTTCCGCCATTGCCCCCTGCATCGCCGTCCTGCCCGTTTCCGCCATCCTGGCCTTTTCCGCCATCTCCACCCGGGCCGGTTACTATATTAGTAGTAGTGGTAGTTGTTCCATCGCTATTGGTAGTAGTTACTATATCAGTAGAAACTATTCCGGCCGATCCCGGTGTACCCGCTAAACCATCCGCACCATTCATGCCGTCACTACCATATGCAGCTTTACTTGCAATAGCGAGCGAACCTCCATTTATATTAACCCAATAATTATACGTTTTATGCGTAGCATCATTTTTTACCTCAATTTTTAACAATTGAGCATTGATGATCGAATCGTGATAAATATCTGCCGTAACATCTAAATCATATCCTCTTCCGCCCGATTGTATATTGCACTGATAGTTTGCAACATAATCGAGTAAAACATTAAGCGTATCAGCTATAGCGGCGTTTTTAGTTAATAAAGCTATCAATTGTATTTTATCATTTTTAATTCTGGTTGGGTCTTTATCAATTTTTAAATCGTCTTTTGATTTCGAAATATGAACACCATCAAACAGGAAAATAAAATCTTTTAAATTCTTCTTAACCGGGGCCCATTTGTCAATAAACATTTTGTTATCAAAGTATTTTCGCACACCAAACTGAACGTGGTTGCCAGGCGCTTTCGAAAAATTCCCTGTGGTTAAAATATTTATGTTTGTTTCATAATTATAGGGTATTTTTTGACTGAATAACCAGTTTCCTTTACTGCTAAAAAATAAAAAGGTTTTTTTTGTGTACACATTAACTGTTAGTGAATCCCCTTTTTTATATTCTTTTCCGCTTCCTTTTATTTTAATTTTCCCATTTGAGTAATTGCCGCTATCTACTTCTATTTCATATTTCGACCAATTATCAACACCATTTAAAAAACCTTTGGTTTGTGATTTTTGCCCCTTATCAGATATAGCTAAAATACCTATGGGCACCGAATTACCTTTTATGCGTAATACAGCCGGATCATATTCAAGAAGATATCTTTGCATGCTTGCTTTTGCGTTATTAAGAGGCGACTGAGCAATTGTTGGCAAACACCAAATTAAAGAGGCAAGAACTGTAATAAGGAATTTCATAGATATTGACAGGGCTAACTAACCTTCATTAAAACTAAGATGAGTAGATGACGAAAAGGTTTAAGAGCCTGTTTAATTTTTATTCGATAATAATTTTATAGGGCTAAAGGCACAAATTTCAATTGACTAATGCTGACTTCGTTTCGCGATTCAGCCCGTAGGTGGTGTTTTCACCATAGGTGTTCAGAAGATTAGAATTTAGGCTAAAGCCACACTCTTAGCCACTATACCCGCCCCATAAATGGGACGGCAATGAATGAAAATTATTAAAAATGCCTTTTATTTATCATTGCCGCTGACTTTAGTCAACGGACTGCCAAGAATAACAGGTATAAGACTTTAGCCAAAACCAGGTTTTCAGCCCATGGTCGGTGTTATCACCGCACCACTGCGCAGCTTTATAAATGTTGGTGACAACACCAACATTGGCGAAGAAATCTTATGCAACTTGCCATGCGAACATTGCAAATCGTATAAGATTTCTCTCTTCGTTCGAAATGACATGGCTTTTTGGCGATATAAATATCTCCGCCGTGCAGCTCCTTAAAGTACTTTATAGGCCTGCCCGGTTTGTGCGCCCAAAACACTTTTAACATAGGCCTGTGCAACCCGGTGCATAGCTACCGGTACATGTCCCGGAAAGTATGGAAAATACTTTGGGGACTCCTCTACCACACCCGGGCCAATCGCATTGATGCGTACGCTATTCTCCAACTCAATCGCGGCTGCCTTAACAAATGAATCCAGGGCGCCGTTAATTGCGCTTACCGACGCTCCAAATGTGATAGGATCTTCGCTTAAGCTACCTGATGTCAGCGTAAAAGAGCCCTTTGGATTGATGTAGTGCTGACCTATTAAAACCAGGTTGATCTGCCCCATCAGTTTGCTGTTAATACCCATCCTGAATTCTGAATCGGTCATATCTTTAAACGGACCAAAATGTGCATCGCCGGTCGTGCTGATCAACGCGTCAAATTGGCCAACCTTTTCAAACAGATTTTTGATAGATCCGGTGTCGTTAATATCTACCTGGTGGTCACCGCTTTTCAAACCCACCTTTATGATCTCGTGGCCTGTCTCCAGCGCTTTTACTACATGTTTTCCGATGGTGCCGGTGGCACCGATGATGATAATTTTCATAGTTTATTTCCTTTTATTTGACGAAGTTACCCCAATACTATACTTTTGTCAAGTAGTTACCTTTTTGTCAAGTAATGACAAAAAAGTATTAAATAAGCTACTGGTGAAATATGGAAGAAAATAAAATTCAAAAATATCACAGTGCAGAAGACTGCCCTATTACTGCGACCATTGATGTGATTGGTGGCAAGTGGAAACCGCCGATCATCTGGCTGCTGCTAAGAGGCGCTATGCGTTTCGGTGAATTGCACAAAACCATTCCTGCCATGGCGTTGAAAGTCTTGTCGCGGACACTGAAAGAGCTGGAGGCAGACGGCATCATTAACCGCAAGGCCTATCCGGAAATACCCCCGCGTGTGGAATATTCGCTAAGTCAAAAGGGCGAATCCCTGCGCCAGATCATGACGCTGATGTCTGAATGGAGTCGGGAGCATATCATGGCTGTAGTTGAGATCGATGAAAAAGATTAAATAGGCCATCGTAAGTTTGATCGACCTCTGTCGTCACCCGGCTCCAGCCGGGTGATTACGGAGACATTATAAAAGTAAAATAGCATGTTCCGGTGAGCCGTGGAAGCAAAATATATGAGCCGTGGAGGCAACTATTGGGTGTTTTGAAGTATGATCTTTGTATCATGAAAAACAATGGAAAAATTCAGTTGGGTCAAAACGGCCCGTTCGTGTCTAAACTTGGTTTAGGCTGTATGCGTATGTCTTCTATCTGGGGTGGTACTAAACCTGACGAAACAGAAAGTATTGCTACGATTCACGAAGCCTTAGATAGTGGTATTAATTTTTTGAACACCGGCGACTTTTACGGTGCTGGTCATAATGAAATGCTGGTAGGCAAAGCCATTAAAGGAAGGCGCGATGATGCTTTCGTCAGCGTAAAATTCGGTGCCATCTTTCACAACGGTCAGTGGCTGGGATTGGATCTACGCCCCATCGCCATCAAGAATTTCATAAACTACTCTCTGACCCGTTTGGGTATAGAAACTATTGACCTCTACCAGCCCTGTAGAATGGATAACAGTGTGCCGGTGGAAGACATCATCGGAACGGTAGCCGACCTGATTAAAGAAGGTAAAGTGCGTAATATAGGCGTATCGGAAATTACAGCTGACCAACTTCGTAAAGCAAACGGCATTTACCCCATAAGCGCGCTGGAGATCGGTTATTCGCTGGCCGACCGCCAAATAGAAAGCGAACTGCTGCCAACAGCAAAGGAATTAGGCATTGGCATAGTGGCCTTCGCCAATACCGCTGAAAACCTGTTGACCGGTGAAATGAAAGCTCCGCTTGCCGAAGATGATTACCGTAAGCATTTCTCTCGTTTTCAAGGTGAAAACTTAATTCATAACCTGGAAAAAGTAGAAATTTTAAAGCAATTGGCCAGTAATAAAGGTTATACGCCAACACAAGTAGCGATTGCCTGGGTTAAGGAGCAAGGCGATCAAATTATGCCTTTAGTAAGCATGAGCCGCAGGTCGCGCTTGCCCGAAAATATGGCAGCGATGGATATTGTATTCACGCCAGACGAAATGAATACCTTAAACACTACTTTTGCAATAGGCGCTATACTCGGCGGCACTTATTTACAACGTTAAATGACCAATCCAGTAGAAATTCTCCCCGGCATGATCTTCTATGCTTACCTCTCTGCTGAGCGGAAAGAGAAAGTATGTTTTTGGAACCACCATGCCTTAGTATTACAGGTTTCAGGAAAATTCACCCTGGAAACCTCCGTGCAAAACATTTCGATGACCAGAGGAGAAATGCTGCTGATTGGCAAAAACCAGCTGGGAACGCTCACTAAAACACCGCTGTCCGGAGAGAACTATGAAACTATCGTCATATCCCTGCAGGAGGACCTGCTGCGCAAGATCGTGTTAGAAGAAAAGCTCGAAGCAGACCGAAAATATACCGGTCCGCCAAATATCTTAATTCCATCCAACGAATTTCTGCAGGGGTATTTTCAATCTATTGTTCCGTATGCCCGAAGCTCGGGAGCAACCATGACAGACGAGATGGGCATCCTGAAAGTGAAGGAAGGAGTTAAATTACTACTACTTGCCTTACCGGGGCTCCGCAACTTTTTATTTGACTTTTCAGAACCTTATAAGATCAACCTGGAAAAGTTCATGCTCAGCAACTTTCATTTCAACGTCCCTGTCGAAAAATTTGCACAGTTAACTGGTCGCAGCCTGGCAGGTTTCAAACGCGATTTCTCAAAAACCTTCGGTTCGCCACCGCGTTACTGGCTGCAGGACAAGCGGTTGAACGAAGCAAAGCACCTTATCGAAACCAAGCACCAAAAACCCTCAGCCATCTACCTTGAGCTGGGCTTTGAAAGCCTATCGCACTTTTCGCATTCCTTCAGGAAAAAGTTCGGCAAGGCACCTACTGAGGTGACGCATATCTTTTCTCACAGCGATCATTACGGTAACGGGAAAATTTAATAATATTCAGCCGGAAGCAGAATTGAGTCAATCAATTCAGCCTGTGGCCGGTATTATCACCGCACCACTAAAGCAACTGTTTAAAAACGAACTACCGGTGTTCGGTTTCATCACAAGGTTTTTTAATTCATTGGTCACACTATATTGGTTATTAATTCATTATAATTATGGCATAGATTTTTACTGCCATAAGGAATGAAGAAACCATTATTACTATTATTTATCCTGTTTACTTACACGAGCAACCTGGTAAATGCTCAAAATATCGACTCAACGGTACGGCATGCTGCAAGCGCTTTTATGGCAAGCGGACCACGGGTTGGGCTCTCTCTTGGAATCATTAAAAATGGCCAGGTTTATCGATACCATTTCGGCAGTACGCAAAAAGATATAAATGCTATCCCTACTGATCAAACCATTTACGAAATAGGATCAGTTACCAAAACATTTTTCAGCTTGTTGCTGGCGCAGGCTGTAATTGAAAAAAGGGTTAGTTTAAGCGATGATATCCGGAAATATCTTAAAGGGAACTATCCAAACCTGCAGTATAATGGCAAACCTATCCAGCTGGTGCATTTAGCTAATTTAACCTCGGGGCTGCCGGATAACCTTCCTGAAAAATTGCCGGCTTTTAAAAACATGAGCCCTGATTCGCAAACTTTTGAGCGTAAAAAATTCCATGACAACTTTACGCGAACTCAATTTTTAACGGAGCTTCATACCGTAAAGCTGACTAAAGAACCCGGATTAAACTCGGCACATTCAAACACTGCAGCCCAACTATTAGGGTTTTTACTCGAAAATATTTATGGCACAAGCTACGATGCCTTGCTTATAAAATATATAACAGGCCCCTTAAAAATGGGAAACACTTTTTTTACCGCACCGACAACTAAACAAGCACTCTGCGCCCAGGGCTACGACGAAAAAGGCGTATTGATGCCTGAAATTCCGAAAGACGCGGGAAGTGCGGGCGGACTAAAATCATCATTGGCAGATATGATGGTGTATATGAAGTATCAGCTCGGGGAGAAAAATACGGTGGTAACCATGAGCCATAAACCCACCTGGGGCAACCCCGAAACTTGGGCGGTTGGTTTAGTTTGGCAAACCAAAACACATTTTGACGGTAAAAGGGATATATGGGAAATGGGAGGCACAGGTGGACAATCCTGTTTAACTGATCTGTACCCCGAAAGAAACTTCGGCATTGTAATACTTACCAATGAGAGCGACGGAAAGGGAGAGGCCCAGGACAGGCTATCTGATATGGCCGAAACCATTTATAATGAGCTTTATTTTACCGCATCGCAACGTTCAAAAGAAGGCTTTGGGTTTTCTGCCGCTGCAAATACCCTGCTTGATACTTTAAATAAATATGGGTTTGAAAATGCGGTTAAAGTAGCAGATGATTTAAAGAAACAGGATCATTCGTTTAAATTGTTAGAGGGTGAAATGAATTCATTGGGTTATAAATTGCTAAACAAGAGCCAAAAAGAAAAGGCGCTGGAGCTATTTAAATTAAATGTAAATCTTTACTCTGCAAGTTCAAACACCTATGATAGCCTGGCCGAAACCTATGAAAATATGGGAAACAAGGTTTTGGCTATTAAAAACTATAAACGAGTGCTTGAACTTAACCCCCAAAGTAGCAATGCTGTTGAGCATTTAAAGAAATTAGAAAAAGAATAATTAATTGCTCATTCAGCCCATGGTAGGTGTTTGGAAGATTATTAATTTAAGAATAGCGAGAGGCGCAATTATGCCTGAATTAACAATCTTCCTAACACCTGTGATGATAACACCGACCATGGGCTAAAAAAATTGGAATGGTTTTTATTTGGGCGATTTCAACCAAGTGTTCCTAAATGTCATTTCGACGAACAGCGAAGGCTAAAGTGTTGGGGTGAGGAGAAACTGTCTCTTGAGCGATAGCGAAAAATCTTATACTCCATACCTATCGTATAAGATTTCTCCTCGTTCCTCGTTCGATTTCTATGATTTGTTGATATAAGGCTTTTTCAGTCCCTAGCCAGAATTCACATTATAAACATTTTAAACCCCTGCACCCGGTGACTTTCTTTTTAAAACACGATCAAATATATTGTTGATATCAGCTGATATTTTTAAAAAGTAAGCCAGGCCCGTGTATACTACACCTACAATAATGCTGCGGTACACCATATCAGCATATACATTTTTTAATACCGGCAGGTACAGGCCTGTCAATAAACAAATAATGCTCATGAGTAATATCCATACGTGTACTTTGGTAAAGGGCTGCAGTTTGAATTTTACCTTTACAAACAGCCAGTAGGCAAAATTAAGTAAAAATACCACCAGCACGTAGGTTATGGCTGCTCCCATCATCCCCATTACCGGAATGAGCAGCCAGTTAGATACGATGCAAATAACAACACCCAGCACTATAAACACGGTGGTGAGCCGGTAATATTTTGAAAAATTCATGATGTAGCCGTTTATACCACCCGTCATATCAACCAAAAAGCCTATTCCTACTACAATAAACACATTAAAAAAACCGGCATACTCCGGCTTATGCAGCACCAGTATAATAAACGGTTTATTAACCACCATGCCTATAAACAGCAAACAGCCTATAAGCATTTGCACCACCGAGGTTTTATGGTATATCTTCCCGATCTTGTCCATATCATTAGCCGCCCATGACTGCGCTATAATTTGCAGCGAGGTACGGCTCAAAGCTTTTGCCGGTAAACTGATCACCATTGCTATGCTGAAAAATGTGGCATAAACTCCAACAAAACTTAATGATTGTTTGGTAAGCAGGCTAAGCATAATGTTATCCAGATTTTGAATAAGCACGTAGGAGCTGCCGCTCAATACCGTATAAAACCCGTAGTTCAAAAACTTCTTTTTATCGTTTAGCAACTGGGGCGATATTCGGGCCAGTTTAAAATGCTTGCCTTTGGATATGTAAAGCAAAAGGGTGAGCACCATGCAAACATTGGCTATAATGTAGATGAGCAAAAAATCGTGATAGTTGATAGCCGCTACGGCTATGAGTATAATACCTGCCAGCGTAAACAATCGCAGCCCGATCTCGCGAAGAAAGGAGGATAACACATTTTTAAACACGGTAGATGCCATACTTTCCATGGTGGCGTAAACCATGGTTAAAAACGACAGCGGGATGATGTAATATGCATATTTCACCAGTAATGCTCCGCCCTTATTTTGGCTGTAATGGTTTAATATAGGCTCCCTGAACAGGTAAAACAACAGGGTAAACAGAGTAAAGCCAAGCAAGGTCCATAAAATGGTAAAAGTGGCAAAGCCGCCATGTGTTTTATCATCACTGCGGTAGTACGGAAAATATTTTAATATGATGTTGCTGATGCCTGCCGATGCTACCTGCGCGTAAAGCAGAGATATGGTAATCATGAGCTGAAAAAAGCCAATCTGTTCCAGGCTTAAAAAACGCTGAAACAAAAATACGCCATTAACAAAGCCCAGGGCTACACCGCCATATAATATTAATGTATTTAAAAAACCCTGTTTTTGTAATAGGTTCATTTAACCTTTTTAATTAAACAATACTGTTTTGAATAACATGATCAAGCAGGGCTATCCTAAGCTTAATATCATAATTATTTACCATATGCTCATGCCCGGCTTTTCCTAATTTTACGGCAAGCTCTGCCGATGATGCTAAGATCATGATTTTTTCGGCCATGCCTGTTATGTCATATTCATCAACAAGCAAACCTGTTACGCCGTCAATCACCGCTTCCTTAATACCGGAGTGCTGTGTTGATACCACCGGCAAACCAGATGCTGATGCTTCTAAAACGGTAAGCGGAGTGCCCTCTTTATCGCCATCGGCCGCGGTTACGGAATGCTGCACAAAAGCACGCATGGTTTTCATAAGTTCCTTGATTTCCGCAGGCTTTAAAACGCCGGTTAAGGTAATATTATTTTCGAGGCCCAGCTTGCCTATGAGTTTTTGAGTATCATTAAACAATGGCCCGGCGCCTACCATCCACAACCTGGCATCGGGATATTTATCCACCACTATTTTAAAGGCTTTAACTAATGAAACTGGTGATTTTTTTTCGACAAAGCGCCCTATAAAAAGAAAATTCTTTTGTGATGCCGAAATATCTAACAACGGAAACTCTTTGGTATTTACACCACACGAAGCGTTATAAACCTTATCGGCAGGTGCCCCCATCTGTTTAAGGGCTTCGGCCATCTCGGCAGATACGGCAATAAAGGCGCTGCCGTATGCAAATGCTTTTTGATATAATTCACGATACGCGACAACTGTTTCGCGGTGAAAAACATCGGCGCCATGAAAATGGATAATGAGCGGTACCTTGGCTAAACGGCAGGCTTCGGTAACTGATGCGCCTACCATGCCATACTCCGCAAATACCGCATCTGTTTTTTGAGCTTTAAAGTAATTAACTAATGCCCTGGTTCTTACACGGATATTTTTGCGTTTAAATATTCGTTTTTGGATCAGGTAGCTTAGCAACCCAAACTTTGAGCGGATAAGGGGTTTATCCTGATGATCATATACAGGAAAAGCGCCGCCATATAAAACTTTTTTGTTACCTGCCAGCCCATCAATATGCGCCTGTATAAACGTTTCGGAAAAGGCAGATCTGTTTGGCTTAATGATGCACAGGTTATATTCCCCACTCATGTTTATCCCAGTTTTCGACGAACGTAATACTTGCGAAAAAAGCTCCCGAGCTTAGCCCTGGCCTTACCGATGATACGCCTACTCCTCTGACCTGCGCTAACCGGCTTGGGGTGAAAGAAGGCGGCTTCAAAATCGTCATTTTTTTCCAGCACAATGTGCGCATAATCGCCCACGTTCCATACATCTTTCAGTTGGTATAGTATCACCTCGGTACCGGTATCGGCAGCCAGTTTGCCTATTACCCCGTAGGATATATGTTCGTCTACAGGTTGCATGGTTTCGGGCTTGTTCACCAACGACCATTTCAGGTTATGCGGGGTAGGTACAGTAAGAATGATCTTACCTTTGTTTTTTAATATCTTAGCCAGCGCGGCATGAACATCGGGCCGGTCATTTACGGCTATGTGCTCATAAACGTCCATAAAAATGATCAGGTCGAACTGCTCATTAAATGTTTCGGGGGTTAATATGGTTTCTCTGAAGCTAAGCTTATCATCAGCAAAAAGTTTTTGTGCTATTTGTATAGAAAGCGTACTGATATCAATTCCGGTGATGGTAGCATCGGGCCAGTATTTATGCATTCTTGAGCTGATATTACCCATACCACAGCCTACTTCTAAAATGCGTTTTGGATTTGATGGCGCAAAACGTTTAATAGTTTTCCAGCCGTATTCAATACGGGGGTTAACCTTTATATAATCGTTCAGTTTATTTTTAACGTGCTCATCATAATAAGACACAACAGTTTCGCGATTCAGATTTTCGATCATTACAAATACAGAGAATAATATTTAAAGCTATGCTTGCCGCACAAAGTTAATAAATAATATCAAAGCTACTTTTGCGCAACAATTACATATATGGCACCATCGCGGTTACGCTGCTCCTGTGAATTAATTTTATTAAACAAGGTTATCAGTGTTTGCATAACCAGGGCAAAAACAGGCTTCAGAAATCTTGGCAATTTAATGTAAATACCATCCTGAAACAGTTGTAAGCCACTGGCCGATAAGCCCATGATACCGCTGAACGATTGTATCTTAAACCCTTCGGCCTCAATTGTTTTTCTTAAACCTGCGCTTGTCCACCTCCAGTAGTCATTTGGTGTGGGGTGATAAAACCAGTAACCGTGGGTACTGATGAGTAAAGAACCGCCAGGTTTTAGAATACGGAATGCCTCCTGCAAATATCCCGAGGGGGTATCCACGTGTTCTAAAACCTGGTTTGACAATACAATATCGGCATAACTTTCCGGTAGGGTAGTTTTGCTGTCAAAGTCAATATGGTGTTCGGCTTTGGGGTTCATTTCCAGATCAACCCCTAAATATTTACCTACCATGGGTTCAATAACTTCACGGTAAGGCATATCGCCGCAACCAAAATCAACCAGTATAAGGTTCTTACTTGTGCTGGTGAGCTCTTTAGTTTGTGCTATAGTTTTATCTCTTAACTGCGATAGTGATACGTAACGGGGGTTGAATATAGAAGGGTATAACCTGTCATTTCCTTTCATGCGGATAAATCTAGGTTTTTTTCTATAAACACGGGTACTTATGTTAACCCAAAACCATTAAAATAAACTATTTTCAGTAAGAGTTACTTGCTTAGTATGTTAAATTATATAGTTTTTTAATTTCGATTGCATTAAGCGCCCTGCCATATACACGTACATCATCAAGCGCTCCTTTCAGGAAATATCCTGTTGAAGGCACCTGAGGATTATCCTTACCCATATACAGATCGGCAGTTACAAACGCATTTGGCCCACTAACCCCATTAACCGTGTTAACAAAAGCTCCATTAACATAAAAACTGATCTGCTGCACATCGGCTTTATAAACGGTAGTGATCATATACCATTTATTTAACTCAATTGCTTTTGTACTTAAAGCGCTATAATCGCCTTTACCAAACGAAACCACTCCAAGACCACCCTGGCCTGAGTTTTGGAAATCATAACCGGTAATAGAGCTGCTCCAGCCATTATCTGAGCCCGGGCCCCTTTTACAGATAATCTGAGTTCCGAATGATTGATCATAACTATCTAATTTAACCCAGTTACTTATGGTAAAATCGGTATTAGCTAATCGTAATTCGGCTTTGTCTTTCACCAGGATAAAACTGTTTGTTCCGTTAAAGTAGTAAGCCGAGTTTGGTTTTCCGAAACGGTCGGCAATGCTGCTTATACTATTGGCCAATCCGGTATTGCCGTGCCCTGAAAGATCATTGGTATTGTTATTAAAAGGATAAAAAGCCAGCAAACCAATTTTTAATTTATCGGTAACCTGGACAATACCACTTAACGAAAATGATTTAGCCTTATTTGTTAAGGAAACGGTAGACACACCTTCTGCTTTTGCGGTTACTGTACCGGTACTTGAAACTGATATTACGGTGGTATCTGACGATTTCCAAACCAGTAAATTAGGATCGTAATTTGGCGGCGTAGTTGTATAATGAAGTTGTACAACATCACCAGCTTCCATTGACAGTGTGTCTGTAAACAAAATACCAGTAAGCGGCTCAGTTGCCGATGTAACCGTTACCTGGCAAGTTGCTGATACAGTTTTAAACTGATTTGTTGCAGTTATAACGGCTTTACCAATTTTTTTCGCGGTTATCTGTCCATCATTTTTAACTGTTAAAATGGTGGTATCAGATGAGCTTAACCGTAATAATGCTTTGTTGTAGTCGGCGGGGGTGGTAGTAATATTTAACTGAACAATTTGCCCCACCTGCATTGTCAGCGTATCTTTCCCTAAGGAGATAGCTTTTAGTGTATCAACCGGCGGAAGATTATTTTTTTTACAGGCGGCAAAAAGAGCTATTACCGCGCATAACAGGAGTAAGTTTTTTTTCATGTAATAAGGTTTTAGTATACTAAGATAATTAATTACCAATAGCTTGTATTAATTAATATAAAAAAAGGCCTCCGGAAAATTTCCGGAGGCCTTTATATTTTAACTTACCTGATCAATTGTTATTGATTTGTAAATCTCTTAGCGTTAATCCTTCTTTCGTTTTCGTTCAGGAATATTTTACGTAAACGGATGCTTTGAGGAGTTACCTCAATGTATTCGTCGGCTTGTATGTATTCCATTGATTCTTCTAACGAGAATTTAATAGCAGGCGCTATACGTACGTTGGTATCGCTACCAGATGCACGCATGTTGGTTAACTGCTTGCCTTTGGTAAGGTTAATAACCAAATCGTTATCGCGGATGTGCTCGCCTAAAACCTGTCCCTCGTAAACATCAACTCCCGGATCAATGTGGAAACGACCACGATCCTGTAATTTATCAATAGCGAAAGCAGTGGTTTTACCAGTATCCATTGATACCAATACACCATTTAAACGGCCCGGGATGGTACCTTTCCATGGTTCGTATGCTTTAAAGCGGTGAGCCATAATAGCCTCGCCACCAGTAGCGGTTAATACGTTGTTACGTAAACCGATAATACCACGTGCAGGAATATCAAATTCTAAGTGTTGTAAGTCGCCTTTTGGCTCCATTACCAACAGGTCGCCTTTACGCTGTGTTACCAGCTCAATAACTTTACCTGCAACATCACCCGGTACATCAACAATTAATGTTTCAACCGGCTCACATTTAACACCGTCAATTTCTTTAACAATTACCTGTGGCTGACCAACCTGTAACTCATAACCTTCGCGGCGCATGGTTTCGATCAATACAGATAAATGGAGAATACCACGACCATACACCAGGTATGAATCAGGCGATTCGGTTTCAACAACCTTAAGCGCCAGGTTTTTTTCCATTTCTTTATATAAACGGTCACGCAGGTGACGAGAAGTAACGAATTTACCTTCTTTACCAAAGAAAGGTGAAGTATTGATGGTGAACAACATGTTCATGGTAGGCTCATCAATGTGAATAACTGCCAGTTGTTCTGGTTTATCAAAATCAGCAATAGTATCGCCAATATCAAAACCTTCAATACCAACTACGGCACAGATATCGCCAGAGCTTACTTCTGTAGCACGCACTTTACCCAAACCTTCAAAAGTATACAATTCCTTTATTCTTGATTTTTGGATAGTACCATCGCGTTTTACTAAAGATACCGGTTGGTTTTCTTTAATAGTACCACGAGCCACACGACCAATAGCAATACGACCAACAAATGAAGAATAATCTAACGATGTGATCTGCATTTGTAAAGTACCTTCGGCTATAGGCGCTGGTGGAATATTTGCTAATATAGCATCCATTAACGGGAAAATATCCTCAGTAGGTTGTTTCCAGTCGGTGCTCATCCAGCCTTGTTTTGATGAACCGTAGATAACCGGAAAATCCAGCTGATCTTCAGTTGCCTCAAGGTTGAAGAACAATTCAAAAATTTGTTCGTAAACTTCTTCGGGGCGACAGTTTTCTTTATCAACTTTATTTACAACCACAATTGGTTTTAAGCCTAAAGCCAAAGCCTTTTGGGTTACAAAGCGGGTTTGAGGCATAGCGCCTTCAAACGCATCACAAAGTAATAATACACCATCGGCCATTTTCAATACGCGCTCAACCTCGCCGCCAAAGTCGGCGTGACCAGGAGTATCGATAATATTGATCTTAACGTCTTTATACATTACCGAAACGTTTTTGGATACGATGGTGATACCTCGTTCCCGTTCCAGGTCATTATTATCCAATATCAATTCACCAGTTTCTTGGCCTTCGCGAAAAATGGCGCAACTGTGTAAAATTTTGTCAACCAATGTGGTTTTACCGTGGTCAACGTGTGCGATGATCGCAATGTTTCTTATTTTTTGCATGAAATATGCCCTATAAATTTGGCGCAAAGGTACAGTTAATATATGAGATTTTAAAGCTTTATCAACTAAAGGAGAAAGATTTATACAATTTGATTACCAAATAATACTAGAAGAGTTATCACTTAAAGTACTGATTAACCAAAATTTACATAACTTTAATGAAACTTTTCATGTGATTATGCCCAATTATACACAGCTGCTTTATGATATAGAAGTGCATTCCGTTACCGGGATACGCCGTTATTTTGACGAAGGCGGCAACCCCAATGAAATGTATGATGGTAAGCCCATTTTTTGGGCGATGGTGGAGATGTATTCCCGCGGTCCCAGGTTTAAGGATTGCGTACAGGTTTTTATTGATGCCGGGTTGGATTTTGAAGATCAGGCATTGTTAGCTGTTTTAGCCGATGATGCTGAAAAACTAAAAACTGCCCTGACTAATGATCCAGAAGCCGTTTTAACCAAAACATACTCGCTATTTAACAATACCTATACGCCTTTAACCGGCGGTACGCTGCTGCATTTCTGTGCAGAATATGATAGCGTGGCCTGCGCCAAACTACTGCTGCAACATGGCGCCAATATAAACGCGAAGGCCGCGTTTGATGAACATGGCCTCGGTGGGCATACGCCTATTTTTCATACGGTTAATCAAAACGGTAATCACTCGGCCAGAATGCTGCAGCTTCTACTAGAAAACAAAGCCGATCTGACCCACACCGTTAAAGGACTGATATGGGGCAAAGGATATGAATGGGAAACCTTTATCCCGGCAGTAAACCCCATAAGCTACGCCATGATGGGTCTGCTGCCGCAAATGCACCGCCAGCAGGAAACCATAGCCGGGGTGGTGTCCCTGCTGATAAAACATGCTTATG
The DNA here is from genome assembly GCA_030445275.1 of Mucilaginibacter sp. GTDB lineage: Bacteria > Bacteroidota > Bacteroidia > Sphingobacteriales > Sphingobacteriaceae > Mucilaginibacter. The sequence goes on from JAUCSE010000047.1 coordinate 15,622, forward strand.
GTATTGATTATACGTTGCCTAATGTTCCGAATGTGTACTTGGGGCATTGAACCTTATTTTTTTGACATACCATAACCAATGTCATTTCGAACCCTTCAGCAGGGGTTGAAGCAAGGAAAGGGTAAGAAATCTTATACGCCTTGTATCGTGGTAAATGCGTGGCGTACAAGATTTCTCTTCGCCCTATCCCACAATCCCACCGCTGCTCATCGAAATGACATGGTTAATTAGAATACTATCTCTTAAAAGCTCAACAAAACAGTAGCTTTGTATACGTATTCTATCACCTTGCAAACTTTAAAAGCACCACAGCAACAATGACAACAAATAAACCGGAAATCAAGGTAGCCATACTCGACTTATATGATGGGATTGCAAATGAGGGAATAAGTGGTTTCCAGGATATTTTAAACCGATATAAGGCACAGCATAACTTAAACTTAAGCTATCGAATATTCGATGTGCGCCGTCGCTGCGAAATGCCGGGGACTGATTTCGATATTTATATTTCAAGTGGTGGCCCCGGCGATCCGCTGATATCAGAGGGTACCGAGTGGGAAAAGAAATATTTCAGACTCATTGATAAACTGGAAGACTATAATCTATCCAATCATGCCGATAAAAAACATACCCTGTTTGTATGCCACTCTTTTCAGCTCATGTGCCGCCATTACAAACTGGGCGATATCAATATGCGCCGTTCACCATCGTTTGGTGTATTACCGGTGAATCAAACTGCAGCTGGTGCCACCGAACCCATTTTTGAAGGCCTTGCCGATCCATTCTATGCGGTTGATTCGCGCAGCTGGCAGGTGATCAACCCCAACGAAAACCGGTTTAAAGAACTGGGCATGCAGCTGGTGGCTATTGAAAAAGAACGCCCCCATGTGGAGTTTCCGCGCGCCATGATGGCTATCCGTTATAACGACTATTTTTTTGCCACCCAGTTTCATCCCGAAGCCGGCGCCAATGGCATGAAAACGCTTTTATTAAAGGACGAAAAAAAGAACGAAGTAATAAACGAGCACGGTGAAGTAAAATACCGCGAAATGCTGCAACGCCTTGATGATCCGGATAAAATAATCCATACCCAACATACCCTGATCCCCAATTTTCTTGATCAGGCCGTGATGAGTTTGCAAGGAGTGGTGGGTTAGACAAAGGACTTTACTTTATGCTTAAAAAGGCGATGCAATCGCCAGCCCATATAAAGCACTCGTTATAAACCACAGGTGTTGGGAAGATTAAATTTCTAAAAAATTGTCATTTCGATAGAGCAGGGGCGGCAGAGGCAGGGGGCGAAAGAGAAATCTTATACGTAATGCAAAGCTTTAATTGCCAATCGCATAAGATTTCTCCTTTTTGTCTTCCCAACACCTGTGGTTATAAACGAGCGCAAGATTGAATAGACTTTAACTGCGCAAGATCAAAATACAAAACCCGCGGCATTGCGAGGCACGAAGACAACCGACCGGAGGGAGCTCATTAATACCAATAAAAACAAACACGACATTAATAATCTCTACTTAGGCAGGTTAAGTATGCAAGTTTGCCTTGTACAGCATAGAGATTGCTTCGTGCCTCGCAATGACGTGATGATTTATTTTATCATCCTGAAGTCTATTCCTGAACTATACAAATCGGCGAATAGATGCTTCACTACGTTCAGCATGACAGGTTTTTTAATCGTGGTAATCACTTAACGGCGTAGCCCTCTTGAACACTAATAAAAAATTAATTCGTGAAAAATCCTATAAATCAAGGTTCAGACAAAAACCGCTCTGTACAGCATAGAGATTGCTTCGTGCCTTACAGCAATGACGGGTTGATTATAAACAACAAAGCCGCAACCTTACAGGTTGCGGCTTTGTTAAATGTATTTTCTTTATTACTTATTATCCGTATTAAACAGTTTTGATTTGTCAACCTTTTCAACCAGCATGCCATCGGCCAGTGTTTTTGATATGGCTGAGTATGGTGCCGATATTACCTCTTCGCCACTTTTTAATCCTGATAATATCTGTATATAAGTATCATTCTGGATCCCTGTGGTTACCTGCACCTGTTTCAATTTACCGGCAGTATACACAAACACATACTCTTTTATTGGCGCACTGATCTGCGGCTTACTCTTGTCGTCATCCTTTGCCGGCGGACCATTGGCAGCTTTCTTTTCATCACGGGTAGTTACTGATTGTATAGGAACCGATAAGGCTTTAACATGATTGGTATTGATATCAACCGTTGCCGTTAATCCCGGACGGAAAGGCGATGGATTATCAACCGTTTTATTGAGCAAACCAGCATATGAGGCTGCATCAATGCGTACTTTAACGGTAAAGTTGGTTACCTGATCGGCGGTGGTACCTATTACATTGGCCGAGCTGCCTATTTCAATTACCGAGCCGGCAAACTTTTTACCTAAAAAAGCATCGATCTCAATATTTGCCGGATCGTTCAGGGATATGCGGTTAATGTCATTTTCGTTCACATCAACATTTACATCCATTTTACTCAGGTCAGATATGGTCATGATCTCGGTACCGGCAAATTGCTGGGTACCCAAAACACGTTCGCCTTTTTGAATCACCAGTTTGGATATCACCCCATCAACCGGAGAGTATAAACTTGTTTTAGCCAGGTTATCCTGCGCTTCCTTAACCGAAGCTGATGATTGCACCAGGCCAAACTGCGCGCCAACTACACTTTGCTTGGCGGCCTCATAGCTGGCTTTGGCACCTTCATAACTGGCTTTGGCATTATCATATTCAGATACGGTAAGCACCTTGTTTTCAAAAAGCGTTTTACTGCGTTTAAAAGTAGCCTCCTGGTTGTTAAAAGTAGCCTCGGCTTGTTTAAGCATTTGTACAGAGTTACCCACCGTAGCTTTCTGAGTGCTGTACGATGCTACGGCACGGTCATAACCTGATTTTAATATATCAGGGCGTATACGGCAAACCAGCTGTCCTTTTTTAACCACGTCGCCTTCTTTTACCGGCAGTTCAACTATCTCACCAGAAACTTCCGAGGTTATTTTAACTTCAACATGTGGCTTTATTTTACCGCTGGCCGATACCGTTTCACTTATATCACGCACATCAGCTTTTTCAGTAGCTACCTGGGTTAAAGCTGGTTTACCAATTAAGCCGGTAACCTTTCCTATAATAAGCAATACAACTATTACCCCCAAGGCTATTAAAATATATTTAGTAGTTTTTCCCATGACTATGCGTTTCGATATTTTTTGTGATGCGTTTAAAAATTAAGTTTCCTGATGTTAAAGTGTTATGGGATTACCCAGGTAATAATCAATTACCTTGCTCCTGAAAATAAGCTGATACTGTGCCTCAATCATATCAAACTGTGATTTATTGAGGTTAGTTAATGATGTATTGTAATCAAGCGAGTTTACTAAACCAACCGTAAAACGTTGTTGTGTAATGCTAAAAGCATCCTTATTGGCCTGGTAAGTTTGTATGGTCGACTGATATTTTTTATCGGCCGCCCGTACATCAAATATGGCCTGGTATATAATTTTACTCAGGTTTATACGGGCCAGTTGCGATGCCACTTCGGCATTTTGCGCCTGTAATTTTGCCTTACGTACTGTTGTGCGCGAGTTAAACCTGTTAAAAATGGGTATTTGTAAACTTATGGCTACTGCCTGGTTAAAGTTATCACTCAGCTGTTTAAAAAATGGATTGCTCTTATAAGTTTGTATAACACCCGGTTGTACAACAACCTCTTGTGTGTTCTGCACAAATCCTATTGGGGTGAGCGTTCCGCTGGCTGCTACAGTAGCAAGCGTATTTTTGGCATCTGAGAAATTAGAACCGGCCTGCCCAACTAAACTAACCGTTGGATAATAGCTGCCTTTAGCCACCTTTACCGCTTGTTCAGCTGTTCTTTGCTGCGCTTGTGCAAGCAGTACATCAGGGTTTACACCTAATGCTGTTTTTAATACATCCTCCGGATCATAAATTGTTTTGATATTGGTTAACTTGCTCAGATCCGGTTTCTCGATCGCTATATCTGTGGTCGGGCTCATCTCCATATATTGTTTCAGAGTAATCACCGATAATTCCAGTTGATTTTCGGCATTGGTATAATTCAGATCAGCGGTTGAAAGCTGGGCCTTTGCCTGCGAAAGATCGGCCAATGTCTGGTTACCTACGTCATAGTTTTTCTGAGCCCTGTCTAATGTTAATTTGGCAATATCAATTTGCTGTTGCGATGCTTTTACCAGATCCTGGTTGGTTAATACCTGTAAAAAAGTGGTAACCACATTAAGCACCAGGTCGTTTTTAACTTTAGCGGTAGCGGTTTTATTGGCATCAAGCGTTAGTCTGTTTTGAATGATCTGGTTACGTAACTGCCCGCCCTGAAATAAAATGGTTTGGGATGAAAACTGACCATAAAATTGCAGGATACGCTGGTTAATGAACTGATAGGTTGATTGGTCAATATTACGACCAAAGTTAAACCCGCCCTGTGGGGCCGCTGTCAGGTTCGGTAATTGATTATATTTTGCTTGTTTCAGATCTTCATCGCTCAGGGCTTCTGTTATCTGCGATTGCTTAATGGTCAAATTGCGACCAAGCGTAAGATCGATTGCTTTTTGCAAAGTTATTACATCCTGGGCCTGAGCCTTAAAGCTAAGTGCCGAGAATAATAATGCGCCAATAAGGGTTGTTTTAACGGGTAGTGGTAATGTTGGTTTCATAAAGTTTTTCTATACATCTATACAATGGTAAGCAACTGATGCTTACATTGCAATGTTCATTTTCGTTTATTTTTTAAATAAAACATATATAACCCTTAATTTCAATATGTATTTGGTTAAAACACCCTGGTTGCTAAAAAAGCTTTATCCTGAACTAACCTGGAACCTAAACCGAACTAGCCGCTGCATTTATCTCACTTTTGACGATGGACCTATACCAATTGTTACAACACATATATTAAATATTTTAAAACAATATAATGCCAAAGCCACCTTTTTTTGTATTGGGGATAATGTAGTCAAACATCCCGATATTTTCAAACAATTAATAGAAAATGGGCATATTATTGGCAATCATACCAATAATCACCTAAAAGGTTGGAAAACTGATAATAAAACTTACCTCGATAATTTCCTGCTGGCCGACGGGATATTAGATACTCCCCTTTTTCGTCCGCCCTATGGCCGGATAAAAAAACAGCAGATCAAAGACCTGCAAGCTGCACGCCCAGATATTAAAATAATTATGTGGGATGTGCTAAGCGGCGACTTTGACATTAATCTTAGTCCCGAAGCCTGTTTACAAAATGTACTGAAACATACCGAACCCGGATCGATCATTGTATTTCACGACAGTCTGAAAGCGTTTGACCGGGTTAAATATGTACTGCCCCGGGCAATGGAAGCGTGGAGTAAAGCGGGGTATGAGTTTTGCCCCCTAGCCCCCTAAAGAGGGAATGCAGTTTGCAATCTTCCGCCAGTCCCAGTGTCCTTCGTTTATTATCTGGCAGTTTAATTCCCTCCCAAGGGAGGGGTGCGATGGATTGTGTTGTGGCAGGGAGGGGTTTATTCGTGATGTATGTCGCTTAAACCCCTACCTACCCCCTCCCAAGAGTAATAGCTCATGAATAGACATAACGAACTAATAATGTCCCAAAAAGGGCCTGTCACCCTGAACTCCGTCCAAGGGTCGAGCGTAGAGGCCTGCCCACCATGCTTCGACGGAGCTCAGCATGACACCCTTTTTGTAGAAATGTCTAACCATGGGCTATTTACTCTCCAAAGGGAGGGAATCGCACAGGCCAACGCTTTTAATCAATTTTAAGCAACGCCCCATACCATATAATAGCTTTCTGCTGAACATCCTTTACAAAATCGTTTTTGGCATCGTTATAACTTATCATATTTTCAAACTCTTGTTTTGCCAACTCGCGTTTAAGCTGGCAGTAAGTATCCCTTACATCACTATGACTGGCCAAATAATCCCGGAAAGCGATATGTCTTATCCAGTCATCAGTATCTTTTACAAATACATGAATATGAACTAAGGATATCAGCCCCTGCTTTGATGGCGACACATCATCAACATCAATAATAGTAGGCAAGGATTTATCGTTCTCGTTTTTATACAAACAGTAATACCGCCTTTCGGGCCAATCAGGTTCATATAATTTAATATAGGTATACTGCTGCTGCATGGGTACGATGGTTTTATCCAGATCATCTGCTGATTTTAACCCTACTTGTATATCAATGATGGGTTTTGCGCAAAGCCCGGGTACCGATGTACTCCCAATATGTACAATAGCCGGATCTAAAAAACCAAGAATATGGCTGATCTTTTTCTTCTCCTCAGCAAATAGCGTTGCCCAATTGCCCTGATGATCTGTTATGGTTATTTTCATCCCTGCAAAAATAAATTTTAAGTGGCCAATCTTCATCACAAATGCATTGATTATATTGTAGCTTGCAGCTACAATGTAATTCTCTCCTGCATTCACTTACAAATGCCCACTGCAAACTCATAACTCCCTATTTAGAATAGCTCCAAATAACATTTACACAATTGACTGACAGCTTTTAGTCGTAATTTTTGTAAATTCGCCGCACTATGTCCAGGTAATGGATTTAGTGACAATTCGTTTACTTTTCACCTAAAAATCAAATACAAATGGCTTTTGATTTAGATATGATCAAAAAAGTTTACAATCGCTACAGCACCCGCGTGGATGCTGCCCGCAAAGCGACCGGTAAACATCTTACGTTAACTGAAAAAATATTATACGCCCACCTTTCTGAAGGCGATGCTCAACAAGCATTTGGCCGCGGGGTGGATTATGTTGATTTTGCACCAGATCGCGTGGCTATGCAGGATGCTACAGCTCAAATGGCCCTTTTGCAATTTATGCAAGCAGGTCGTCCGCAGGTTGCTGTTCCTTCTACCGTACATTGCGATCACTTGATACAAGCTAAAGTTGGCGCTGTTGCCGATTTAAATACTGCCGTTGATGTAAACCGCGAGGTTTATGATTTCCTGGCTTCTGTTTCTGATAAATATGGCATTGGTTTCTGGAAAGCCGGTGCAGGTATTATTCACCAGGTTGTTCTGGAAAACTATGCTTTCCCGGGTGGTATGATGATAGGTACCGACTCACACACCCCTAACGCGGGTGGTTTGGGTATGGTTGCCATTGGTGTTGGTGGTGCCGATGCCTGCGATGTTATGGCAGGTTTACCATGGGAACTTAAATTCCCTAAACTAATAGGTGTTAAATTAACCGGAAAACTTTCTGGCTGGACATCAGCTAAAGACGTTATATTAAAAGTTGCAGGTATCCTGACTGTAAAAGGTGGTACCGGCGCTATTGTTGAGTATTTTGGCGAAGGTGCCCGTTCACTATCGGCCACAGGTAAAGGTACCATCTGTAATATGGGTGCCGAAATTGGCGCAACCACTTCTATCTTCGGATATGATGAAAAAGCTGCCACTTACCTGAAAGGCACTAAACGTGGCGACATTGCTGAGCTGGCAGATGCCATTGCTGAACACTTAACTGGTGATGACGAAGTTTACGCTAACCCTGAGCAATATTTTGACCAGGTTATCGAAATCAACCTGAGTGAACTGGAACCACATGTAAACGGACCGTTCACTCCGGATCTGGCATGGCCTATCTCTAAATTCGCTACCGCGGTTCGTGAAAACAACTGGCCTACCAAACTAGAGGTTGGCTTGATCGGTTCTTGCACCAACTCATCATACGAAGATATTACCCGTTCGGCATCTATCGCTAAACAGGCTATTGATAAAAAATTAAAAACCCAGGCAGAGTTTACCATCACACCGGGATCAGAACTGGTACGTTACACGGTTGACCGTGATGGTTACCTGGATACTTTCGCTCAAATGGGCGGTGTGGTATTGGCTAACGCCTGCGGACCATGTATTGGTCAATGGGCCCGTCATACTGACGATCCTACCCGCAAAAACTCTATCATCACCTCGTTTAACCGTAACTTCGCTAAACGTCAGGATGGTAACCCTAATACACACGCTTTCGTGGCATCGCCAGAAATCGTTACCGCGTTTGCTATCGCGGGTGATCTGACCTTTAACCCGTTAACTGACTATCTTACTAACGAAAATGGTGAGCAGGTTAAGTTTGACGAACCACAAGGTATTGAAATGCCGGTAAAAGGCTACGCAGTTGAAGATGCGGGCTACCAGGCTCCTGCTGAAGATGGTAGCAAAGTTTCAGTTATTGTTGATCCAAAATCAGCACGTCTGCAATTGCTGGAGCCATTTAAAGCATGGGAAGGTACCGATTTGAAAGGCTTAAAACTCCTGATTAAAGCGAAAGGTAAATGTACTACCGACCATATTTCTATGGCCGGTCCGTGGTTAAAGTTCCGTGGTCATCTGGATAACATATCAAACAATATGCTCATCGGTGCTATCAACTACTTTAACAATACTGCAGATAGCGTTAAAAATGAAATAACCGGCGAATACGGTCCGGTACCGGCTACCCAGCGCGATTACAAAGCACATAACATTGGCACCATAGTAGTAGGCGACGAAAACTATGGCGAAGGTTCATCACGTGAGCACGCGGCCATGGAGCCACGTCACCTGGGTGTACGTGCCATTCTGGTAAAATCATTTGCCCGTATCCACGAAACCAACCTTAAAAAACAAGGTATGTTGGGTATCACCTTTGCTGATACTAACGACTATGATAAAATTCAGGAAGATGACGTGATCGACATCAATGGCTTAACCACTTTTGCCCCAGGCAAACAGTTAACCGTTGTATTAAACCACAAAGATGGTTCTGTTGATTCGTTCGCGGTAAACCATACTTATAACGCTCAGCAAATTGAGTGGTTTAAAGCAGGCGGCGCGCTGAACATCATCCGCAAGCAAATGGCATCGTAATTTAGCTAAAAGCCGAAAGGTTAAAGCTGAAAGCTAATATTTAAAAAGCCTCCCTTTTGGGGAGGCTTTTTTTGTCTCCTTATCGTCATTGCTGCGAGCGATAGCGTGGCAATCCCCGATTTGCAGAGCCGCTCTGTATAGTTAGGGATTGCCACGCTATCGCTTGCAATGACGGCTTTGGGTGGTAATCGTCCCCACCCTACAACAGCCCAAATACATTTTCAATAATCTGATGGGCATACCTGCTGGAAACATTTTGTATAAAATCGGGAAAATCAATGGATGAGTTTTCATTACATTCATCCGAAATGATGCGGATAACCGCGAAGGGCACCTCATATTCATAACATACCTGGGCCACGGCTGCGCCTTCCATTTCTACACAAAGGGTTTCAGGAAGCGCGGCATGCAGTTGTTCTTTATCCTGTTGACTGGCGAAAAACTTATCGCCGCTGGCTATATTGCCGGTGTACAAACGCGGATTATAGAGTAAAAACCGCTCAATTTCAACCGGCTCAATAAATGCCCGGATGCCCATGTTTAACATACCCTCAACAGCTTGTTGCGCTATGGCCAGATGCTTTGGATCTGTTTCAAAATAGCTTACTCTCAACAACGGAATTTCAAACTGTGGCATTAAAGGCCTCGCGTCCATATCATGCTGGATCAATCGATCGGCAATCACGATATCACCGATTTTTAATTTAGGATCAATTGCGCCTGAAACGCCAATGAATAGCAGATCGGTAATGTTAAACTTAGTGATCAGGCTGGTTACAGTGGTAGCAGCAGCCACCTTTCCCCAACGGGAAAAAACCAGTACCGTTTTTATTCCATTAATGGTCCCGGTATAATACGTTCTCCGGCCAAAGGAAACTTCCTCCACACCGTTCATCAGTTCCAGTACGCTGTTAATTTCTTCATGCATGGCACCCATTATGCCAATTACTTTCTCATTCATAGGGGAATTTTACTTTGTATAACTAATATTTGCGGCAACATTAAGGCTTCTTTATCACCCGTTTCAACACCAGTAGATTTTGCCCGTTCAGGCTATATCCGCTAATATTATTCTGATACAGATTAACCAGTTTATCATAATACAGCACCACTACCGGCGATTGATCCATCATAATTTGATCCATTTGCTGATACAGGGCATAACGAGCTGAATCATTTTTTACGTGATAAGTTTGCTCGAACAGGGCATCAAATTTTTTATTATTAAAGCCCGTATAGTTTGGGCCATAAGGTATTTTGTTTTTAGAGTAAAAGACCGACAAGTAGTTTTCCCCATCAGGATAATCGGCTATCCACTGACCATAAAAAAAATTGATACCGTTTTTTGACACCAGTTCGCGTAGGCTGGCACCCTGGGTAATTTCAACACTGGTCCTGATGCCTACCCTATCCAGCTGACCTTGCACATATTCGATCAGGCTGCGATAGCCTACCGTGGTGGCCAGTGAAATTTCGGGTAAATTCTTACCATCCGGAAAGCCCGCTTCGGCTAATAACTGACGGGCTTTCTCCGGATCATAACTGTATCCCTTTACATTTTTACTAAAGCCCGGCATACCTTCGGGAATAAAACCAGCATAACCTGGTGTGCCCATACTGTTGCGCAGGTACTTCATCATCTTTTGCCTGTCAATAGCGTAGTTGATAGCCTGTCGTACTTTCAATATCTTGAGTGGCGATTTTTTTACGATAGTCAGGTTGGTATCAACCAGTATACCCAGGTACATGGTGTTCAGATAAGGAGCTGTATTTAAAATAAACTTGCCTTTATATTTCTGTGTTACCTTGCCCGATTTGGTTAGAATATCATCGCGATAGCTGCCATCAATATCATTCAAAAAGTCGATCTTCTTTTTTACAAACTCCAGGAACGAGGTTTGCTTATCGGCAATAAAGGTGGCTTTAACGGCATCCAGGTATGGTAACCGCTGACCTTTATTGTCCTTTTCCCAGTACTTTTCATTCTTCAGTAATACCAGTACCTCGCCCTCTTTCCAGTACTTGAATTTAAACGGACCGGTACCTATTGGGTGGCTCCTGAAATCCTTGCCATAAAACTCTACCACCTCTTTAGGTATAACCGAACAATACTGTGCGGTAAGCATACTTAAAAAAGGTGCAAAAGGTTGTTTAAGCCTGATTTGAAAGGTACTATCATTAGGCGCAGTAAAAGCACTTTTCCCTTCTACCTTATCACTAAATATCCATGAACCTGATGAGGCAACTTTGGGGTCGATCAAGCGGCCAAAACTGTATGCGAAGTCAGCTGCCACAGCCCTCCGGCCCACTCCGTTCAAAAAATGCGGGTCATCGTGAAAAAAAACATCATCACGTAAATGGAACGTGTATAACAATCCATCGGGTGATACCTCCCAGGTTTTAGCTATACAGGGCGTTACCTTTAAACTATCATTGATCTGCACCAGGCCGTTATAAACCTGGTTATCCATTAAAATAGTATAGCGGTTTCGGCAAAAAGCAGGGTCAAGTGAGGTAAGCCCCTCTTCCAGGTTAATATTAAAAACAGTTTTGGGCGATTCAGGAGCGCTGGAATGGCAAGCCGAAAGCTGAATTAACAATAAAGAAAACAGTAATAGCGCCCATTTATTCATTTCAAGCTAAATATATTAATTAGGTTTAATATGGAGCTAGTGAGGTTTGATTTATTACTTGTGGGTGAAGATGATTTGAACGATAACGTGTTAGCAGTGCGGGTCGGAACTCAATCATTCATAAAAAACATGTCATTGCGATCCGCCAGCGGGCGGAGAGGTAATCTCATGCTATAGGGAATCCTTGCATAGCTCGCGATTGCTACGTCGTTCCTCCTCGCAATTGACATGAGAGAAACATGTAATGAGTATAAACGAAGGATCTATTCGCCGACATGCATAATGTATAATAGATGCTTCACTCCGTTCAGCATGACAAGAGAGTTTTAGTAAAAACAGCAACAAAAAAAGCCTCCCAAATAGGGAGGCTTTTAATACCAGTGAAATCACAATCTAATCGGTGAAATCCAAAAATCAATTTATTCTTCAACCAGGCTTTCACCGGTAACGGTTGCTTTAATTTTGGTTTCCAGTTCTTCCTGCAGTTCAGGATTGTCCAGTATCAGTTGTTTAACCGCATCACGACCCTGACCCAGGCGGGTTTCGCCATAGCTGAACCACGAACCTGCTTTTTTAATGATATTGTATTCAACACCCAGGTCAATGATTTCGCCGGCTTTTGAAATTCCTTCGCCAAACATAATATCAAATTCGGCAATACGGAACGGAGGAGCCACTTTATTTTTAACGATCTTCACTTTAACGCGGTTACCTGATACCTCGTCGGTATCTTTAATTTGTGATATACGGCGTACATCCAAACGTACCGAAGCGTAAAATTTAAGGGCGTTACCACCGGTGGTAGTTTCAGGGTTACCAAACATTACACCAATTTTATCACGCAGCTGGTTAATAAATATACAGCAACATCCGGTTTTGCTGATGGTACCGGTTAATTTACGTAATGCTTGCGACATTAAACGTGCATGCAAACCCATTTTCGAGTCGCCCATTTCACCTTCAATCTCAGCTTTTGGCACTAGGGCGGCAACAGAGTCAATAACCAATATATCAATAGCTCCTGAGCGGATCAGGTTATCGGCAATTTCCAATGCCTGCTCACCATTATCCGGTTGTGAGATCAGCAGGTTCTCTACATCAACACCTAATTTTTTAGCATAAAAACGGTCGAAAGCATGCTCCGCGTCAATAAATGCAGCTATGCCGCCTTTCTTTTGCGATTCAGCAATGGCATGTATAGCCAAAGTAGTTTTACCTGATGATTCAGGACCGTATATTTCAATAACTCTTCCTTTAGGTAAGCCACCAACACCTAAAGCTATATCAAGCCCCAGGGAGCCTGTTGATATTACTTCTGTAGGTTCAATAACAGAATCGCCCAATTTCATAATGGTACCTTTTCCGTATGATTTTTCCAGCTTATCCAATGTAAGCTGTAGCGCTTTCAATTTATCCGAATTATTTTTATCTGTGCTCATCTTAAAATTATCTTCAACAAATATAAAATGTTTTATTTTAAAATACTAATTTTTTTAGTAATTTATTATTCTCTTATACAAAACTGTCATGCTGAACGTAGTGAAGCATCTATTATATAGCATGCATATCGGCAAATAGATCCTTCGTTCCTCAGGATGACAAGTTTTAATAATAACAGATAAACTTAATCAACCTGCCAATGCCAATCAAATATCTTTATCCACACTTCGCTTCTTCAACTCTTTACTAATAGCGTTCAGGGCTTTCTTCTTCTTGGCTTCTTTCGCTTTTCTAAGTTTGGTGGCCTCAGCTCGTAGCAGTGCCGATTCTGTATTGTTGCGTTCGTAGTATTTACAAAACCAGGTTAGCGGGCAAATTTCGCATTTGGGGCTGCGGGCTACACAAATATAGCGGCCGTGCAGTATGAGCCAATGGTGAGCTACTCCTAATATATTTTGAGGTAAATATTCGGTCAGTTGTTTTTCAACAGCCAGCGGTGTACGGGCATTAGTGGTTAGCCCTATCCGGTTTGATACCCTGAAAACATGCGTATCAACGGCAATAGCAGGCGCGTCAAACACTACCGAGGCAATAACATTAGCTGTTTTTCGACCCACACCCGGCATTTTTTGCAGGTCATCAATACCTGATGGTACCTGGCTGTTAAAAACCTCCACCAGCATTTTACCCATGCCTACCAAATGTTTGGCTTTATTATTAGGATAACTTACACTGCGTATATAAGTAAAAACCTCTTCGGGTGTGGATGCTGCCAGATCCTGTGGGGTTGGGAAACGTTCAAACAGGGCCGGGGTTACCTGATTGATGCGCTTGTCAGTACATTGTGCGGATAGTATTACCGCCACCAGTAACTGGAATGGGTTGTTATAATGAAGTTCGGTAACAGGATTGGGCTGTTGCTTTGAAAAATAATCAACAAAGTGACGATAACGTTCGGCCTTAAGCATTATTTAATTTAGTAAAAATGTTTATGATTAGCGGGCCATGATCAGGTGATATGGTAAATTTTATAAGTAATACCAATTAAACATTACCATAATGTAAATATCAGATTAAATAATATTTACACATAATCATAAAATACTGATCATATGCTAATTAAAATAGAAAGGTTCATAAATCATTTATCGGATTTTTGATTGCTGCAATTTTCAAAGCATTAACCTTAATCAACAATTATGATCTATGAACCAGTAAGTTTGGCAATACCTAACGCAAGCTCTTTGAATAGTCAAGTATCTGGTGTATAGTCTGTAATTTGGGTTTTTTATTCAAAAGGTCCAAACCAGCACGAATCGAATTGTAAAATATCACTTCGTCGGCATCCAGATTTTCCAGCCCATTCCCGTTCACTAAAGCTTGATTAGCCATTCCATTTAACGTTGTTGTAAAAGTTTCATCCATAAGCTTATTTTGTAATAAATTTTATATGATTTATAACGGTGGCTTAAAGATAATATTTTGTTAAATGAAAATTAAATGAAATTTTTTTATTTATTCTCTGGGCTATCAGCTATTAACTCATTGAATGAGTGATTAATGCATAATTAAAATAATTATTACTTTGCTATTAAAATTAATCAATGAGCAAATAATAACTCATAAAAATGCCTAATTCTTTAAACTCATCTCTTTACTTTGCATCATTTTGCGCAGGTTGTTGAGCGCGTAACGCATACGGCCAAGCGCGGTATTGATGCTTACTTCGGTAATATCAGCAATTTCTTTAAAGCTCATATCGCCAAAGTGACGCATAATCAATACCTCTTTTTGCTCTGATGGCAAAAGCTGTATCAGTGTTTTAAGGTCTTTATGAGTTTGTTCACGCACCATGCGGTCTTCGGTACTCTCGTCGTAATTGCCCAACACTTCAAAAATATCAAAGTCGTCGCCATTACTTACCATGGGGGCACGTTTTTCGCGACGGAAGTGGTCAATAACCAAGTTGTGGGCAATACGGGTTACCCAAGGTAAAAACTTACCTTCTTCGTTATACTTTCCAGCTTTAAGGGTATTGATCACCTTTATAAAAGTATCCTGAAAAATATCCTCGGCCAGGTATTCGTCTTTTACCAGCAAATAAATGGAGGTATATATTTTAGATTGATAACGCCTGATCAATTCTACCAGTCCTGCTTCGTCGCCGGCAATATATAGATGGATTAGATCCTGATCACTCTTCAATTGAAAATCCATAGAAAGTACTACTTAAACTTAATTTTTAGTTAAAAACTTATGAAGTAAAGTATATTCTATAGCGTGCTCCTTAGGGGGTTAAGAATTTGTTACTCCAAATAAAACAAATTCCCTGCTAAAAAGCAAATTATATTTTTCAATTACTTCGGTTTATCCAGGTTCATTAGGTTTATTAAAGGCCTGGCCATTAATAATTTTGATATCCCTTATGGGGTTTGACAACTATAACCAATGATGGTTTAATACCTTTTAAAATAAAACTTACAACCTGGGCATCTAAATTTCAAAATCCAAAAAACGGACGCACCAATACTCGCATTGGTATATGTAAAATCGGAAAAAATATGATCCTGTTCTGTTAAAATATGTTAAACTTTCAGAAACTGATTCTAGTCGGGTTATTTTAGGTAGATTAAATCAATAGTCCTTATCAATTAGTTATGCGGTTAACCATGCTCATCATCCTGCTAACTGCCGGTATTACACTTAAAGCCCAGGTAAAATTTAACGGGAACATAGAAGAATTAGATAATAAGGGTAATCCTGTTGGCTGGGATTTAACCTATAAGCATTATAACACCTATGAGGTTAAAATAGATAGCAGTGTTAAATTTCAGGGCAAATACGCCCTATCAATTTCACCTGGCAATAGTAAAGAGAGCTATGGCATGATCGGTTTTCCTATTAACCAACATTTGCAGGGCAAAATATTAACATTAGCAGGGTTCATTAAAACCGAAAACGTTACCGGCGGTTCTGCAACTTTATGGCTCCGTGTTAATGGCGAAAATAAACGGGCACTTAGCTATGCCGATAATGAAAAAGATGGCATAACCGGTACAACCAATTGGAAGGAATATGGGGTACAGGTACCATATAATGACCAGGATGCACTTACTATAGAAGTTGGTGCCATGTTGACCGGCAAGGGAAAAATGTGGATAGACAGTCTGAGGCTGTACCTGGACTATAAACCAATAGCTGAGGCAATAATAACCCCCAGGCCTTCATTTTTAGCATCAAAGGATACCGCGCTTTCAAAATCATCAGGAATTGATACCATTCTAAGTACACCCCAAAACATTAAATATTTAACCTTACTGGGCGAGTTATGGGGCTTTTTAAAATACCATCACCCTGCCATAGCCAATGGAGATTATAACTGGGACAACCAACTGTTCATGATTTTACCCACCATATTGAATTGCCATACTGATCAGCAATTATCTGACGCGATGGAAAAATGGGTTGACAGCCTGGATAAGCCCCCGCTTTGTACAAGCTGCACACCAATAGATCAAGTAAAGAACATTGCTGTTAAGCCAGATTATGGCAGCCTGTTTACCAACCCTGTTTTTACAAAATCATTAACTGATAAACTCCGGTTTATATTGGCCAATAGTAATAATACCGCCAATTATTATATAGATAGATCAAGAGGTATCAGCTCTATATTTAAGCACGAGCAAACCTATAATGATATCAAATATCCCGATGCAGGCATCCGGCTGCTGGCCTTATACCGGTACTGGAACATGATACAGTATTTTTCGCCCAACCGTAACCTGATCACCGAAGACTGGAATACAATACTACCGACCTTTATTCCGCAACTTATTCATGCCAATAACCAATTCGCTTACCTTAAAACCATGGTTAAACTGATCAGCACCACTCATGATACTCATGCATTTATTACAATTGGTGCTTATGATGAATACTTTGGTAATTACAGAGTTCCTTTCCAGGCTAAATTCATCGAGAATAAATTGGTAGTAACCGGTTATTATAAAGATACCCTGCAAGTAAAAGAGCATTTTAAGCCCGGCGACATTATCACATCTATCAATGGAACACCAGTAAACCAGCTGATAAAAAATTACATGTCGGTGTCATCCGCATCTAACACCGCCGCGGCGTTAAGGGATATGCCCGGCAAGTATCTGCTAAAAAGCAAAAAGGGTATGTTTAAATTCACTTTATTAAGAGATAACCGGCCATTAGTAATAAACCAACAAGCGGTAGAAAAAAATAAAATTGATTTTTATGGATACGATATGAACCCGGATGCCAATGCCCCTGCTTATCATTTAATAAACAAACAAGTTGCTTACATTTTCCCAGGCCGGTATAAAAGCGGTGGTATAGATAGTATCAAAAAGCAATTGGTGTACACAAAGGGCATTATTGTAGATATGCGAGGCTATCCATCGGGCGATATACTTAATGATCTTAATAATTTCATTAAGTCTGATTCGTCTGATTTTGTGCAAATGAGTTACACCACGGTAACCCGGCCGGGTTTATTTTTTTACAATCCCGCAGGTAAAACAGGTAACAAGAACCCTGATTATTACAAGGGCAAAGTGGTGGTTATTGTAAATGAAACATCGCAAAGTGCTGCCGAATTTGCTACTATGGCTTTTCAATCCGCACCAAATGTAACTGTAATTGGCAGTACCACAGCTGGCGCCGATGGGGATATTACGGATGTCCCTTTGCCAGGTATCACAACCTATATGTCTGGAATGGGCGTTTATTATCCCGATGGCAGCAATGCACAGCGTAATGGTGTAAAAATTAATTATCTGATAAAACCCACCATACAGGGAATAAAAAATGGGAAGGATGAACTTTTAGAAAAAGCAAAACAGCTTATTGAAAATTAATAATGATTTGCCTCAGTGCCCCCAGGCATCTACTTTAAAAACCTATATAAATTATTAAAAGTCAACAAACTGTAAACTCCCTGAGTTATTTGGAATAAAGCTGCAAACAAAGTAAAACCGATTTGGATTCTGCTAAATATTTTAGGATTTTTGCATTTCGGAAAAAAAACCATGGTCAATAGTCCATAGTAATTTGAAGTACAACTATGGACCATCGACTATCAACTATTATGACCAAAGAAGCAGAAAAAGATCCGCAGAAACATATCATTATTAAAGGGGCCAGGGTGCACAATCTTAAGAATATGGATGTGGCCATCCCCAAAAACAAGCTGGTTGTAGTAACAGGCATGTCAGGTTCGGGCAAATCATCACTTGCTTTTGATACTTTATATGCCGAAGGTCAGCGCCGTTATGTAGAAAGTTTATCGTCATACGCCCGCCAGTTTTTGGGTCGTATGAATAAGCCCGATGTTGATTATATTAAAGGCATTGCCCCTGCTATTGCTATTGAACAAAAGGTAATTACCTCAAACCCGCGCTCAACAGTAGGTACATCAACAGAAATATATGATTATTTGAAGCTTCTGTTTTCGCGTATTGGTAAAACTATATCTCCGGTATCTGGTCTGCCGGTAAAAAAAGATTCGGTTACCGATGTGGTGAACTTTATACTTTCGCAACCCGACGAAACCCAGGTAACCATTTTAGCCCCACTATATCCGCATAACAACCGCAGCTTAAAAGAAGAGCTGGCTGTGTTGATGCAAAAAGGTTTTGTGAGGGTGGAGTATCTAAACAAACTATCAAAAATTGAGGCTTTGTTGGAGGATGAATCTATCGAAAATACATCCTTAGTGGCCGAGGTTCATGGTGAGAAGAAGGCTAAAGGCAAAAAGCTGAAAGCCGAAAGTGATGAAACCGAAATAGCAGATCAGGAAACACCAACCCATTATCCCGGGGTTCGTATTGTGATTGACAGGATATCAAAAAGCGAAGAAGACGAAACCATAAGCCGCCTGGGTGATTCCATACAGACCGCTTTTTTTGAGGGTAAAGGCGATTGCTATGTGCGTTACCAGGAACCTGATGCGGATGCAGAGCAGGAACGCTTTTTTTGCGACCGCTTTGAACTCGACGGCATAAAATTTG
This sequence comes from Mucilaginibacter sp., assembly GCA_030445275.1. Taxonomy (GTDB): domain Bacteria; phylum Bacteroidota; class Bacteroidia; order Sphingobacteriales; family Sphingobacteriaceae; genus Mucilaginibacter. Next base: position 34,675 of record JAUCSE010000047.1, read on the forward strand.
AAGAACCAACTCCCAACTTTTTCAGCTTTAACAACCCATACGGAGCCTGCAAAAAATGCGAAGGCTATGGCAAAGTGATCGGTATTGATGAGGATCTGGTGATCCCTGATAAAAGTAAAAGTATATACGAAGGCGCGATTGCCCCCTGGCGCGGCGAAAAAATGCGAGAGTGGAATGACACCCTGGTAAAACATGCCATTCAGTTCGATTTTCCGATACACCGCCAATACAACCAGCTAACTCCTAAAGAGCAAAAGCTGCTATGGACCGGTAATAAATATTTCCGCGGACTGGACGAATTTTTCCAGGAGATGGAAGCCCAAACCTATAAAATACAGTACCGGGTTATGCTATCCCGTTATCGTGGTAAAACTACCTGCCCCGAGTGTAAGGGCAGTCGCCTGCGTCAGGATGCATCATATGTAAAGATCAATGAGCGCTCCATTACCGATGTGGTATTGATGCCGCTGGATAAAGCGCTGGAATTTTTCCAGGGTTTACAGCTTAACGAAACCGATGCCAAAATAGGTAAACGCCTGCTGATGGAAATTACCAACCGGCTGGTGTTTTTAAATGATGTGGGCTTAAATTATTTAACGCTCAACCGCTTATCAAATACCTTATCAGGCGGCGAGTCGCAACGTATTAACCTGGCAACTTCACTAGGCAGTAGCCTGGTGGGCTCCATTTATGTACTGGACGAACCCAGCATCGGCCTTCATCCACGTGATACCCAACGCCTCATAAGTGTGCTTAAATCGTTGCGCGATGTAGGCAATACCGTACTGGTGGTGGAGCATGAGGAAGAGATCATGAAAGCAGCCGACCATATTATTGATATTGGCCCCGAAGCCGGTACACATGGCGGCGAACTGATATTTACTGGCACGTACGACGAAATCATTAAGGATGATAACAGCTTAACCGGCAGGTACCTGAGCGGCAAGGATGAAATTTCCATCCCCACAAGTCGCCGTAAATGGAACGACTTTATTGAGATAAAAGGCGCGCGCGAAAACAATCTGCAGCATGTTAATGCCAAATTCCCGTTAGGGGTGCTAACCGTGGTTACCGGTGTATCAGGCTCGGGTAAAACCAGTTTGGTAAAACGGATACTGGCCCCTGCCCTGCAAAAAACGCTGGGTAATTACTCAGGCGAGCAAACCGGATCATATGACAGTATTGATGGCGATTATGCAAAAATTGAACAGGTAGAGCTGGTTGATCAAAACCCGATCGGCCGTTCATCGCGCTCAAACCCGGTTACCTATGTAAAGGCCTGGGACGAGATCCGCAATCTGTATGCCTCACAACCTGCAGCCAAAGCAGCTGGTTTAAAACCATCGGCATTTTCTTTTAATGTAGAGGGCGGTCGTTGTGATGTTTGCCAGGGCGAAGGCGAAGTGAAAATAGAGATGCAGTTTATGGCCGATATTTTCCTGACCTGCGAAACCTGTGGTGGCAATCGTTTTAAACAACACATACTGGACATTACCTACAATGAAAAAAATGTAGCCGAAGTGCTGCACATGACCATTGACGAGGCCCTGCTATTTTTTGCCAAGGAGCCAAAGATCATCGCCAGGATAAAACCGTTGGTTGATGTAGGTTTGGGTTACGTACAGTTGGGGCAATCGTCAAATACCCTATCGGGTGGTGAGGCACAGCGTATCAAGCTGGCATCGTTCCTGGTAAAGGGCAACAATACCCATAAAACGCTCTTTATTTTTGATGAGCCTACCACCGGCCTGCATTTTGCCGATATTAAGAAACTGCTTAAATCATTTGATGCCCTACTGGAGCATGGCAACACTATTATTGTAATTGAACACAATATGGATGTGATAAAATGTGCCGACTGGATAATCGACATCGGCCCCGATGGCGGCGACCGTGGCGGTAAAGTTGTATTTGAGGGCTTGCCCGAGGATCTGATCAAAGAGAAAAAATCACACACCGGCCATTATTTAAAAGAACGGTTCGGTAAGTAAATGTTCATACAAAAAGGTTTTGCTGTTAACAGCAAAACCTTTTTTGGTCCCCCCCACACGTCATTGCGAGCGCAGTGTGGCAATCCCCAATATGTAGAGCGACCCTGTATAGTTAGGGATTGCCACACTGCGCTCGCAATGACGGGGTGGTATATCACGTAAATTTCCTCTTTATTTTCCTAATCGAAATATTTATATTTACTTCATAAAGCCCTAATCTTTTGTTATCAGCCTGTAAACGGGCTTATTATGAACACCTAAATCTCACCATTATGCCTGATACAAAAGAGTTCTATGCAGACATTCGTCCGTTGTTTGGCGGTCATTTAATACAAAGTCAGGTTGATGGTATTCAAGCCATATTAAAAGCTATAGCAGATGCCGGTATTACAGATAACAGAAAAATAGCCTATATGCTGGCTACTGTTTTTCATGAAACCGGCCAAACCATGCAACCTGTCTCAGAAAATGGAAAAGGTGCAGGGCATGATTACGGCAAAAAATTAAAGATGGGCGGAGGCCCGGGCAAACGCATTCCATACACTACTCCCAACGAATTATATTACGGTCGTGGTTACGTACAACTAACCTGGTATGAAAATTATGAAAGCATGGGTAAATTGTTAAATATCGACCTGCTCGATAACCCGGATCTGGCTTTACAACCATCAATAGCTGCCGCCATCATGATCAAAGGGATGACAGGCGGTTTATTTACCGGCGTAGGCCTGGATAAATATTTTACTGATAAACGTACCGACTGGGTAAACGCCCGTAAAATAATTAACGGCCTTGACATGGCCAAAACTATAGCAGGTTATGCCAAGGTTTTTTATAAGGGGTTGAATGAGTAAGGGAAATTTTGTCTGAACCGTGATTTTTTGGATTAAAGGATTATCACGATTAGAGTTTTAGCTATAGAATTTTTCTATAGAGATCCTCAGCCCGTCTATCTCATATCTTCTATTTACAATGAGGTTATCTACCTGCGTCCATAGATCGGGGTTCTGTTTCCAAAAAGTGTGATCAATCCTTAGTACATTAACCAACAGATCACCTTCATACAGATCGCCTTCGGCAAACAGATCATCATTAAGCTTTTCGATAGCAAGAGGTATAAGATAGGGTAAACCATAATCCTGCCCTATCATAAGCCTTAGGTCTTCAATCGTATACTCATTAAGCGGAACCTTTATTAATTCCAGGCAACGTTTAATAAGCTGCGTTGATGCCTCCCCCAAATCATCCGAATTCGTTTTCTCTAAATTGAAAAGCGATTTATATTGCCAGTTATTTTCGCGCTTCATACCTTTGCTTTAAGTTGTCTAAACTTTGATTTATGGGATTAAAGGATTACTACGATTCCTGAAAAAATCCAGGAAATCCCTTAATCTGTTTAATCCCGGTTCAGACAAAATCAACCGTTTACTGCCCGCCTGTTTTCAGGTACATATAAACTATACCGCCAACTACAATGATGGCCAGTACAATAAGCCCGGTTACGCCCTTACGCTTGTCCTGGCGCATGAGCCATATTAAAAATACCACCAATGGCAGCACAAAAACCGCCCAGAAAATTAGTGAAGGAATGTTCATCTTTTAATTAGTGAATTATTGAATTAGTGATTATTACCAATTAATGAGTTATTGAATTATAGATATAGCATAAAATCTTTTCAATTCAATAAATCACTAATTAAAACGGCATCCTTGCCAGTGGCGCTATCTGCTGCCCGGCAAATTCGCCTTTTAAATATTTATAGTAACCGGCAATGGCTATCATGGCCGCGTTATCAGTACAGTATTCCATTTTGGGGACAAAGCTTTCCCAACCGTTTTTAGTGCATAGTTCTTGTAAGCCTAAACGCAATCCTGTATTCGCCGATACCCCTCCTGCCAGCGCAATCTGTTTGATGCCTTGTGCCTGTGCAGCTTTCTGCAGCTTGTTAAGCAATATGGTCACGATACGTTTTTCTACAGAGGCACAAATATCAGGCAGGTTCTGGTTGATAAAATCGGGGTTCTTAGCTACGTTATCCCTTATAAAATATAGTATAGAGGTCTTTAACCCGCTAAAGCTATAATCATATCCCGGAATTTGCGGTTCCGGAAATTTATAGGCATCAGAATTACCCTGGCGCGCGTATTTATCAATCAGCGGACCACCCGGATAAGGTAATCCCAGGATCTTGCTGGTTTTATCCATGGCCTCGCCCGCAGCATCATCAATGGTTTGGCCTATCACCTGCATGTCAAAATAATCGTTCACCAAAACTATTTGCGTATGCCCGCCTGATACGGTGAGACATAAAAACGGAAATGTTGGTTTATGATCGCCAATAAAATGGGCTAAAATATGGGCCTGCATGTGGTTTATATCAATGAGTGGAAGGTTTTTAGCCAGTGCGAATGCCTTGGCAAATGATACCCCAACTAAAAGTGAGCCTAAAAGTCCGGGGCCGCGCGTAAAAGCTACTGCATCGATATCATTTTTGTTTACTTTTGCGTTCAATAGTGCTTGTTGAACGGCAGGAACAATATTTTGCTGATGAACCCTTGAGGCAAGCTCAGGGACAACGCCTCCATATGCTTCGTGAATGGTTTGATTAGCAATTACATTGCTCAGTATCACCCCGTCAACACAAACAGATGCAGAGGTTTCATCACATGAAGATTCAATTCCTAAAATTACAGACACGTTATTAATTATTGAATTGTTGAATTAGTGAATTAGCGATTTATTAAAATTTAGCAAACTATCATCCTTTTAAATTGTAACATGATTTTAGTTATTCAATAAATCAATAATTCAGTAAATCAATCATTAAAAAGGCAAAGTTATTAAAAAAGTACTCAATATAGCGTTAGGAATAGTGTTGTTCATTTTATTGACACTGAGCATACTTTTACTGGCCTTTCAATTTAAACCGGTACAAACCTGGGCGGCAAAACAGGCCGCTGCATACCTGACGGACGAGCTGCATACCAAGGTAGATGTGAAAAGCTTGTACATCAGACCATTCACTTCTGTGGTACTGGAGGGACTATATGTGCTTGATAAAAAGCAGGACACTTTGCTAAGCACGCCCAAGCTGGCTGTTGATATTAACGGTTTTTCGTTGGTTACCAGCATCAAAAACAGGATAATCAATTTTGAATCTATCGAGCTGAATAATGGCTCCTTTTACCTCAAGAAACAAAAAGACAGCACCACCAACCTGAAATTCATTCTTGATTATTTTAACTCTGGCGATACTACTAAAAAGGCCCCCAGCAAACCCTGGAGGCTTAATTTCGACAAAATAGTTGTTAATAATTTTCATTTCCGCTACAAAAACCAACTAGTTGATACCGTAGAGAACAAGGTTAACTTTGATGATATTGATGTAACCCATTTCAGTACAGTGGTTACCGGTATGGACATTAAGAACCATTTGTTTAAGGGCAATGTTCAAAACCTTACCCTGCAGGAAAAAAGCGGTTTTTACGTTAAAAACTTCACCGCGCACACTACTATTGATACTAACCAGATTATCCTGAAGCATCTGGCTATCCAAACCAAACATTCTGATCTCAAGGATTATTTCAGAATGCGTTTTAAATCATTTGATGATTTTGACAACTTTGAAAACCGGGTAAATATGGATGCCGACTTCAAAGCATCGCGTATATCATCAACAGATATTGCCTACTTTACCAGCGGTATGGGCAAGGTAAGTTTTGACCTGGGTATTGAAGGGCAGGTTAAAGGTTTAGTGAACAACCTAAAAGCCAAACATGTTACTATTAGCGGCGGACAGGCCACCTTTGTTAGAGGCGACTTTAATTTGAGGGGATTGCCAGATTGGGATAATACTTTCCTTGAATTGAAATTTGACCAGGTGGCATCAAATAAAAAGGATATGGATTATCTGATTAGTCATTTCTCTGGTTCGCCCAACATGAAAGTGCCTGCTATCATTGGCAAATTTGGCAATATTAATTTTACCGGCAGGTTCACCGGCTTACAAAATGATTTTGTAGCTTATGGTATTTTTAAAACCGGACTAGGCAGATTTGACTCAGACATTAACCTTAAAATTGATAAAAAGGGAATCCCAAGCTACAGCGGCAAGGTAAATGTCTTGAACTTCGATATAGGCAATCTGCTTGATGAAAATACCTTGGGCCGCACTACCTTTAATGCCGATATACAAGGCAGTGGCGATGAGCTAAAAAACCTGGGTATAAAGGTTGATGCCAACATTAACACCATTGATTTTAAAGGCTATACCTATAATAAACTCACCGTAAACGGCACATTCGTTAAAAAACTGGCCAATGCGCATATCACCATAAATGATAAAAACGTAAAACTCGACTTAAAGGGCAGTGTTAACTTAAATCCGGCATTGCCTGCATATGATCTGGCGGCAACCATTAATGATGCCAACCTGAACAAGCTTAAACTAATTAATGATACCGTTACGATAAGCACTAAGCTAAAAACCGCGTTTTCGGGCAACAGTATTGATAATATAAGAGGCAATATTTTATTCTCGCCTGCCCGGGTGGTTGACCCGCGGAATAATTACCTGGTTGACTCTTTATACCTGGCCGCCACCGGACAAGGCAATAACCGGGAAATAGTCCTAAAATCAGACTTTGCTGATGGTAACATTAAAGGAAGTTTTGACTTGGCTACCCTGCCATCGTATTTTAAAACAATTGCAAAAAAGTATATCCCTTCTATTAAAACAACTATTGTTACACCCAGGCCAGAGCAATTTGAGTTTAGCCTTAACCTTAAAAATACCGACCCACTTACCGCCATATTTGTACCTAGCTTAAAAATACCCGATCGCGGAACCTTGATAGGGCAGTTTAACTCCGAAACCAAGATAGCTTCCTTATCGGGATACATCAAAACCTTTAAATATGATAAAATTGTTTTCCATGATTTTATTATAGATGAAAACATAACAGATAGCATGCTGGGCCTCAACGTATCATTAAGCCGGGTTGACCTCACCGATAGCTTGTTTGTTAAGGACATTAACATTACCAATTTCCTTAAAAACGACAGTTTAAACTTTAACGTTAAACTATCAGATAAAAACGCGGTGAACCAGCTTGACCTTTACGGTTTGGTTGAATTTGGACGCGATACTACCGCCAAACTAAAACTGCTGCCATCAGATGTGATATTGGAAAAAGCAAAATGGCATATACAGGATCAGGTTCGTATACGTTTATTGGATGGTAAAACCCAGGTATCAGGTTTTGAGCTGTCAAACGGTTTACAAAAGGTACGTATAGACGGGTTTATATCTGATAACCCTGCGGACGAGCTCAAGCTGTCGTTCGAGAAGTTTAATATGCGCACATTTAACCAGCTTACCCGAACCTCAGGCATATATTTAAGGGGCGCTTTGAACGGAGATGTTAAGTTTACCTCCATCATTAAATCGCCGGGAGTTGATGCGCATTTAACCATCGATTCATTGACCATGAACAGAACACTCATTGGCAATGTGAAACTGGAATCAACCCTGGGCAATGATCGTAAACAGGCCAATATCAATTTAAACATCCTTAACCGCGGCCTGGAAACCATGAAAGTTGCCGGTATTTATTCCTTTGGACATGATACCGACGATAACCTTGATTTTGATATTAAAATGAACCAGACCGAGGCTATTATCTTTACGCCTTTCATCAAGGATCTGGTATCAAACGTTAAAGGACAAATTTCAACAGACCTTAAACTCACCGGAAAACCGAAAAATCCGCAGTTGAACGGTACGCTGACACTCGAGAATACCGGTGTTACCGTTAACTACTTAAAAACCGCCTACACCGTTAATAATAAACTGGATGTTAATAACAGCGTTATTAATATTAAAGACATGGTGCTGAAAGATTACAAGGGCGGTACCGGTACAGCAAACGGAACCGTTAATTTGAACAACCTTTCAAACCCTGATATACAGGTGGTACTTGTTGCCCATAATTTGATGGCATTAAATACCACCTTTAAAGACAATCATATTTACTATGGTACTGCATTTGGAACCGGTACATTTAGTTTTAAGGGTCCGGTTGATAACATGAAGATAGATATTACTGCCCGTACAGAAGCAGGCACGGTATTCAATATCCCGCTCAATACCTCATCAACAGCCAGTGATTATGATTTTATAAGATTTGTAGGCCATAAGGATACCATGAAAGTTGCCGACAAAGGGCGGGCCTTTAGTGGCGTTACCCTTAACTTTGACCTCAGCGCCGACGAAAAAACAATTGTTAAAATAACTACTGATTATGGTTTATTGGAAGGCAGCGGCGTAGCTAACAATTTAAAGCTTAACATTAACAGTTTGGGCGATTTTGAAATGTACGGCGACTTTTTGATAAGCACCGGTAAGTTTGAGTTTACAGCTAAAGACTTTATCAGCAAAAACTTCACAGTGAGCCAGGGTGGTACCATCAGGTGGACAGGTAACCCATCAAATGCCGAGATAAACCTGAAAGCGCTTTACGAATTGCGCACAAGTAAGGCACCGCTTTATACAGCTGCAGGCATACAAACGCCAACCTCTACGCAAACAACCCTGGTACAGGCACAACTGTTACTCACCAAATCATTATTGCAACCCGTAATTGATTTTGATTTTAACTTCCCTACAGATCCATCGGTAAAGGATGATCTGGCTACATACCTGGCCGATAACAATAACCGCAGTCAGCAGGCCATCAGCATTATTGTGCGTCGTACTTTTTCGTCAAATAACAATAACAATTTAACTAACCAGCTTTCGGGCACGGCGCTCCAGGCGGTGAGCGAATTTGCATTTAATAAACTGAACACCCTGATATCCCAATCAAATATCAAAAACTTCGATTTGAATATACGCTCATTTAATGAAGCCAGTGCCTCGTTAAGGTTTTTCAGTAACCGCTTATCATTTAATGGTAGTTTATTTACCAACAATGGCTCAAATGACCCCTTTAATACAAGCAACAGCTTGTTTAATTCAAGCTTAAGCAAGGATTTTGAAGCCCTGTACCAGATCAGGAAGGACGGTAACCTTACAGCCAGATATTCCTACAGGCTTTTAAATAATACCACATTGAATTCGCTAAACAGCGATGCCATTCCGCAATATGTTAGTGGCTTTGGTTTAGTGTATACCCGTGACTTTGATACGTTTGGCGAGTTTATCAAGAGTATTTTTAGGAAGAGCCGGACCGACAGGGCACCGATAACTCCCACACCTGTAGCGCCAGCAGGCAGCAACCAACCGGCAACCAAAAAGGAGGACGATGAGAATTAACTAATGTAAGCTCAGGATAAATAATGTCATTTCGAACGAGGTACGGGGTCGAAAAAGGACTGTCACCCTGAGCTTGTCGAAGGGTCGCGCGCAGAGGCCCCACCCACTATGCTTCGACAAGCTCAGCATGACAGCCAAATGTAAATGCATAAGATTTAGAATATCTTATTAATGATCGCGCATAATAGCGTGATCCATTTTATCTCTTTTGGTACGCAAATATGATTCGTTATGCGGGTTTGAAGCTATCTCAATAGGCACATTTTCAACCACTTCCAAGCCATAGCCAATAAGACCGGCCCGTTTTTTTGGATTATTGGTCATCAGGCGCATTTTGGAAACACCCAGGCTGCGTAATATCTGCGCACCGATACCATAATCGCGTTGATCCATTTTAAAACCTAACTTAATATTAGCCTCCACAGTATCTAAACCGCTTTCTTGTAAATGATATGCCTTGAGTTTATTGATCAGGCCAATACCCCGGCCCTCCTGGTTCATATACACTACAACACCTTTACCTTCCTGACTGATCATCTCCATAGCTTTGTGCAGCTGCGGACCGCAATCGCAGCGGCATGAGCCAAAAATATCGCCGGTAACGCATGAACTATGCACGCGAACCAAAACAGGCTCACCGGGCTCCCAGGTACCTTTAATAAGGGCCAGGTGATTTTCGCCGGTATCCAGTTGGGTGTAGCCAATCATATCAAAATCGCCCCATTCAGTTGGCATTTTTACCGATACCTCTTTCCTTACCAGGGTTTCGGCATTTAAACGGTAAGCTATCAGATCTTTGATGGATACAATTTTGAGGTCAAATTCCTTTGCCATGATCAACAGATCAGGCAGGCGGGCCATATCGCCATCCTCCTTCATAATTTCGCATATTACACCTGCAGGCTCAAATCCGGCTAAAACAGCCAGATCAATAGCAGCCTCAGTATGGCCTGACCGGCGCAGCACACCGCCATCTTTGGCTATCAGCGGAAATATATGTCCCGGGCGACCCAGATCCTCTGGTTTTATTGCAGGATCAATTAAGGCCAACGAGGTTTTTGACCTGTCAGAAGCCGAAATTCCTGTTGTGCAACCATGCCCAAGCAAGTCAACAGAAACTGTAAAGTTAGTTTCGTGCGAGGTGGTATTATGGCTTACCATAGGTTGCAGCTCAAGCTCACGGGCACGCTGCTGGGTAATGGGCGCACATACCAGCCCACGGCCATGGCGAACCATAAAGTTTATGGCCTCGGGTGTGGCATTGCGTGCCGCTGTTAAAAAATCGCCTTCGTTTTCGCGGTCCTCGTCATCAACTACGATGATCATTTTACCGGCTTTTATATCTTCAATTGCTTCGTGTATCGTGTTTAGCATTATATCTGTATTATTAAGCTCCTTATCAAGAAGTTAGCATCAAGCATCAGGATTTTTGAAGAGCCTATGAAAAATACGGCTGTCTTGATACCTGATACTAAAACTTGATACTTTATTTAAACAAATTTATGATATATATAAATGATTCTGGTCGGTACTGTGTAAAATCCTGAAAGGCAGGGAATACATCCCTATAATGATTACGGTTAACTTAAGCTTTAGTTGCCTTACGCTTAATAAATTTATTAAACCAACGCTTATAAAGCTCCATATCAAATATCACAGAATCAGTAGCTGCTTTATATGATAAGAAAAGGCCAATTGGTGTGAGCACGATGATGGCGATCCACATGCCAAAAATGATGGAAACATTCCCCGCTTTTACTGATTTTTCGCCTATGGTTGATATGATATAATATATCAGGAAAAAAATCACTGAAATTACAACCGGTAAACCCAGGCCGCCTTTGCGGATGATGGCGCCCAGCGGGGCGCCAATTAAAAACAACGCAATACAAGCAGCAGAGAGGGTATACTTTTTTTGCAGTTCAACCGAATATCTGCGTATGGTTTCTGAATCACTCTTATACCGGTCTGTACGGTTTTTTAATACGTCCTTTATAGACCGAACCTCGGATGCTGCACTTGACAAGGCAACTACCTGATCGGTCAGTTTCAGGTTTTTCAACACCCCTGTCTTATCGGCCGGTATAAATTTCTTTCCAACCATCGATTTTGTTGGGATCGAAAAATATTTAATATATGGAGTAACCAATTTATAATTCATTACTATACCTCCGTCAATCTGGTGTTGGGTAGAGTCAATGAACTTGTACAGTTGTTTTAAATTCATCATTTGCGAGGCCGTCTTAAACTCACTTTCGTTGGTACGCGCCAGTTTAAAGCTAGACAGATCAAATTTTTGCTCCGTTTCTTTAAACCGGAACCTGGTTAAACGCTGCCTTAAATTGTAGGTGGCTTTGTCGCCGGCGGCCTCTTCATAACTTACACCGTCTTTCAGCTTCAATACCAGGAATTTATCGCCCATGGTGCGGAACATGGTGCCTTCGCGGGCAATAGTTACATTAACATTATTGTTATCCTCCGTTTTTTTGTAAATCATGATACCGTACAGCCTTTGTCCGTCGGGATCCTTTTTGCTTACCCGAATGGTATAACCCGGAAAGCTATTGCTAAAAACCCCTTCGGGCAGCAGATCGGCCGATTTTTGTTTTCGGGCATCGTACAATAACGAAAAATATTTCAGATTGGCTACCGGCAGCATATAGTCTGAAAAAAAGAACGCGGCAACGCTCAGCACAGATACAATAATGATCATGGGGTACATCGCCCTGCGCAAGGATATACCCGCGGCCTTAATAGCTACCAGCTCATAGTTTTCGCCCAGGGCGCCATAAGTCATGATGGTGGAGAGCAGTACCGACAGTGGGAGCGCCATTGACACATTGGTGGCCGAGTTGTACATCATCAGTTCAAGAATGGTGTACCAGGCAAAACCCTTACCAATCAAATCGTCAATGTATTTAAATAAAAATAACATCAACAGTACAAACATGACGATGAAAAGCGTACTTACAAAAGGTCTTATAAACGATTTTAGTAGTAAAAGATGTATCTTCTTCATCAGCACAATTTGTATAACAGGACAGTGTAAAATCCTCCCGGCAGGTTAATTTTCATTAACGCACAAAAGGTGTTTCACAATACAAAATTAGCTAAAATTAAATTCCCTTAAGCACCCAATACACTAATGAGGTACTCGATCTGGTTATCCCATATCAATTTACGCTCGGCAATTGCATCTTCGGTGGCAAAATCGGTAATGCTCAGGGCAACATCGTTGGTGAGCTCATCCTGCAGAATTTCCATTTCAAAATAAAACTGCGGCTCATCATCAACCCACTTAAACCGCACCAGTTTATTTTCTTTTACAAGCAATAGCTTTGCTTTTTGCGGTTCATCATCCCAGGTAAAAGTATAAACCTGGTCTTTTATATTCACATCATCAGCAAACCATTGCGCTAACCCATTAGGCTCATTCAGAAAGGTAAACAGTATTCTTGGAGATGATTTTATCTCATATTCAATGGTAAATTTCTTTTTTTCGGACATCTGGGTTTATACTTGAAAAGCACTTAAGCTGTAAATGTTAACATTTTTTCTAAAGAAAACGAATTTCTGCTATATTTGCAAACCTTTTTAAGGAAGGCCAATGATTTACAAAGGCCGCTCTTTTAAATTAACCATTGAAAAAGAGTAATATACATTAAAACGGCGGGGTAGCTCAGATGGTTAGAGCGTAGGATTCATAACCCTAAGGTCGGCAGTTCGATCCTGCTCCCCGCTACTGAGGCAGAAAACGGCCTTGAAATGCATAATTTCAAGGCCTCTGTTTTTTCTACAATTTGCTATTGGTCTGAAATCCAATACAATATCCAGTTCGATCCTGCTCTAGTACCTAAAGCAAGAACATCTTTAAAATCAACCAACAACTACTTTATACTGCGCTGTATTTCAATTAATTAGATTGCCTCTTCTTCGTCTTTTAACAGTTCGATATTTTTCATCAAAATTATTCTCCTTAAATGCTTGTTCTATTGTCAATTTCGCTAAATGTCTCATGGCTGAAAGGATAGCTTTTGCTTGTTCTACAGTCACAATTGTTCCTTTTTTCTTCAGTATTTCGACCGCTTCTTCCGGCGTGTAAGGTTGCTTTGCCATAGTATTTAAAATGAGTGATGAACATATATTCTAAAACAACGCTACACAAAAATTATTGATTGTTACATTTTAAAATAGATGATTAATCTATTACTGGGTATGATGACGGATTATTGCGACTACCGCTGTAGCGAACAAACTGAAGCAAATTGTGAGAGAAAATTCCTTAAATCTAAATAAACCGGAGATTCTGTTGAATGAGACTAAGGCTATCCATTTGTTATAGAAGCATCTACCATAATCACGATTGCTGTTTAGCCACGCTTTTCCATTTCCTTTTTAACCTCTTCTACTAATTGCTGCTCTGTAGGTAAATAGAGTTTATACTCACTTGCAAAAATGGTTTTGTTATTTTCCGGAAGGGAGATCTTTACAACCGCATTATTTTTTTCTGCACATAGTAAAATACCGATAGTTGGATTTTCAAAGTCTTTTTTTTCGTACCGGTCATAGTAGTTCACGTACATTTGTAGCTGACCAATATCCTGGTGGGTGAATTTTGTGGTCTTTATTTCTATAATTACAAAGCATTGTAGAAGTCGGTTATAAAAAACAAGATCAATAAAGAACTCGTCGCCTTCAATATGTAACCTCTTTTGCCTTGCCACAAATGCGAAACCATTGCCCATTTCTAATAAGAAATCATGCAAATGTGTAATGATCGCTTGTTCCAGATCTTTTTCATAATAGGATGCTTCGCGATGCAACCCTAAAAACTCCAGGTACATGGGGTCTTTAATGATCTCTTTAGCATCAGACGGTTGCTTTTCATTTCGCGCTACAGCTAATACGCTGTCCTTGTCATTGCTCATTAACAGCCTTTCCCATAAACTGCTATGAATCTGCCGCTCTAATTGCCGGGTCGTCCAATTATTTTTTATTGCTTCTGCTATGTAAAAGTCTATTTTATCTTGACTATCAACACGTAACAATATTTTGTAATGTGTCCAGCCCAATTGCGAACGCAGTGCGTTCGCAATTGGGAATGTGCGATAAAATTGGCGGAATAGTTCTATCTGCCGTTTCGAGAATCCGCTACCATATTCCGGCTCTAATTGATCAGCAATAAATTTAGTTAGGTAATTGCCGTAATCCGCACGCTCTTTCCCCTGTTGTTCTTCTTCGAAGATACGTTGTCCTATTTGCCAGTACATTAACGTGCGCTCATGATCAACCAACCTGATCGCTTTGTCTTTAGCATCATGAATAATGGCTTGAATATCAGTTATGACAGATTGATTAATAAGCATTGTACAAAGAATTATGGGTTCAATCGTAAAACTACAAAAATAGATGATGCATTAAAAGAAAGCTAATACTAACCAGAATCATGACAAATCAAATCAATTATAAAGGGAATAGTTTCTTTCCTAAATTTGAGATAGGCTAAGTTTCTACCTTAAATGAAAGATGATCGATTAAATCTATACAAATCCCTATTCAAAGGCAGGGAAGATGTATTTGCATTAAGATGGGAGAAAGGTGGTAAAAGTAGTTATATGCCTGCTTATAGATAACAAAATTGTAGGGCAACGGTTTTACCTCTCTATTGAGCGCAACTATGCGGAGAATAACAGCACTATTCTCCGCATATTTTGCGTAAGTTATTATTGCCTATGCGGAGATAAGATGCTATATTTGCCGCATAACTTGCGGAGAATATGATGTATATCCACCAACTCAACTCATGGCCGGACTTTACCTGGGACGAAAAAGCCCTTTCTAAACTGCTGACGGAGGTGCGGCATAAGCAAGGCAGACTGCTGGGCAAAATGGAGGGGCTAGGCTTCAGTTTAAAAGAAGAAGCGACCCTTCAAACGCTGACCCAAGATGTGTTGAAGTCGAGTGAGATCGAAGGCGAGATACTGAACCCCGATCAGGTTCGCTCTTCCATTGCACGACGCTTAGGGATGGCCGTCGCAGGGCTTGTTCCTTCGGATCGTAACGTGGACGGTGTTGTCGAAATGATGCTGGATGCGACACAGCGTTATAGCGTGGCCCTGAGTGATGATCGTTTATTCGGCTGGCATGCCGCATTATTTCCGACCGGTAGAAGCGGCATGTATAAGATCGTTGTTGGCGACTGGCGTAATAATAGCAAAGAAGACCCTATGCAGGTCGTGTCCGGTGCCATGGGGCGGGAGGTCGTGCATTACCAAGCACCGGATTCAGAAATACTCGCTCACGAGATGGGGCAATTTATAAATTGGTTCAATACCGAGATGGATATCGACCCTGTTTTAAAAGCGGGCTTAGCCCATTTGTGGTTTGTGACCATTCACCCGTTCGATGATGGCAATGGCCGTATCGCCAGAGCCATTACCGATATGCAGCTTGCACGTGCCGATGAAACCGCACAGCGTTTTTACAGCATGTCCGCCCAGATCAAGGCAGAACGGAACGCCTATTATGCCATGCTGGAAAAAACACAAAAAGGGCCGCTCGATGTTACCGAATGGCTGACATGGTTTCTTTCCTGTTATGGCCGGGCATTGTCCAATACAGATCAAACCTTAGCGACCGTCATGCAAAAGGCCAAATTCTGGGAGAATCCTGCGACCACTACGATCAATGACCGGCAGAGGCTCATGCTCAATAAGCTGCTGGATGGATTCGACGGTAAACTGACTTCCTCTAAATGGGCGAAGATCGCTAAATGTTCCCAAGATACGGCAGGACGCGATATTGCGGATTTAATGGAGCGCGGGATATTAATCAAAGAAGCCGCTGGCGGAAGAAGCACCAGCTATGTTTTACATCCATAGGTTTTTCAATCCATCCTTCGACGAAATGAAATGCGACTCCTTCACTCGCGTTTCATTTCGTTGAAGCAACATCCAGCGATAGAAAGACCTCTACGCTCTGGCAAACGCAAAGGATTTTAAACATATACGTTTAAAATCCAATCACACTATCCAACGCATCGTCCGCCTCTTTATGGATGAAATTCGCCTGATACCCGATGGTCGTGGTGACAGAGGAGTGCCGGTATAATTTCTGCAACATCTGGATCGGGATTTTCTCACCTGACAGATTGCCGAACGTATGACGCGCAATATGCATCGTCAGTTTTTTGGTCAGCCCTATTTCAGCAGAGATCATACCAAGGGCTTTGTTCAACCGTTTCACCACATAGGAAATCTTGCGTATTGCTTTTAAACATGTCATTACAGCCTCCAATTAGCTTACAAAGTTCCGCACTTAGCTTAATTTTCACCGGTTCCAAAACCTCACCTTTGGGTCATGAAAAATCAACACAAACGCATAGCCCTCATTACCGGGGCAAATCAAGGTGTCGGCTTACAGGTCGCCAAAGAATTAGTTAAAGCGGGCGTCACCGTATTATTGGGTTCACGCAATTTTGAAAATGGGAAGGAAGCCGCCAAAGAAATCGGAAACGACGCTATCCCATTTCAGATTGATGTAACTGACCAAAATTCGATAACCGCTGCTGCAGAAAGGATCGAAAAAGAATTTGGCCGACTGGACCTGCTGGTCAATAACGCGGCGATATCAAATACGAATAAAGGCAATTTAAGCTTAGCTGAATATGCGCAGATCAGCAAAGCAAGTACCGCCTCACTGAATGAAGTACGCGCTGTATGGGAAACCAATGTTTTCGGTGCGCTGGCAGTTTACCAGGCCATGCTGCCGCTCCTTAAAAAAGGATCGGAGGCACGTATCGTTAATGTTTCCAGTGGTGTAGGTTCGTTAAACTCGAATGCCGATCCGGCTTACCCGTACCGTCCCTTTTATAGTCCAATTTACGCCGCTTCCAAGACCGCGCTAAACGCGATGTCACTGGCCATGATGATCGAGTTGGAAGGCACTGATATAAAACTTAACTTAGTGTCGCCTGCTTTCACCAGCACCGCCCTGAATGGCTTCGAAGGTACCGAATCCATCGAAGATGGTTCCCGCGAAGTCGTACGGGTCTGCCTGTACGGACCTAACGATCCGAATGGTACCTTTACTCGCTGGGAAAACACGGACATACCCTGGTAACCATCAAATGAAAAAGGAAACAGAGAATACATATAAGGTTGAATCGTTGTCAGAATTTCACCGGGTGCTAGGCCTGCCAAAGCCCGTGCACCCGCTGATCAGCCTCGTGTATAACACTGATGGCAAAATCCGGATGCCCGACAGCACCTGCAAACAGTTCATGTTGGCCTTCTACAAGATCTCATATAAACCCAACCTTAAAGGCAAATTTCGGTACGGTCAGCATTATTATGATTTCGAGGAGGGCGGATTGTTCTTCCTGGCACCGAACCAGCTGACCGGGACGAGCGATCAGGACCTGGACTTCAGCGGCTTTACCCTGTTCGTACATCCCGACCTCTTGCTGAACTATCCGTTAGCCAAAAAGATCCATCAGTATAATTTCTTTTCCTATTCGGCTACGGAAGTCCTGCATTTATCCGACCGGGAAAAAGAAACCATTTTAAACATGGCTAAACTAATCGATGAAGAACTCAACAGCCGGATCGACAACTTGAGCCAGGACGTCCTCATTTCCCAACTCGAACTCTTTTTAAACTACGTCGACCGTTTCTACCAGCGCCAGTTCCTTACACGCAAAGCTGTCAACAACGACCTGCTGCAAAAACTGGAAAGTATCCTGAATAAGCATTTTGATACTAAAGCAGAAAAGCAAGGCATTCCCACCGTACAATACCTCGCCGAGCAGCTCAACCTTTCCCCGCATTACCTAAGTGACATGCTCCGTAACCTGACCGGCTTCAGCGCCCAGCAGCACATCCACCTGAAACTGATCGACAAAGCCAAGGAAAAACTATCCACTACCAATCTGTCCATTAGCGAAGTGGCATACCAACTGGGTTTTGAATATCCGCAATCATTTAGCACCTTGTTCAAAACGAAGACGAATCTTTCGCCATTGGAATTCCGCCGCTCTTTTAATTGAGGCTCCGGAACCCACCGGTGTTTTCTCCGGCCTCGAATAATGCTCCCTGTGGTTTTCCGTAAAGAGCGAGCAGGGCTTAAACCTATAACCTATGAGCCTTAAATTAATTCCATCTCAAAAACTATCCAAAAAGATTAAATGTTACAGATGTTCATTTGTGCTCTCTCCTTTTCTAGTGAAAGGATTAAACTCCATTAATTCTGTCAATTATATTCTTTGCATTTATAATCGCCTCAACATCAGTGACAAAAGTCGACCGATTGCGTGTTCCTTCTACTTTGGCAAAAAGCCATTCTTTCGAGTGTTGCTTTTACAGATACTGTTATAAAGGGGTTCTTATTAATATATAATTTATTCCATTACCTTCTTATTCAACTCCACAGCAATAATGGTAATGTCTTTATCCGGATGATCAAAGCCTGAAAACACAATCTCTCCGTTGTGATTTTTATTTACTTTCACTTGTTTTTGAGTTTTAACCACATAGGATCTAAGCACTTTTTGCCCTTTATTTAATAAAGGCAAGGTAAATGCATCTTCTTTATATCCATCTAACAGGTACACATAAATGGTATTGCCTTTATAAGCAAAGCCATACAGACCATCTTTAGGGTTCCATGGGCCGCCCCGGGTTCCATATACAGCATCACCTACCTGTTGCAACCATTTGCCTATTTCAAGTAACACATTCGTTTCGGTTTTGGTTATCTGGCCATGACGATCGGGGCCCACATTTAACAGTAACGACATATTGCGAATCATACAATCGGCCAGCATTCTTTTTAGACCCGCAACAGAAATAACTTTAGACACATCTTCTGTGGCTGGGGTATATCCCCAACCGCTAACCATCGACATATTCTTTTCATATACATCTTCGGTACGTACAGGGCCTGTAACAGGTGCAGCTCCTTCTTCACATTTATAATCGCCATACCAGCCGGTACGGGGATTCACAAGAACATCTGGTTGATATTTGCGCACCATACCCATAATACCCAAGGGCTTTCCGGTAGCTTCATCTATATCCTGAAAATAAGGGTTTACCTGCCACTGATTGTTGGGGTCAAGATATTTTCCTGACTCCCAGAAATAAGCCCCATCAGCATCACTGCCTTGTTGTCCCAACCAGCCACCATCCCAATATATCTGGTCAATTCTACCATATTTAGTTACCAACTCTTTGGTAAGGCAGTACATTTCTTCTTTCATCAAACGGGCATTTTCCTTATGAGCTTTATTTGTTGTGTAACCAAATCTATTAGGTTTGCAATCTGTTCCTGTTACATCATAATAACCCGGATAGCGCCAGTTAATAAGTGTTTTGTAAATACCTACTTTTAGCCCGTTGCTTCTGCAGGCATCTATATACTCTTTTACAAAATCGCGGTTATGCGTTTGTTTACTGCTAAAAGCATTGAGGTATTTAGTATCGAACAGGGCATAACCATCATGGTGTTGCGTGGTAAGATTCATGTACTTCATTCCGGCTGCTTTTGCCAGTTTCGCCCAATCATCTGCATTAAATTTATCGGCCTCGAAATATTTATCACCACTTTCGGGATAAGCAAATTTGCGGTATTCTTCTATAGGTATACCTTCATTTTGCATATACCATTCGCCACTTGCAGGACCTGCATAAATTCCCCAATGAATAAACATGCCAAATTTTGCGTCTAACAACCAATTCATTTTTTCATTGGGCTGTTGGGTAATACCCATTTCTGTTTTGGGTACGCGTAAAGGAAGCGGCTTAATTCCTGCTGATTTAGCAGCAACATAGGGGCCTGCATATTCAATATTTACATCATCGGCCCAGGCACTTGAATGGTTTGGATTATCGGGGTGAAAAATTTCTATAAGGGCAGCAGTTTGCCCCTCAGTGGTTACAAATGTTTTGTCCAATTTTACCCAGTCGGTGAGCGCGCTGGCCGTACTTATATTGTTTTCGCCCAAACCGGTAATATTCAGCTGAATTTCGTCTGCGCCGCTATTGGTTTTAACCCAGACCATAATTTTATACATTGAACCTGGCCTTAGTTTAACTTTTGTTTGGGCAGTAGCTCCCCCGGTTATTTCAAGCGACTGCTTACCTGAATGAAATACAGATGAAGAAAGCTTTATTTCTTTTCCGATACTTATCCATGGTTTTACCGAAGATTGTTCAAAATCACTATTCCCAATTAACGCCGAAGGAGTTTGAGCATAATTTATCATACCCTGGCTGCTCATTGCCAGCAGTAAAATAGCTTTTCTTAAAGTTTTAATAGTCATAAATTATTAGGGCAAAGCAATTATAATATTACAAAAGTTTCGGACTAGCTGAACCACTACCAAAACGATAGCTAAGAGATATCTCGTGGGTAGCATTATTAAACCCGCCAAGGTTTGTTGATGAAGTTCCTAACTGATAACTGTAACCTACATGAAACGTGTTTATATTTAAGATGATTATCCCGGCCATTGTTTTATCAGTTCGATAGTTGACTCCCAGGCCCAATGTTTCTTTTATATAAAATGTGCCCGATATATCTGCTGTAAGTGGCACTCCGCCTGCATACGAAAGCAAGGTGGCGGGTTTAAACTTGATCTCGTTACTTACATCAGTTATCAAGGCACCTGAAAAATAATAGTGATTCCTGAAATTGGTATTGCCCTGTATCGAGGCAGTACCCAGGCTGGTAAGCGTAAGTTCGGGGGCCGAGATGCCCAGGTAATACCAGTCGGTATAGTATATTACGCCAAATCCAATATTGGGTTTGGTGCCCCTGACATCATTTCGGAAAGTAGGATCTGTAGAATCCAGGGTAGAGTAATTGGCGGTATAGTTTCTGAAACCACCATTGATGGATACCCCTAAATAATCTGTTGAACTTAACTGGATGCCTTTTGCAAAATAAACATTCACTTCTGTTTGACGTTCGATGGCTAACTGGTCATTAAACACGGTTAGTCCTGCTGCCCCATTGATTGATTCGATGGGCAGATTACCGTTGATCAGGTAGGTTACAGGGGCACCGTCAATCCCTACCCATTGTTTACGCGCCAGGGTAGTTATTGATCCGGCCTTATCCAGCAGCGAATAGGCCGGATTAAACGTAGTCAGGTTATCCATATACTGGGTATAGTTACCCCCCCGTTGCTGCGCATCTACCCTGTGCGCTGTTATTACTAACAGTAACAGACACAGGCTTAACACGATCAATTGGTATTGTTGTTTTTTATTATCGGTTCTATCCATATTCATAGCCGGGATATCCTCACCCGCTGTTTAGTATTTAATGATGATAAAACCTGTTTTATGTTTACTTTCTTTTCCGTCCTGATAGTCCAGTGAGTAGAAATAGGTCCCGGCCTGCTGCATCGTTCCGGTGATATTGGAATGTCCGTCAAACACTTTTGAGCCGTTATCATACCCTTTGGTTTCAAATACCTTGACACCGTTACGGTTCATGATGGTTAAGGTATTGTTCGGATAGGCGTTTAGGCCTTCTATCAGTAGGAAATCATTAATACCATCCCCATTGGGTGAAAGGCCCTGGTGTACAATGATGGTTTCATCGGCCTTATTCGCTGTTTGTACCGGTGCCGTTATAGCCAGGGGAGCCTTGTTTAATGCCAGTGTTCCTGATGTGGTTGGTTCAATGCCATAGATCAGCTGTCCTTTGTAATAAACGGTGACATGGTTATTCGCCTTCAAGGTATCTTTTGACAGATAGGAATAGTCATTGAGTTCATTAAAATTTGACCAGTCTGTTTTAGCAATACGGTACTGAATGTTTCCTGTGGTGCTTAACGGATAAAGCGTACCTGCTGATGAGTTTAATGCTATCGCAAAATAAGTATCAGCACCGTTTAGTACCGGGCTTACTTTTACAAAGCTGCCGCTTACATTGGTATTGCCTACGGCAGCATAATCTACCCAGTAATTCAGGTTTTGTGTGCCTTCTGCCGTAAACCAGTAGCGTGCGGTGATGTCGCCCTGGGCTACCGGCATATTGCCTGTATTGTTAATAGCCAGGTAGGTACTAATCGTATTGCTGCCAGTATTCTGGTTTTGATTCTGTGTGGATACGCTCAGGCTCGTCTGCGTCGGTATTGCGGTTGGTTCGGTGCCCCATATCAGCTTGCCGTTACGGTAAAGGGTGATATGGTTATTTGTGGTATAACTGCTGGTATTGCTTTGATGGGAGTAATCATTGGCTTCATTCAGCGTTCCCCAATTCTGGTTGGCAAACCTGGATTGTATCTGACCTGTATTGCTGCCTGCTCCGAGTTTACCGGCTGCGGTGAAACTATACTCTATATAACCAAAAGCACCATTATAGGGCTGGGTCAAGGAAACATATTTCATTTTTACATTGTTATTTCCCAGCTCTGCATAATCTATCCAGGTATTGATACCTGCGTAGTTTTCGGCTGTGAACCAATAGCGCATTGTCAGTTCGCTGTATGCTACACCTATGGAATCCGCATTCGCGATCTTTAGATATGGACGAATGATATTATTGCTCAACTGCCCGTTGTCGCCATCCTGGTATTGTACCTGCAGGTTCAAGGGTACTACTTTCAGGGTTTGGCTTACCGGCGTTGCTGCCATGTACTGCCCGTTCCCCGCCTGCGTGGCCGTGATCGTGCTTGTTCCGGCTCCTTTAATATGGATCTTGCCGCTTACTATCGTAGCTACTGTGGTATCTGAACTCGTATAGCTTACCGGAAGGTTTGAGCTTGCTGCCGCTCCGGGGGTAGCATCAAAATCGCCTATGGCTTTGGAGCTAAGTGCTGTAAATGTTAGCGTTTGGGCTGATATACCGTACAGTTTAAGTACATCTGCTGCTGTCAGAGCCCGGCTATATATCCGAAAATCGTCAAGCATACCATTTAAATTAGGATCGGCATATTGCGACTTGCCAAGGTAGTTTTGCGTGGTGGCTCCCAGGGCAGATGGTTTAAGGGTCATGGCGTTATTGCGCCCTACTTCTACCCCGTTAACATACAGGATACCAACACTGCCTGATAAGGTAACAACCACATGGGTCCACACACCAGGTGCAATGGCGCTGCTGCTGTTTATCTGCTGCTCCCCGCCTCCGCCACCAGCGGTTATGCCATAACGCAAATACCCCGTGCCTCCATTCTTTGGGGTCAGGAACATATAGATGTTACTACTTGAGCCAAAGTCAAAAATCCGGGCCCAGTTGTCGGCTGTATTCAGCTTAACCCAGGTGGCCACGGTAAAATCGTTTAAGGTACTCACCACTCCCGCGGGAAGCGTGGCATAGCCATTTGCTGTCCCGCTTAGATTAAGCCCGTTATTGAAATGCCCGGCAGCAAAGGTAGCTCCGCTGCTTAGCGTGCCTATACGGCTATTCCAAATATCTGTGGCTGTACTCCCACTGGTTTCGTTAAATGGCCAGTAGCTGTATTCGCCTGTAGTGGGTACCGCGCTGATCTCTGACGAGTTAGCACCTTCGCCGATGGTATTAACTCCTGATACTACGTAATAATAGGTTGTGCCATTAACTGCTGTACTATCTGCATAACTGGTAGTCGTGACGGATTTAAGGGTACTGTAAGGACCACCACTTACGGCTGAACGCTTAACGTTATAGCTCACTGCGTTGGCGGTAGTGGCCCAACTCAATAAAACCTGCATATCGCCTGGAGAAACTGCGAGTTTGGTTGGCGCCTCGGGAGGGGTAAAGATACCCGTTTTTAATTTGCCCCAGAATTGAAGCTCAGCAATGTTACAACTACCACCCGCAGGCGACAAATAACGCAGGTAACGATATGAGCCGGTATTAGAGATAACCTGGTCTGTAAGTACCCCTACCGCCGGTTGAGCAGAAACGGTGAAAAGTGTAACCGCATCGCTGAAATCGGCAGTATTTGCGCCCTGAAAAATACCGCCAACCATACGTTGCGGAACGTCACTTCGCGGCGCGAAGCTTACCCTTGATACTACGGCGCTGCTGCCAAAGCCAAAATCATAACCTACCCAGGCTCCATCTGCCTGGTTAGCATCGAAGAAGGTGGTTAAATTACTATCTACCGCAGCAGCTATAGTAGTGGCAGGATTGTTATTCCAGGAACCTGATGTGCCAATAAGTGTACCTGTAAGTTTCAAGCCCAGGAAAACACTATCAGGTGTAGACGCAGCTCCCTCTCCGATAGCGTTAACCGCACTAACGGTATAGAAATAGGTTGAACCATTAACTGCCGTAGAATCAATATAACTTGAAGCAACAGCAGATTTGATGGTTGTATAAGGGCCGCCGCTTATTGTTGAACGCTTAACATTATAACTTCCGGGAGCTTCATCTGTAGCGTTCCAGTTCAATGAAACACGTGCATTACCTGCTATAGCTGTAAATCCGGTTGGTGCAGGTGGCAGGCTAAGTGCCTTGGTTTGTACACTGGTTTGCACAGAATCTGCGCCCTCGCCCACAATGTTTACCGCCTTTACTGCGTAGTAATATCTTGTGCTTGCTACTAAACCAGAGTCTATATAACTCGTATCTGCTACATTTGTAGCAATTGTTGTGTATTGCCCCCCACTGGTTAAGGAACGTTTTACATTATAACCCGAGGCAGTGGTTGATACCGGCCACGATAGCTTGATCCGGCTGCTGGTCTGGGCTGTGCCGGTTAAACTCGCTGGAGCCGCCGGGGCGGTGCCACCTCCAACCACAGCCACATTTTCGTAGGTGATATTAGAAAATGCTCCTGTTGCTCCCGCACACACCGAAAATCCTACATAACAAGTGCTGCTCATGGCTACAGTACTTGTTCCAATTGCTTGCCATGAAATTCCATCAGTTGATTGGAAGGCAGTAAAGGTATTGCCTGATCGTTGTAACCGATACCAGGGTGAAAAAGAGAATTTGTTGCCCCCCTGCCAGGTTGTACTTCCTCCGGTGGCGCTTCTTGTTTCAAATCTTGTAAAACGATTACCTACCTCACCCTGATATAACGTGAGCGATTTCGCATTCGGATCAAGCGATTCCCGTATTACAAATCCCGCTTTATCCCCACCGGTCCAGGCAAAATTAGTAACTGCCATATGTGCTGTAATGGTAACATCACCAGTTGCAATTCCATATGTATAAGTAAAGGAATCAGATGTACCACCCATACCACTTCCCGAACCATTGACTACATAAGTATTATTTACAACGCTGGCATACCCGGCGCTGCCAACAGTAGTTGTGCTGCCAACATCTTTGGTTACCCACCCAATAGGTAATGAAGGCTTTGTTGCAACCGGTTGAGCCATGGCTTCGCCCGAGTTACCACTTGTACCTGACTGATTATTGGCTGACACCACATAATAATATTTAGTACCATTTGTCACCGTCCAATCCGTATAGGTAGTTAGGGTATTATTAGTCCAGGAAGCAATACTAGTGTAGGGGCCGCCGGGGGTTGTTGAACGGAGTATGTTATATCCGTTAGCTACATCCCCGCTTGGACCAGACCACTCCAGATACACTTTCGAAACAGCAGCCGTTGCTACCAAAGCTGTGGGTGTTGCAGGAATGGGGTAAGGACGATAAAGAGAGGCCGTGGCATCCAGCGTATAGGTAAAGGTGCCATACCCAAAAAAATCCGCATTTTGCGTTTCGGGCCTGGCCAGATTAACAAGCGCTTTGATGTATGGTGTGTTAAGGCCTTTCAAAATACCATAATGATTGTAAAGCATTTCAAAAACCGGATTGTTAGTCAGATATCCTCGTGCATTGTAGTATGAAATGCCTAAAAAGTTATCCTGATCACAATCATTAACAGGTACCCAGGTAACAGGATGGTTCAGGTTATATTTGCAATAATATTCAAAACCAGCTAATAACCGGTTGTTACCATAGCTGTATAAGTCAAGCCCCTGATTCCAGGCTGTCTGGCACATCTCAGCCAGGCAAGCCGGGCCGATATTGGCATGTACCATGTCGCGCCCCATCTCTGTTATTTGTCCTGATTCCAGTGGAATAGCATTCAGGAGGCTGCCATTACCTGCCCCTGTTTTGAAATAGGTGACGGCTTCGTTATACTTTGCCGTATCATCACAAAACACGCCAATACCCATAATGGATGATATGGCGGGAGCGTCCCAGCTGGCAGGGCGTGAGCATGCGGCCAGAAAATCATGACAGGCAGGATAAAAGTAAGTGAGCGCCATGGTTTTAAATTGAGCGATATCTGTCGGTTTCCAACCGGGATATATTCGCAAAAGCTCTGCCACCTGCATGAAATTGTTGATGGGGAGCTGAAACAGCTCTCCACTGGCAACTTCATTCACCTTCGCTGACCAGGCATTACAAATCCTGACCGCACATTCTGCATAGGTTGTATCGCCCGTGACATACCATCGTATTATATTGAGATAGGCGGCATGGGCATCCTGAGATGCCCGCTGACGATTTCCAGAACCTCCAATATTTGTGTACGGTCCCGCAGTGTATGTATTTTGTGCCTCCCAATCAGTAATCAGGACATTCCAGGCATCTATCCAGGGATGCTCGCCTGCGGCCACTTTAGCTTTCATCCGGTTAAGGTCGGTCATGGTGTGCAAACCGCCGGGGTGAATGAAGGCCTGCGCATTGGCCTGATAAACCAGGCCAATATTTGAAAGTAATACAACAAGAATTGTTGTAAAAAAACAGGTTAATTGTTTTCTCATATTTTAATATTAATGCCGGTTTAAGCATTGATTACTTGAATTAGGTTTGATATTAATGCCCCTGCTCCAGTCTCAAATAAATACGACAGTTGGATATTTAATTTCCATCACTATAGTTTTGCAATCATAATAGCCTACTATCGCCTGTTTCAAGTCGCAACCACAATCATGTGATTATCCTTGTTTTGGGATTTCCCAGTATTCATTCGTAAAAATTACAGTTGTTGTCTATCCACTATTTCAAGCAGCGTAGCTGATGAGGAGGAACTGTAAGGTTTATTTGGTTGTTGATTTATAAGTCAAATATCGTTTCAATAATAGAAACCCAAGGGGGGCTTAGGGAGCAATCACAGGGGACAAAAGTTACATAACCGATTTTTTTTTCAAAACCATTATTTTGGAGACACCGGCACCGGCTATTGGGAATTTACGCCACTCCTTATTTTACCAATAGCCCTTATTTTCACAGGTTTCTTTGAGAAACACATGACGTGAATCAAACTCATTTTAATAAAAAAGTTCAACGCAGCATATGCTGCAATTTTGGCCTTCATCTTTCTTTAGTAGGAGTAATCAAGACACCAAGAAAAGCTGTAAGGTCATGATATTTCTTATGGCCATTTAATTATTTGGACAGAGCTTACGCCTAAATTAAAGATGAAATTAATGTAAAGTAAAATTGCGATTTTTAATTGTGAAATGAACACTTATATTTGATCCGTTTCGCGATTATAACTTCCTAAGCATCGCCAAGCCTTAATAACCAAATTTCCATAAGCCCACAATAATTATGAGATACTTGCTGATTATACTTTTATTTTCTTCTTTTTCTCTTCATGCGCAGCCATCCAGGCTAAAAACCTTTCATTTACAGGATGTAAAGCTATTACCGGGTATTTTTAAAGATGCGGAGAATACCGATCTGCGGTATATCATGGCAATGGACCCGGACAGGTTGCTGGCCCCTTATCTGCGCGAAGCGGGTTTACAGCTTAAAAAAGAAAGTTATACCAATTGGGAAAATACCGGGCTCGATGGGCATATCGGCGGGCATTACCTTTCTGCTCTTGCCATGATGTATGCCTCTACCGGCAATATACAGATACTACAAAGGCTGAACTATGTAATTGCAGAATTAAAAAGAGCCCAGGATAAAAACGGAAACGGTTATATAGGCGGTGTACCAGGCAGTAGGGAGTTGTGGACCGAAGTAATGGCAGGTAATCTTAAAGATTTTAAAAAGAAATGGGTACCATTTTATAATATCCATAAAGTGTTTGCCGGTTTGCGCGATGCGTATTTATATGCAGGTAATGAAACAGCTAAAACAATGCTGATTAAATTTAGCGACTGGTTTGTACAGTTGTCTGTTAGCATCCCCCCCCAGAAAATGCAGGAGATACTCCAAACAGAACATGGCGGAGTAAACGAGGTATTGGCCGATGTGTATGGAATTACCGGTAACAAAAAATACCTGGATGCTGCTTACAGCTTTTCGCAACAGACCATTTTGCAACCACTCGAGAACGGCCAGGATAAGCTTAATAACCTACATGCCAATACACAAATACCTAAAATTATAGGTTTTAAACGCATTGCCGATCTTAACGCTGACAGTAACTACAACAAAGCTGCTGTGTTTTTCTGGCAAACGGTTGTTAACCACCGTACAGTGGCCATAGGGGGCAACAGCGTCAGGGAACATTTTAATCCTTCTGATGATTTTACGTCAATGATAACAAGTGAGCAAGGCCCCGAAACCTGCAATACTTATAATATGCTTAAGCTAACGGAAGATCTTTATCTTTCCAATCCGCAGGTTAATTATATTGATTATTACGAGCGCGCATTATATAATCATATCCTTTCATCCCAGCGCTCAGGAAAAGGTGGTTTTGTTTATTTTACGCCAATGCGTCCAGGTCATTACCGGGTATACTCCCAACCTCAAACCAGCATGTGGTGCTGCGTAGGATCAGGCATGGAAAATCATGCCAAATACGGCGAATTGATCTATGCACACAACGATGACAACCTGTTTGTGAATTTATTTATCCCCTCACAGTTAAGCTGGCAGCAAAAAGGATTGGTGCTGACACAGCAAACAACGTTTCCGGAAGGCGAAAAAACATCATTTACAATTAACGCGGTTAAACAAGGAGCATTTGCGATAAATATCCGGTATCCGTCATGGGTTAAACCCGGCGCTATAAAGGTTAATGTGAATGGGATCGTATTTAAAACGGATGCACAGCCATCCACCTATGTCAGGATCAAAAGAACCTGGAAAAAGGGAGATAAGATTACTGTGCAGTTACCTATGCAAACCACCACCGAACTATTACCAGACGGATCTAATTACGAAGCAGTTTTACATGGCCCCATTGTATTGGCCGCTGTAATAGATACCAGCAACATGGATGGACTATTAGCCGATGACAGCAGAATGGGACACGTAGCACAGGGCCCCTTATACCCCCTACAGCAGATGCCGATGTTTATCAACAATGCACGTAACGATGCCGCACGGGTTAAACCCCTTACCGGCTTTCCCTTGACATTTACAGCGCCAGATCTCATCTATCCGGCTCAATACAGGTCACTCAGGCTGGTACCTTTTTATAAGATACAGGATGCCCGCTACGTTATTTACTGGCAGCGGGAAACTACCGGAAGCCTTTCTGCAATACAGAAGAAAATGGCCGAAGAAGAGTCGATTGCCAAACAGCTTGCAGCTATGACCGTAGATGTAGTAAACGCCGGCGAGCAACAGCCGGAATCCGACCATTTTATAGAGAGCGAAAACTCAAATACCGGGCTAAACGGCAACAGGCACTGGCGGAACGCCGGAGGCTGGTTCAGCTATAAAATGACTGATAAAAATAAACTTGCCGGCAAGTTACGTATCACCTATTTCGGGCTGGAAAAAGACCGCAAGTTCTCCATCCTGGTTAATGACCAGCCAATCGCACAGATAAGCCTTGATGGCAGTCATGGAGAATCATTTTATACAATTGATTACAACATCCCTGAAAGCATTACAAAATCATCGGGAAGCAGTTTGAAAGTTAAATTCCTAGCTGATAACAACTCCACTACTGGTACCATTTATGAGGTGAGGTTATTGAAAAGGTAAGCCCTTTGAACGTTATAACCAACTTAATTCTTTTTGCTGGAAGCGAATTAAAGAACAGTTATTTACCTATTAAGTGACTGATAATTAAAAACACATTGAAGCTGTATTTTTCACGGATTAATTTCATTAGGGCCGGGTTATCCTATAGCCACTTCGTTTATTTAAATAAATACCAATAAACTATTTAACAAATTATTACGGATATCATCCCGGAATCCTCAAGTCCACAACGTGAAATGATTAAACTAAATAAGTATAAGCGTCCGGATAATTGTCCCGTCCCCAAATTTAGTCCTGAAAATATTCCAAGTCAATTTTTAACCAAGTCTGCATTAATGTTAATGGTTCAAACTTTATACTCACATTTTGCCATTTATACTCAAATTTCTTAAAGCTTGTTCTAAAAGCATCTGCAAACCTTCTACTTTCTGTTGAATAATCTTTTGGCTGTTAATTGGACAACATTCCCCCCTGCATTTGGTCTAATTGCCCCCCATACCTGATCAGCGGGAAGCCTATCTTCGCCTTTATATATATTATAATATTATAAACCATTATAATATATAATACCTAGTTTTTTTTCTGAACTGCCATTTTCGAACTGATTATAGAATACATGCCTGGCTTAACGCCATGAATTTTTCTATCAATAAATATACTATTACTTAATCTGAAAAGGAATGCGCTGCATGACTATCCGGCTACTCGTTTGTTTTATTAGGGTTTATGCTGCCCGAAAAGGTGGTATATACAGTCGAAACTCGGGTTGGTCAGTAAATTTATTAAGCCAAATGCCTATGAGATAATAAAACACAGGTCCTATCAAGGGATAATTTGGTCAGGAGCTGATCAATTATGATGACCGGTATAAAGCATCCCATCATTATACTCCGATAACTATCACAAATTTTCAATTATAATTTATCTATTAAAATAATAAAAATCAATGAGAAGAATTTTATTTTATGCAAGTATCCTACTTTTAGGCCTTGCAAGTTGTTCAAAAGAAAAACAAGCGGATATCAAATCGCAGGAAAACACCACTACAAAAAGTAGTCCAGGTAAAACCTTAGCTGCTGTTACCCCCACTTTAAATACATGGGTTTCGTTAATAGCCAGGCACAGTGATAAACAGATACAATTCCCGGGCTTTAACATTGATGACAATGCCCAGGTTCAACAATATGGTGACGGTCCTGGCGCTAATGGTCGTTTTAAGATCACTTCAGTAGGTACCGATATTTACCGGATAACCCCAAGTATGCCTTACGCTCTTAGTAAGGCCCTTGAAGTAACAGGAGCTTCTACTGCCGATGGGGCTCAAGTTACCCAATACCCCTATAGCGGAGGCACCAATCAGCAATGGAAATTTGTTGATATGGGTAGTGGTTATTTTCAGATTGTTAATGTAAAGAGTGGCAAAGCATTGGATATTGCCGGAGCCTCTACTTCTGACGGTGTAGGCGCAATCCAATATACAGCATCTTCTACAGCTTACAATCAACAGTTTAAGTTGGTTGCTAAAGGTGCCACTACCGTATGTACAGCGTGTACAAGCTGTACACCTTGGGTTAGCTATTTTGTTGCCGGATCATGGATATTGATGTATAACGGTTCCAGCGCAACATTAGCATCAGACGGTGGTACATCTGCCTATACCGCTAACTATGAAACAGCATATTGGGGTTCTTCTGGTACTATAGTTCCTTTCACTATTGCCGTACAATCGGGTACTAATACCCTTACCAGTACAACCGGCACAAGCGCTCCTGGTACTTGTACCGGAACCGCGTTTCCGCAATACGCATATTATAGCCTTAATGGATCAGTTAAATGGACCAATAACGAAAGTGGTTGTGATGTTAACGTTGCATTAAGTTCAGGTTTAAACTTTTGACGAAATTTCTTTACCGCCCGCTGATACTTATCAGCGGGCGGTTTTTGAAAAATACTAAATTGAAAAACAGGAGTTTTAGGAATAAGATATGAATAATCGTGTATGTATAATAATGAGTGGCATTGTTACCATGTTTTTGCTATTGGTAATAACTTCGTGCCGCCAAAATGAGCCTAAAGGGCATCTTTCTACTACTGCGATTGGGCCCGTGCCCGATCCGGTGAATATCACCGTTACCCCCAACGGCAGGCACACCATATTTGTAATGCCCAATGGCAATAAACAACGTGTTGTTTTTGATGGTGTGGCCGGGCCGGAATTTGAAGGGGTGTATGTAGAAAGATCTTTGGTGCTGAGCTCAGATGAGAAAAGAACAGGCTATATCATAGCCACAAACCAACCTGCCCCAAATGGTTGCAAAACCTGCGGCCCTCCTGGAAAGTGGCGTGTCGTTATCGACAACCAGTTTGGGCCCGAATACGAAAAGATACTTCGTATCGCTTTTAGCCACGATGCAAAAAAAGTGGCTTATGCAGCAATGAAAAAAACCGAAGATGGTAGTACTTTCTGGACAGTGGTTGTTGATGGAAAAGAAGCAGGCCATTATAACGCTATTTCAAAGCTATCGCCTCTATTCAATCTGGATGGCAAACAAGTGGTTAGTGTTGCCAGAAAAGAAAACCAAAAAAGTGTAGTAGTAGTTAATAATGCTGAAAGTAAGGAGTATGACTATATTGGTTATGGCATTCCTTTTTTTAGCCCCGATGGGAAACATATGGCGTACTCGGCAAGAGATTACTCACCTAATCTCACAACGGTGGTTTTCGATGGTAAAGCAAGCCCCAAGTACAATGCTATCCCTGAAAGATCCCTGGTGTTTAGCGCCGATTCAAAACATTTTGCCTATGGTGCACAAACCGGTAATGAATGGCAGGTAGTCACCGACGGCATGCCTCAGGAGAAATATGCACAAGTTGATAATATTCAATATAGCCCCGATGGAAAGTATTTAACTTATAAAGCCAAAAAAGGAGATAAATGGATGGTGGTAGTGAATAGTAAAGAGGGAACTTATCAGGATAGTATTATGAACGGGTTCCCGGTATTTAGCCCCGATGGAAAGAATATTGCATACGGCTTTAAAAAAAATGGTAAATGGAATGTTGTGGTTGAGCAGGTTGACATACGCAAGAATATAAACGGACGATTTTTAGTTAGCATTGATGATAAGGGATATGACGAAATAATATCTTGTACTTTCAGTCCCGACAGTAAGCACCTGTCATATATAGTAAGGGAGGGAGATAAGAAAAAAGCAGTAATTGATGGCCAAGCCGGGGATGGATATGATGATATTGTCCCTAATGTTATTTATAGTGCTGATAGTAAACGTATGGCTTATTTAGCCAGGTTTAAAAAGGATGGCGATAAAAAAAGATTAATTGTTCTGGATGGCAAAGCCGGGTCTGAATACGATGGAATATTGAACGAAAATCTTTCATTTATTGTATTTAGTCCGGATAGCAAGCATGTAGCTTATGCCGCCTCAATGGATGGAAAATGGAATTTTATTATCGATGAGCAGGTGATGGCAGAAGGATATGACACTATATGTAATCTTGTAACCTCTTTAAAAGATGGATTTGAATCAATGGTTATTAATAATAAGGTGCTTTACCGGGTGAAATGGAATTTTGACAAATAAGTTATTACCTGGTTTTACTATGAATTCAGCAAATGTTGGAGAAACCAAACTGTTTGCCCCCTCTTCGCCAATTTGCGAGTCGCTCGCAACAATTTGATTATAAGTAGCAAAAGTGATCAAATCAAAAATGGCTAACGGGGGGGCAATCCGGTGTAGTTTATCCAGTCACTTCATCTTTTTAAAACTATATTGTTCTCCATCTTGACTTAAAATACAAGAATCCAAGCCTATAAATGAAATTTTCAATCTTAGATAGTCTGCTGTAAAAATGGTATCCTCCTTGATAACCCTTTAATATGTGTTCATCTACTCTAACCTGTGTGATCTCTGGTGTAGTATAATTTAGGCTGTAACAAATCTTTACAACATCATCAAAAATTTTCTTAACCGGATAGTTTTCGTTATTGACACAATAAGCTATATATAGCTTTGTCGTTTCCTCATCAGGTGGAATGAAGACAATTCTGTCAAATCTCATGTTTGTTCAGCCAGATTTGGCAGAAAAGCCGCTCTTTTGAGTGGCCTTCTTA
The DNA here is from genome assembly GCA_030445275.1 of Mucilaginibacter sp. GTDB lineage: Bacteria > Bacteroidota > Bacteroidia > Sphingobacteriales > Sphingobacteriaceae > Mucilaginibacter. The sequence continues at coordinate 68,973 of JAUCSE010000047.1, forward strand.
TTTACATTGTATTTTACTAAATTGTGGTGCGGTGATAATACCATAAGCTGAACCCTGTACAACGCAATAGAACATTTTGAGGATGCGTCGGCTGACTATTTGTAGCTGATGATGCAATTGACCGGTTTATATTGCAATACGCAAGCACTAACCTGATCTGAATCTAAAACTAATAAAACCATGAAAATAATAGCCTTATTCCTTTTAATGCTTTCCTTCACCTGTATGGCGCAGGAAAAGCCGCAATCTGCTGCTGCACCAATGACACCGGAACTCAAAAAGATTGTGATCGATACTTTATCCAAAGCATTGTTAACTAACTATGTTTACATAGATAAAGCCCGGCACATGGATAAATACATTAAGGGTCAATTGGCTAAAGGGGCGTACCGGTCAATCAACGATCCGCAGCAGTTCGCTAAGCAAATCGCGGCCGACCTGCAAACTGCCTGCCCCGACCTGCATATGAGTTTCCGTTTCGTTCCCCAGCTGGCCCAAATGGGGGCTCCTCCAATGCATGCTCCCAACCCTCATGACGATTCGCTACGAAATGTGGCTATGGAGGAACGTAATTTTACGTTCACTGCGGCAAATATCTTACCAGGCAATGTCGGCTACATAAAATTCAACGGGTTTATAGATGTCACGCCTTCCGCCAAAGAAACCGTTACAGCGGCCTTTCGCTTTGTACGGTATACCAAAGCAGTCATCATTGACCTCCGCGAAAACCATGGCGGTAGTCCGGAGATGGTTAAACAGGTAGAAAGCTATTTCTTTCCGGAAAAGACAAGGGTAAATGATATCATTGTTCCCAACAAACGCGACACCGCTAAAGGCTGGACGGACCCGACAGCCACCAGCGGGCTCTTCCTCCGGATGCCGGTGTATGTATTAACCAGCAGCAACACGGTTTCGGCTGCTGAAGATTTCGCCTACGCGATGCAGGTGTTAAAAAGGGCAACTATAGCAGGTGAAAAAACAGCTGGCGGCTCCCATCCTGTGGGGCCGGTTTTTTTAGGCCATGGCTTCGTAGCCGGCATTCCCTTTGCCCATACGTATAATATTCATACCGGGACAGAGTGGGAAGGTACTGGGGTTGTTCCCGACATTGCACTTAAAGCGGATGCATCGCTGGACGAAGTCAATTCAACAATATTTCCCAATTCCTGGTTTGCAAACCAACAAAAAGCCGTAGACCGGCCGGTAGAACCCTCGGCCATTCAGGCTTACCTCGGAACTTACGAGGGCGGCCTAAGGTTTTATGTAAAAGAAGGCGGCCTATATTGTGAAAACCCCGAACGGGGAAACCAGGTTTTCAAATTGCGTTACATCTCGCCTGGTTTTTTCCAACTGGACGAAAATGTACAGGTTAAATTCGGTCAGCAACAAGGATCTGCTTCCGGTATGCAGTTTTACTGGAGCAATGGCAATATATCGTTTAAACGAAAGACTCAATAAAAGTTAAAAAAAATTAAAAATTTCAGCCTATGGCCAGTGTTATCACCGCACCATTAAATTAAATAATGAAAGATTTTCAAAATCACTCAAAGTTTATCAACTCGGCTTAAACGTTCCAAATCTTCCACAAATTGGTTTGAAAATCTTTTATCTTCGGCTACCGATTACAAAAAAATGCAATAAAATTAAACTGGGTACCGCGGATTTATTAATGATTTATTACAAATTTAGAATTCCCTAGGATGTGTGCATCCTATACGCTCTTGAAGGTTATAATATCAAATTATAAAACATGAACAAAGTAAAATTTTTAAGCCTGGTATTGGTTACGCTAACCGGCAGTTTGTTTGCCCAGGATAAGGTAGTACCTACCCCACAATGGCGACCTGCTTATCATTTTACACCACCAACCAATTGGACCAATGACCCAAACGGGTTGATATTTTTAAACGGGGAATTTAATTTGTATTATCAACATAACCCCTTCGAAAATAAATGGGGGCACATGAGCTGGGGCCATGCAACAAGTAAGGACCTGGTAACATGGAAACACTTTCCGGTTGCTATTCCTGAAATAGTTACCAAAGATACCACCACCTGGATCTATTCGGGATCGGTGGTGCTGGATAAAAACAACACCAGCGGATTTGGCAAAAATGGCAAGCCGCCACTGGTTGCCATTTTTACTGCCGATCAGCCAAAGCAAAAAAAAGAATCGCAATTTATTGCCTATAGTAATAATGGCGGTTTAAGCTACAAGCAGTATGCACAAAACCCGGTTATCGACCTTAATATGCACGACTTTCGCGATCCTAATGTTTTCTGGTACCCGCCAACTAAGCAATGGATAATGACCGTTGCGATGGTTGATGACCATATAGTGCGCTTCTACGGTTCAAAAAACTTAAAAGAATGGACCAAACTGAGCGACTTTGGCCCCGCGGGCTTTACAAAAAATGGTTGGGAGTGCCCGTCGCTATTACCATTGGTAGTTGATGGTAACCCCGCGAATATCAAATGGGTGCTATTTGTATCATCAGGGGGCGAGCATGGCCCATTGATGCAATATTTTGTTGGCGATTTTGACGGAACAATTTTCAAAAATGTTAATGATAACCATAAAGTACTAACCGTTGATTATGGCGACGCGTTTTACGCGGCAATAGCATGGCGGGATGCCCCACAGAATAAAAAAATACTTTTAGGCTGGCTGCAAAACGGCAGGCAGGAAACCAATCCCTGGAAAGGGCAGATGTCCATCCCCCATGATCTTTCGTTAAAAAATACCAGCGATGGGTTGGTGCTTTATCAGTTGCCGTCAGCATTTGTAACTCAATCGCTGCCTAAATATGCAAAAGGCAATGTGATTGAAAAAAAGAACACCAGCATCAACGGCTCCGGCCCGGTGCTGCATGGCGAAGGGAACGCGTATTGGATAGATGTTGAGTTTGACATCAAAAACGCTAAGAGGGTAGGATTTAATGTAGCTGAAAAAGCAGGTACCGATAAAAAAGTAACTGTGGGCTACGATGCCGAAAAGCAACAACTCTTTGTAGACTGTACAGGATCAGAAAAAGTCAATAAATCGCCAGAAAACCTGATACAGACAACTCCTATGAAAGCTGTTAGCGGACTAGTTAAGATCAAATTATTACTTGACAGGTCTTCATTGGAGGTGTTTGGCAATGACGGAGAAAGAGTTATCTCCACGATGATCTATCCGGATAAAGATGCTACAGGACTATCTGTCTTTTCAGAAGGGGAAGCAGTGATCAGGGGGCTAAAGATCTGGAATTTAAGCCCTAAAGTTTTAAGTACCATAAAATAGGCCTGACCTAAACTCAACTTGGACGAATCATTAATAAAGCGTGTTATGCATGATGCATAACACGCTTTATTAATGATTGGTTCTTTTTGGTTACACTTAAGTATATAATCTTCCAGGAAATTCAGTGTGTATCTGTACGGAAAGGCGATGCCGGTAAGCCCTCTTTATTCTTCAAGTTTGCACCCGGAGGGTTATCAGCCCAGGCATAACGAACTGCCACGGGCTCAGCAATCAGACCTCGCTCCAGCGAGTTTGTAACTCGTGGTTGCCCTATTGAAGCTTTCAGCTTAGCAATAAAACAGAGCCTGGCAATTAATACCTGTTTTTTGATATATTATAATGATAGTAAGCTGATTTAATATTGTGGTGACAGTATTCTGTCAGTAAAGTTAAAATATTAAGATACTGATAATCAGGAATTAATATAGATTCACGAGTGTTCATGTGGTGTATGAACGTGAACACTCAATCTCAATACATCCCAAATATCCTATCTTTAAAAATGCAGCATCAAGAATTTGAACCTCCTGAAGAGCTACGGGATACCATAAAGTGCTTTTGGTATAACAGAAGGGAATCTGGAGAAGAACAATCGAGTTTTGAGGTAGTACCTGATGGCTACGCTGAAATTATTTTTCATTTCGGAAGCGTCCTTAGCATCGCTTCCAATGGCGACTTGCAACCATTGCCATCACCGTTTATGATGGGGCTGCTCAATCAGCCTGCTATTTTTTACACGAAAAACCGTTTAGAGATCATTGCTATCAGGTGCTTTCCCTGGACTGTGTTCGATTTACTCGGGCTGCCCTCTGGTAAGGAGGGGGTACACATATTTGAGCATCCCATCGCCCAACTTCAACCCATGTTGAATAAGTTGATTCATGCTGGTAGAATAGATGAGGCGCTGGCTCAGGTAAAACAATATCTATTGAATGCACGGTCGGGGGTTGCTACCAACAGCATGCTATTCAAAGCGGGAATTGCTATGAGGGAAGCAAACGGCACCATGCCGGTAAGCCAGGTAGCGGCGGCGGCTCATGCCACGGTTCGTACACTGGAAAGAAACTTCAAGCAATCTTCTGGTTATACGGTTAAAGATGTGTCTGCTTTGATCCGCTTTGAGCAGGTACGAAACCATTTATGGCATTATCCAGATTGCAACCTTGCCGGCTTAGCTCATGAGCTGGGCTATACAGATCAATCCCACCTAAGCAGGGAATTCAAACGCTACAGCGGCACTACGCCAGCAGCATTTGCGCGAAAAGCAAAGAAAGGCAAGCAGGCTGTAAGCAACGATTTTGTCGCGTTTATACAATCCTAACGCAAGAGTATTCCGGAATTTTGTGTTTAAATAATTCAATATGAAAACTACACAAAATAATTCTATATACGATGTAATTATCGCGGGCGCAGGGCCAGTAGGTCTATTCCTGGCCAGTGAACTGGCTTTGGCCAAATGCTCAGTCCTTGTACTCGAAAAGGCGGAGAATCCACGCTCGCCCTTAAAGCAAGTCCCCTTCGGGATACGGGGACTTAACGCGCTTTCTGTTGAAGCGCTTTACCGCCGCGATTTACTAAAAGAACTTGAGGTACATAAACGCCTTAAGAATCCCCACTTAAATTCCAAACAGGGTGCCCGTCGCCAGGGAGGGCACTTCGCTGGCATTGTATTTCATGACGACGATATTGACACTTCCCAGTGGAAGTATCGCCTGCCAAGCTCAACCGATGCCAGTTTAATCTCTGAAATGCAGGAGCTTGAAACGGTGCTGGCTCGTCGCTCGGAAGCCCTGGGCGTTGTGATCAAACGCGGGCTTGCCATTACCAACTTTCATCAAACTGATGACGAGGTAACTGTTCAGTCAGGCGACCAATCTTTTAAAGGTAAATGGCTTGTGGGCTGTGATGGTAGCCGTAGTGTTGTTCGTAAGTTAGGCGGTTTTGAGTTTGCCGGTACAGAGCCGGAATTTACTGGCTACTCTACCCAGGTTGATATTGCCGACCCGGAGAAGCTAAGTACGGGCCGCACCGTGACACCAACAGGCATGTATCTACAATCCCAGCCGGGTTACGTAATCATACAGGACTTTGATGGCGGTGCATTTCATCATTCAAAAAAACCGATCACAATGGAACGCGTGCAGGAGGTGCTGCGCCGCATCTCGAACACCGACGTTACCATTACTGCCCTGCACATCGCAACCACCTGGACCGACAGGGCACGGCAGGCCACAACCTACCGCCACGGACGCGTACTTTTAGCCGGCGATGCCGCGCACATTCACGCGCCGTTGGGCGGCCAGGGGCTTAACCTGGGATTGGGTGATGCCATGAACCTGGGTTGGAAACTCGCAGCCATCATCCAGCAGCATTCGCCGGAAAGCTTGTTGGATAGTTACTATATCGAACGATACCCACTTGGGGCGCAGGTTTTGGATTGGTCGCGCGCGCAGGTTGCCATCATGAAACCAGGCCCAACTGCCCGTGCATTGAACTCGATTATCCGCGACCTTATAAATACGCGCGATGGTGCCACCTACTTTGCAGGGCGAGTGTGGGGTGTTCTCACACGCTACAATCTCGGTGGCAACCACCCTCTGGTAGGCCACAGCGTTCCCAACTTTGAGTTCGATGACGGTTCAACAATTGGCGATTTAATGCACGATGGGCAGGGGATACTGCTTGATTTTGATAGTAATGCTTCACTTAAAACTTTAGCTAGTGAGTATGGCGACCAAATGAAGTATGTTTCGAGTGCAGCGAAAGAACAATTAGGCTTGAGCGCCGTACTGATACGCCCTGATGGATTTGTTGCCTGGGCTTCTGACCAACATCCTGATCTGGCAGAAGCCAAACAAGCTGCCACTATCTGGTTTACCACACACCAAAAACTCGGATAAGCTGACCTAATAGCGCCCTTACACAAGGTCGGCGGCATCACCGTTGGCTAAGTATTATCTTTCTATGAAAAATCCTCTTATTGTTATTTTTACGGCTATCGCTCTTGATGCGGTCGGCATTGGGCTTATCTTTCCCATATTACCCGACTTGCTTAGGGAGGTGACGCATGCCGGGAATGTAGCCCCCTATATTGGTATAACAACTGCAATATACGCAGTTATGCAGTTTGTATTTGCACCTGTACTTGGCGCACTTAGTGACAGGCTGGGCCGCCGGCCGGTGCTGCTGATCTCGCTATGTGGGGCAGCCGTTAGCTATGTACTGATGGCCTCGGCATCAACGCTTGGGATATTATTGATCGGACGTGCTATTGCCGGGCTTACCAGCGCCAATATGGCCGTGGCAACAGCCTACATTACCGATATAACGCCCGAAGATAAACGGGCGGGCCGGTTCGGTGTTTTCAACGCGATGTTCGGCATAGGTTTTATCATTGGCCCGGTTCTCGGCGGTTTACTGGGCGATTACTGGGTTCGGCTTCCTTTCATCGTTGCTGCCGGCCTTAATGCCTGTAATATGCTGCTGGCCTTATTTGTGCTGCCCGAGTCGCGCAAGCCTCAGCGCGGAAAGATTGACCTGGCAGCGCTGAATCCGCTGCGGCCAATGAAATGGGCTTTTTCTATGAGCGGATTAGCGCCATTGATCCTGGTCTTTTTTATCTTCAGCTTTTCAGGTGAAGTATACGGTACCTGCTGGGCGTTGTGGGGCACCGATACTTTTAAATGGAACGGACTATGGATTGGCCTTTCGCTGGGCACCTTTGGTGTTTGCCAATCGCTCGTGCAGGCTTTTCTCACCGGACCTGCAGTTAAGCTTATGGGCGAGCGCCCAACTCTATTTGTCGGCCTTGCCTGTGCATGCCTTGCGCTGTTGGTGATGGCTTTGGCTAAACAAAGCTGGATCCTTTTTGCCATAATGCCAATCTTCGCACTTGGCGGTATCGGCACACCGGCGCTACAATCTTTAGCTACAAGACAAGTTGAAGAAGGACAGCAAGGACAATTTCAGGGAGTGCTGGCCTCTGTGATCAGCCTATCAGCTATCATAGGTCCGCTGGTTTTTTCTTCCATATACTTCCTGGTTCAGAAGCAATGGCCAGGTGCAATCTGGCTCTCTGTGGTATTCGTTTATATAATCATAGTGCCGATAGTATTTAACCTGCGGCTGAAGAAAGAAGAACCCAATTTCATCAATGACAATGGATAGCGCCGCCTACCGGGTTGTTTCATCAGATTTCCGATAAGCCCAGCCAAAAATTAATGGAAAAACCCAAAGACTAAATATCATGGCACAAAGGATACCTCCTATAACCACCCTTGCCAGTGGTCTTGAACTTTCTGATCCGATGCCATGTGAAATTGCTGCCGGGAAAAGCCCTATAGCAGCCATCAGCGCGGTCATCATAACCGGTCGTATTCTGGAGTTTACACCTAGTTTCATAGCGGTATATAATGATAAATGCTGACCTTTAAACTTATCAAGGTTTTGCTTAAATATGGTGATGAGCAATACCCCATCCTGAATACAAATACCAAACAGGGCAATAAACCCAATACCTGCCGAAATACTAAAATTGGTACCCGTTATTAATAATGCTAATATACCACCCACAATAGCAAAGGGTACATTTAAAAACACCAATGCGGCATCTTTTATATTACCAAACATCACAAACAGCAGCAGGAATATAAGTGTTAAACTGATGGGCACAACCTGAGTTAAACGTTTTTCGGCCCGTTTCTGGTTCTCAAAATCGCCTTGCCAAGCCAAATGATAGCCTTTTTTCACTTTTACTTTGTCATTTACTTTCTGCTGAGCTTCGGCAATGGTACTGCCCATATCGCGGCCGCGCACAGAAAATTTCAGGGTCGCAAAACGTTCGTTTTCATCCCTGAATATTAAACAGGGACCTGTTTTTTGAGTTATGGATGCGATTTCTTTTATAGGCACCTTACTCTCATTTTGAGCGGGCACCAGCAGGTTGCCTATATCGGCCGGCGTTTTTCTGAATGCTTCAGGAAAGCGTACCCTGATATCAAAGGTCCGTACTCCTTCGTATAAAGTTGATGCAGCCTGCCCTCCTATTGCCATGGCTATTACAGAGTTTGCATCGGCAGTAGCCACACCGTATTGTGCCATTTTTTCCTGATCAAGCGTAATGTCAAGTTCGGGTAAACCAATGCTTTTTAAAACCCCCAGATCAGTAATACCCTTTATCCCCTTAAGCACCTCGTAAACCTCGTTGGTTTTGTTCTCCATATAATTAAGGGAATCCCCGTAAATTTTTACCACAATGGAGCCTTTAACCCCAGAAACGGCCTCTTCCACATTATCGCTTATCGGTTGCGAAAAATTAAGGTCAACTCCAGGAAGCTTATCCAACTTAGCGTTCATCTCGTTAATCAGTTCATCTTTACTGATCTTAGGCTTCCAATCTTCCTCGGGATACATTAATACATCAAACTCATTATTATAGTAGCCGGCAACATCGGTACCATCATCCGGCCTCCCCGTTTGCGATACGGTATACTTAACCTGCGGAAAGGTCATTAATATTTCGCGCACTTTTCGGGCTGTTTCTACCGATTTATCTAACGATACACTGTAAGGCAGCTGTACCCTTAACCATATAGAACCTTCATCCAGCTGCGGCAAAAACTCTGTGCCTAAAAACCTGAACGAATATAAACCTATAACCATAGCGATTAATGACACGATAACCACCAGCTTTTTACGGTTGAATGAGGTGGTAAACCCAAAAAGCATAAAGCGGGTAAGGTGATGCACAAAAGGGTTATGTTTTTCGTGCACATTTTTTTTAAGCAGCAGGCTTATTAATACCGGCACTAAAGTAAGCGTAGTAATTAACGCGCCTATTAATGCAAAGCCAAGCGTAAAAGCTAAGGGCGAAAACATTTTACCTTCCACCTTTTGAAAAGCAAATACAGGCAGTAAACCGGTAATAATAATGAGCTTGGCAAAAAATATAGCCTTACCCAAATGAGCGCCGTCATTTTTTATTATCCCCCATTTGGCAACTTTATTAAAGCGGTCCATCCCCATTTGCATCGCTTTATGATCAAGTATCACAAACATGCCTTCGACCATTACCACCGCCCCATCAATGATAATCCCGAAGTCAACAGCGCCCAATGACAGTAGGTTTGCCGACATGCCCATCAGATGCAGGCAAATAAACGCGAACAACAGCGCTATAGGAATAATGATAGAAACGATGAGCGTGGTGCGCCAGTTAAACATGAATAATGAAACTAGCAGTGTTACCAAAAGTATACCTTCAATCAGGTTATGCAGCACGGTATGGGTTGCATAATCAACCAGGTCCGTACGATCATAATAAGGCACTATCCGGGTGTCTGCGGGCAGAATATCGTTATTCAATTTTTTAACTTCTGCTTTTACCGCGTTAACTACCTCTGTCGGGTTTTCGCCCTTGCGCATTACTATAATGGCTTCAACAGCATCCTCGTCACTTACAACTGTTCTTTTGCCTGATTTATCGGTAACGGCATCGCTGCGGCTAACCCATCCAAGCCTGGGTAAATTTGATATGGATACATCAGCCACATCTTTTACCAATACCGGCACACCATTACTGTTGCTTACAATAACATTTTTTATTTGATTGATATCTTTTAACAAACCAAGCCCCCTAACCGCAAAGGCCTGGTTATTCTGGATAATCATATCGCCCCCAACGTTAATATTGGTTTTTTGAACCGCTGCAAATACATCCAGCGGAGTGATGCCCAAAGTAGCAAGCTTACCGGGGTCAACAGTTATTTCGTAAGTTTTGGTTTCGCCGCCAAAGCTGTTAATATCGCCTACACCGGGTATGGCTCTTAGTCTTCTGTCAATCACCCAATCTTGTATTGTTTTCAGCTCCCTTACATCCCGCACCGAACTTTTGAGGGTGTACCTGAATATTTCGCCGGTTGGCCCCGTGGGTGGTTGTACCGTTGGAGTAATGCCCGTAGGTAGCGCCGCATTACTCAGCAAATTCATTACCTGCTGCCTGGCTTCCGGGTCTTTTACATTGTCATCAAAAATAACCTTCACATAACTTAACCCAAAAATGGTCGATGAGCGCAGGCTCACCTTTTTTTGAACCGGGTTTAAAGCTAATTCAATAGGTATGGTAACTAATTTCTCCACCTCTTCTGCGCTTTGCCCGGGCCATTGCGTTATAACATCAATTTCGGTATTGGTTACATCGGGGAAAGCCTCAATGGGCATCTGACTAAAAATTACCACACCGGATACAACCAAAACAGCTGCAAGAAATATGATGAAGTACCTGTTTTTTAACGAGAAGCCAATGATACTTTTAAGTATTTTGATCATTATCTGTTGTATTTAAAGATGGATGATTAGCTGTTTAATGAGCCGTAAATAAGTAACGCGTCTGATTCAACCAGCTTTTCGCCAACGGAGAGGCCGCTTTTGATATAAGCCTTATTCCCGTTGATGCTGATCACTTCTACAGGTCTTATCTGCACATCTTTTTTTCCTTTCAAAATGATCACATAATACTGACTGTGATCAAAAACAAGCGAATTACTTGATATAGAAATGGCCTGCTTATTCTCATTATCATTAATGGTAACGATGGCAAACATCTGCGGCTTTAAAGCATATCCCGGATTACTTAACACCACCCTCATTTTCATCACCTTACTGGTAGGGTCAAGTACATTCATAAGCTTATCAACCTTACCCTTAAATATTTTATCTGGATAGGATATCGTGGTTACATCAACCTGATCGCCCTGGTGTACTTTATCAATATTGGCTTCGTAAACATTGGCCTGTACCCATACATCTTTCAGATCAGAAATGGTTAGCAGACTGGCATTATTATCGGTACGGATAGTCATGCCGTTATTGACATTTTTTTGTACAATGAAGCCATCAATCGGGGCCTTAATAAAATATTCACCATCCTTATTATCACCGTTGATGCTTAGTATTTTTTGAGCCGATGTTTTTGCTGCTACGGCTTGTTCATAATTAACTTCGGCATTGGTGATGTCTATTTGGGATGCCAGGCCGCTTTTAAACAAATCTTTTTGCTGGGCCAGCTGCCTTGCCGTTAAACGCACATTGGTTTCGGCATTAATTAAAGTGGCATTATAGTTGGCCACCTCAGCACTTTTCACCACACCCAAAACCTGACCGGCTTTTACATAATCGCCAGGCATTACGGTAATATTTTGCACATTACCGCTAACCAGCGGATAAACGTTAAGTACTTTATCGGTATTAAAATCAACTATACCATTGAACTTAATAGCGTTGGTAATATTGGAGGTTTTTACAGTATCAACCTTTAGCACCCTCATCAATGAGTCGGGAATAACATAGGGCTGCCGCGCATCATCATTATCATCATTTGATTTGCAGGCAACCATATTAAACAGCATACCCACTAATGCAAAAATGATAAGAAGGCCTTTTTTATGGAGTAGTTTCATGATACGTTTATAAAAAGAGGAGTTTGGGATTATTTATTAAAGAAAGGAGTGCCGGTAACATAATTCAGCTGTTCAAGAGAGGTGATCTGGCTAAGCTGTATATTGTTGAATTGTATAGTATTTACTTTGAACGAATCATAAAAATCAAGGAACTCCAATAAACCGATATTCCTTTTCTGATAGTTTTTCAATACTTCCTGCACCAGGTGATTAAAATCACCTTTAAAATGAGGGTCAAAGCTGTTGTACACTTTCTCATACCGTGAGGCTATGATATAACTGGTGGATACATCGCTTTCAACCTGATCCTGTTGATTTTGTAACTGAATATTGCTTTGATCTATTGCAATTCGCGCCTGTTTGATTCCGCCCTGATTACGGTTAAAAAATGGCAAATTAAATTCAACACCTGCAGAATTGTAGTTGTTTACAAAACTGCCCCGCCTATCATACCCTAATGAAAAAGTAACATCCGGTATAGCCGTGGCCTTTTGTAATTTTAAATTGAGTTTATTATAATCTACTGCAGAACGGGCCAACTTAAGATCATAACGGTTTGTATAGGCAGAGTCAAGCAGTTTTTGGTATGGTACATTGCCAAGAACTTCCTTGCCATTCAGTTCATAGTTATATTGCGTTTGAATATAGGTACCAGGCTTTACCCTGATCAATAATTTAAGCTGGCTTTGTACGGTATCCATGCCCACCTGCAAGCCTGTTAATTCAGATTTTAAAGAATATAACTGCGATTGAATGCGTAAAACTTCTTTTTCGGCTATATTGCCTTTGGCGTATTGCTCCTGGTATGCTTTTAATATTTGCTGCAGGGAATTGATTTCCTGATCGTACACTTTAGCTGATTGCTGTTGAAAATAGATCATAAAAAAATCATTGCGCAACTCAAACTTCAATGTTCTTAATAAATCAAAAAATTGATACTGCGCCTGCTGAACACCAATTTTAGCCAGCTGTATATTTTTATTCCGTTTCCCGGCGGTTGTAAACAATTGAGAAATACCACCGGTATATTCATCCTGACCAGCGCTATAATCAAAGAATTTCTTAGTACCAGGATTGTAAAGAGAGCTTGAAAAATTAAGATCGGGGTTCGGGAACAGTTTAGCCGTTACCACCTGTGCCTGCGCATTATCAATATTATAATGCTGTATAAGCAATTGAAGATTGTTTTCTAAAAACCGGCTTTCCGCATCATTCAAACTTAGCTTTAAGGTATCACTGCTAGTGTCCTGTGCATAAGCACAGGACACGGCAGCCATACACCATAGTTGAATTGAAAAAGAAAGAACGATAACAAATTTGAGGTGCATAGTTTATTTGTTTGCACAAAGCTATGCCAGCCACATTAGAGCCACATTAAACCGGGATTAGAACGGGATTAGATTTTTGGAGAGGGGAATTTAACAGTAAAAACCGAGCCTGAACCCATTGCTGACGTAATGGTGATGTTGCCATTAAAAAGCTGAATGATTTTTTGTGTAACATATAAACCTATCCCGGAGCCCGGAAACTCCCGCCCTTCCGGGCTCCGGTAAAACGAGGTAAAAACTTTTTGAATCTCCTGTGCTGCAATGCCTATCCCGCTGTCTTTTATGGATATGCTAATGTCGGTATCATTGGCATTTAAGGTGCACCTTACCGGCTCATTGTTTGAGAACTTGAAGGCATTTCCAATAATATTATTAAAAGCGATGATTAATAACGACCGGTTACCCATAATGGTTAAGGCATTGGCATCCTCGGGCATATGCTCTATTTCTACTATAAACTTATTGCCGCCTTTTTGTTTGTTCCAGTAATCGTGCAGGTACCATACCAGTTCATCAATCATCACAGGACTCAATTCGGCCTGGGTGTATTCCATATCAGTTTGGGCAAGTTCCATTAAGCTGGTAATGGTTTCATTTAACCTGACTGTATCTGCCAGAACAGACTGCAGGGTTTGCTGATAATCCGTATGTGTTCTTAACCGCATCAAAGAAAGTTCTATTTCACCAATCATACTGGTTAAGGGCGTACGTAACTCATGCGATGCGTTGGCAACAAAGGCCTGCTGCAATTCAAAGGCGTTTTGCAGGTGCTGCAATAAACGGTTAAAATACCGGGCCAGTTCTGTAATTTCATCTTTTCCTTTACCTTCCTGTACCCTTAAATGCAGGTTATTAACTGTAATTTGCTGCATCTGCTCAATCACCTTATCAATGGGCGAAAGTGATCTTTTGGCAAACCAGCGCCCTATTAAAAAGAGCCCGCCGTTAATAACAATAAACAGCACCAGCATCACCTCAGCCATATTTAGAAGCCTTTTAATGTTTTGCTCATCAACAGCCGATACCAGTATTACAAAATTTCCCTGGTTGTCATAATAATAAATACCTACGGCCTGCCTGGTACCAACCCTGAACTGCAGCGATTTCTTGTTCCGAACTTTATCAATGATCTTATCAGACCAGTATTGCTGCTTATTACCAATGAATGATCGGTTACGCTCGTCATATATGCCTAACAACTCACCCGGTAATTTTTCAAGATAACGTTCACGAACATGGCCCAGTGAATCTGACGAGATCTCATCAGCTTCAAGATAAAGCTGTGCGGCTACCTTGGCCCGGTCATTTAAATGTTCATAAAATTCGCTTTTAAATAGCGAGTAAAACGTAATATAAATAACCGTTAAAATAACAAACAGTACGGCCGCACTGATAAGTGAAAAATTAAACGCGAGCCGGTTTTTGATTTTCATGTACTGCTTATTGCTCTTTTAATATGTAACCCATATTAATAATGGTAAATATCAGCTTGCTGTTAAAGCCTTTTTCAATTTTTTTACGCAGATAATTTACATATACATCAATAAAATTGGTGCCGGTATCAAAACCTATTCCCCATACTTTTTCTGCTATATATTCTCTGGAAAGGGTTTTGTTAGGATGCAGCATAAACAGCTCCAGTAAACTATATTCTTTAGCGGTAAGCGAAATTTGCACTCCTGCGCGTTCAGCGGTTTTATCCCAGGTATTTAGTTTCAGATCAGCAAACGCAAGTATCTGTAGCTGATCTGTATCTTTTCTGGCTCTTCGCAATAAAGCTTCCATCCGGGCCAGCAGCTCATTAAAATGAAATGGTTTTACCAGGTAATCATCGGCTCCGGCTTGCAAACCTGTTACTTTGCTGTCCACATTATCTAGCGCTGTTAACATCAAAAGAGGAATTTCTGTATTTGATTTTCTGATAATGCGGCATAATTCAATGCCGCTGATGTCAGGAAGCATAACATCCAGTATAAGCAGATCAAAGCTATTGGTATCAAATACTCTTTTTGCCGATAAACCATCCCGGGCAATAGTTACCTGATAATCACACTCTTCCAATCCTTTCGAAATAAAAGCGGCAACCTTCGGCTCATCCTCAACCAATAAAACCTTCATTGCCTTACCAGATTTACTATAACCATAAAATTCATATACGTTTTGCTCAGGCGTTTATTTTAAAAAGCATCATTAATATTATTCAGATGCCATTATAAATCTATTACAAATGACGTTATTAAATTATAATAATTCTTTGCGGATTAAGATTCTCCTGAACTCTCCTTTATAAAGACTATAGATTTTAGGACCAGATTTGTCAATGAGCCAATAACTAAAATCTTTACTTTCAAAATTTATTTTATTGCACATTGAACTATAGCATTTCGTATACCGGTGCCAATAATTGGTAATGATTATAAAACAGGAAGCAAAATTTAACTGGAGATACTCACAATCTTGCATTTATTTATGGAATGAGCAAAGTCGCCAGTTCGGGCAAACTCATAACCTTTTGATTGTGCCCATTCAATAAAGTTCCTTATTCTGCTTACAAAGGCAGTTCCGGAATTTTTGGACACATACGCAGGGAAGCCAAATTTTTCCTTGTTGTGCAAATCGGTAAATTCCCAGGGATGAAAATAAAGGTTCAGATAACCATCTTTGCGATAGGTGGCCGAGCTTATCCATTTTAACATGGATAAAGGTAAATTATGAAAGCTTAGCCAGAAAAGCGGAAAACGGACCAATGGCGATACCGATGCGGGGATCTGCAGAACATTTTGATCATGAAACCAGGTGCGTGGCTTATCAAAATTATTATAACGCCCCGGTAACCAGGTTGGGTTTATGGATGAATTATAGGTATACCCAGCTTTTTTTATTTCGTGTTCATCAACTGGCATCATTCGGGCCATACGAAAACCACTTACTGCAGTACCTGATATTTCTTCGAGTACAAGTCGTGATTGTTTTAAATGCTCTGGTTTAAAATCGGAATGATAATAACCATGTGATGCTATTTCATGCCCTTCTTCCACAATTTTTCTGATGATTTCAGGTTTGTGAAAGGCATAGTGAGCCGTACAAAAAAAAGTAGCTTTTACGTTTGTCGATCTTAATATTGCTAAAATCGTATTTGTTCCATTGGTTGAAATGGATAATTGCTCATCAAAGGGTAATGATCTGCCATACTCAAATGGCATATCAAACTCCTCCACATCAAACCCTAATAAGATCATTATTTACACTAATAAGGTTTGTTGAACGGATAATATAATTAGGACGGTGTTTTGATTGCATAAATATTTTACCCACGTAAACACCTATTATACCCAGTACCAATAATTGTAAGCCGCCAAAAAATGCAATGGTTGCTATCATGCTGGCCCATCCCGAAACTGTATAACCCTCAAAATAGCTAACCAATACATACGGAATGTACAGAATAGCCATCATTGAAAAAACCAAACCAATCCCGGTAACAATGTAAAGGGGGCGGGCGCTAAAGGCCATAATGCTGCCTACAGCAAGTTTAACCAGTTTAAAAAAGGAATAACTGGCCTCGCCGGTATGTCTTTTCGATGGTATATAAGGGATACCCATCTGTTTGTAACCGGCCCACTTAACTATGCCCCTGAAAAAAATCTCGTACTCATCAATAAGTTTTAATTGCTTCACTACCTTTTCGTCCATTAACCTAAAGTCGGCAGTTCCGTCTTCCAGCTTAATATCCGAAAGCATATTGATCCCCTTATAAAAAAGCTTGGATGTGGCTTTCTGGTAGCTTTTAGCGTGAGGGTTTGCATTTTGCCTGTACGTGTAAATGATATCATAACCATTTTCCCAAAACTTTAACATTTTTAATATTAATTGAGGGGGATGCTGCATATCAGCATCCATGGTTATTACCGCATCGCCTTTTGCCATGCCAATACCGGCTTTAAGTGCGTGATCTTTACCAAAGTTTTTTGAAAGCTCTATATAAAAAACATTGCTATATAATTCCGCGTTAAATTTTATTTCATTAAGCGTATTATCCTTACTCCCATCATCAACAAAAATCAGTTCATAATCGTAACCCGTAGGGTTTAACGTTTTACTGATTTGTTCAATCAGAAAAGCTATATTTTTCTCTTCATTATAAGAAGGTATTATGATAGATATCTTCTTTTTTATATCGTATGTCATGTAACTAATAGGGGCTTTAATTGTGATAAGAAACTAAATATTATTTCATTTGGTCAGGTTATTTTTTACAGGATACTCTTCATTTACCAACGTAACAAACATGATACGAAACATTAAACAACAACGCTACAAGCAGGCCGTAATAAAAATCGTTCATGGTTTATAAAGCAATCAATAAGCTCAATAATGTAACTTTGGTGTTACAAACATAATTAATAAATGAGCATTAGAGTATAATTTTTGCTACAATTAGTAATAAAATTGTAAAATATTGGGGTATAAACCGCGGCTGTAACCAGTGGTAAAAAATGTTAACCAAATGGCAAATAATTACACCGTAAGAGCCTCTTTTTCAGCAAACTTTCTGGCCAGGGTTTCGTAAATTATCCTAAGCCAGATCAAAAAGCATGGCAATGATTTTAGCTTATAGGCTTGAATATATTCCCGGTTGATGGTTCTGGGGAAAAGATCAGATGGAGAAAAGCTGGTTATGATGATGGCGAAAACCAACAAAAATATTTCAAAGCCGGTAACCGGGCGGTTTAAATTCATAAACCAGATGGCAACACCTGCAAATGCAATGATATAAGTAGGCGACTCGGCCGAACTGCTAAAAATTACTGTAAAGATCAAAACAGAAGCCAGAATCAGCAATTGATATTGGGTTGACTTGAAATGTTTTATTCTTAAATAAGAAAGACCAAAAAGCACCAACGCGGGGGCTATTACATATATGTTTTTAAAACCAGGAAAATGGAAAACCCTACGAATTATACCCATAACACAAATATCCTGCATTCCTGAGTTTTCATTGCTTGAGTTTTTGGCTATAAGATCATAATACCAGTCGTGATAGGTTTGTACAATAAATGCCGGCGATGAAATAAGCATTGGCAATACAAATAATACGGCCGACCAAAAGACAAAACTGGCTACAAACTTCAATTTATTGTCAGAGAAGAAGAAGAAGGCCAGGCCCACTATGCCATAAAGTTTGGTAAATGTACCCAGGGCTATCATCAGCGCGGCCCAAAAATCCTGCTTTTTCTTAATAAAGTTAAAACTTAAAATTATAAATGCAGTAACCATTGGGTTAAACTGTGTGTAAAGGGATGCCCCCATCAGTTCATGCGCGCATATCAATAAAATGATCACATATTGATTTTGTTTGATGGGCAATAACTGTATAGCCTTAAACAACATGAACGCATTAAACATAACCCAAAGCACCACGCCAATACTATCAGGCATCAAAGCAAACGGAGCAATTATTAAGGAAAATACTGGCCCGTAATGATTAAGATCAAAATAATATTCGGGCTGTGGGCCATACAGACTATGCAGGTGAATGGTATTTAAAAAGTTGTGTTTAAATACCAGATAGTTGTTAAATGTTTGGTGCGTTAAAAGCCCTTTGAGTACCATAAAAAGGCTTAAACCAAACCATAAAGAATATACAAAAGGTTTATTATAAATAAGTTTGGTTAGGTTTTGCTTCATCGGGGGTATATAATTCGATTACGAATATACAAAACCAACCCATACTTAAGCCGATGATAATTAACTCATTTTACTACTTCAATATTTCAAGAAACTAATTGCTATTGCCACCAGTCATCATCTCTTTAAAAATCTCGTCAAAGGTCTTGTTCTTTTGTTTTTGAAACAGGCCAACAAACCTATCACCAATAGGATTTAGCAGCTGCAGGCATAGTTGCTTGTCTTCGTCTGTTAAAACATTGGCCATCAATTTTGCAACCTGCAATACCCGCACTTTTGCCCTCCCAAGGGTTTCTTCTCCTTTCGATGTTAGCTTAAGCCTTTTAACCCTTTTGTCTTCCTGGTCGGCATATTCGTTAATCAAGCCTCTCTTTTTAAGCCGGTTCAGCATATTGGTACCGCTCGATAGCTCCATTACATTATTATAGATAGCCTCAGACTTGATGGGGTTTACCTGGTTAAAAATGGTAACCAGTATGCCAAACTCTTCTATCTGATCCAAACCTGTACCTTCTAAAGCCTTGTTCGAATATACCATATGATATTTCCCTATCCTCCTGATCGAGATCATTAACCGGCCATTGATGTCGGGATGTAGCTGCCAGTCAGGAACGGCTCCCTGTTTTTTTTCTTTTACCGCTAATGATGCCTGGTGCCGAAAAAAGTCGTCAATAGTACAATCGGGGTTTTGTGCTTCATAATCACCCCATAATTTAACCAACTCAACTGTTTTATTTAACATTTACTTCCTTTTGGAAGCAAACTTAAAAAAAGCAGGGAAATAATTTGCATATAACTACCAAATGGTATATCATTGTATAGAATTAATACCTTATGGTTGTAAATAAATGATTATATAGCTAATCGTTTAATAAAATAAAACTATTTATTCCTGTAAATATGAATATGCAAACTCTTCTTCAAACACTTATAGTACTGCATCTTACCGGATTGGTCATGATGGCAGGCACCACCTTTGTGGATTATACTACATTTAAAACCTTTTGGAAGCAATTTGATCAGGATAAAGGGCGATCAATAGCTTTACTGCAGGCAACCTCCAATTTTTCAAGACTGATCGGGATCGGTGCGGCCCTACTGATACTTACCGGCATAGGCATGATGGCCATAACGCACGGCGCTTTTGGCGAACAAATATGGTTCAGGATAAAATTTGGACTGGTGATCATTCTAATTCTCAATGGTCTGCTCGTGGGCAGGCGGCAGGGCCTAAAACTCAGAAAGGTTATTGTGGAGAATGTTAATGTTATACCACTCCAAATTAAGGGCATAAAAACCAACCTGAATATATTTCACCTCGTACAGCTGTGCATTTTTTTAATGATTGTTTTTTTAAGCGTATTCAAATTCAGTTAAATGAAAACTCAAACAACATATAAACTATTGATCATTGGTGCCAACGGTGGTATAGGTCGCCAATGTATTGAATTGGCCCTGCAGGCCGGCCATCATGTTACGGCCCTACTTCGTGATCCTGCTAAACTCGATATCGGCCATCCCAATCTGGAAATTATAAAAGGTGATATTATGCGGCCCGAAACATTTGAAAATTACCTGGAAAATAAAGACGCCATAATATCTGCCATAGGCGTATCCGGAGGATTTGGCACTGATAAGCCTACCACATTATATTCCCACGGTAATGAAACCCTTTTACAGGCTATGGATAAAAAAGGTGTAAAACGTGCTTTTTTTATTTCTGCATCGGCCATTGAAATAAGTCCGGTGTTGCCTTTTTATGTGAGATGGGCCGAAAAATATATTGTTCAAAAGTTATTAAAGCATATGTATGCCGACCTGACCATGATGGAAAAACTAATAAAAGAAAGTAATGCCGACTGGACCATCATTCGACCACCGCAGCTTTCGGATAAGCCTGTAACCGGTAATTATCGTATAGCCATAAACACTTTTCTGAAAAACTGCCTGAAGATTTCGCGGGCAGATGTAGCCCATTTTATTATTAACAATATAGATAACACGTCAACTTATAAAGCGGTTATTGAAATTGGCTATTAAATGTTAAACCTTTAAAAACGATTTACGGTATAACAACCGGCATTATTTGCTCATTCGCAGCCTTTATCATTTGTTTGTTTTGGCTAATATCGGGTATCCCATCTGCATGTGCCATTAGTTTTCCTCCTTTGATAGTTGCGCCGATCACAACTCCAGCAGAGAGTAAAACAATATTTTTAACAATATACTGCCCCAGCAAGGTTGGTATAAAAATGGATGTGGTGAAGGTTTCATGCGGAAAAAAGACCAGAGGTAAAAAAGTGCCTGCCATTTGGAAATAAAGGAGCAGTAAAGTCAAATTCATCCACCGTTTGGTTATTAAACCTAACCCAACTGTGCATTCCCATAAAGCCAGAAATGGTAACGAAACAGGAGGCTTAACTATTCCAAAAGTTAGTTTATAGATAGTTTTGCCGGCAATTACTTCAGCGGCGCTAATACCGGGGAAAAACTTAAGTATGCCAAACCAGATAAAAACCAAACCTAAAGAAACCCGGAGTATGTTTAAACCATTTCTGGCTTTCCACTCTATCGAACTCATTTCTAAATTAACCATAAACTGGTAAATCTGGTTTGTTTTCATATCGGTAGGTTAAGCGTTTAGTAGCATATACGCAGTGCTATTACCTAAAGATTTATTATTTAACTATTTATTAAAACCCTGAAGCTATAATTTTCAACAAATAATATTAAAATTCTCATTACTATAAGTTTACGCTTCAAAATCAGTCAGGTCACATTCCAGAGCTTTCCTGTCCCAATTGCCCGTGTTTGCCGCGGCTGCATAGGTTGATTGTAAAAACTCCAAAAGAAAATTTTCAGGATCTGCAGCGTTCCTGACATCCTTATAACGGAGTATAAATTCGCCCAACTCCGTACTATAGGATGCTTGTTCGGGTTTAATTTTCTGATCTTTAAAAGTTTCAGGCGTTGGATAACAATAGGCATAAAAAACAGGATGAGGGAAACTATCAGCTCCTGCCCAAAAGCCACAGCTGCTTACTTCGTGCGAATAAGCTTCCTGCATCACATCCAACGGCATATTTGGAGCGCCGCCAGGATGCTTTGGCGCTTCCCTGCCCGAAAACCGGGTAACGGCCAGGTCAAACGCACCCCAGAATAAATGGACAGGGCTGCATTTTCCATTAAACTTTGCCCTGAACCGGGTAAAAACAGCTTCAATTTTAACCAGCGCCTGCCAATACAAATTAATCTGTGCTGCATCATACTGAAAGTGGACCTCATCTTTTTCAAACGGAATAGCCTCTTCCAGTTCATTAGGTTTGGCATATATCTCTGCATCGATATCTAGAAGGGCCAGTTTTTCAAAAAGTTCTTTATAAAAACTGGCAACCGTACGCGGAGCAAGTTTCATTTGTTGCTGCTTGTCTGTACTTGTTACAATGATGAGCCGGTGCGAAATAAAGTCGAAATCAATTTGAAACAGGCCCTCCTCATAGGGTATGCTTCCGGTTGTTAATCCTCTTGGCGATACATATAGGGTAACATGCCAGGAATGGTTTAGCCAGGGCATTTTTACCAGCCTGATCTTTCCAACTATTTGCGTCCATAATTGAACGGTGGTAAGCGTATCCTTTAAATTCTGAAATTTTAATTCGGGCCAGGTATTGCTCATAAGGTTTCCAATCTATGAAAATTATAAATCCAAATATTAGCAGGAGATGCAATTATGCGTCTCTACGTTTCATTTTTTGTAGAGACGCATAATTACATCTCCTGTACGATAAAAAATATTCTTCTAAGCACTTTTGATATTTATATTAACAACAACGCAATATTCTAATAGTTTGTGATCCTTCATTTATTAGATAGTGTTCACGAAATATAAATTTTCGGCTATAAATATTACACGAAAACGTTTTCGTAAATAATATATGATTATATAACTCTAATAAATAAATTTGAGTTAACCTAATTAACCTATACTTACTAAGCCAATCATATCATTCACAGCTACAGATTGTTAGCTGATATTTTCTATACTCGTTACAAACCAATTTTTAAACATAACCTAAGCTTAAACCATGAAAAAAGACAGTTTATCTACCCCTTGTTTACCTAAACTGTCCCCGATTTAGAAATTAACCAAAAACCAATAATCAACTAACCTAAACTTCTAAAATTATGAGAAAGAAAACCACCTGTTGGCTGGCCATTGCCTGCCTGTTTACGCTGTGCCTTTTTTTGTGTCAGTGTAAAAAATCGGCCCTGCCTGAAAAAACAAACGAAACCTCATCACAAAACACCCAATCACGAGCCGTAACCACTTTTGTACATCCGGGCGTATTAAATACGCAAGCTAACCTTGACCTGATCGCATCGCAGGTAAGCGGCGGCGATGCCACCCGTACTGCCGCCTACCAAAAAGTGTTGGATTTTATCAGCAGTCACGCTTTACCAACTCAGTTCTATTCTACCGTCTATGTAGGCTCAAACGGGCATACAAGTCCATCAAAAAGTCAGATCAGGAAAGATGCTGAATTGGCTTATGCGCTGGCCCTCCGCTTTGCAAAAAGCGCAGATATCACTTATGCCAATCAATGTATAGCCATATTAAACGGCTGGTCATATACCTTCCAAAATTACGCGCCGATCGATGCTTCTGATAACCCTAACCAGCCTGCACTAGAGGCATCATGGACCACACCCAGCTTTGTTGCAGCAGCCGAAATTATCAGGTATTATAAACCCAATGGCGTATCGGCCAACTGGTCAACCACCGATATCAACAAGTTTAATGACTACCTGAACAACGTAAAAAATAACTATATCAATAAAGTACCGGCCTATAATAACAACTGGAATGTATCTGCCGGTTATGCTAAAATGGCCATAGGTGTTTTCCTGAACAGCGCCAGCGTATTTCAGGCTGGCGAGGATGCCATCAACGCGGTATTGCCACAGGTAGTACAAAGCAATGGCACCATGCCCGAGCTTTGCGACCGCCAGGATTGCGTGCACTATCAATACTCTTTAACCGGCTTAACTTACGCCGCCGAAATTGCCAATATGCAGGGCGATGGCTCGCTGTATACCGCCCTTTCAAGCCGTATAAGCACCGCGTATGACTTTATGCGCAGCGCCTACAATCAAAGTACCGGCTGTAACTATTGCTCCACATCAAGTCCTATATTTCCGGGTGTTGAGGTGGCTTACCGCCATTACGGAACCGCCAATATGCTGTCATTAAGAAATCAGCAGGATCCACTGGGCGTACCTAATGATAACACCTTTTTAGGTTTTACCAGCTATACCCACTTTAACCTTGGCGGCGGCACCACTCCGCCAACCGGCTCTAATCCACCTATTGGTACGGTAATATCGCTCCAGGGTTTTAACAATGCCTATGTAAGCGGTGAGAACGGTACCCAAGCCATGACCTGTACCCGTACCACAGCCGGCGACACCGAACATTTTACTGTAATTGATGCCGGCGGCGGTAAAATATCATTGCGCAGCAAGGCCAAATTTGTTTCGTCTGAAAATGGAACCATGGCCATTACCTGCAACCGCACTACCGCAGGCGACTGGGAAAAATTTGACTGGATAACAACCGCGGATGGCAAAGTAACCCTGCGCGGCAATAACGGAATGTTTATCAGCAGCGAGAACGGCACACAAGCCATGACCTGTACCCGTGCCACAGCATCGGGCTGGGAATCTTTTACTGTTGGCCAATAGGTATTATTCAATATCCCTTTTTACAAAAGCCTTTAGCGTAAGTGGCCGTTGCGCAACTGAGCGGAGGTTTCCAAACAACCCAATCGAACACTGTTTGATTGGGTTGTTTTTTTCATAAGTATTTGATATTTAGTTGTTTGTTTTGTATATTAAGGACATGCAAGGC
>JAUCSE010000048.1 GCA_030445275.1 Mucilaginibacter sp.
ATATGCATCACAGAGAAAACCAGGCCCAATTGTTTTACAAAAAGGCCTGGCTAAATTCTATAGCGTATATCAAGGGTGGTTGCTCTTTCAAAATTTGAATTAAAAAGATGTGTACACACGGTAGCCCAACGGGAGGGAATCGCACAGGCTAACGCTTTAAGATTTGACAGTTATACTTATTAACACGATTATAAAATGATCTTTAACTCATCCATCCTTATTCATCCCGGTTTAGGTAACTCGGGGCCCGCCCATTGGCAATCGTTATGGGAAAAACAGTTTCAATTTGGCCGTATAGAACAACACGATTGGGAAACACCTGTTTGTGCCGATTGGATAGCTACACTAAATGATGCTGTACAACAGCATGACCCTAATAACGTTATATTGGTTGGTCATAGCCTGGCCTGTGCTACTATAGCTTATTGGGTGCAAAAATATAACGTGCACATAAAAGGCGCTTTATTGGTAGCGCCCAGTGATACCGAAGCCGATACCTATCCATCCGGCACCAGTGGTTTTAGCCCGGTGCCATTGATCAAACTTCCGTTTAAAAGTATAGTTGTAGCCAGCAGTAATGATTATTATGCAGCCACAGCACGTGTCCGTTTATTTGCCGATAGCTGGGGCAGCGAGCTGGTAAACATTGGCGATGCAGGCCATATCAACGTTGGATCAGGTTTTGGTGAATGGGAACAGGGGTTGAAGTTGCTGAAGCAATTGGATAATTGATATATTTAGCACTTTAAAAGGACTCCATTATCGTCATTGCGAGGAACGAAGCAATCTCTATGCTCTATAGGGCGGCTCTGCTCATCGGGGATTGCTTCGTTCCTCGCAATGACGTGTGGTTTTAATTCAATAATTTTTATTTAACAATGCTCATAAACCCATCTACCCTGCGCATTTTTACTCAGAATATTTTCCTGGCCATTGGTTGCAGCAAGGAGCACGCTGTTTTGGCTGCTGATGTTTTGCTGCGTTCTGATCTGCGGGGTATTGACTCGCATGGGGTGGCTCGCCTGAGCGGCTATGTACACCTCTGGGAGAAGAACCGCATTAACCCTAGGCCCAACATCCGGATAGTTCACGAAACCCCCACCACGGCCACCGTTGACGGCGACGCGGGCCTCGGCCTGGTGGTTGCCCCCTTTGCCATGCAGGTGGCCATAAAAAAGGCAGAGCTATATGGCTCGGGCTGGGTATCGGTACGTAACTCCAACCATTTTGGTATTGCCGGCTACCATGCGCTGATGGCGGTTGAAAAAGATATGATTGGCTTTGCCATGACCAATGCAAGTCCGTTGGTGGCACCTACTTTTTCGAGCGAACGTTTGCTGGGCACCAACCCCATGTGTTATGCCTTCCCGGCAGGGCATTATCCGCCAGTGGTGGTTGATCTGGCTACATCAGCTGCCGCCAACGGCAAGCTTGAAATTGCGCAACGTTTAGGTAAGCAGGTACCCGAAGGCTGGATACAGGACAAACATGGTGATTATACTACCGATCCCCATGCTTTAAAATCAGGAGGTGCGCTCCTACCGCTCGGTGGCGACCGTGATCATGGCAGTCATAAAGGTTTCGGATTGAGCGCTACAGTTGACATTTTGTCGGCCGTGTTATCAGGAGCTAATTACGGCCCCTGGGTGCCTCCATTTGTGGCTTTTCTTGATCCGCCTGAAAATCCTGTAGGTCAGGGTATCGGTCATTTTTTAGGCGCGATGCGGGTTGATGGCTTTCGCCCGGTTGATGAGTTCAAAGCGCATCTGGATAACTGGATAGCCCGTTTTAAAACCTCTGCCACGGTTGATCCTACCCAAAAAGTCATCATTCCCGGCGAACCTGAACTGGAAGCTGAGACCGATCGGTCTATTAACGGTATTCCGCTGGTTGATGCGGTGGTGGTTGATCTGAATGCCTTGGCGGAAAGGTTTGGGGTGAAGCCGCTAACCCCCGTCAATTGACGGGGGAACTGATAATCCTACCCGGTATTAGGGCACGTAGCATCGCCCTTCCACTTTGACATCCTGACCGATAGCGAAGGATCTATTCGTGAACTATGCATACCGTAGAACAGATTCTTCGCTATCGCTCAGAATGACAACCGTTTTATTTATTTTGTTATTACGTGGCGGCGATTCGTAATGAGGATTATTGCATAACAAAAATGCCCGCTCATTTACAAAAGCGGGCATCAAAATCTTTTATTCGCCCTCAGGGGATTAAGGAGCTTAATGTATAATATTAAACAACCTGCTCCACCTGATCTTGCTCAGGAAACTAGCATTATCATCAATACTCATCCAAATAAACAGGGCTTTACCTACAATATGATCTTCGGGAACAAAACCCCAGAAACGTGAATCTTCGGAGTTGTGACGGTTATCGCCCATCATAAAGTAGTAGTTAAGCTTAAAGGTGTAAGTATTAGTCTTTTTACCGTTGATCAGGATATCGTTACCAACTACCTGCACTTTATTTCCCTCATATATTTCAATGGCGCGACCATAAACCGGGAAGGTTAAACTATCCAGCTTAACGGTCCAGCCTTTTTTAGGTACAATGATGGGGCCATAGTTATCTACATTCCAGGTGAATTTGGGAAAGTTTGGTGTTATTTTATAATTCGGGAATTTCACCGGGTAAACGTCACCTCCAGATGGATCAACTGCACCAGCCCTGGCTATAAAAGGTGTAACTGATTTAATATTGCTATACCCCTTTAACGTAGCAGCCGAAGTTGCTGTAGTGTTGGTAATAAACTCCAAATTATTTATCGGTGTTATATCTTCCAGGTGCAGATCATTGATCAACTGCGGGTTTATCTCGCTTCCGTCAAATTTTACCAGGTAAGCCATTTCGCCATGCGGAGGTGTAGGTGCTGCTTTCCTATTGATAAATACCTGCGCATCAACCACGCTCAGTGTATCACCAGGAGTACCCTGGCAACGCTTAATATAGTTTTCGCGTTTATCAACCGGTCTGTACAACGGCGAATCAGCATCCATCGGATAATTAAAAACTACCACATCTCCCTTTTTAACATCACTCAAACCCGGCAGACGGTAATAAGGCAGCTCAATGCCATCCCAGTAAGCTTTGGTTCCTATAAGTGGCATAGTATGGTGTGCAAACGGGAAAGCCACAGGCGTCATGGGTAAACGGGCGCCATAGTTTACCTTGCTTACAAACAGGTAATCGCCAATAAGCAACGAACTTTCCATCGAGGCACTGGGAATCACATAAGCTTCAATAAAAAGTGTGCGGATCAGCGTGGCAGCTATCACCGCAAAAATAATGGCATCGGCCCATTCACGTGCAGGCGTTTTCTTTAAGGCTACCTTGTGTTTCTCTCTGAATTCAGGTGTAGTTGAAGGCCCAACGTATTTTGTATCCTTATCAAAACCCCATTTTGGTAAAAATATAAATGGCAGGGCCACCGCACAAATATGATCTAACAAACTGAATTTTCCGTATGATTTTACAAAATCAACCAGAATGCCAATCATCACCAGCAAGTTTAGTCCGGGTATTAAAACAAGCACAAACCACCATAATGGCCGTCCGCATAATTTGATCATCACATAAGCATTATATAAGGGAATAATGCCTTCCCAGCCTGGTCTGCCTGCCTTTTCAAATAATTTCCAAAAGCCTATGTAAGGCAGTATGATCAACAGTATAATTGCAAGTACAATATTCACTTTATTATTCTTTAAATTCTAATTAATGTATCCCTCTAAACAACCTGTTCCACCTTATTTTATTTACAAATGAAGCGGTACTGTCAATGCTCATCCAGGTAAATAATGCCTTCCCAACTACGTGATCCTCGGGTAAAAAGCCCCAATACCTTGAATCGATGGAATTATGGCGATTATCGCCCATCATCCAGTAGTAGTTCATTTTAAAAGTGTAAGTATCGGCTTTTTTATCGTTTATAAAAATATCATGCCCCACTACTTTTACTTTATTATGCTCATAAATTTCAATAGCACGGCCATATATCGGAAAAGTTAAGCTATCCAGCTTCACCGTCCACCCTTTTTTAGGGATAATCACCGGACCAAAGTTATCTACGTTCCAGGTATATTTAGGAAAGTTTGGCGTTATTTTATACTGCGGATGCGAAGTTGGGTAAACCGGATTCAGATCATCCGTTATACCTTTAGGTGCAATATCGGCCGTAACCGATTTAATATTGGAATACCCTTTTAATGTATTGGCCGAGGCTACGGTTATATTTGTTTTGAAATCAGTATTGTTAATGGGGCCTATATCAGCTAAATGCAATTCATCAATCAATTGCGGATTTATCTGGCTGCCATCACTTTTTACCACATAGGTCATTTCGCCATGAACGGCTGTAGTTTCTGCTTTACCATTGATATAAACCTGCGCATTAACCAGGCTCAGGGTATCGCCCGGGGTTCCCTGGCAACGTTTAATAATATTTTCGCGTTTATCAACCGGTCTGAAATAGGGTGAATCGGCTTCCATGGGCAGGTTAAAAACCACGATGTCGCCTTTTTTAACATCACTCAATCCGGGTAAGCGATAGTAAGGTAGTTTGATACCATCCCAATAAGCTTTGGTGCCTATCAGGGGCATAGTATGGTGGGCAAACGGAAAAGCCACTGGCGTAATGGGCATGCGGGCACCATAATTCACCTTGCTTACAAACAAATAATCGCCAATGAGCAGGGAGCTTTCCATTGATCCGCTGGGGATTACATAGGCTTCAATAAAAAGGGTCCGTATCAGTGTAGCAGCTATAACTGCAAAAACAATAGCATCGGCCCATTCACGGGCAGCGCTCTTCTTTTTTTTGTTCTTGCTTTTATCTTTTTTCCAGAATTTCCAGTTCATGTATGCATTGATGTGCAAATATGCAAATTGCAAATGTGCAGATTTTTTAAATGTATTTATTTTTTATTACCTATGACTACAATGTAAGCTATATGTTACCAGGCATCTGCACATTTGAAATCCGCACATCTTCACATCTATTTTATTATTTGCATATCCCTTCCATAAACAGTAATTAGCTATTAAAATCAAACATGGCATCAACCGAATAAAAGCCTTTTTTACCATGTATCCACTCAGCAGCCAATACAGCGCCTAAGGCAAAGCCATTACGATTATGCGCGGTATGTTTAAATTCAATCATATCAACTTCCGAATCATAAATAACAGTATGTGTACCCGGAACGCTATCAATACGCATTGACTCAATCAGCAATTGATTGTCGGTAACCGTATCATCATCATTTTTATCGTCGGTAGTTAAAACATTAACCCACTCTGATTTGGAGTCGAGGTTTTCAATAATACCTTCGGCAATGGTGATGGCTGTGCCGCTTGGTGCATCCAGTTTTTGTGTATGATGAATTTCTTCAACCTGCACATCATAGTAAGGATAATTGTTCAGCACTTTGGCAAGCAGGCGGTTAACATGAAAAAATACATTTACGCCAACGCTAAAGTTTGATGCGTACAATAATGAGTTGTTGCCTTCCTGGCACCGTTGCTTTATTTCAGGTATTTTATCGTACCAGCCGGTTGTACCAACCACAATAGGTACGCCCGCATTAAAGCAATGTTCAATATTGCTCAATACTGATGCCGGCATAGTAAACTCAATTACGGCATCGGCCTTCTGTAAGTTTTCGGCAGTAAGATCATGCAGGTTATCATGATCAATAGTTAATACAATTTCATGTTTGCGGCTAACGGCGATCTTTTCAATGATCTTGCCCATTTTTCCATAGCCCAGTAATGCTATCTTCATTTATTCTTTATTTTAAGTATCAAGTAGTTAATATCAAGACAGTTACAGTTTCTCATATAAATAAGAATTCCAGGAATCTTGATACTTGATACTAAAACTTGATATGCTATCTAAAACGTAAAGTTAATTTTTATAGCCGGAATAAATGAGGTATTTGCAGCTTGTGCAAAAACGGGTTGGTTTATAAGGCCAGGAGTTACTTTGAAAGTCAGGTTATTATCAACCGTATAGGAATGGATGAACTTGGCATCAATATAGGCATCAATAGTTTGTATGCCCCATGCAGCTAAAATACCAAATATACTTAAATCGCGGTTACGTCTGTTGCCATCGGCAGCATCATACAAACTTTGGGCCGATACATTTGCATAGGCAACGTATTCGGCATAATACTTATCTGTAGGGCCCGGTGTCACACCTCTTGTTTTATATTCTGCAACTCCCAGATATTGATTATAATATTTCTGATTAAACAGCACTGCCGTAACCAAAAGCCCCACTCCACCATAAATAATAGGCACTTTCCACCATTGGTGATTATATAACTGACCCCATCCGGGTATCATTAAGGAGTGCATTACGGCTTTATGAGGGCTGTGCAAACTATCGGGGTGATAAGCTTTTTCTTTTCTTATAGGAGGAGCGAACGAACCCGGAGCCAGGTGCGATGCCTTTTTTATGGTATCTTTTTTACTGATAGCTACAGTATCTGCTGTTTGCGCCTTAGCAACAAATGCAAACGCTATAATAAACCCAATAACAAACAAAAATCTATACATCTTTATGAATACAATTGAAGTAGTAAGTACTTAGTATCATGACATTGCATTTTTTATGCGCTTTCAAAAGTCTTGATATTTGATACTAACTACTTGATACTGATTTTTACCAATCCAGCATCTCAAGGATACGGCCCAGATCATCTTCTGAAAGGAATGGTATTTCAATAACGCCATTGCCTCTGTTGCCTACCTTAAGAGTTACCCGTGTACTAAATTTTGAAGCCAGGTCGTCTTGTATTTTTTGCAGTTGGAATGATACCGGTTCGGGTTGTTTGCCCTCTTTTTTTACCGGAGCCTTCTGCATATCACGAACTAATTCTTCAACCTTACGAACGGACAAACCTTGCTGAATGATATGTTGATGTAAATATAATTGTTTTGCAGGGTCATTAATGGTAATAAGTGCTTTGGCATGTCCCATGCTCAATGCCCCATCACGAATAGATGCCTGTATGCTTGGTGGTAACTTTAACAAACGCAGGTAATTGGTAACTGTCGATCGGTTTTTGCTTACCCTGTCGCCCAGTTCTTCCTGTTTAAGGTTACACTCCTCAATCATACGCTGAAAGCTCAGGGCAACCTCAATAGCATTCAGGTTTTCGCGCTGAATGTTCTCTATCAATGCCATTTCCAGCATTTGCTGGTCATTGGCGGTGCGCACATAGGCCGGTATTTGTGTTAAGCCAGCTATTTTTGAGGCACGGAAACGGCGTTCGCCTGATATCAACTGATATTTATGCGCGTTGATGCGTCTTACCGTTATGGGCTGTATAAGCCCCTGTAATTTAATGGAGTCGGCCAGTTCGGCCAGGGCCTGTTCATCAAAATCAGTACGGGGCTGAAAAGGGTTCACTTCAATTTCGGCCAGCTGTATCTCATTTACTGATCCCAGACTGTTAACCTCAACAGCTGATGTGGAGGCTTCTTTATTTTTATCCTGATCTTTACTCTTATTATAGGGTTGTACGTTTACAGAGTCATTCAACAGCGCACTTAATCCTTTGCCCAGGGCATTTCTTCTTTCACTACTCATGAGTTATACTGTTGCTGTTGCCGCTTGCGGCTCGCCTTTTGTAAGACCGTTCTTTTCAATAATTTCGCGGGCCAAATTCAAATAATTTATCGCACCCTTACAGGTTGCATCATGCATAATTACAGATACGCCAAAACTTGGGGCCTCGCTTAAGCGGGTATTACGCTGAATAATGGTATCAAAAACCATATCCTCAAAATGTGTTTTCACTTCATCAACCACCTGGTTTGACAAACGCAGACGCACATCGTACATCGTAAGCAATATGCCTTCAATTTCCAATTGCGGGTTTAAGCGCGATTGTACAATTTTGATGGTGTTTAACAATTTGCCTAAGCCCTCTAACGCAAAATACTCGCACTGTACGGGTATAATTACCGAATCAGCAGCGGTTAAGGCATTTATGGTGATTAAACCTAATGAAGGCGAACAGTCAATAATAATAAAATCATATTCATCACGAACCGCATCAAAAACCTGCTTCATCTTGAACTCACGTCCACTCAGGTTAATCATCTCAATCTCTGCTCCTACCAGGTCAATATGTGCCGGTAAAAGGTCAAGGTTTGGAGTTTCTGTTTTCTGAATAGCTTCATGAGGATCAACCTGGTTAATGATGCACTCATAAATACTATTCTTGATGTTACGGGGGTCAAAACCGATCCCCGATGTTGAATTAGCCTGCGGATCGGCATCAACCAACAAGGTTTTAAAATCTAATACGGCCAAACTTGCAGCCAGATTTATAGATGATGTAGTTTTTCCTACGCCACCTTTCTGGTTGGCTAAAGCAATTATTTTACTCATTCTATATTTTCAAAAATTTATATTTCAATGATTTATAACAACGCGAAATAGAATTGGAAATTTCTATTTTCGTAAAGTTTTTATTTGGTGATAAAGATACGGATTTAAAACAATTCCGAAATCCACAGCTTTGGCCAATTTACAAACAATATTTCAGTTAGTGAATTATTGAGTTAGTGATTTAGTGGATGAATTTTATGCCCGTATTTAAATACATCATCATAAAATCACAAAAATCGCTTATCCTTTAATCATGGTCTGATTCACTAAATCACTAACTCAATAATTCACTAATTAAAACAAATGATCACCATTATATCAGCGACAAATCGCCCCGGAAGTCATACCTTTAAACTTGCCCAATATTATCAGCAAAAGCTTCGCGAAAAAGGAACCGAAGCTGGCATACTCTCACTTACCGACCTACCACCCAATCTGTTGCAAAGTAACCTATATGGCAAGCGGAGCCCTGATTTTGAACCCATTCAGGACATCATCACCCGCACTGATAAATTTATATTTATTATACCTGAGTATAACGGCAGTTTCCCTGGTGTACTTAAAGTGCTAATTGATGTTTGCGCTTACCCCGAAAGTTTTTATGATAAAAAAGCAGCCCTGGTTGGCCTGTCATCAGGCAAGTATGGCAACATCAGGGGAGTTGATCATTTTACCGGTGTTTGCCATTACATACACTTGAATATTATGTCGTTAAAGATCCATATTGCCTCTATCAATAAAGAAATGGACGAGAATGGGCAGCTTTTAAATGCGGATACCTTGAAGTATACCAATGAGCAGATAGATAAGTTTATCAAGTTCTGATATTATCCGGTGATCAGCTTCGCCATTATAAACGCGGCGGCTGCAGCTATAGCGCCTATCAACAATACTTTTAAAGCCCCTTTTATTGCTGGCTGACCGGTTACTTTGCTTTTAAAATAACCAAATACAAATAGGCATATCATGGTAATACCACAGGAATAATACAAGCCATGTTGTGAATCCGTAGTAAAAAAATAGGGTGACAGCGGGATAATGCCCCCAACTATGTATGATAAACCAATGGTAATGGCGCTTTGCGTGGCGCGATTTGCTTTGGGTTCTTCCAGGCCAAGCTCATAGCGCATCATAAAATCAACCCATTTATCTTTATCCTTTGCCATTTCCTCGGCAACCTCATGCTGCAGTTTTTCTGACAGACCAAAGGCGGCAAATACTTCTTTTACTTCTCTTTTTTCCTCCTCGGGCACATTTTCCACTTCCGCATACTCACGTTTCAACTCCGACGCATAATGTTCCGCCTCCGTACGACCAGCCAAAAAACCGCCCAGGCCCATGGCAATGGAACCTGCAACAATTTCGGCTATGCCCGCCGTGATCACGATGCCTGATGAATTTACCGCCCCGCTCAAACCCGCAGCCAACGCAAATGGTACCGTTAACCCATCAGACATGCCTATAACAATATCCCTGATGGTATCTGAGCTTTGTAAGTGTTGTTCGTGATGCATAATATATAAATGTAAAGCATTACGGATAGTATTTTAATTAAAATGGCTATTTGTAATAAGTTTGATTTAAACCGCCGGAGTTTTCTGCACACACCAGGTGGTCATACAACGCAAATTTTGCACATTGGTGGTTTTAATGGGTTCGTAAAGTGTACCGTTTAGTTCCCGGGTATAATTGAGCAACATTTGCTCATTCACCAAAAACCGCTCAGAGCCATCGGGCAACAGGTACCGACCGTTACCTGTGCTATGCACCAGGGTTTCGATACCAATATCCGAAGCCAGCCTTGCAAACAAATAACCACCGGATTTCAGTACCCGCCACAGGGAGCGCACCATTCGGTCAAATTGCTGTGCGTTTTTTGCAAAATGCAGTACTGCGCTGCAAATAACCAGGTCGAAAAAGTCATCTGCTAAAGGTATATCCTCCACCCCTGCTACCCTGAATTTGTTCAACGCATGGGTGGATGAATGCGCGGCTGACAGCTTTTTCACTGCCTCAACCGCTTCTAGACTTTGATCAACACCATATACATCATAATCGTTTTGCAGAAAATAAATCATATTACGTCCGCCGCCACAGCCTGCATCCAGCACCGTTTCGCAATGATCAAAACGTCCTTTTAATAACTGATCAAACAGATAAATATCAATATTGCCAAAAGTTTGCTGCAGGTTATTTTGCATGAGGTGGTGATTTGGTAGGAAAATTAAGGATTTTTCTGTTAAAGATGGGATGTCCTGGTGAGCTTGTTGAAGTATGATGGCGTGGGCCTCTGCGCGCGGTTTTTTTGTCGGAATACGGATTCATCAGATTATTTGGATTCGCATTTCCCGTTGACTGTGTCCTCAAAGGCAACAAGTGTTGGGAAGTGCAGAGTTTGAATAAGAGACGCATGTGATGCGTCTCTACACGCTGTCTTTTTGTAGAGACACATTACATGTGTCTCCTATTTTATTGATAAAGAACTGAGATGCATCGGTAAAACCGGACAGTAAGATTTGCTTAAATTAGCAAAACGGATGCAAGGAAAAAAGTTGGATAAGCCACGTAGGCAATACGATGCTGAATTTAAGATGGACGTTTTAAAAATGATATCGTCTGGACGTTCGGTGCAGGATATATCCCATTCATTGGGAATCAACTCAAACATGATCCATAAATGGAAAGCCCAACACAATGA
>JAUCSE010000063.1 GCA_030445275.1 Mucilaginibacter sp.
TTATGATCTCTGCTCGTAAGTCTAATTGAAAGTGACCTCGGTCGTAAAGGCGCAGGATGGGCTCGTTTTGATCTGTTTCTGTTTTCATACACTTCTTTTTCGTGTATAGTTTTTGGCGGACGAGTCATTTGAAATTATAAATTGGACAAACATCCTTACGCGGATCGAATTCAAAAAGTGCTTCTATTAACGGGAAATGTGAGTTTAAAAATGGATCAAAAAATAAAACCGCCCCTAAATACATTAGAAGCGGTTTTTGAATTTCTGTGACGGTAATACTGCAGTTCACGAACACCTTTATAGATGATTTGAAGAAATTGGCTTCTATAAATGTTCAATTATAAAAGGTTTGGTGCTGACCTTGTGAATGGAATAATTAGAATATTTCAGCGAGATCCAACCTGTCATTCGGTGCGTTTTAAGTCAAAGAATTGCATTATGTGGTGAACCTCAAAATTTAGCCGTTCGTTAATTAATTTGGTTAAATTATTTCGAAAAGGTCATCACACCCTTTGGAAATGAGGTTATTAATAAAACTGTAATCTTCAAAGAACCAACAACTTATCAAGTTAAATAGGGTTAATAGTATGATAAAAGGGTGCTATGCTATAACCGTTTTTGTTTCTGGAAGATACGCAGCTTAATCACATCTACCTAAAAGTGTGGCTACTTGCGCTACCTTTCAACAGGTCGAGGATTAGGTAGAGTAAGTTCAAGTCGATTTAACCATGTTGATCTTATATACTGATCTGGCGTTAATTCGAGATTAAGATGGAGTTTACGTATGCTTTAGGTGTTTGTCCATATTGTTTTCTGAATTCCCGACTAAAATATTTCGGGTCATTAAATCCAACCAGATATGATACGTCTGATACATTGTATATTTTAAGCGGCAACAATTGTGCGGCCTTTTTTAAGCGGATAGATTTAATGAAATCATTCACAGAGAGATCTGTAATAGCTCTTATTTTTTTATATAATATTGGTTGGCTCATCCCGATATAGGCAGCCAATTCCGGAACGCCAAAATCCTGATCTTTAATCCTGTCCTCAATGTATTGGATTATCTTGGTCATGAATGCCTGGTCTATGGCATTTGTTATAACATTTTGTGGCTGCAAATTTATCTCTTTACCAAACCGTTGACGCATATTTGCGCGGGATTGTAATAAATTGCGCACATTAAGTTTTAACAGTTCAATACTAAAAGGTTTGGTTATATAATTGTCTGCACCGGTTTCCATTCCCTCTATTTGATGCATATGTGAAGATTTTGCAGTCAATAAAATAATGGGGATATGACTGGTGCGTACATCAGTTTTAAGTTTTCTGCATAATTCCAATCCGTCCATTACCGGCATCATAATATCACATATAATCAGGTCTGGCAATAATTCTATAGCCGTTTCCCACCCATGTAATCCATCGCGGCTTTCTTTAACATCGTATTCGTTTCCAATAAAGTTGCATAGCATCTGTCTGATTTCTGGATTATCCTCCACCAGCAAGATCGTTTCCCGTTGACGACTGTCTGGGCTTTGAGCTGCGACCTGGGTCATAACGGGAAGCGATGGTATGTAAATGGTATTTTCTATATCATCATTTAACAAATCAGATAATTCCGTACTGCTAAAATGCAGATTGCCTTTTTTTAATGTTACCGTGAAGCAGGTATCGCCTTTATGTTCAGTTGTAGTGGGGGGGCTTTTTATGGAGATGTTGCCATGGTGCATGGTAACTATATTTTTTGACAGCGCAAGGCCAATTCCTGAGCCAACATGATGTGATCCTGGTGTATCTATCTGAAAAAAATCGCTAAACAGCTTTTGCTGGCTTTCAAGTGGAATACCAACACCGTTATCTCTTACCTTAATGACCACATCGTCCAATGTTTCATCGATAGAAATCTGAATGATTCCGTTATCATTGGTAAATTTAAATGCGTTTGAAAGCAGGTTAAATAATACTTTTTCTAATTGAATTCTATCGAAATAAAGTTCAATATTATCCGTTTCGTGATTAAACGTATATTGAATATTACCGCTTTCGGCCAAAAATAGGAAGGACTGAAAAATTTCGTTTGTAAATTCAATAATGTTGTGACTTCTAATATTAAGCTTTAGATTTCCGGTTTCTGTTTTTCTAAAATCCATTAGCTCTGAGATAAGCCTCATCAATCGGTCAGCATTATTTTTAATTGGTAAAACCTGGTTGTTTATTTCGGGCAAGTCTTTGGTGCTTTTTAATAAGCTTTCTAACGGCCCCAGTATCAAGGTTAATGGCGTACGGATTTCATGAGATATATAGGTGAAAAAATTGAGTTTCATTTGCTGTACATCTTCCTGCCGTTTAAGAAGTGCCTTGGCAAAGAGATACCGTATAATAAGGAAAAGAATAATAGAAAATACTAGTAAATAAACGGTATAGGCCCACCAGCTTGCCCATATAGGCGGTAATATTTTTATTTTAATGTCTGCTTGATTGGTACTAGGAATCTCATCATTATTGAATCCCCGCACTATAA
Source organism: Mucilaginibacter sp. (assembly GCA_030445275.1). Lineage (GTDB taxonomy): Bacteria > Bacteroidota > Bacteroidia > Sphingobacteriales > Sphingobacteriaceae > Mucilaginibacter. The sequence continues at coordinate 2,525 of JAUCSE010000063.1, forward strand.
AATGGTAATTGCCGGCAGGCAGATTGGTGTAAGTAGCGCTCGGTATGCCTGAGTGGGTCCAGTCCTTTTCATAACCAACCAATTTGAAGACATATTTATTCTTGTCAGATTTAATATAGTTTAGCAAGGCAAAGCCAATGGTAAAATGGTTTTGATCATGTTTAAAGGTAAGTGATTCGGTATTAATCAGCTGTTCTTTTAAAAGCCCATCGGGCCGACTTACGCCAACAGGCTGGTTAAATAACTTTAACTCGGTAAAAACTATCGGTGCCTTATAGGTATTTAGCTCTATTTCTTTTGGATAAAACGATGTAAGCCCATTTATACCGCCCAGGAAGATCTTGCCTTGGCTGTCTTTAAAATATGATCTGGAGTTAAACTCATTGCCTGCAAGTCCGTCACTCTTGGTATAATTTCTAAACTCATCTGTTTGCAGATTCAGCTCTGATAAACCATTTGCGGTACTTACCCATAATTTACCGCTGTTATCTTCCACAATTCCAAGTACATTGTTATTGGCAAGACCATCCGTTTCGCGAAATGTTTTAAAGCTATTGGTTTGAGCTTTGTATACGCTTAAGCCACCAAAATTTGTTCCAATCAATATTTCTCCGCCAGATGTTTCTGTAATACAATTAATATAATCCGAGTAGAGTTTATTACTGTCTGCTTCAGCCTTGTTAAATTGCCGTAATTGCTTTGTAATGAAATTATAATAGTAAAGGCCTGCTGGTGTGCCAAACCACATGTTTTTTTTTCGGTCTTTAAAAATAGCCAGAATACCTTTATGGTTCATGTCCTTATCCAGTGCACTTTTGGTGGTGTGTTGTGGGAATAACCCATTCTTTTTTTTTAATACCGACAAACCATTTATAGAACCCACCCAAACTGTGCCATCATCATCTTGTGTTAAGGCTAAAATTTCAGCATATCCGGGGGTATTAGCCGAATCCCTTACATTAATGATGTGTCTAAAATGTCCTGTAGCCGGATTAAATATATTTAATCCGCCCCGATGTGTGCCCACAATGAGCTCATTGGTTCCCAAATTTTCGCAAATGAATTTAACGAGGTTAGACGTGATACTTAAAGAATCATTGAGATTTGTTTTATAGTTCCGGATGGTGTTGTTTTTTCTGTTCAGATAATTTAAACCACCGCCCTCCGTTCCAACCCACAAGTTATGTTCTTTATCTTCAACAATGGAACTGATCACATTGCCGCTGATGCTTGATCTAAGTTTACTATTCCGGGTTACTGTAAATTTAGTAGAGATTGGAAAGGCCATATTGACTCCCCCAAAATAAGTTCCTAACCACATCGTGTGGTTGATATCCTGAAAAATACTATGTACCGAATTGTTACTCAGGGTATTGCTGATTTCGGGATCGTGCTGGTAGTTATTAAACTTTTCGTTAACAGGATCGTAAATGCTCAACCCTTCCTGTGTGCCAATCCATAATAAGCCTTTGTAGTCCAGCCTGATCTCCCTGATGTCGTTATGAATAATGGAGTTTGGATTATTATCATTGTGCTGATAACCCTTGAATGTTTTAGCAGTATAATTATATTGAAAAAGGCCTTTTTCTGTTCCTATCCATAAATTCTGCTGAGCATCAGTAGTAATGGCAGTAATATAATTTGAAGCAAGGCCATTTCGTTTTTCGGGATCAAACTTTAACTGTTCAAATCGATAACGGTTGCTTTTTAGTGTCATGCATATCAATCCATCGTCGGTGCCTACCCATATATTTTTACGTCTGTCTTCAAAAATACAATGGATATGATTTACCGGATGTTTTGGATTTGTGTTAAAGAGAAAAGGTCTAAATCTATTTTTGTTTTCATCAGTTAATAAGTTTAATCCACTTTCTGTGCCTACCCATAAGTTTCGGTCCTGATCTTCATAAATGGTTTCAATATTATTGCTGTCCGATCCTTCTTTTATTCGAACCCGTACAAAGACATCCTTTTTCTGGTTATATCTGTTAAGTCCGTTTACGGTACCTATCCATAATGTGCCTTTTGAATCTTTAACTATGCATTGAACTTCGTTATCTGAAATACTCTCAGGATTTGACGGGTCATTCCTATATATTTTAAACTCATGGCCATCGTAACGGTTCAAACCCTGCCGGGTACCAAACCACATAAATTTTGATTGATCCTGAGTAATGGCCATCACCGAATTTTGTGATAAACCATTTTCAATCATGAGATTACTAAATGAAACCAGGTTTTGTGCATAAGTCACCCGGAATACTCCGAGTTCCAAAACACACAAAATGATCAGTCTCCACATGACAGCTTTCATACACATTTAGGAATTGTTGTTAATTCTTTAACAATAAAGATATATATCTAATTATTAATTGTTTGCTAAATGCGCTTTTGCCTTCTTTTTTAAGGATTTTCTATCCTTTCTTTTAGAATTTTCATCTTTTTTAATCAAAGAATACCACAGTTTTGATTTAACCAAACTAAAGGATATCCCAATACACCTTTAGGTAAAACAATGATGTTAAAAGACTTACGATTGTCATAGCCTTTTAATAATGCTACCGGTAATTAAATGAATAGTGCAATACTAGGTAATTGAATAATTAACTAAAATAAATAATGTATGAATAAAAATTGACTAAACCAGGTAACTCTTCTCAGTCGGTCACGACTTAAAAAATGATGAAGATTCATATCAAGCCCAATTTAAAAAATAACCAAACATATGAAGTTTAATCTTTTAACAAAGGTATATATGCTGGGAAGCATATGCCTGTTGATTCTTGCTTTGTCCTGTAAAAAGAAAAGTATCGAATCGGATATTTTTATTAAAAAACAGTGGAAGGTAGATTTAAGCGCCAGCAATATTACTCCAGTCCTATCAGGAAGATCAGACCATGCAGTCGCGGTGTTGTATTTAATGGATAACAATGAACTTGACTACTATGTATACTTTGATCAAGTCCTCCAAAATGGTGATATACCAACATCAATAAAAGTCAATCTTGGCCCTTCGGGCACAAATGGATCCCTGCTTATCGATTTGCAAAATCCGGTTTTTGATGCTAATCGCGAATCAAAAGGGAAATTAAACCTTAATACAAGTACAATCGATTCACTGCTTTCGCAGCCTACTTATTTATTGGTTTTGTCATCGCAACAAGGTAATGGCCTTGTCAGGGGGCAAATTAATAATTGATGTGCGTTCAGTAATACAATGTTTCTAACCGATAAATCACAAAGCATGATCAAAAATTTTACTTTATTCAAATCTAGTGGCCTGTTGTCAAAGCTATGGAAGCTAAGTTTTTTGGCTTTGGCACCCGTATTTGTCTTTGCACAGCAACCGGTAAAAAACACTGCGGATAGCTTATCGACGGATAAAATGGACCGCGGTTTACCATATAGGGAAAGAGGTGTAAACGTTTGGAATGGGGTTGTTCCCCGTCAACTTAACTTAGGCGGTACCTCAACTATTTATGCCGAAGATATCAATACTACGCCTGTGGCAGATATTTCAAATGTTATGGCAGGTCGCCTGGCTGGTCTATACACCATTCAATCATCTGGCAGAACAGGTTTTGATGCCTCTATTTTCGGCTTACGCGGGCAAACTCCTTTAATTGTAATTGATGGGGTGATCCGCAATTTTACCGGTTTTAATCCGAACGACATTAAGAGCATTACCGTAATGAAAGATGCCGTTTCCACAGCTATGTTCGGCATGCGTTCTTCTAACGGGATCATCTACATCACCACAAAAGACCGTTCAGAATCCCGTCCGTTTGAATTGAACTTTACAGCACAATATGGCGCGCTACAGCATCTGAAATCCCCAAGTTTTATTACTGGCGCAAATTATGCCAGGCTCTATAATGAGGCTCAGTTAAATACCAACCCTGGTTCTGTGCCTTTCTATAGTGATGCTGCTATTAATGCTTATCAAAACGGAACCAACAATCCATTTTTGCAGCCGAGCACTAATTGGTACAACTTGGTATATAAGAAGAACAGTGCTCAGCAACGCTATAACGTTGACGTAGCCGGGAATGGAAAATCGTACAGATATTTTGCAAGTATTGAGCACTTCAATTCTGATGGAAATTTCGTTACCGATAATATAAATGCCTACAATACCAACAACTTCTATAAGCGTTACAACATCCGTACTAATGCCCAAATGGATTTTTCGGATGATATCCAGTTAACGCTGAACATTTTCGGCTCCATTGAAAACCAAAACGAACCGGGGATAGGTGCCAGTAATATTATGAACAGGATTTATGCCACATCACCATTGGCGTACCCTGTTTTAAACGCAGATGGTTCTTATGGCGGTAGTGCGCAAAACACCGTTACCGTAAACAACGTAACCTATGGCACCAATATTTTGGCGAGCACGGTACGCAGTGGTTATTTGGCATCTAATCAGCGCACTTTAAATGCCGATGCGAGCCTACTTTTTAAATTGAGCGATTTAACAAAAGGGCTTTGGGCCAAAGGAACCCTGTCCATTAACAACTACTACCAGCAAAACATAGATCGGTCTAAACCCTTTGCGGTGTACAACCCAACAACTGTTAACGAAAATACAATCTATACTAAAGTAGGAAGCGATGGTGTTTTGGAAGCAGGAAAGGGCGTCAGTTCTATTGCCAGTCAGTTTAAGCAAACGTATACCAATGTGCTGGTCGGCTATGATCGTGATTTTAACAATCACCATTTAAACTTATTGGCTACTTACAACAACGATAATACTTTAAACTCTTATACCCAGCTAAACCAGATTTATCAAACTGCAGGTTTAACGGCCAGATACAATTATAAGGAAACCTACCTGGCGGAGTTTGCCGGTAGCTATAGCAGCTTTAACCGTTACGAACCGGGTAAACGCTGGGGTTTTCTGCCATCATTGGGCTTAGGCTGGATTTTGAGCAAAGAAGACTGGTTTAAATCGGATGCCATAAGCTTCTTGAAATTAAGAGCCTCTGCCGGGCAAACGGCTTATGCAGATCCATCTAATTATTATATCTACGTTCAGCGCTATACCCTAAACAGTACCGGTTACAACCTCGGAACAGGGTTAACAGGGGTTTCGGGAGCTTTTGAAAATGCATTGGCCAGTACCAATTTAACCTGGGAGAAGGCATGGAAGTATGATGCAGGAATCGAAGCCGGATTTTTTGATAACCGTTTAAATGCAGTATTTACCTATTACAACAATCGCTATTATGATTTATTACAACAGAAAAATAATGGCGATGCAAGTGGAATATTGGGCCAGACCTATCCATTACAAAACTTAGGAAAAAACACTTTTACAGGTTTTGAAGCTACACTTTCCTTCAGTTCTAAACCCAATTCAAAATTTGGTTATCAGGTTGGCGCGAATGTTTCGATAGAACAAAGCAAGGTGATTGATAAGGATGAACCGAATTATCCATACTCCTGGTTGTATTTAGCTGGTGCGCCCGTTACCCAGCAAAGAGGTTATGAGGCAATAGGCTTTTATCAGGCAGGTGAGGACATTAGCAAAATTCCCGGCATATTGGGTTATAACCCGCAGCCGGGCGATATCAAATACAAAGACTTAAATGGTGATGGAATCATTAACTTTTTAGATCAAAAGCAGATTTCCAGCAGTAAACCCCGTATTTTCTTTGGATTAAACTTCGGCCTCAACTACAAGAATTTCGATTTGAACGGCTTGTTTCAAGGAATTACCAACAGGCAACTTTTGTTAAATGCCAGCAGCATGTCGGCCTTTTCTAATGGCTATGGCTATGTTTTAGATTATACAACTGAAAACAGGTGGACACCGCAAAGTAATGTGAATGCCACATTGCCACGGTTAACGCTGGGTGCTAATTCCAACAATCAACAGGCTTCTACTTTCTGGTTACGGGATGCCAACTATTTGAGATTGAAGAATCTGGAGCTTGGCTATAGTTTTCCGGCCAGGTTGTTAAGCAGGGCAAAAATTAACCGTTTGAGGTTGTTTGTAAATGCCTACAACTTATTCACGCTTTCGCAATTGAAATACGTTGATCCGGAATCCGGATTATCAGGTTTTTCTGATGAGCGGATAATTAATGGCGGAATCTCGCTGAAGTTATAATCACAAATCAATAGATGATGAAAAAATATACTTTAATCATAATGATATTTTCTGCGATCCTGTTTTTGGGAACGGTCGGTTGTAAAAAAATCACGGAGGATGGCCCCCTGGAATTTACAGATGAGAACAACGTGTTTGATAGCAAGGATTCGGTTGGGCTATATACCGAGCAATTTTTGAATAATATTTATTCGAGCTTGCCCAAAGGTTTTAACCGCATTAACAATAATATTTTGGATGCAGGAACAGATGATGCCCTGCCAAACTCAACCCTGGATAATATTCAATATTATTCTACCGGAGCAATTAACTCATCAGTTTTACCTGATAATGCCTGGGATGCCAACTATGCCGGCATTAGAAAGGTGAACATCTTTTTAAGCAAGATTGACAGGGTAATCTTAAAAACATCCTTAAAAGGTTATAAAGAGCGCTGGAAAGCAGAAGCAAGGGCATTACGGGCTATGTTTTATTTTGAACTGGTAAAAAGATGGGGCGGTGTTCCTTTAATCGGAGATCAGGTTTTTGATCCGCAGAACGAGATTAAAATTGCCCGGAATACCTACGATGAATGTGTCAACTACATCATCAGTGAGATGGATTTAGCTATGCCGAATTTACTATCGGCAAACGCTACCGGAACTTTTGCCTCAAACTTTTACGGTCGCTTTAGTCGAGGTGCAGCGATGGCTGTAAAGTCCAGACTGCTGCTTTATGCGGCCAGTCCGCTCAATAACCCTGGGAATGCGGTGAATAAATGGCAAACTGCCGCAAAAGCGGCAAAAGATGTGATGGATAGTGTAGCCGCCGGAAAGTTTACTTATAAACTGAACGATGCAGCAACAACCACGCATTATACTATAACCACTATGGCCGGAATTACCACTGGTGCTAAACTTACAGCTTATGTGCTTTCTGTAAATAAATTTTTAAGCATTTTTTCTACAGCAAGTAACAATGAGATTATACTGCCTTATATGGCGGCAACAAATACTACGGTAGAATCAGCCAATGACCCAATAGGTTATACCAGGGCGGGCTCCGGTAAAACCAATCCTACGCAAGAATTGGTGGATGAATACGAAATGAGCAGCGGCAAAACCACTACCGAACCCGGAACGGATTACGTAAGTACAACGCCATACTTTGACCGGGACCCGCGTTTGCCCGCTACGATTATGTTTGATGGTCTTTACTGGCTGACAAGAAAAGTGCAAACTTATGATGGGGGTCTGGACAGACCGCTCGGTTTCGGAAAAACCAATAGTGGTGAAACCCGTACGGGCTATTATATGCGCAAGTTTTTAACAAGTAATGCCAGCGCAACTTCCTATACCAATGCCAATCATGTATTCCCCATTTTTAGATATGCCGAAATCTTACTGAATTACGCCGAAGCTCAAAATGAAGCAACGGGGCCAGATGCAACAGTTTATGTGGCAATAAATGCAATTCGTACACGTGTTGGCATGCCCAATTTACCAACAGGTTTATCTCAGGCCGATATGCGTACCAGAATCAGGCATGAGCGCCGGGTAGAGATGGCATTTGAAGAACAGCGATTTTGGGATATACGCCGATGGAAAATTGCTAAAAACGTGTTAAATGGAACCTTGCATGGCGTACAGGGGAATTTTAACGGTACTACTGCAACATATAATACGGTAGGGGTAGCACCAACAAAATTCGACGCGTCCAAAATGTACCTGTTCCCGATTCCATATAAGGAGATCATTGCTAACTCATCGATGACCCAGAACCCCAATTGGTAATTATTAAAAAAGAATCAGAACATGAAAAAATATATATATCACTTTGTGCTTTTGCTATTAATTACCTGTTTTTATCAAACGCAGGCACAAACAACCGTAACTATTTCGGGTACGGTATCTGATAAATCAGGTGGTCTGCCTGGTGTTTCCGTTTACGAAAAGGAATTTACCAGCAACGGAACCATGACGGACGATCAAGGAGGGTTTGTCTTGAAGTTGAAGGGTACATCAAAAATCCTGATTGTAAAAAGCATAGGTTACATCACTAAAGAGGTTGATGCAAAAGGCAAAACATCTTTGGAAATCACCATAGAAGATGATGTTAAAGGTTTGGAAGATGTAGTGGTGCTGGGTTATGGACAAAAGACCAAAAAGATAACTAATACAGGAGCCATAAGTTCCATAACCGGAGCAGAGATCAGGCAAAGCCCTTCCGCTAGTTTACAGAACTCATTGGCAGGCCGTTTACCTGGGTTTTTCTCTCAGCAACGTAGCGGACAGCCAGGTAAAGATGGGGCGGCATTTCAGATCAGGGGAATAAGCACCTATGCCGGAAGTGCAGCTACAAGTCCATTAATTATTGTGGATGATATTGAATTTACGCTGGATCAGGTTAATCAATTAGATCCGAATGAGGTAGAAAGTATTACCATTTTAAAAGATGCATCAACAACTGCTGTGTATGGTGTACGCGGAGCAAATGGTGTGCTGATTGTGAAAACGCGTCGGGGTGAAGCGGGTAAGCCTCAACTTACCTTTCGCGTTGAAAGCGGCTTGCAAATGCCCACACAAAGACCCCAAGTAAACGATGGCTATACTACCCTAAGTCTGTTGCGGGAGCGTGTTACCGGGCAATATCTTGATCCGGCGGTTGCTTATCCACAATATTTTTCCGGAAATAATCTGGAACATTACAAATTAAATGATGATCCCTATAACTACCCAAGTGTAAATTGGTGGGATGAGGTATTGAAGAAGGTGAGTGTGCAAAACCGATTCAACCTGGATATTAGCGGCGGATCGAAAATTGCCAAATACTTCGTTTCATTAGGTTACTTATCCCAGGGCGGTATTTTTAAGGATTTCTCTAAAGATCAAGGTTACGAATCCAATTATTTCTACAACAGGTACAATTTCAGATCGAACGTAGATATCGATCCAAATAAAGATTTGCATATCCGTTTGGATTTATCAGGCAGGTTTGGAGTTACCAATGAGCCATATGATAAAGCCTGGAATAATGGTGGTACAACTTTCCAGTATTTGTGGAACGGAGAGCTTTCTTCCTTCAGTTATCCGGTGTACTGGCCAAATGGATTAATCGCTTCGAGTGCAAATCCAAGTGCGGTGAAACCCAATCCTGTGGCCAATTTAATGTATTCGGGCTATACCAGGACTTATGGCAACAGTTTAAACTTTGTGGCACAAGCCAACCAAAAACTAGACTTTATCACACCAGGTTTGGCAGCAAATGCTTTGGTATCTTTTGCCAGTGATTATGGTTTCACCCGTACCCTTCGCAGAAGTGGGAGCGGAACAAATCTCGAAATTTTGGCCTATGTCTACAATGCCAACACCCAAACCTACGATCCCTGGAAAACGGATATGTACCGAATGGGAACATTGATCAGAGAAGGAGCGAGTTTGGCTACGAACAGGCTGGTAAACATTCAGGCCAATTTAAATTACAACAGGAGCTTTGGTAACCACAATATATCGGCTTTAGCATTGCTGAACCAAACTACAAATTCAACTGATATCAGTGCTACTTTAGCTGCAGAACCCTATAATATTCGTGGCATTACGGCAAAAGTTAGTTACAACTATAAACAGAAATACCTGATTGATTTTAGTGCGGGGTACAATGGTTCAGATAAGTTTGAATCCAGTAAACAGTATCAATTGTTCCCTGCTGCAAGCATCGGTTGGAATATTAGCGAAGAATCTTTTTTCAAGAACAACATCAACTTTATGGATGCATTTAAAATCAGAGCGTCCTACGGTTTAACCGGAAATGATGCTATTGGTTCATCCGTATATTCTTATGCAAAAACCTATTCTACCGGATCAGGCAGAAGTTATGTATTTGGTGAAACGCCAACTTCTTCAGCGGGTTTGATAGAGCCAACTTTAGCTAATTACGACATTACCTGGGAGGTGCAGCAAGATGCCGATGTAGGTGTGGATGTGAAGATGTTTCAGGGGAAGTTAAGTTTTACAGCCGATTATTTCTATAAAAGACGTAAAAACATCCTTTCTGACCCCGGAACACTACCTGCGACTTTTGGTGCAAGTGTACCTAAATACAATTTAGGTATTGTGAAAAATACCGGCTATGAAGCTGATATAACTTATCGCGATAGGATTAACAACAATATTTCATTCTTTGTCAATTCCAATATCACCTATGCCAATAATACAATCGTTTTTAAGGACGAACCGGCTACACTTTATCCCTGGTTAAGTTCAACGGGTAAACCGGTCGGCGCGCAATTCGGTTACTCGGCTGATGGCTTTTATCAAAGCCTGGCCGAGCTCTACACCGCGCCAAAGTTAAGTACCAGTATTCCTTTATCAAATATGCAGTTAGGCTCCATAAAATTTAAGGACCTGAATGGAGATGGAATCATCGATCAGAACGATGCGGGCTACCTTGGAACTAACCAGCCGAAATATACGGTGGGTTTAAGTTTTGGGTTTACTTACAAAAATTTCGATATCAGCACGCTGTTTCAAGGGGCGTTTGATTACATCATTAGGTATGACAGGGGGATTTTAGCTTACCAAAGGCCAGACAGGCAATCAGTGCCATATAATCTTGGTCGCTGGACGCCAATAACAGGAGCGGATGCTGTATTTCCGGAATTGAGTGGCAGCGCAAACAACAGTTTAGTTTCTTCGTATTGGTATTCTAAAGGAGACTATATACGCTGGAAAAACTTTGAAATTGGCTATCGTTTTTCTTCTCAATTCGTCAAGAAATTGCATATAAACAATCTGCGAATTTATGCAAACGGATACGATTTGGGATTGGTCTATACGGCATTACCGGTATTTATTGATCCGGAATCGGCGTTGAGTTCTTCGGCCGGCGAATATCCTCAACAACGGATCATCAACTTTGGGATCCAGGTAGGTTTATAGTTATACCCTTTAAATAAATCGTAACATGAAAAAGTATTATTACATATTGATCGCAGGCTGTACCATAGCCGCCCTGCAATCCTGTAAAAAAGGAGGTTTTTTAGATCCGAAGGTAGAGCCTTTGACTGAAGCCAAAGTATTTGCGGATAGTACCTTAACGATGAGCTTTTTGACTGATATTTACGCCTATACCGGGATGGACATAATTCCATCTTGCACCTATATTAGTGGTTCTTCGACTGGTTTGGGTACTATTGATGACAACTTTGAAACCATGACTACGAATGTGGCGGCGGGTTATTCTTCCGGTCCTCAGATTCCATTGTTAACCTCGGCGTTAACATCAAATACCCATGTCTTTAATCCTTACTACACTGCATATTATAAAAGGATTAGATCGGCGAATATATTTATGAAAAACATTCCCGGCTCTACACTCTCATCATCTAGAAAACTGCGTGTAATTGCTGAAGCCAGGTTTTTAAGGGCCTGGTATTACTTTGCTTTGGTAAGGCTTTACGGAGGCGTACAGCTCATGGGCGATGAGGTAAGCGATGAATTGCCAACCTACGAATACAAGCGTAATACCTATAAACAGTGTATTGATTATATCTCCACGGAATTAGATGAAGCAGCTAAAAATCTTCCAACTTCGTTAGCACTGGAAGCTGCTGATTATGGCAGAGCCACATCTGGTGCATGTAAAGCATTAAAAGCCCGTGTTTTGGTTACAGGTGCAAGTCCACTTTATAATGGTAATCCTGTAGCCACTGATGCAACTACCGGTCCCTTGCTATCCTATTCGGCAAGTGCAGATCAAACGTTGTGGCAAAAGGCCGCTGATGCCTGTAAAGTGGTTTTGGATTTGCCGGAATATGCTTTGGTTGAAGATAATGTAACAAAACCGGGTTATGGGTTTTGGAATATGTTTGTATCCTCCAGAAAAAATTCTGAATACATATTTGCCTATAATGTTGCTGTAGGGAAGAATCTTGAAACCATGTGGTTTCCATGGAGTCGTACAGGTGTAAGCTCACTTACTTATAGCAATCCCAGCGAAAACATGGTAAAGGCCTTTGGGATGAAGGATGGGAAACCAATTACAGCTTCATCTGCTGCGTATCCGTATAGTGCAGCCAATCCTTATGTAAACAGAGATCCCAGGTTCGATTATTCGATTGTTTACAACCAGGCCCTGGTTTGTAACCGGGCCACTACCTCATTAGATAAGGTAGATATTTTCTTTAATAAAGCTACCAATGCAGTTTCTACCGATGGGTATGCAACTTACCATACGCGAACAGGATATTACAATCGTAAAATGTGTAATGATGCTGCTCCATATAACAGTTTAAGTATAGATAGAGCCTATCCAATGATCCGCCTTGCGGAAATGATATTGGGTTACGCTGAAGCGTTGAACGAACTTGGACAAACAGAAAATGCAGTTACCTACGTAATCCGGATTAGAAGACGTGCCGGTATTTTAGCCGGTTCCGATAATCGTTATGGGATTCCGGCAGGTATTTCACAAAGCGACGCACGCGGCCTGATCCAAAATGAATACCGCGTAGAGTTTTTCTCTGAAGGGCATTGGTATTACGATACCAGGCGATGGAGAACAGCAGAAATGACAGAAGCACAACCGGTAACCGGAACCGTGGTAACGAGAGAGTTAAACGGAACATTTACCTATGCACCCATTACTGCCATCAACAGCGCATTCTTAAAATCCAGTTACTTCGCTCCGATACCATTAACCGAGGTGTTAAAGGGAAAAGGGCATTTAATACAAAACCCGGGATGGTAATAAAAATCTTCAGATAGGGATTTGGTCGTTTCTATGAAGACTGGCATAAGTTGGTTGCATGCAGGCGGCCGACTTAGCCGCCAGTTTAGTTACCCAATTAAACGATCAAATAACTAAAAAAGGGATATGATGAGAAAAATCATTTTTAACCATCCAGCGAATTTTGAATATAAACGATCAAATAATTGAATCTATATGAGGAACTAAAACAAATTAATTAAAAACCTTTTAACTGTTCAAAAAAATGAAAGACAGAAAAACCCAAGTTCGCCTAACCATGTTGTTTATGGTTGTATTTACACTTTTTATAGGTGCTTGCAAAAAAGCAACCGTTGCTAAGCCGGAAACCGTTAAAGCAAAATCAACCAGGATTGCATTGGACTCGGTAGGTACTCCTCCCAGTTTCGTAACCAACAGCAAGAATTTAAACATCGTGATGTTTGTACCAACAGATAATCCAGCTTTACCTGATTACAAAACACGTCTAACCGCTTTATTGGTTCATTTTCAAGGCTGGTTCCATACCGAAATGCTGCGTTATGGATATGATAAATATATGGGTTTACCCAAGGTGGACTCTACAGGATTGATAAAGTTTATAGAAATTCCAGCCCAATTTGGTCAATCTGCCTATCCTTATAGTGCAGCTACCTCTGCCAACAAAATTCTGACCGAAATTGCAAACTATAAAACTGCGCATCCATCAGAATTTTCGAATTCCAGTCACACTTTAATCTTATTACCGAATAGAACAGATGGCGGAGACCAACCTTTTTACGGCTATGGCAAGAACTGCTTTGCCGTTGATAATGCAAATATGGCAGTTGATAAAATCCCGAATGCAACTTCCAACTTATTAGGTGGAATGCTGCATGAGCTAGGCCATGGTTTAAACCTGGTTCATGATCATGCAAAATATGCTTCAGAAGAACCAACGTTGGGTACCTCTTTAATGGGCAATGGAAACGTAACATTTAGCAAGGGGCAACCTACATTTTTAACCCCTGTTGACGCGGCTACTTTAAATCGGAATGAGATTTTCCAAAATCCGTTGCCAGCAGAAATACCTTACGAGGCCGTTACCGCAACAATCGATGCCCAGTTTGCCTACAATTCGGGCACACAATCTTTTGATGTAACGGGATCTTTCACCAGCAATAAAGATGTAAGCGATATTTTGATTTATATGGATCCCAATTTGAGTAGCAGTGATGCCGACTATAATGCGGTAACCTGGAGATTTAATCCAACAGCAAGCAATACTTTTTCTGGAAACATCGCTTTTAACGAACTGTTTTACAAAACCAACGAAGCATATGACATCAGGGTAAAGCTTTTATTGAAAAATGGAAACGTGGTTAGTAAAGGCTATTCGTTCTCTTTCTTGAACGGCGTGCCGCAAGTGGGCGTTAACGGCTCGGCTAAGTTTTATCAAAACGCGAGCTATGGAGGTTATGGAGTATCGTTGCCTGTTGGCCAATACACCACCGCCGATCTTATTTCAAGGGGCATTAGTGACAATGATGTTTCCTCCGTAAATATGAGCCTGGGTGTAAAGGTAGTTATGTACGATGGAGATAATTTTACTGGTAACAGCATTGAGCTCACTTCATCAAGTACCTATGTTTCCCCCTTTAATGATAAGGCATCATCCATCAAGGTAATTGCCGTAAATTAAAAGTTTTATAACCATTAGATCTATAAAAAATGTTAAGTCCTGCATCTACTCCTATTGAGAGAACGATTTTATTGAATCTGATATTCCTAATATTTGCCCATATTGTATATGGGCAAATATTAGCTTAGGAGCTCCCAAGAAGGAACAATTGAATTATAAAGACTATCATAACAAGCGAATTATTCTATATGAAACAATTATTAAATAAGAAAATACTACTACTGAGCATTTTGCTCCTGAATGTAGTTGTAACTTCTGCACAAAATTCATCTGAGGCAAAGAATACAATAGAGTTAAAACATGGTTCGCATAGAATAGGCAAAAGAACCGATACTGTAATGAAAAAGTGGCGTGGCTATGGTTTGGGGCAGTTTATCCATTGGGGGCTGTACGCTATACCTGGAGGAGAATGGAACGGAAAGACCTATAATGGTGCTGCAGAGTGGATCCGCTCCTGGGATGGAATGCCAAAATCTACCTACGATTCTCTAATTTATAGGTTCAATCCAACACAGTTCAATGCAGTGGCATGGGCTATAACAGCCAAAGAAATGGGGGCGAGGTATGTAACCATTACTACCAAGCACCATGATGGTTTCTGTTTATGGCCAAGTAAGTACACCAAATATACTGTCGCCAATTCGCCCTATAAAAAGGATATTATTGGCCCTTTAGTAAAAGCTTACAACGCTGAAGGAATTGATGTGATCTTATATTTTTCTATCATGGATTGGAACAATCCGAACTGGAGATACGACATAAAAACCGAAGCCGATAGCCTGGCATTTGAGAAATTTAAAACCTTTACCAGAAATCAATTAATTGAGCTTTTAACACTTTATCCAACTGCTAAAGGTCTTTGGTTTGATGGCACCTGGGATAAAGCCTGGGTAAAACAAGCCGCGTTTGCTGATGAGCTGGAAACCGAAATGCGCAAATTAAGACCAGGTTTAATTATAGGGAGTCGTTTTAGAGCAGATGAGTATGGTAAGCGTCATTTTGATTCTAATGGTGCAATGATGGGCGATTATGAGCAAGGTTGGGAGCGTAAAATTCCGAATAAGATTGATGATGTTCACGGTAATGATTGGGATTGTGTAATGACGGTGCCGGAAAATCAGTGGGGATATAACAAGGCCTGGAAAGGTCATATCAAAACGGTAAATGAATTGATTGAGATGACTGCTAAATGTGTTTCGTTAGGAGGGAATTTTGTGCTGAATTTTGGTCCAAAAGGTGATGGTTCTATCAGGCAGGAAGAGCTTGATTTAGCAAAGGGTATAGGTAGCTGGATGAAAGTTAACAGCGAGGCCATTTACAACTGCGGATATGCCGGGCTCGAAAAACAGGATTGGGGTTTTTTCACAAAAAATACAAAGACTAATAAATTATATATGCTCGTTTTTAACGTACCACTATCTGGCGACTACCGGGTAAAGTTACCCGCAAGAACAGATATTGCCAAAGCATATCTGCTCACAACTTCCTCTTCGGCTTTAAGGACCGAAGAAATCCATCCAAATGAATATTTTATTCACCTTAAAAACGAACCAGGTAAAAAACCATTTGTAATCGTTTTAGAATCCACCAGTGCGGCGAAGGGTAGTGGCAATGTTTACGAGAAAGCTAAAACCTAAATACGAGAACTTTAGCGACAAGGATACCGGATTTGAATTGGATATATGCGGCTAAATTTTGATTTTTCTACCATTTCATTTAGAATTTGCTTCTTTTTTAAACTCCTGAAAGCACAGTTTTGCCTCAACCAAAATATCAATAGACGGCAGCGATAAAGCTTATAACTAAGCGGAAATTAATTATTAAACGGACAGAGACTATGAGTAAATTATTGTTTACTGTATACCTTCTGACCATGGCAGGGATAGCCAGTGGGCAGGGAGCATACAGTAAAAAAGAGCAAATGAAACAATTGATAGCCCGGCAATTTGAATTTGCTGATCAGCAATACAAAGTGCTGGCAAAAAATGTTCCGGCTGATGTTATGCCCAAAACCTATGTTGCAAAAAACAATAAGGTAGAAACGAGTGACACCAAATGGTGGTGCAGCGGTTTTTATCCAGGTTCATTACTGTATATTTACGAGTATACAAAAGACACTGCAATACTAAAAGAGGCAAAAAAACGCCTGGCTATTTTAGAAAAGGAAAAACATTACACGGGTAATCATGATCTGGGTTTTATGATGTTCTGCAGCTTTGGGAATGCTTACAGGATTACCAAAAATCCAATTTATAAGTCTACCATAGATACGGCAGCAGCTTCATTAATTACCAGATACCATCCGGCTGCTAAAGTAATTCAATCATGGAATTCAAACAAACAGTGGAAAGGTCCGGTGATTATCGATAATATGATGAATCTGGAACTGCTGGCTTGGGTAACAGATCAGGGCGGGGATCCAAAATACAAGGAGATTGCAATTAATCATGCCGATGCAACAATGAAGAATCATTTTAGGACAGACTATAGTTCCTATCACGTTGTTGATTACGACATGAATACCGGTAAAGTAGTTAAAAAGGGAACAGCTCAAGGGGCATCTAATGAATCGGCCTGGAGCCGGGGGCAAGGCTGGGCATTATATGGCTATACCATGATGTACCGGTTTACCCAGAAACAAAGCTATCTTGATTTGGCGAAGCATATTGCTAAGTTTATATTAGAGAATCCTAATATGCCAGCAGATGGAATCCCGTATTGGGATTTTAACGCCCCTGGTATTCCAAATACTTATCGTGATGCTTCTGCAGCTGCTGTTATTGCCGCCGGATTGTTAGAATTAGGGCAATACGTAACGAAAAAGGAGCAGACAGTATATGTAACTGAAGCAGAGAAAATAATCACTTCGCTGTCATCTGATGCCTACAGATCAAAGCCCGGTCAGAATGGTGGTTTTTTACTAATGCATAGTACCGGCGCTTTACCACTAAAATCTGAAATAGATGTGCCTTTAACTTATGCCGACTATTACTTCCTGGAGGCGTTAACACGCTATAAAAAATGGTATTTATAAAAATTGTATGAAAAGAAGAAAATTTGTAGGTACACTGTCACTCGCCGGAATCATCGGCGCAATGAGCCCAAAAAGGATGTTGGGAGCCGAACCGGGAGCCTTTGATTCGCATGTTAAAATGAATGACCGCGAATATTGGTACCAGCTTTTATATAAAATAGCAAATCCTGTAATTTCAAACTTAGCCAAAGGCACACTTGTTAAGAATATGCCTGTGGAGAAATCTCCAATATATGACTCAAGATCTCCTATAGTAACCTATCTGGAAGCCGTAGGACGTACATATGCCGGGGTTGCACCATGGCTCGCCCTACCGGATGACAATACACCTGAAGGAATACTAAGAAAAAAAATGAGGGCTAATGCCTTGCAGGGATTAAACAATAGTGTTGATCCGGCCAGCCCGGATCTATTAAATTTTTCAAAAGATTATCAACCAATTGTTGATTCAGCCTATTTAGCACAAACTTTTCTGAGAGCACCAAAAGCCTTATGGGAACCTCTTGAGCCACAAACTAAACAAAGAATCATAGCATCATTTAAATCGCTAAGGAATAGGAAACCTTTTAAAAGTAATTGGTTGCTTTTTGGCTCCATGACAGAGGCATTTCTGCTATCGATAGATGAACAATACGATGCAGATCGTCTCAACGAAGGGGTAAAAATGTTAAATGAATGGTACAAAGGTGATGGCTGTTATGGAGATGGTCCAAATTTTGCATTTGACTATTATAATTCCTTCGTAATTCACCCCATGATGGTGGATACGTTGGCCGTATTGGTAAATAAAAAACTGACAGATCAGAAAGTATACGACTTAGCACTAAAACGAATGCAGCGCTATGCTGTGGGGCAAGAGCGAATGATTTCTCCCGAGGGAACTTTTCCGCCAATCGGCCGCTCTATTACCTATAGGACTGGCGCTTTTCAGGCCTTAAGCCAGATTGCATTAATGGAAAAGTTACCTTCGACCATTAAACCAGCTCAGGTGCGTTGTGCGCTAACAAAAGTAAAGAAGAATATTTATGAAACTCCCGGCACCTTTGATAAAAACAATTGGCTACAATTAGGTTTTTGTGGACATGAGCCTGAAATAGCAGACTATTATACTTCGACAGGCAGTTTGTATATGGCTACTTTGTCGTTCCTTCCATTGGGACTACCGGCTTCGCATGAGTTCTGGGCCGGAGCTCCTGAGGAATGGACTGCTAAGAAAGCGTGGGGGGGCAAGGTATTTGTCAAGGACTATCATATTGATTTTTAATCAATACTGAATGTTAAGTAGACAATATGGAGCCATTTAATTGTTTTTTCGTAAAGCATTCATATCATGGTTAAGCAAAACCCGCTGATAGAACGGGGTAGCGTTCTGCTTCTGTTTTTTGGAAAAAATGCCGAACTTATAATAAGATTTATACAGTGCCCATATGAAACCAGCCTATTTATATGTCCGTGTTAGTACAGACGAACAAAAAAGAAAAGGTTACTCTCTTCCTGAACAAGAAGATCGGCTATTAAAATATTGTGAGTATAACGATATAGAAGTTAAAGGCATCTATCGTGAAGGTTTTTCTGCAAAGAACTTTAACAGGCCTCAGTGGAAAAAGCTCCTCAATTCAAGAAATGCAACAATCAATCGACAAAACGGCAACAACTTTTTCAGATAGAAAAGTTTCAGTTAATCAAGCAATCAAAATATTAAAACGTAATGGGATTCAAACAAATGAAGAATAGGCAAGAACAATATTAGATTTTCTTTACTTACTTACTTGCAAAAGACTTGTAGTAATATCGAAAAATTCGGCAATTGAATATATCCCCAAGTATAATTAAACGCCTAAACAACTTAATTAAATGAATTTTGGGTCAGTTTTTATTAAAAAGGAGAAGATGGCCATTACAACTATTTTAGGACTAACGGTATTGTGATTCCATTTCCGCAACAGGATGTTAATCTTTATAATAAACAGGGTCCTGGTGTCGGTGGCGAGGCTTAATTCCTTCAGATCATAGGTATCCGGAAAAACTAAGCTAGCTATAGATATATAACCAAAGGTAGTTGTAACATCGAGTGCTTTCCACTCCCTGTTACTACTGAGTATCTTATTTATTATTGATCCGAGCCCACTCTTTTAATTGATCTATGGCATTAGCCAACACACCTGCTGATCCTTTAAAAGCAGCAGATCCATTGGGTTTACCATTAACGCTATACCATTCGTAAAAGCCCTTGTCCTTAATGGTTCTGTTGATCATAGGTTGTAATTCTTCATATGCTTCTTTAATAAGCCCATACCTGATAAGTTGTTGTATCATCCGTGCACCAAACCAGGTCCAGTCACCACCATTTTGGTAAACATATGGCTTTGATGATGTGGAACCTTTATAAATTCCTTCGGGATAAATAGGGTATAGGGTTAATCCAATAGATGGGGCACCGGATAACTTCACATTACGTAACATATTCTGGTTAACAAGCCGGATTTCATTCTTTGATAAAATCCCTGCTTCAATGGCTATAGCTGTACCTCCATGAAAATAGATTTTGTCTTCCTTAAAACTTGCAGGAAAAGGCGATTTATCAAGGTACAGGTGAGGAATAAATTTATGCTTTT
Organism: Mucilaginibacter sp.; assembly: GCA_030445275.1. Taxonomy (GTDB): domain Bacteria; phylum Bacteroidota; class Bacteroidia; order Sphingobacteriales; family Sphingobacteriaceae; genus Mucilaginibacter. The sequence goes on from JAUCSE010000063.1 coordinate 22,696, forward strand.
TTGCGTTCCATAAATATTTCCGGATTGAGCTAATTGTAGTTGCTTTTAGTTGCTGCCAATTATGTCGCCCCTGTTCCTGATCATAAAAACCGATCATATCTTTCAGCGCAATCACCAACATGGCATTATCATATATATCAATTGCCCAGTGTGTATTTTTATCGATATCCACTACGGCTCCGCCTTCAATCTGTACATCCCCCCAATCTTGTGTAGTAGCTCCCGTTAATAAATGATATTTATTCGAATAGCGGTTCTTTAGTAAATAGGCTATCGAGAGTTCCAGTCGTTGTAATGCAGTTTTACCTGCGATCATTTCCATTAGGATCGATCTGTCACCGGTAACACGGATGTACTTGGCAATAGCTTGTATCAGCGAAGTTTCCTGGTCTGTTTCTACTGTATTTTTAAAACCGACATGAGTATCGTCATAAGCAGAGGTATAGATATTCGGATCATTCCAGGTTACATGTCCTTTTAAAACATATCCATCCACAATTTCACCATTGGGTTGTTGAAGCCGAAGAAAAGTGAGCAGATTAGTTCGAATACTATCGTGGTTGTAAACTTTGCATGAAGTTTCAATAAAAGTATTAAAATCACGTATCCATACCTGTGGGTAACCATCACCGGCGTTAAACCCTTCACTTAAAAGGGTTGTGGCTTTGTCATACACGGTATCTAGCTTCTTATCGGCCATGATCTGTGCAGCCAATTGCTGATCGCGCTGCGCATATCCTCGCATAGAAACACCAATTGTCAAGGAAATAGCGATAAAGATAGTTTTCATATGAGTCCTCTATAATCCTTTAAATGATGGTAAAGAGAAAAATAATCTGTAATCTTTTATCCTGCCATTCGCACCATCCTGACGGGGTAAAAGTTTCATTCCACTTACTTTATATGATTTTCCAAGATCTATTACGATTTGGTGGGGTGGTTTTGGAGCTTTATTCTCCCATTCGGTATGCCAGATACTGGTGTATTGCAAATCAAATACGTTAGAGGCATCTCCGTCGTCGCCATTTAGCTCTTCACTATCAGCATATACAATTTTCCAGTTTGTTCTTGGAATCTCTTTTCCCTGATCGTCAATTAAAATAATTTCGGCTATGGAGCTATAAGGTTGACCTTTTTGTTCAGAAAGGGCTTCTAAACAAAAATAGCGCGCGTTAATTGATGTGAAATTTGCGTTCTGCCACTTGTTTGTATTTTCAAATGTGCCTTCAAAATGTGGATGTAATTGGTCAGATAACCATTTTTGACCAGCCGTTTTATGCAGTTGAGGCTGTTGCTCATTAACCACATCCAGTATAGGCTTATCCAGAAATTGTAATTCCGATTTGTTTACTCCAAAAAGATCAAAAACTACAACTTCATTTTTTCCTTTTTTAAGCCAGCTGCCGGGCAATAACATGGTTTGGGTAGGACCGATATTCCAGTAACGGCCAAGGCAATTTCCATTGATCCATACAAGGCCTTTATTCCATTTACTGAGATCCAAATAGGTGTCTTGTAAATCATTAGCGGTAAAACTGCCTTTATAAAACCCAACGGTTGGATGCTGACCGGTTAATACATTGTATTTTACCGGAATTGTGTTTTCCCCCAGCTGTATTGGGTAGTTTTTCCAATTCCTGATCTCTGGTTTTTCTTCACCGGTTAGCAAGTAAACCGGCCCGTGTATACCTTTTCGGTCATGCATAGCATATCCATAATTTACCCTGCCTGTCGCCTCTACCAATATGCTCAGTTTGGCATTTTTCTCCCGTTTAGGTATCTCGATGCTATACTTGTTTTTCCTACGATCGATGGTTCCGATTAGTTTATTATCAATATAAATTAAGGCGTAATCATGTATTTCTTTGAATTGTAGTAGCGCTTTGGCACCGGCTTTAATGGTGGTTTCATAAATTACACAACCAAAATCCTGGTTCAGATCCTCCATAAGCTTTGCTGTATCGGACATAACCGGTTGCGGCAGATTCTTGTTTAATGCTGCAAAGGATGTGAACTTAACCGGGGCAAGTTTCTGTATTTTGTTTGTAGCTGGCACATCTGGTAAGCTTTCACCTGGTTGTAAATAATTACTGAACAGCTTTCTGATCTGATAATATTTTTCTGTTGGGTTACCGGCTTCGTCTATAGGCGCATCATAATCGTAACTGGTAGTTTGTGGTAAATAAGGGGGCGCGTTAGCGCCACTGTAAGTGCCAAAAGAAGTACCGCCATGTACCATATAAATACTAAAGGATTCATTATGGTCAAGCATGTATTTTAGTTCGCTGATAATTCTGGGGGTATTACCGGTATGGTGCGGTCTGCCCCAGCTATCAAACCAGCCAGGATAATATTCACCGCACATGAGTGGACCTTTAGGTTGAATTGTCCTTAGTGCATTAAAATTACCTTCCGGGCCACCACCAAAATTCACAACAGCAAAAAGACCATCCGGATGATCATTTTTTAACTGAGAAGGGCCATCGCAATGAAATAGTGGCACAGTAAAACCTGCCGCCTCAACATATGATTTTATGATATTCATGTATGCTTTATCATCACCATAGCTGCCATACTCATTTTCAACCTGAACCATGATAATATTACCCCCATTGGTTATTTGTAATGGTGCTAATTGTTTACCAACTTCTGTTAGATATTTTTTGCTTCTTTCCAGATAGTATGGGGCCTGTGTACGGAGTTTAATAGTTTTGTTTTTTAAGAGCCACCATGGGAAACCGCCAAAATCCCATTCGGCGCAGGAGTAGGGGCCCGGTCTTAAAATAACATATAAACCTTCTTCTTTTGCTATTCTGCAGAATAAGGCCGCATCACTTTGGCCCGTCCAGGTAAACTGATCAGGCTGTTTTTCGTGCATGTTCCAAAATAAATAGGCGCAAACGGTATTAAGTCCCATCGCTTTGGCCATTTTCAGCCGGTTTCGCCATTCAGCCTTTGGGATACGGGCAAAATGCATTTCACCGCAGCGGATTATATATGGTTTACCGTTTAATTCAAACGAATCTTCTCCTATTTTAAAAGTTGGGTTTTGTGCCAATGAGGAGAGGCATGAAACTATGAATAATAGGATAAACAGGATGCGCTTCATTTTCAATTAGAATTGGTTAAAATTTAGATAGCTGAAATTACTTTTATTTGAATAAAACTGCAGCTTATTTGTTAACGCAAACGTTTGTTAAAAGGCAGATGTTAACCAACAGCTTACTGATCAATTAACTCACAGACCATCGGGCCAATTCAGTTGTCGAAATCTTATTTAAAACACGCTCATTGTGACTCTGCTTTGGAGCTTACAGTGTTAAGTGAAGTTGAATATTCCATTAGTGGTATTCGTTTCCGTCCCACTGACAAATATCTACATCGGAAATGTTAAAGTGAGACCCATTCAACAAATTTGAAATAGATAAACCAAAATTTGAAAGTCTGTCTGGGATATTGAGGTTAATTTGTGTTGCATGATTTTTATCAACACAATATGTCAGCAAAATTTATCCCATCTGTTTTATGCATTGCTTGTCTGGATATTGGATGCAGGCAGCCAGTTTCCATATTTAATCCAACATTAGATAACAGATTCACCACAAGCATGTGGCAGCTATCACCGCAACCTACGTCATTCAACCTGAGGATCAGCATCAATAACAAACCAACAATAAACCAAATTTCACGTCATGAACAAATTAAAAAAAATCAAAGTAATGGTGCTATTCAGCGGATTGCTGACGACCATGATGATTCTCACAGCCTGTAAAAAACAACAGGCATCGCCAGCTCCGGCACCATCAGCTACCGGTTCAGCAAAGCTAAAAACGAATTCAACCTATAGTCTTTTGCTTAACGCTGATTATGAAACAGGGACTTTAACATCGGGTATCACCAATCTGGAAGTAACGGATGCAACGGCTGCCGATGCAGCTTACCTGATATCTCCGGGTGCTGCAGGTAACTATGCTATTGCCCATAAGGTGGTACTGGACGACTCCAGCTATTTTTCTGATGATCACTGGCGCAGTGAAAGTGCTACGAATGCGGTAACCGCCGGACAATATCATCCCGGAGACGAACGTCGTTATGAATTCAGCGTTTATCTGAAGGATTGGACTTCCTGGACCACAGGCATGTCCCAGGCAGGGGATATCATCTTCCAGTCCAAGCTGGGCGGTGGTGGTAACCCCGCATGGTATTTCATGACCAAGCGTAATACCATCGCTTTCCGCGATCCAAATGCCAACCTGCAGCAAACCATTGTGCCTGACTATCGCAACTATATTAACCAATGGATGGATTTTAGGGTTGACGTTCTTTGGGCCAGCAGTGCCACAGGTTATATCAAGGTTTACGCCAAATTACCCGGTGATGCAGACTACACACTGAAATGGCAAATCAGCAATTTTCAAACCTGGAACCCGGATAATCCTAATGCGGTCCTTGGTTATATGAAATGGGGACTGTACAGGCCTGATGAATCGCTGGCTAACGATGATGTGCAAACCCGGATCATCTACCATGACAATATCAGGATCTACCAGATCAATCCGTAATCATTAATTAATTTGATGCTGTGCTTCAATAAGAATAAAAGGCTGGTATGAACCCCATACCAGTCTTTTTATCTTCGGAATCCGGATCAATAGCGATAACCCCGGGCAATCTGAACGGATTTTAATAAATTTTCATAACTTTCAATTGAATAGTACGCCGATGATGGAAAAAGTAAAACAATCAACATTAACAACAATATTGCTGTTTTTATTTGCAGTAAGCGCCCTGGCGCAGATGCCTTCCCGGAACTTTAGGAGTATTTCTGTAGATAAAGGGCTGTCGCAGAGTACGGTATATTCCATAACGCAAGATAAGCTGGGTTTTATGTGGATGGCCACTCAGGACGGCCTGAACCGGTACGACGGCAATAGTTTTACTGTTTATCATCCTATAGATAAAAAACCGCAAAGCCTGCGGTCTAATTATATCAAAGCGACATTTATTGACCGTACTGGCCAGCTATGGATAGGTGGCGATCAAGGGTTAAGTCTCTATAACTACGCCACAGACAGCTTTTTAAATTATCAGCATGTACGTAAGCCGGGTGAGTGGTACATTTCCGGTATTTCTCAGGATGGGGCTGGTAACATCTGGGCAGGCTCCAGTGCAGGCGAGCTTTTCAAGCTGGACAAAACCAATAGGGAACTTAAATTCTTTAATTATGAAGCAGCCGCCAATGGTATAAAAAACATTAACACGCTGTATTACTTTCAGAATACAGTGTTGCTGGGTACAAATGCCGGGCTGTTTAGACTTGATGTTGTCAGCAACCGGTTGCAAAAGTTGGAGTTAGGGGTAAGTAAACCTTCGGTTAATGAGGTTTACCAGGACGGGGCGTTGTTATGGGTAGGCACCGAAGGTAACGGCTTGTTTTGTTACGATACAAGCAATGCCTCGGTACAACACTATCTGCACAATTCAGAAGATCCCGGCACCCTGGCTGATAATGACGTGCGTGGCATAGACAAGGATGCACAGGGCAATCTTTGGATAGGCACTTTTAAAGGACTTTCTGTTCTTAACCGGAATAGGGGCACATTTGTGAACTACTATCATCAGGCCACTATTCCTTATACGATCAGCCAGAATTCGGTACGCTGCGTTTATCGCGACCGGCAAGGTGGTATGTGGTTGGGCACGTTTTACGGTGGTATCAATTATTATCATCAGAATGATCTTAAGTTTAACCTGTTGAGCCAGAATACTGGGAAATTGTCATTGAATGATCAGGTGATCAATATTATCAAGCAGGATAGTCGTGGTAATTTCTGGATCGGTACGAATGACAAAGGCCTGGATTACTGGAACACACAAACCAATACCATGAGCTATTATGGATACAAGGAGTTGGGAGGTAATGGACTGAGTTCAAATAATATTAAAAGTATTGCCTTTGACCGACAAGGCAAAGTTTATCTAGGTAACCACAACGCCGGGTTAAATATTCTGGATCCTTCCACAGGATTTGTAACCGTTTATAAACATAATGAAAAGGATGCCGCCAGTTTATCCGGCGATATGGTTTATTCACTGCTTAGGGATCATAAAGACCGTATCTGGGTGGGCACGCGTTCCGGTCTCGATCGTTTTGAGCCCGCTACTCACTCATTTACCCATATTTATTTAGATGCTGCGGGCAAACGCCTGAGCTCCGACGAAATAGCCTATCTGATGGAGGACTCTAAAGGCAGAATATGGATAGGCACGACGAATGGTGTTAATCAATTGTACCCCGACAACCAGCTACTTGAAGTATTTCCCGGTTCGATGTTGAGTAATGAGGTGGTTAATTGTATCGCCGAAGATCAACAGCATCGCATCTGGATAGGTACGCGCAACGGGCTGAATCTTTATGACGAAGCGAATCATAGCTTTATCAATTACAAAACTCGTGGTGATCTGTTAAGAGGTACAATTTACGGCATGGTACCTGATGATGCGGGTAATCTTTGGGTATCAACCAATAACGGGCTGGCCAGGTATAGTCCAGACACCCGCAAGATACAATGGTTTGACAGCCGCGATGGTTTGCAAAACAACCAATTCAATCTTTACGCTTTTTGCAAGGCGAAGGATGGTATGTTGTTGTTCGGCGGTATTAGCGGCATTTCTTATTTTTATCCCTCGGCTATTAGCCGTCAGCCACTTCAACTGCAGGTTACCTTTACAGGGTTGGAAGTACTCAACAAGCCGGTTATCTCCGGTGATGGAACCGGGATCCTTTCGCAACATATTGATAAAAGCGATGCATTGGAATTTAAGCATGATCACCGGCAGTTTACCATTTCATTTAATACATTCAACTACATCTCAGCAAACCGTACACGTTTTTTGTACCGTTTAACAGGTTTTGATACCGGTTGGCAGCAAACGGATCATTTACTTAAAGCCAGCTACAGTAACCTTTATCCCGGGCATTATACCTTTGAGGTAAAGGCCATAGGGCCCAACGGCGAGGTAAGCGTGATAAGAACCATCAGGATAACGGTATTACCACCCTGGTATGCCAGCGGCTGGTTCTATGCCTTGATTGTCTTTTTTTTGATAGCAGGTGCCTACGTAGCTTACCGAATTATTGCTGAGCGTATCAGAACATTGGATCAGCTTAAAACGGAGCGTATGGATCGGGATAAGATCAATTATATCAGCCAGGTAAAGATGGACTTCTTTACCAACGTTTCGCATGAATTGCGCACACCGCTAACCTTGATCCTCACGCCTCTTGAAGAACTGGCCAGCCAGCCATCGTCAGACAAACAGCTGAATAAACAGTATAAAACCATGCTGTCCAATGCCAGGCGGCTTTATCAATTGGTAGACCAGTTATTTGAATTCAGGAAAACGGAATCGGGTACCCGTAAACTAAAGGTAGCCAAGGGCGAGATGGTCAGTTTTATACATGAGGTGTATACCTCATTTCAACCGTTGGCTGAGCGTAATCATATTAAATATCAGTTTATTTCCAGCGAGGCCAAACTATCTTTTCTATTTGATAAAGACGCGATGGAGAAGATATTATCCAATCTCTTGTCCAACGCCTTTAAGTATACCCCTGCCGATGGCCAGATCAAGGTGGATCTCATCTGTCAGGCACAGGAACTGATTATACGGATAGCTGATACAGGGAAAGGTATCGAAGCCGCGCATATTGAAAAGATATTTGACCGTTTTTATCAGGTTAACGATCAGGAAATGAATTTAGGTTCGGGCGTTGGCCTGGCATTTACCCGCAGGCTAGTAGAACTTCATCATGGGCAAATCAATGTAGAAAGCCAGCTTGGTGCAGGTAGCGTATTTATCGTCAAGGTTCCTATCATTGATGAGGCCTATCAAAAGGATGATCGTGCACCAGCACCTGTCTACGATCTTTCCATCAATATGGCAATAGAAGATGAAACGGCAACATATATTATTGACGGAACTGAGCAACAGGGAACAGAAACAACAAATGACCGTGAGCAATTATTGGTCGTGGATGACAATTCGGAGATCGTCAGTTACCTGGCCGATCGCTTTGGACATCATTATGCTATTCATACGGCTTATGATGGTTTACAGGCGCTGGCAGTTTTGGATGCACAGCAGATAGACCTGATTATTTGTGATGTGATGATGCCCGAATTGGACGGACTGCATTTTTGCAAACGGGTAAAACAGAATATTCAAACCTGCCATATTCCGGTGGTGTTGCTTACTGCCAGGGCAGACACGAGCCAGCAGATCAAAGGTTTTGAAATGGGAGCAGACGATTATGTGACCAAGCCGTTTTCTATGAGCCTGCTGGAAGCGAAGATCCAGAACATATTACGTTCACGTAAGCGCCTCAGAGAATATTATTCCACGTCTAAAGAAATCATTCCCGAAAACATTGCATTTAATACGCTTGATGAAGAGTTTTTACGACAAGCCATTGCTATTGTTGAAGCTAATCTTTCCGTTTCAGACTTCTCTGTTGATAAGTTCAGTCGGGAAATCGGCATGAGCCGCTCTAATCTCTACCTGAAACTCAGAGCCATCACTGGCGAATCTGTAACTGATTTTATTAAACGTATCCGTTTTAAAAAGGCTATTGAGTTGATGGAGCAACGCCAATATACCATTGCGCAGATAGCTTATATGTCGGGTTTTAATTCACCGTCTTATTTTTCAACGGCTTTCAAACAATATTATGATTGTATGCCTACCGAATACCTGGCCCGGAAAGACGAAGAGAAATGATATAGATTCCACAAAATCAAAAGTGAAAAACTCATAATTAAAAGCCTTAAAACACCCTGGTGCTGATCTTTGAGTAATCAAATCATCATCACAATGAAAACATCTTATGCTATCGGAATCGACATTGGCGGTTCAGGGCTCAAATGCGGCGTGGTCGACAGCAACGGCACACTGCTTTATCATTTTATATTTCCTATTGACCAAACCTATAGCCAGGGCGAAGTTATTGCATTAATTGTGGCAGCGATCCGGAAATGCGCTGCCCAGGCACCTGGTATGATTTCAGGAGTTGGTATTGGCTTTCCCGGCATCGTTCAAAATAACGTAATTATTGGCGGCGGTGATAATTTACCTGATTTTAAGGATGTTGACCTGGGTGCTCAGATCAGTGCATCTACACATCTGGAAGTGATAGTAGATAACGATGTCAATATGATGGCATTAGGGGAACTCCGGTATGGTGCAGCAGCAGGATGCAGTGATGTAGTTTTCCTAACCGTTGGCACGGGGATAGGCGGTAGCCTGATCATTAACGGTGAGCCTTACGGAGGCTATCAGAACCGTGGCGGCGAACTGGGGCATTTGACGATAAATCACGGAGGCAAAAGTTGTGCCTGCGGTGGCACAGGCTGCCTGGAAGCCTATGCTTCCGTAAGCGCACTGATCAGCCGCTATGCAGAACTACATGAGGCGGAAGTTTCGGATGAGTTTAATGGCAAACTGATCGTTAGTAATTATTTAGCTGGCGAACCTCATGCTTTAAAAGCTATGCAGGAACATCTGGATTACCTATCAACGGGTATTGCCGGCTTAGTCAATATTTTTAGTCCGCAAAAAATAGTCATTGGTGGCGGTATCAGTGAGGCCGGCTCTTTTTATATTGAAGAAATAACACACCGGGTACGGCAAAAAGCTATCCCGGTGTGCGCTGCAGATATGGTTGTTGTTGCTGCTGCCCTTGGTAACCGCGCAGGTTTGCTCGGCTGCACCGCTCTCTTTACAAATTAGCTACCGGATCAGGTTTTCAGTAACCCGGAAGGTTTTTCTGTCAATGCCGACTGAAAGATCAAGATGCCCCGTTTCCAGCTGTGATTCGGGGTTTTCTTTGATACTGATCGTAGGAGCCACTTGCCCCTGATAGGGATAAACCACGGTGATGAAGTAACGCGGTTCCGTATCGGTTTTCTGCTGCTCAAATACAAAAGCTGGTCGGGCTATTTCCTTACGGTACTGGTAAGATACCTTGCCTGGCTCTTCTTTCAGTTTGCCGCTAAAAGAGCGGATCAGTAGATTATTGCCGTCAATATAGGTCGTGTGCACGGCATTCTTTACGGTATCAAAAACAGGTTTACTATCTTCTTTTAGCTGGAAATGTATACCCAATTTACCGGTGGCATTGCCGGCGGCTTTGTCAATAATGATGAAGTATTGCTGATCGATAAATAAAACACTACGGCGGTGCTCAAGTTCCGGATAACTCGGGTTAGTATAGGTAAGCACATCCCTGGCCGGATTGGTATTCCATTTCTGTAATTGCGCTTTGGTAATTACCATATTCTGATCATCCAGCGTGAGGGTTTGGTGCACTTTGGTTTGACGGTAAGCCTCCCGTAGTTTATTGATCTCTGCATCACCGCTGTACACGTAAACACCCGCATCTGGTGTGAAATTACGGCCCTTTACCCAAAGCTCAAAGGTGCCGTTATCAGGTTGTGCATGAAACTCGCCTGGAGGACTTGCCTTTAATACCATCACCGTAGCATTGTTTTCCCAGCCGCTGCGGAAAGTGTAAAATCCCGCGGTTGTTAAGCCGTGTGACAGATAAGAAGGTGAGGTGCCCTGCTGGTGATCAGTAGCAAAATAGCGGATCACCTGATTACCCGGAAAAGCCTCAGCCCATGACCGGTATTGTTTAAGCATGGCCGCTTTCTCTGTAAGCCAGGAGTCGCCAAACATCGGAAACGTATAATCCGGGAATGAAAAGTTAATAGTCGCCAAAATCATATCCTCCACGGTTTTCCTGTAGCTCGCGGGGAAATCATTTGCTTCGCCGGCCAATTGGGTAGAACGGAGGGCATTCAGAAAAATATCTATAGTCGCATTATGATAGGTTGGTGATAGTTCGAACTGCATCCCGTCCGGATAAACCTGCTTGGTAATTTCCCGGTTCAATATCTCTACACCGCTTTTACGCAAGCCTTCGGAGTTTTTCAATTCCGGAAAAAAACACCCGGCAGTAATTACACGCTGAGCTTCAAAAAGCAGGTGATTACCCATGTCCGTATAATGAGGAGGGATATAAGTAGCCTGCTCGTCGTAGCTATTCAGGAACTCCAGCAGGAAACGTGGTGTGAAATTAGGCGAATTAATAAACATATTGAAAGTTACCGGCAGGCTTTGCATCCTTTCGGACACTTCCAGGGGCCGCCAGGCGTATTGATCATTTTCTTTGGATAAGCCCAGTGGGTTTTTCTTAACCCAATCCCTGAACTGATAAACCCATTCTTTGGCATATTTTTCATCGCCGGTTGACCAATAGGCGAGTCCCATAGATTGCCACCAGGTAACCCGGTGCAGTTGCCAGCGAACCTCGTTGTCTTTAACCGGCCATAATTGCCAGTTGATATCCTTGCCGTAGTCAAAATAACCGTAGCCTTTATGCGGCTGAAATTGATGTAAAAGGGCCTTGTCCGCTTTCTCCTGCACTGCTGCAGGAAGTGATTTGCCCGTATATTTGGTACGGTCCGCGGGGTTATATTCAGTTAAGCGGCCGCTTGTACGATGACGGTAATAGTCCAACAACAAATCTGCCGCCAGATCATAGTGACCGGCTGCAACTTGTTGTCTGACCTTATCCAAACCTGGATAACTAAGGTCTATTCGCTCGAAGTCATGTTCGCCGATCTGAGTTTGTTGTGCATGGAGTATGGAGCAGCTTAATATTAAACAAGCCGCTAAAATCAGTTTTTGTAATGTGATCATGTTCGTGGTTTTACGATCCTGTTTTTATTTAGTTTCTTTAGAAATATGCTTGATATCACGATAGCGTTTCAAGGCTTCAAGGTAGTAATAGTCTGCATAATCAATAGGTGTATCAATCTCAGAATCATATAAAAAAGCACCTACACTATGTTTTAGAATGAAAAAGTGGTTCTCGCCTGGTTTGGCCAGATAACTGTCCGAGGAAAGCGTTTTCAATATGGCTTCCGCATAGTCTACAAATGGCTGAGCGTTTTTCTCATACGTGCTCAGCTCCAGAAGTGCGGAAGCCATGATGGCGGCAGCAGAAGCATCTTTAATGGCTGGCAGATCTTTTTCCAGTGCATTATGTACATCAAAGTCCCAGGCGGGCACTTTATCCTCTGGCATCCGCGGATGATACATCAGGAAGGCTGCAATATGTTCTGCCTGAACCAGAAACTTGGGATCACGGGTATGGCGATAACACATGGTAAAACCATAAAGCCCCCAGGCCTGTCCGCGCGACCAGGACGATTCGTCAGTCAGGCCCTGGTGTGTTGCCTGTTTCAATACTTTACCAGTAGCCGGATCATAATCCACCACGTGATAAGAGCTGTAATCCGGCCGGTAGTGATTTTTTTTGGTGGTTTTTGCATGGGTGCTGGCAGCGGCTGCATAGGCCGGCATATTTAACGCGGTGGCCGCCCAATAAAGGTATTCCAGGTTCATCATATTATCTATGATCACCGGGTAATGCCATTCCGGAAAATCCCAGGAACGGATCACGCCAACTTTCGGATTGAATCGGGCGTAAAGGTGTTTCGCGCCATCGCTCAGCGCCGGTAAATAGATTTTGTCGCGTGTAATGCGGTAGGCATTGCCATAGGAGGTGTAAATGATAAAACCAACGTCGTGCGTATTCGTGAGGTTGCGCGCACTGTCAAGTGCCAGGGTAAAAGATCTGGCTTTTTCGGCAAGCAATTGGTCGCCGGATAACTCATATCCCAGCCACAGACTGCCGGGGAAAAAGCCGGTTGTCCAATCCGGCAGATGCACCAACTTCACGGTGCCATCCGGATTTACCGAGCGTGGGTCCAGACCTGGCTTGTAAAATGCGGCAGCTTTGCTTAGTTGTTCATGTACTACTTCATTAGCATGTTGCAGCCAATGATCGCCGGTGTTTTTTTGCTGTGCAAAACTTGTAATACAGCAAAGAAGGGTTGTTAGTAATAGGGTAATCTTTTTGCTCATAAATTTATCGGTCATTGATTCAAGAAGAGTGAAGTTAACGAGAAAGATCAGGAACAGCTTTCAGTTTTCAGTTTAGATGTTTTGAAAATGTTGAATGGTTATTTGGATAGGCAAACAGTGGAGATGTGTTTTGACCACTGGTTAATGATAAAATCTATTTTTTGTTATTCATCAAAACTGATATCATTTTAGACGATATCGAAACAGTTTCTTAACACAGCCTGCTAAATTGCGTAACCTCAAATACCCATATTGTTTAAAACCGATTAATGATTATGAAAAGACTCTTACTATTATTAGGCTTTATGCTGATCTGTCACTCGCTGTATGCGCAGGATATACAGATCAAAGGAGCTGTGAAAAGCGGGACAGGTGAGCCTTTACCTGGCACCACCGTTACTGAAAAAGGAACTGCAAACGGTAAAATAGCCGATAACAATGGTAACTATGAAATTAAGGTAAAGGCTAATGCTATTTTGGTTTTTAGTTTTATCGGCACAAAAAAGGTGGAAGAACCCATAAACGGCCGCAGCGTTATCAATGTAACGCTGGCCGACGACAAAAGTGTGATGAACGAAGTGGTAGTGATTGGTTATGGCCAGACAAAGCGTAAGGACATTACCGGGGCCATTGCTTCCATAAAAGCAGAAGAGCTGGATAAAGTGCCGGTACAAAACGTAGCATCGGCCCTGGAAGGACGACTGGCAGGTGTCAGTGTTACTTCCGGTGATGGCACACCAGGTTCTTCACCATCGATTACTATTCGTGGCGGTGGTTCTATTACACAAAGCAACGAGCCACTGTACGTAGTAGATGGCATACCGCAAACAGATGGGCTTGCTTTTCTGGATCCTACCGATATTCAAAGTATTGATGTACTCAAGGATGCTTCGGCCACCTCGATTTATGGCGCGCGTGGTGCTAATGGTGTAATCCTGGTTACTACCAAGAAAGGTAAACCGGGCAAACTGACCATCACTTATGATGGATATTACGGCGTAAAGAAGGTAACCAAGACCCTGCCCATGCTAAATCCTTATCAATATGTTTTGCTGGAGTATGAACGTTCACTTGGTGATCCTACTAAGGAGGCCAGTTTTCTAAGTAACTACGGAACTTTTGATCAGCTCAAATCACTATATGGAAACCAGCCAGGCATTAATTGGCAGGACGAGATGTTTGGCGGCACTACCAATAATCAATATCATAAGATCGGTGTTAGCGGTGGATCAAAGGAGACCACATTCAACATGTTCTATTCCCGTAACAATGATCAGGGTATTATGCTCAACAGCGGCTCGAATAAAGATGTCGCTAAATTACAGGTCAATCAAAACACGGGTAAGTTAAGGGCAACCGGCATCCTTAATTTTTCTAACCAGAACATTTACGGTTCCGGCACTCAGGAAGGTGCCACCAAATTGAACCAGCTACAGAATATTCTGCAATACCGACCTACATTGGGACTAAAGGGAAGCGATAACGACTTTTTAAACATGGATGAAGATCCAAACGCCCCTACCAGTTCTGGCTCGATCTGGCAAAACCCTGTCATTACCGCAGAGTCGCAATACCGGAACACCAACATTAAAACATTAAACATGAATGCTTCACTGGAGTATGACGTGTTGCCTCACTTAACCTACCGCGGCTTGGTTGGCTACCGGTATTTATTCAATGAAGCCGACCAGTTTAACGATGCCCGTTCTATACTGGCTAAACGTACCGGTGGCCCTAATGGTGCTATCAATCAAACCCAGCAAAATGGCTGGAACTACAGCAACACGCTTACCTACAGTAATACCTTCAATAATGTCCATAAATTTGATGTCCTTGTAGGACAGGAACAAATCTATACCCGGATAAAAGGTCTTGGAGTTAGCGCCAACCAGTTTCCGGCAGTAAACCTGGGCCTTAATGATTTTAGTGAGGGAGCTGTACCGGGTACACCCGACTCGTTTGTTGAAGATGAGCGTATGCTGTCATTTTTCACCAGGGCCAATTACAGCTATAAAGACAAATATATTTTATCTGCCAGTCTGCGTGCTGATGGGTCATCAAAGTTCGGTGCCAATAACAAATTTGGTTACTTTCCTTCGGCGGCGTTCGCATGGCGTGTGATCAATGAAAACTTCATGCACGATGTCAGCGCAATTTCTGATCTGAAGCTGCGGTTGAGTTACGGATCATCGGGCAATAACCGTATTGATGATTATCTCTCGCTCTCTTTACTGCAAGCCGGTAATTACCCTTTAAATAATGCCAATGTGACTACTGCATCAGCGGCAACGTTAGCCAATCCCAACCTGAGATGGGAAACCACCACTACACGTAACATAGGTGTAGATGTTGGTTTGCTCGATCAGCGCATCCAGCTGACGGTTGACGCGTACTATAACCGTACCAGTAATTTGTTGCTTAATGCCGCAATTCCTGCATTGTCGGGTTTTAATACCGAATTGATCAACGTAGGCGCGACAAGCAACAAAGGGTTGGAATTTACATTGAGCACGGTAAACGTCCACAACAAAAGCTTTCAGTGGAACTCCAATTTTAATATCTCTTTTAACCGCAATAAAGTACTCGCGTTGACCAGTGGGGAGACTACACGCTACGTGTACAGCTGGAGTAATGGCGTGGCAGGTGGAGGTGGTATTAACGCACTTGGCGAGACTGATTATGTGGTACAAGTTGGTGCGCCAGTTGGCCAGATGTACGGTTACCGCTCTGATGGTTTGTACCGGGTGGAAGACTTTAACTACAATGCAACCGCTAAAACGTATACCATCAAACCAGGTATTCCTTATGATCCGAATTATGTTCCGCAACCAGGCTATATTCGCTACGCCGATCTAAATAACGATGGCAAGATCACTTCCGCCGATCGCACCGTGATTGGCAATGCCCAGCCAAAGTTTACCGGCGGTTTGAATAATACCTTTAGCTACAAAGGAATTGATCTAAGTGTGTTTGTGAACTGGTCTGTCGGCGGTAAGATTTACGATGCTAACCGGCTTTATGGTACCATGACGCAAAATACCTATCCAAACACATTTGCCTATGCGGCAGATCGTTGGATGACCATTGATGCCAGTGGCCAGCGCGTTACAGATCCAACACAACTGGCAGCCATGAACCAGGGTAAAAATTATCCGGCTTATAACGGTGCCGGTACCGCCTTGCGTTTAGATGACCGTTTTATTGAAAATGGCTCATTCCTACGGATCAGCAATGTAACACTGGGGTACCGCTTGCCAAAGCAATGGCTATCCAAAGTAAAGCTGGCCAGCGCCAGGGTTTACATTACCGGTAACAATTTGCACTTATTCTCGCATTACTCTGGTTATGATCCGGAAGTAAGCGTAGCCAATAGTAGCCGTCTTACACCGGGTGTAGATTTTGGAGGTTATCCGCGTGTACGGTCTTTCCTGGCTGGTTTAGATGTATCGTTTTAATAATTAAGCTTTTAAGCTCATGAAAAAATATTTGCAACCACAATTTAAAAATATTGCCAAAAGTATTATCAGAATAATGCTGATCGGCAGCGTGCTCATTAGTCCATCATGCAAAAAATGGTTGAATGAAAAACCGCAGTCACAATTTGCCGCCAGTACCTTTTTTGCCAATGAAAATGAGGCGTACATGGCTACTATGGGTGTTTACGAGGTGATGTCGAGTACACAAACCTATGGCTTTAATATATCCATGGTATTTGATATCGACACGGATATTGCACAAATGTCTGGTGCGGATTTCTCTAATGACCCGCGTGTGATTGCCCACTATGGCGTAACACCGGTACATGGTTATTTGCTACAGGCCTGGTCAATGCTATATAAAGGAATTGATCGTGCCAACTTGGTGATACAGCAAGTGCCACAAATGTCGCAGTTTGCCAGTGGTACGGCAACGGAAAAAACTGACCTGAAGCGCATGCTGGCAGAAGCTAAGTTTCTGAGAGGGTTTTACTATGCTGAGTTGGTACGTCTTTTTGGTGATGTTCCGATGAAACTTAAACCTACCCAGGCTTCGGATGATCTGCAGTTACCACGTACAGACCGCATGGTGGTTTACACCCAGGTGATCAAGGATATGACAGAGGCTATTGATGATATTCCCTGGGCTTCTCAAAAAGCATCTGATGAGCGGCTGAGCAAAGGCGCGGTAAAGGGTATTCTCGCGCGGGTAGCGCTGTTTGCAGGTGGCTATTCTTTACGCCAGAACGGGCAGATGGAACGTCCTGCAAATTATAAGGATTATTACAATATCGCGCTTCAACAAACCAAAGATGTCATGGCATCCGGCGAACATATACTTAACGCCAGCTATGAGCAGATTTTTCGCAATCAATGTAAATTAGTGTTTGAACCTAAGGAGAGTATGTTTGAAGTAGCCTTTTATAACAGCTCAGGTGCCAGTGCCAACAGCAGCTGGATCGGAACCTGGAATGCGCCTATAGCGGATGCGGGTAACCCTTACGGACGCGCTAACTCTTTTTACAAAACTACCACACTGTTCCAAAAAAGTTACCAGGCTGGTGATCTGAGAAGGGACGTAGCGGTATGTACCTATAAGATTGATGCAAAGGGTAACCAGGTGCCTTTGACCACGGGCAGACAAGACGAAACATGGTCGCCGGGTAAATGGCGACGCGACTGGCAGGGTTCCAGTCCCAAGGACCTGAACAATACGGATATTAACTGGTGTGTATTACGTTACGCCGATATTTTGTTGATGCGCGCCGAGGCCGAGAATGAAATAAACGAGGGTCCCAGCCCGGACGCTTACAACGCCATTAACATGGTACGGAGACGAGCTTATGGAAAACCGCTGACGAGTGCAGACGCTACGGTGGATCTGCCGGCGGGCCTGAATAAATCTACTTTCCTTGATCGTATTAAACAAGAGCGTGCCTGGGAATTGTGCTTTGAAGGTATGCGTAAAGCCGATCTGATTCGTTGGAATATTTTAGGGTCAAGCCTGCGTTCAACGCAAACTGCATTAAAAGCTTACCGCAGTAATTATGCTTATGTGGCGGGCACCAATTTTATGGATAACAAACATGAGTTGTATCCGATACCGGCGGCGGAGTTTGATGTCGACCATAACCCTGGCTTTAAACAAAACCCCAATTATTAATTATCTGGATCACGGAACCAATGCCTATAAAACAGCTGTTTTTCATTTTTTTATTCACGCATCTGGTGCTGTGTGCCTTTACCTTGGGCGTACAGGCGCAAAGTTCACCTCGTCCCAATATCCTGGTCATCATCACGGACCAGCAAACGGCGGACGCGATGAGCAATGCCGGGAATAAATACCTGCATACACCGGCTATGGATAAGTTAGCGGCTAACGGTATACGTTTTAAACGCGCCTATTGTGCACAACCCTTGTGTACGCCCTCGCGTACAGCCATTTTCAGCGGTAAGATGCCTTATCAAACCGGTTTTAAAGGTAACGCCGAGGAAAGGGATGGCCAATGGCCCGACAGTTTGCTGATGATGGGCAAGATATTTCAACAGGCCGGTTATAAAACAGGATATATTGGCAAATGGCATTTACCGGTACCGGTTAGCAAAATAAGCCAGCATGGTTTCGAAACCATAGAGAATACTAATTTTCTGGATTACAACGATGCGGCCACACCCTCATTCTGCGCCAGGTTTATTAAGGTTAATAAAGATCAGCCATTTCTTTTAGTGGCTTCGTTCCTCAATCCTCATGATATCTGTGAGTGGGCGCGTAAGGACGACCTGAAAATGGATTTGCTGTCTGCCGCACCGCCGCCATCCCAATGCCCGCCATTGCCTGCTAACTGGCAGATCTCCGCTAATGAACCTGCCATTGTACGAGATCAGCAGAAAGTGAGTTTTCGGACCTACCCAACGGTTAATTGGACTGTAGGACAATGGCGGCAATATAGATGGGCGTATAACCGCCTGGTGGAAAAAGTGGATAGCTATATCGGTATGGTGCTGGGATCGCTCAAAAAATACGGTGTTGAAAAAAACACCATTATTCTATTCACTGCTGATCACGGTGACGGCTATGGTGCACACCGCTGGAACCAAAAACAGATACTTTATGAAGAAGCTGCTCGTGTACCGTTCATTGTATCGCGATTGGGACAATGGAAAGGCCGTACCGACGATATGCTCGTTTGCAACGGGACAGATATCATTCCTACTATCTGTGGTTTTGCCGGCATCAGCAAACCGCAAGGGTTGAAAGGCGCGGATATCGGGAAAAGGATCGCCAATCCCAGCATCAGCCTCCGCGATACCCTGGTTATTGAAACCGACTTTGCGGATAATGACAAACTACTGGGCATCAGCGGACGTGCGGTCATTACGAAAGATTGGAAATATATTGTTTACAATAAAGGTAAGATTAGGGAACAACTGTTTGACCTGAAAAAAGATCCCGGCGAAATGGATAACCTCGCCATGAGGATCGGTGCGAAACAGCAACTCGGCCATCTGAGGGCGTATTTGAAACGATGGTGCGACAATAACCATGATGATTTTATCGCCCAATAATTAAAAACCTATATGAAGAAGCTATTATCCTTATATTTTATATTAATTGCGTCGTCTGTTTTGGCTCAGCAACAGGGGGGAGGAACCGCCCAGATAAGGTTGACAGCAGAGAAATTACATGCCCGCGTACGCGAGTGGCCTTACCCTGCCAATGGTATTACCGTGCCCGATAATCACCCTGCATTACTATGGCCCGGCACTAATGGCAAAAAAATGATCCAACCGATGGAAAGTGGGAGTGATGATGCCGAAAGCAATGTGATCAGTCAGATGCTTTACAAAGTGATGTTGGCTAACGAAAAGGATTTTAAAGGTGAGCTCATCAGCAGCAATGAACAACGATGGGCCATGTTTCCGCTGCATCAGGCTTTGCATGCTGGCCATTGGTATTGGAAGTACGCTTATTCGGTAAACGGCAATGGTAAATGGACCTGGTCAAATACTTATGATTTTGTAGTTGCAGCCAACGCCAATAATGAAAAAGTTGCACCACCTGTGGATGTGATGCTTAAAAGAAATGATGGCCCGCATCCGCGCCTCTGGAACATGAGCCAGATTGGGGAGGCATTTTATCGCAACAATCTGCAAAATCCGGAGGCAAAGAAATTCATAGCCTTTGCCGAACGGATATTAAAAGAGCCTTTGCCAAGCGAAAAACCCATGCGGGTAATTGATACCACCGGTAAAGCTCCATTGGAAAAGAGCAAGATCATTGAACGCATGTATCATGGCTTTGGCGATGCTGTTGGCACACCGATACATAATTTATGCATCGCCTATCAATTGACCAAAGATCAGCGCTTTATTCAGGGTGCCCAACAAAGAGCGATGATTGTTGCCAAAATGAACCCTGATGGTTTGGCCACACGTGATGATTTTACTTCTGGAGCTGTACTGGAGGCCATGGGCTGGTTTTATGATGCAGGCTATGCTTTTCTCAATCAGAAGGAGAAAGAGTTGCTTAAAAAAGCGATCACCATCCGTGCCAGGCGGGTTTATGAACATTTGCCCAACCGTTTCGAATTGCATGTCTGTGATAATCACGTATGGCAGATCACGATGCGTAACCTCGCCATTGGTACCGTCGCCGTGGTGAACGAAGTCCCCGAAGCCAAAGAATGGTTGACTTATATGTACGAAGTGTGGACAGCACGTTTTCCCATCCTGGGCACTACCGACGGTGGCTGGCATGAAGGTAACGGCTATTTTCGTGTAAATTTCAAGTCGTTCATCTACCTCTCACAAATGTTTGACGATTTCAGTGGTGTCGACTACTTTAGTCTGCCCTGGATGCAGGACCTGCCTTATTATATGCTGTATACTTATCCGCCAAATTCTATGTCAACAGCGATAGGAGATATGTGGGAAAACCTGCCGAATATGGTTAAAATGCAGGCGTGGTTTGCCGATGCATTGACTTTTCGAATGAATAACCCTTATCTTAACTGGTATGTAGCACAAATCAAGAAGGACGATCCGGACTATTTCAAAGGCACCGATGACCTGTTGTTGTTTCGTTTGCTAAACTATAATCCCAATAGGGCATTGCCGAGTAAATCACCTGATGAGTTGCCTAAGACACGAAAATTTGCTGACGTTGGGGTTGTGGCCATGCAGCAGGATCTTATGCATGCCGATAAGAGTTTGAGCAGCTACCTGTTTAGCAGTCCATTTGGATCTTCGGGTCATGGGCATGCTTCACAGAACGCCTTTACCGTCAATTTTAAAGGAAAAACTATCTTTGGTGGTAGCGGCTATTACAGTAATTTTAGTGATCGCCATAACTTGCTTTATTACCGTACCTCCCGGGCTTATTGCACCATACTGGCGGATAGCTTGGGGCAAAAACTTGGTGAAGAAGGTTACGGCTGGATACCCCGTACCATTAGCGGTAACCATATTCAATATGCGCTTGGTGATGCATCCAATGCTTATGGCGATATTAAAAGCGATTTTTGGCTTGATCGTTTCCGGCAGATCGGGGTAGTTCCGGATAAGTCCAACGGCTATGGTGAGTCCGGTGTTAAACTTTACCGCCGGCACATGTTGCAACTTGATGGCGGTTTTATTGTGCTATATGATGAATTGGAAGCCGATAAACCCGTAAAATGGACTACACAGTTACACACCCCATACTATAAAATCGTCGGGGAGTCCACTAAGAACTCCAATCAGCAGAATTTTACAGTGGAGAATGACCTTGGTAGTATTACTGCCAGTGTATTTTCCGGATCGCCTTTAACAATGACTATTCACAATCAGTTTGCTGAACCTGCCGTAAACTGGGCAAAAGTAACAGATGATGAGGGGCAGATAAAGGTTTTTAAGGATCAATGGCACGCAGGTATTACCTCGTTGCCAGCACAGAAATTTCGGTTTTTAACTATTTTACAGATCAAAGATGGGAAGCCTGAAGCCGTTGTGCGGTTAACCGACCAAAATGGTATCGCGCATTTCAAAGCAGGTGCCTGGGATATTCAGGCACAACTGGATGGAAAGCACACAGCCGCGTTGCAGGTCATCAACAGCAAAATAGGTTCCGTGTTTAATTATGGTGATCAGGCTGTAACATTGACAGGCAAGGGTTATCAACATCATGTTCCGGGAAGTTCCATGCTCTTGGAAATAATTGGTGGCAAAATGAACCGACAAGAAGCAGTTGACGAGATTCCAAATGTAGCTAAGTTTGACCATGAAGCCTCTCAGTAGTCCTGCTCTAATGAGTCTATCAATATAATTTTACAATTTTAAAAACATAAATTGGGTTACTACCTTAGTTAATAATATTAAACTTTATACCTATGAAAACGATTAAATTCTTCACTTTTTTAGCATTGATGGTTACCGTTTCCCATACTGCTTTTTCACAAGACAAAACAGGACAGGTTTATCTGATCCGTTCTACAGGATATACCGGTGCCGCGGTTAATTATAGATTGTACATCGATGATCAGTTAGTTTGTAAGTTAAAAAATAAATCTTTCTCTATACATGATATAGGTGTTGGTCAGCATACGGTTAGCGTGGTTAGCGGAGGAATATCAAACGGAAAAAAATCAGCACCATTAACTATAACTGTGCTTGAAGGTAAAGTAAACTACGTCAGCGTAGTTAGTACTCAAAGCGGTTATGCAAACAAACTGACTTGCCAGGAAATTACTCAAAACTCGGCTGATCCTCTTTTGGCAAAAGCTACCCAAAATAAAAGCTGCTTACCGGCGAAATAGGACAGGTTGTTGGCAGGGAAGTACATAATTATGGTGTCACCGGTCTTTGGTTAATGTTTATCGTATACACGTATTAGTGGAATTGACGGCTTTCATTTTTAATACTCGTTCAGCAAACGGGTTCATTGAAATGGTTAATAACCATCTTATAATCTAATTTAAACGAAATGAATTTCGAAGCCGTAACCATAAAAGATATCGCCAGTGAATTAGGAATTTCGCCATCGGCCGTTTCGAGAGCATTGAATGGCAGCTACGACATTAGTGCGAAAACCAAAAAATTAGTAAAAGAATGCGCCCTCAAACATAATTATCAACCCAACCGCATGGCGCAAAGTTTAAAACATGGGTTTAGTAAATCTATTGGGATCGTTGTGCCAACAATTGACAATAGTTTTTTTTCACAGGTTATTAATGGAATCGAAGGTGTTGCCTACAGCAAAGGATATAATGTAATTATTACCCAAACCCACGAACGTTATGAATTGGAGGTATTAAACCTGAGTCACCTGATTTTAAGAGCTGTAGACGGTCTGTTAATTTCAGTGACTACGGAAACGCAGGATATTGGCCATTTGAAAACGTTAAATGATAAAGGGTTGCCGATAGTTTTTTTTGATCGTATTTGTAAGGAAATAAACACGCACAAGGTAATAGCGGATAATTTTACAGGAGCATATAAGGCAACTTCGCATTTAATTAATGAAGGCTTTCGTAAAATAGCACATATCACGAGTTCTGACAGTATATCGATCACGAGTGAGCGTTTAAAAGGATATCAACAGGCATTGCTGGATAATAATATAGCCATTTACGATCAATATATAAAATATTGTCCTCACGGTGGAAGGGATATTGCTGAAATTGAAAATGCGTTGAATGAACTTCTTTATTCGCCAGTTAAGCCTGACGCTATATTTACCGCATCCGATAGAATAACGACAGCCACATTGAGGTTTTTAAATGAGCTTGGATTTCATGTTCCTAATGATGTCGGATTGCTTGGATTTTCAAATAATCCATTGTCTGATTTGTTGAACCCATCCCTGACTTCAATTTATCAGCCAGGATACGAAATGGGCAAAAAAGCAACCGAAATGTTAATTGCTCTTATTGAAAGCAAGCGACCTGTTTTTGAATTTGAAACGGTTACATTACCCACCCAGTTATTTATCAGAAAGTCTTCTAAAGTTAATAAGGATAGCTGATTACAATGATTACTTCAAAATCAGGAAGCCTCCATTAGTAGATATTTCAGGAGGCTTGACTATTTGATTTCGTGTTTCAAAGCTCATGTATTTGTGTGAGATGTATCACTAAATTAATTTTGCGTATAAGCATATTGGCATGATCAAAGTATTTCGGAATGATATTTTGGGTATTCAGGACCGAGGTGGTCAATGACCCAGGAATATCCAATTAGCCCTCCAATTACGGCCCGGAAGCATTATCGAACTCGAAAATGGCCTATTCAATGCAATTAGAGGCGTTTTTGCTGGAAATTAGAATTATAACAACATCTTTTCAGTAATTCTCGAACTCTTTTTTATTCTCTCGAAATTCAATATAATAAATTGTTAATAAGGTGTTGCGGTGTAAAATGGAACAGGCGTTCTTTATTGAACGCCTGCTTAAGTGACCTGGGAGAGGCTCGAACTCTCGACCCACTGATTAAGAGTCAGTTGCTCTACCAACTGAGCTACCAAGTCAACTATTTTTTGTCGGGCTGCAAATAAACGAAATATTTTTTGATTTCTGGTGTCTGATTTTTGATTATTCTGATCGCCTTCACCCTTTTCAAATTAAACCAATGCGTACAGATCTTCGCGCTGTTTTTGTACAACATCGCTATTGATGTATTCGTCGTAAGTCATTAATTTGTCGATATAACCGCCTGGGGTTAGTTCAAATATGCGGTTGGCCACGGTTTCAACCAGCTCATGATCTCGCGAGGTAAACAGGATGGTGCCTCTAAAGTCCTTCATGCCATTATTAAGCGCTGTAATAGATTCCAGGTCAAGGTGGTTGGTAGGCTCATCAAACATTAAAAGATTGGCTTGTTGCAGCATCATACGGCTAAACATGCAGCGCATTTTTTCGCCACCCGAAAGTACATTGCTTTTTTTCAAAACCTCTTCGCCTGAAAACAGCATGCGACCCAAAAATCCGCGGATAAATTGATCATCCTTTTCGCCGGGTGAGTATTCACGCAGCCAGTCAATCAGGTTATCATCTTTACCTTTAAAGTATTCGGCATTATCAATAGGGATATCTGCCGGGTTTATGGTAACGCCCCATTTAAAGGTGCCTTTAAAATCAGTATCGCGGCCGGTTAAAATATTGTAAAACGCAGTAGTGGCTAAGCTATTTTGAGAAAGTACTGCTATCTTATCGCCTTTATTTACGGTAATATTGATGTTGTTAAATAAAAGCTCGCCATTAAGGGTTTTGCTTAAGTTTTCAACTTGCAGTATCTGGTCGCCAGCCTCACGACCCAGATTATTGAATATAATACCAGGATATTTACGGTTTGATGGTTGTATCTCGTCAATATTGATCTTATCGAGCGCTTTTTTACGACTGGTAGCTTGTTTTGATTTGGATGCGTTGGCGCTAAAGCGTCGGATAAATTCCTGTAATTCCTTAACACGGTCTTCCGTCTTTTTATTCTGATCAGCACGTTGTTTCAACGCAAGTTGACTTGATTCGTACCAGAAAGTGTAGTTACCGGTATAAATGGTCATTTTGGCAAAATCAATATCCACCACGTGAGTACAAACAGTATCCAGGAAGTGCCTGTCGTGCGATACCACCAATACAATAGCTTCGTACGATGCCAGGAAATCTTCCAACCAGCTTACGGTGTGTATATCCAGGTCATTGGTAGGCTCATCTAGTAATAAAATATCGGGTTTACCAAAAAGGGCCTGTGCTAATAATACACGTACTTTTTGGGTGTTGTCTAAATCTTTTACGAGGTTATAATGAAATTCTTCTTTAATGCCCAGGTTGCTCAATAGAGTAGCGGCATTGCTTTCGGCATTCCAGCCATCCATTTCGGCAAACAGGTTTTCTAGTTCACCGGCACGTTCACCATCGGCATCAGTAAAATCTTCTTTCAGGTAGATGGCATCTTTCTCCTTCATTACTGCATACATCTCCTTGTAGCCCATCATTACGGTTTCAATAACCGTAAATTCATCAAAGGCATAATGGTTTTGGCTCAACACGGCCATACGCTCTCCGGGCGTAAAACTTACTGATCCGCTTGTAGGGTCAATATCGCCCGAAAGGATCTTCAGGAATGTTGATTTCCCAGCGCCATTGGCACCAATAATGCCATAGCAATTGCCTTGAGAAAACTTAAGATTAACGTCTTCAAATAAAGTCCGTTTTCCGTAACGTAAAGAGAGATTGGATACCGTAATCATGCTGCACCTGTAATTTGCCGCAAAAATACGGTAAATACTTCATTTTTTTAGCACGCTGGCCGATATTATGTTTTAGCTGATTTTGAGAAGGTTAGGACATAAATATCCCCATTAATTGACATTCCTGTGTATATAATTGCCCGCTTTATAGGTAACTTTAGTAAACAAAAGAATAATCTTATTGTTATTCCACTAATAACTAACCAATTAGTAAAAATGGAACAGCCTTTGACTAAACAATTTTATAAATCTTTAAATAACACCAGTCATGGGAGCATTAATCATCGCGTTGGTTATTATCAATATTGTAATAGCCATCAACAACATACAAAAAAGGAAGGTTTATTAACCTGTAATATGGCCTGCTTAACTTAATATTTCAGTTAAGCTTTGTGTTTCATGGTCGGTTAGTTTTTGCAGCGGACCAGAGGCAAGCATTTTCATCATCATGCTCAGGTCGGCATTAATAGTAAAAAGGACATCAGTATGGTCGTTATCAAAAGATAACGACCATTTCAATTCCAGATCAAACGGCGGCTTTGCGGCCGGCACAATTATTATTTCCTGATCAACTGTGCGGCTTTCTACCTTTAAAGAAAGCTTGGCCATATTTTGTATACTAAAGCTGGCTTCATCAGTTGTAGAAACCCATTCCTGTATATTATCAGGCATCAGTTTTTGGTGATTGTTAAAATCAGCCAAAAAACTATAAACTTCCTGTAAAGGCTTATTGATGCTTGTATTACTGGTAAATGTGGTCATTTCTTTAGTTTTGAGTTTTGGGTAGTGAGTTTTGAGTAAGGTTGTACGTGATACGTTATAGGTTTTACGTTAGGAACAGTAAATCGAAAATCCTGGTAATCCTATAATCGGTTTAATCAAGGTTCAGACAAAAACTCAATGCTACTAAATTAACTTGAGGCTATCTGTCCCCAGGCTGCCGGGTTTTCGCGCCATTGTTTTAAAACGGCAACATCCTTATCAGTTACATATTGATGTTCTTCTGCATATTTAATTAACGCGTTATAATTGGATAAAGTAACATAAGGGCAGCCTGCCAGTTTAAAGTTATCAGCTGCAATATCAAAGCCATAGCTAAATATAGCTGCAAGGCCTGCTACTTCATATCCGGCAGCACGAAGGGCTTCAACAGCCTGTAAACTACTTTTTCCGGTTGATATCAGATCTTCAATAACTACCACTCTTTTTCCGGTAGTAGTTACATCTCCTTCAATCAGGCTACCGGTTCCGTGTTCTTTAGCTTTTGCACGTACATAAATAAAAGGGAGGCCCAATTCTTGCGCAACCAAAGCGCCTTGTGGTATACCTGCGGTGGCAACGCCGGCAATGCAGCCTACGCTGCCAAATTTTTCCTGGATAGCAACGGTTAGCTGCTGGCGAATATAGGTACGGATAGACGGATGAGAAAGTGTTACACGGTTATCACAATAAATTGGAGATTTCCATCCCGACGCCCATGTAAAAGGATTGTTAGGTTGTAATTTAATTGCTTTAATTTGCAACAGGAATTCGGCTACCTGTTGCTCGATCTCATTATTATTAAACATGGTTCAAAAATACAGAATTTATATTAACGAAAAGGTTATCCTTATAACGGAATCTGAACCTGCGCACGTGGAAAATTATGAAAAGCTTGATGCAGAGGTCTTTGATTTGAAAATAATTTATACCTGGATATTGGCTCACCCCAAAAAATTATTCTATATCAAGAGTAATAATGCTAAGCTGTTTTTAAAATCAGTTGCAAAAAGCGTTACCCTTATTGAGGCTGCCGGTGGCCTAGTCCAGAACCCTGCAGGCAAATATTTATTTATTTACCGGAACGATAAATGGGACCTGCCGAAGGGTAAAATAGAGAAAGATGAAAAAGTAAAAGAAGCCGCCGTGCGCGAGGTAGAGGAGGAGTGTGGTATAAAAGTGAGTAAGCTGAAGGAAAAGATATGCAAAACCTACCACGTTTATATAAGCCGGGGCGAGGTGGTGCTCAAAAAAACACATTGGTTCAATATGGACTGCAAAGGCAAGGATAAACTAAAACCTCAGAAAGAAGAGGGTATTACCGATGTTCGCTGGTTTGAGCACGAGCATATTGAGCCTATAATTGATAATACCTTCCCATCAATTTTAGATGTATTGCATAAAGAAAAGTTGATCACAAGAAAGCTAATGCCTCAGTAGGGATAAACTGAGCCACATCGCCATGATGCCGCATAATTTCGCGCACAATGGTTGAGCTGATGGACGAGTAACCTGGTTTGCTCACAATAAAAATGCTTTCAATATCGGGTACAAGGGCGTGGTTCATCTGAGCAATAGCTTTTTCATATTCAAAGTCAGATACAGTACGTATCCCCCTGATCATATAGGTAGCGCCAATACTTTTACAAAAGTTTACGGTTAAGCCCTCATAAGCTACAATGTGTATGCGATCGTCATGCTGAAAAACCGCCCTGAGCATTTGCTCGCGGGTTTCAATGCTCAGGAGGCCCTGTTTGCTGCTGTTTGCACCAATGCCAATATAAACCTTATCAAACAAACCAACCGATCGTTTTACAATATCAACATGGGCCTTGGTAACCGGATCAAACGAGCCTGGAAAAAGAGCGATTTTCATAGTAGCAGCTATTGTTTCTTTATCAAAAGTAATAATGATTTTGAATGTTTAGGCGCATAGGCCATAAATAAATGCGCGGATTAAACTGTTATAATATCCTCTAATTTGTAATATACGGGTAAACCACGTTCCTGGGCTATCCTTACATCCTCATCGGCACCTTTTGATGCCCCTTCAATTCTTAAAACGGCATCACATTTGGCAAGCAGACGTTTGGCCACAGGATATAAAATTTCCTCGTATGCTTCATCACCCGGATGTTTTGAACCTGCTTGTTTTAATAGTGGTAGCGCAAACCATTCACCAATCACCGGGATGTGTCCTGCACGGAATATGGGTAGCGCCATCTCTTCCAGTCTGCTTAAATTTTGTGCCATCAGTTCAGGATCGTCATTAGTACCTGAGCGGTATGGGCCGGCTATTAAAATGGTTAAAGTTTTGTTAGTCATGATATTAAGTTGTTAAGTTGAGCATATTGTAAAAGCATAATGGTTTTGCCATCTTTTATTTCGCCGTTTTGTATCATTTGCAGAGCTTTGGTGAATGGAAGTTCCAGTACTTCAATGTTTTCATTCTCGTGGTCAAGGCCACCGCCATCACTAACTTTCATCCCACTATTATATTCGGCCACAAAGAAATATACGATCTCGGTTACCGATCCTGGCGACATGTAGGCCTCAAACACTTTTTTTACATTGGTGATCTGGTAACCCGTTTCCTCTTCGGTTTCCCGTCTGATGCAATCCTCGGCATTGTTCTTATCTAACAAACCGGCGCAGCATTCAATCAATAAACCGCTTTTATTACCATTAATGTAGGTGGGCATCCTGAATTGCCTGGTAAGGATTACTGTTTTGCTATCAGTATTATATAACAAAATAGTGGCGCCATTACCCCGGTCATAAGCTTCACGACTAAGCTGCAGCACAGAGCCATCTTTTTTTGTAGCTTCAAAAAATATTTTTTTCAAAGTGTACCAGTTATCCGAAAGGATTTCTGTTTGTAGAATTTTTATATTATCCATCTATAAAATGATCAATTATGATTATTTTTGAACAAATAAGCATGATTTAAATGAACTTTCAAAGAAGAAAGCAAAAAATACTTGATCAGTTAAATAGCACCGGTGAAGTTGATATAAAGAAATTGGCCGCTGAATTGAATATTTCAGAGATCACCTCCCGGCGCGATCTGAATCAGCTGGCTAATGATGGCTTGCTTTACCGTACGCATGGTGGCGCAATGAAAGTTGATCCCTTGGCCAAACCGCATGATTTTGTAAATAAATCGGCTCAAAATTCAACCGTAAAAGATGATATCTGCCGGAAGGCGGCGGAACATATTATTGACGGCGATATCATTTTTATGGATTGCGGCAGTACCGTTTTCAGGCTATGCCAGTTTATTAAAAATAAAAAGATCAAAGTGATCACCAATTCGCTGCCGGTTATTTATGAATTGCAAAACAGCGCCGTATCTATAAATATAATAGGAGGAGAGCTTAATAGCGAGCGGCAGGCTGTACATGGTAAAATGGCTAATGAACATATCAGCAAGTATCGGGCAGGTAAAGCATTTTTAGGTGTTGATGGTATTTCGGAAAATGGCTTATTTGCCAACAGCGAGCTTGAAGCCGAGATTACACAGGCCTATATCAACCAAAGTACTTATACCTATGTGCTATGTGATGCGGGTAAAATAGGAAACGAAACTTACCTGAAATTTGCTGATATAAACCAGGTGGAAGCTATCATTACTAATGCTGGTGACGACAAGCTTGATCGATTTAAAGACACGGCCCTGACTATTTTATGAGCCTCACCCCGGCCTTCTCCAAAGGAGAGGGAGTTTAACATAATGTTAAACTTTGTTAGGTAAAGTCCTCTCCTTTGTAGAGGATTTAGATGAGACTTGTATTCCTGAAAAAAGAAAAAGACGAATGCCCGTATTTACGCTGCTCCACAAAAGCAGGGTGTTTGCTCAGGTTTTGCAGCGATTGGTGTTCTACAATTAACAGCGCTCCCGGTAACAGGATGTTACGTTCAAAAACTATCCCGGGGATTTCGGGTATCTTGTTTAGGTCATAAGGTGGATCGGCAAATATCAGGTCGTACTGATCGGTTTCCATTTGCAGGTATTTAAAAACATCCTCCTTGTAGGCTTTGATCTGGTCAAGCTTGTGCTGGCGCGATGCATCTTTCAGATAGTTTACACAATGGATGCTGCGGTCAACAGATATTACCTGGGCAGCTCCTCTTGAGGCAAACTCCATAGATATATTACCCGTACCGCTAAACAGGTCGAGCACCTTAATATCCTCAAATTCAATTTGATTTTGTAGAATGTTAAACAGGGCCTCCTTAGCCAGATCGGTTGTAGGGCGTACCGGAAGATTTTTTGGTGGATTAAGCCTTAAGCCCTTTAAACTTCCTCCGATGATACGCATAAAGATAAAGCAGCAAGTGACAATATTCTGTGTGATTCTATTTCTTCGGGCAGGGTTAACACCTGTTGGTCATTGATCTGTACCTTGCCAAAAAACTCTGCCAGGCGACTAATACCTTTATCGTCAGCATCAATATCGCCGCTTATGTAAAGATTGGTTTCAGCAGGTTGCAAATCAAGTTCAGTTGTTACCAGTGCGGTAAAATAGGTGAGTTCGTCGATGTTCTTAAACTCAAATTTATTGTAGAACCGGAGTTTGCCGCTATTAAAAGCAATAAATTCTACCTGATCTCCATTGATATTAAGATACAGGCTATGTTGGCCCGGATTATTTTTAGCAACCGCAGTTACCCATCCTTTTGACGAAAATACGGTGTTATGCAAGCCAAATTCTTCGGCTGCTTTGATAACAGCTTCATCAGTTTTATAAACAATAGCATTTTCGCTATCTAAAGATTGAGCAGACACCTTTTCGTTGGTCTTTACATCCAGGAAACGGGCAATATCAGCAACATGCTCCTTGTTAAATAAGCTTTGCGGCATCAATGTAAATCCGGTAGCCGGCAAACCAATAACCACGTGTTTATAATTGGCAGATAAAATATCGAGTAATTCCTGCGGATTACTCAATTCTTCTAAAGCATGATTATCGGCCCAGGCAACTAATTTATCCTGATCGGCAACCGCGTATGAAAATGATGTTTTATCAATTTGTATCAATAAAGTATAACGCTCAGCCGCATCAAGGCTAAAGTTATCATCATGGTAATTATTGTAGTTAATTTCGCTCATGCCAGTTTAACAAAAGTAGTATTTTTTAACAGATAGCAAATGAATAGCCATTAAAAATGCATTTAGCCAATTCTTAATATATAAGAAGCGGCCAGGGCAATCAGGATTGATACCAATAGCGGTGTCCAGATTGGTTTTGGATAATAATCTTCATCAGGAAAGTACTTTTTGAAAAAGTATTTGGTAAGTACTAGACCGCCTATTACATTAATAACTAAGGTTATGGCAAAAAGTAATAATGACGGTTTAAGTTCTTCAAAACTTAGCTGTGCACCTGCAGCGCCAGCTTTGAGTGTTGCCGGGTTTATTTTAATGCCTGTTGAACTTAATAGGAAGGCAGACAGGAAGTGATAAAATATACAGAAGATTAAAACCTGCCCAATTTCTTTTTTGTAACCGGCTGCTTTTAAATTAAGCATGAGCAGTACACCACCAAATATAACCCCGAAGATGGTTGAAAAACCTAATATGGCTCTTTTTGAATAAATATCCACATAATCATCATCAGTATATTTATCTTCAATTTCCTCGTTCTTATTTTCATCAAATTCCATGGCCAAATTTATAACTAATCTTTTTGTTTTTTCAATTACTTAATTAGGGTACTTATCAGCATTTTTGCAAGGTGACAGAAACCGATCATATACGCAAAGCCTTTCCGCATCAACCCACCGGCCAGCAACTGGAACTGTTTGACCGCTTGCACAGCTTTTTGCTGAGCGATGATGGCGATGAGTGCTTTATACTCAAAGGTTATGCCGGTACGGGCAAAACAACGGTACTGGGTGCGCTAGTGAAAGCATTACGTGCATATAAGTATAAGGCTGTTTTACTGGCGCCAACCGGGCGGGCTGCAAAAGTGATCACCAATTATTCGGGCCGTAAAGCATTTACTATACATAAACGCATATACCGAAAGAAATCGGCCCTGAATATTGACGAAGGTTTTGCCATTGCCGATAACCTGGCCAGCGATACCCTTTTTATTGTTGACGAGGCCTCTATGATATCTGATGAGCCTGGTGGCTTTAACCGCGCCTCGTTGCTATATGATCTGTTAAAGTATGTGTACAATATGAAAAACTGTAAGCTGGTATTGGTAGGTGATACCGCCCAGCTGCCTCCTGTAGGTTCTGAAAATAGTCCCGCGTTGGATGAGCAGATCATGAAGGGAAAGTTTGCGGTAACCGTATTTAGCTATGAGCTTACCGATGTACTGCGCCAGGGAAAGGATTCTGGTATATTGTTTAATGCCACTAACATTCGCGATATTATCCGCAGAGAAGAAATAATCACCCCGAAAATTGTGACCAAGGGTTATAAAGATGTTTTCAGGATGACCGGCGAAAAGCTGGAAGAGGGGCTTAACTATGCTTATAACAAATATGGCTATGATCGTACATTGATCATTTGCCGCTCTAACAAGAACGCTAACCTGTACAACGGGCAGATCAGGAACCGAATATTGTACCGAGAGGAAGAACTTACCGGTGGCGATCAGATCATGGTGGTTAAAAATAATTATTTCTGGCTGCAGGATCAGGACGAAAATAGTACCGGTTTTATTGCCAATGGTGATATCGCACGCATAAAAAAAGTACGCAGAATTGAGGATATGTATGGTTTCCGTTTTGCCGATGTGCAACTGGAGTTTATTGATTACTCCGAAGACCCGGTATTGGATTGCAAAATACTGCTGGATACGCTATATGCCGATTCACCTGCCTTATCTCAGGCGGATCAGAAACGGTTTTATGAGGAAGTAATGAAAGATTATGCGCACATGACCAACAAACGGGCCATGCATAATGAATTAAAACTGAACCCATATTATAACGCCCTGCAAATCAAATTTGCCTATGCTATTACCTGCCACAAAGCCCAGGGCGGCCAATGGGATGCCGTATTTGTAGACCAGGGCTATGTTACCGAAGAAATGATTAACATCGATTTTTTACGCTGGTTTTATACCGCTGTAACCCGCGCCACCACCGAGCTGTTCCTGGTAAACTTTGATAACCGGTTTTATGCCACAAATGTTGAGACTTTCTTTTAATATAATATCAAAACCAATTCGGTATTTAGTATAAAATATGTCTTTATTTATGTTTTTACTCATTATACTTGTGAATAAAAGTTTAATTACCAATGAACCAGGAAATAAATCAAGCATATCCGAAAGCTTATAGTAATATTGAAAAAGCAACCAATAAATCAGGATTTACCATGGCATCAGATGCTTTAACCTGTTCATTACTTAAAACACTGGCTGCTACAAAACCCGCTGGAAAATTTTTGGAATTAGGTACCGGGACCGGCCTATCGACTTCCTGGGTACTGGATGGGATGGATGCTGCCTCAACCTTGATCTCGATAGATAACAATGCCGGTTTCCTGGCTATTGCTCAACAATTTTTAGGGGCTGATAAACGGCTGGAATTGATTTGTATTGATGGCGCCGATTGGTTTGAACAAAGTAAACATCTCCAGTTCGATTATATTTTTGCCGATACCTGGCATGGTAAATATTTACTGCTTGACGAAGCCATAGCCATGCTTAACCCTGGTGGTTTATACATTATTGATGATATGCTGCCACAACCCAACTGGCCCGAAGGACACCACGAAAAAGCCATTAAACTGGTAGAGGTGCTGGAACAACGAGTTGATCTTATACTTATCAAGCAATGCTGGGCAACTGGAATTGTAATAGCGGTGAAAAAGGTAGTTTAGTTGTTATTGTGAAATGTGTTGATTTTTACCGCTTCATACGGTGGAAGAATATATCTGGCTACGATATCAAAAGCCTGCTTTGCTCTCCGGTCGTTATAATTGCCCTGTGTAAATACAATTACCATATCCAGCTTTTTAATAATCATGATGTACTGGCCGCCATTACCGGATGCAAAAAGAAGATCTTCAGTATATCCTTTTGTTTTGAGCTGTTCCTTGTACCAATAATAACCATAATAAGTTGGCTGAGGAATAGCAATGGTGCTCCTGCTGCTTTTAACAAAGGAAAAATCAGGTATTGGTATAGTTGCCATGGTCGATTCTTTGATCCACCTGGCTGAGATGATGCGTTTACCTTTATACACACCTTCATCTTTAACCATTTGCCCGATCTTCAGCATATCATCAGGCCTGATGTAAAATGAACCTGCTGTCATCCCGTTGCCGCTTGGGTCAACGGTCCATTTATAGTTTACAATGCCCATAGGTGCAAACAGATATTTCTTTGCAAAATCCATGATGGATACATGGGCAACATGATTGATAATGCCACTGATGATCATCGGATCACAGGATGTGTATGCCCAAACTTTTCCCGGGTCGTTTTTCATCGGAAGATTAAGGGAGAATTTTACCCAGTCGTTGCTGTTGACCATATCATCTTCGCAATTCTTAGTATCATTAAATTCTTCACAGTCAAGTCCTGATCTCATTTCCAGCAGATCTTTAATGGTCATACTCTTTTTTCTGTCGTCATAGTTATCGAAAGTTTTGTATTCGGGAAAGTAGGGGTACACTTTTTGATTTACATCTTTTATCAAACCTTTGTCTATGGCAATCCCTATCAATAAACTTGTGATGGATTTGAATGATGATCTGGAATCATGCAGGGGGGCTTTTTTAAACCCGTTAAAATACTGTTCATAAACCTGCTTGCCCGCCTTTGAAACTATTATGCTATTGACATTAGGATAGGTATTATGCTTAATTGCTTCCGTCAGGCTATCAAGCAATACCTTTTGCTGTTGGGTATTAACCTGGCCGGCGGTTTTGAAATGAATAAAAAAAGCAAGCAGGATAATTAAAGTAACAGATTTTCTCATGGGGTAAGCATCGATCGTTATAAAAATAAGGCTATAATAAAAGAATATTAAATAAGACCCTTTAATTTTTAATTTGTTGCGTTCTGGAGAAACTTTAAATCCAATAAAAAAGATCAGTGCCCTATATTTGCCAGTATAAAACAATAAACTACGCTAAAGTAGGCTATAAAGTAACAAACCAATGGGCGTTGAAATTGAACGGAAGTTTTTAGTTGATAAGGAACAATGGAGGCAGCTGACTAAACCTGAGGGTAAACATTACCGCCAGGGTTATATATTAAGTGAGGCTACTAAAACCATACGGGTACGCATTACTGATGAACATGGCTATATAACTATTAAAGGAGCTACACAGGGTATTAGCCGTAAAGAGTACGAATATATTATCCCGGTTAATGAAGGGGCGGAGCTACTGGATAATTTTGCGGTGTCTGAACTGGAAAAAATCCGGTACCGCATTGATTTTGACGGCAAAGTGTGGGAAGTTGATGAGTTTTTAGGCGATAACGAGGGGTTGCTGGTAGCCGAAATTGAGTTGGAAAACGAAACTGAAACGTTTAAGTTACCTGAATGGGTTACAACCGAGGTAACCGGCGATCAGAAGTATTATAATTCGAATCTATCAGTAAAACCATTCAATAGCTGGAATAGTTAATGTCAATTTAGGCACTTTCGGGTAAGGCCAGAAGCTGATCCTGCTCCGATTCGTCATAAACTGTCTTAACGTATTTGTTTCCATCAGGGCAAACTGCGGGGATAAGACTTGATTTATTGCCATGTTGGTCAATAATATAAGCCTCGCCGTCAGCATCCTTTATCCAGTCATAAAGTTTTGTCCGCTCGGTTATTCCTTTTACATTGATACGCTCATTTACCCATTCCAGCGAGTCTATCGCTATATAGGGGTTTTTATACCGGGTATCGGTTTTTATACAAAGTATACGCACTGCCATCTGTTCATTTGCTTTAATTAACAAGGTGTATAAAAGTAAAAC
The DNA here is from genome assembly GCA_030445275.1 of Mucilaginibacter sp. GTDB lineage: Bacteria > Bacteroidota > Bacteroidia > Sphingobacteriales > Sphingobacteriaceae > Mucilaginibacter. Next base: position 59,592 of record JAUCSE010000063.1, read on the forward strand.
AAATGATAAAACGGATAAATAGGTGTTTTCACCCATTTATTTTTGCGTAAAATTACTTCAATAAGTTGTGAATCTGATAGAATTGTAAGCTGCAGAAAGGCCTATGTCTGAGCGTTTAGAATGGAGTGAGTGGAATACTATATTGATAAAAGAAAGAAGGAAACATAATAAATCCCCAGGTTTCAGCAAGCTTAAGCCAGGGGATTTATTATTTAATATTTACCAGCCTGAGCCTTTTTTAGCATTACCGTTTTTAATATGCTCTTCGGCAGTTGCTTTGCCCATAATGGCAGCCATTTTATTGCCAGCGCTATCTTTACCGGTTGCAATGTACCTGCCCGATTTAATGTCGATAACCGGATCAATCATTGGTACATTTTTAGTTTTTGTTTTCACTGAATACGCGGTTATACCGCTTCCTTTTTCTGTTGCCATGATAAGTTCTTTTGTTTTTTAATGTTAACCCCATTTAAACCGAATTGTTTCGGTATTAGCTATAATTGGTTATTATGCTGTAAACATGCATTAAAATTTTTTAATTCAAAATACCTGGGGTAAATTTTTTGTTAACACATTTACTTTTTTGTTAATAACGTATAAATGGCAGTATCTGCAAATGCCTCATTATAAAAATGATCCTCCTTAAAATAGCCCTCGCGCATAAAATTATTTTTTTCGAGTAATTTTATGGAAGCTGCATTGCCCGGGTTAACATTTGCCTGTATAGTGTGCAAATTCATGGAGCCGAAGCCATGGGGTATAACGGCATCGATAGCTTCCTGCATGAGGCCGGCACCCTGGTAAGCCGGATTTAAAAGGTAGCCGATCTCGGCTCGATAGTTTTCTTTTTCTATTCGCCAAAATCCTATACTACCAATAAATCGTTGATCATTTTTGAGCGATATGCACCAGGTAATACCGTTATTATTGCTAAGCAAACCGTTAATGACTTTGATCAGGTCAACCGCGTCATCCACGGTTTTTGCCAGCGGACGGGCAATATATTGCATAATATCAGCATTGCTGCGCACTTCAAACAGATCGGGGGCATCATCATAAGTAAACTGTCGTAGTATTAAGCGCTCGGTAGTTAAAATGGGAAAAGGGTTAAAATTTAAGTTAAGCATAAGGTATTATTTTTTGGCGATGCGTGTCGGTTTTTGCATTAGGCTACTATTAAACTTTACAATCAATTTAAACAGGTCAGCATATTCGGTAAGTGGCAAAGTGGCGCTGATATCAAAAACATCATGATAAGCTTTTATACCCCCAAGTGTGTAAATAAAAAATGCAGGCACGCCTTTTTCTGTGAAATAATAATGATCGCTATTAGCGGCTTTGCCCCGCGGGTTCACTTTTACCAGGTAATTATTCTCTTGGTTAATTTGCTTCATCGCTGCAAATTCATGTGGATAAATAGTTGCGTTTACTACGGTAATACCTTCAATTCCGGTGCCGTCAAGATCTAAATTGATCAGGAAACGGAAGCTTTTTAGCGGGATCAAGGGGTTTTCTGTGAAATATTTGGAGCCCAACAGGCCCGCTTCTTCGCCCGAAAAGCAAATAAATGCCATTGTGAAAGGTTGCGGATGGGCTGCATAATACTTGGCCAGGCTTAATAATTGTGTAATTCCGCTGGCATTATCATTGGCGCCGGGGAAGTAGGTGCTACTGCCCATTCCGCCCAGGTGATCATAATGGGCAGTTATAGCCAGCACTGAATCGGGGTTGGAGGTGCCTTTTACTATTCCGCAAACATTTGCAGTTTTAAAGTCGGGAACTTCTACATTTTCTATATCAGCATTGATGGAGGCAGGTAATTGCTTTACCGCTTTTTTATCCATTTGAATCAATGTGTAATCAAGCGCCTTTCCTTCTACAGACCAGGTGAGTTTATCCTCCAGCGATAATACGATACGGTTTTGTGAGTCAACAAAATGAGTACTGTCTTTTTGTTCCAGCTTACCTACGCCTGTTACCCCTTTACTGTCAGGGCTAACAATATAGTCTTTACCGGGCCTAATTTCCAGTCCATTGATCATCACTTTCATTTTACCGGGGAAAGTGTTAACCGGATAGCTGAACTCTTGCAGATAATTCTTGCCATCCATCGGCTTTACACCATAAGCTTTAAACTGTCCGGCTAAAAAATCGGCTGCCTTATGTACCCCATCATTAGTGTAACCACGCCCCCAAAAGTAGGGAGCGGTCAAAGTGTCAACCATTTTACGGGCAAACTGCACATCCTGAGCCATTGAACAATTGGCAGTTAGCAATAGTAAGAAGGTTAGTTTAAATTTCATTTTTGAGCGATTAAATAAAACTATCAGCCTCTCGGTAAGCTTTAATTAAGGCCAGTTCGCCCTCTTTGCCTGTACCAGCATTACCGTGTTCCATGCCCAAAATGCCTTTATAACCTTTATTGTAGATGTGTTTAAATATGTTCTTATAGTTAACCTCGCCTGTGCCGGGTTCTTTGCGGCCAGGATTATCGCCTATCTGGTAATAGCCTATTTCGTCATAAACCATATCAAGCGTTGGGATAATATTGCCCTGGTTACGCTGTACATGGTACATATCGTACAAAATTTTGCATGAGGGGCTGCCCACCGCTTTGCAAATGGCATAAGCTTGGTCCGGGGTACGTAAAAACAGATCGGGGTTATCGCTCAGGGGTTCCATTACAATAACCAAACCGTGGGGTTCAACAATAGCGGTACCCTTTTTCATAGCTTCAATAACATTGGCAGTTTGTATGCCAATGGGCAGGTTGCGCACAAAATCGCCGGGTACAACGGTTACCAGTTTACCGTTGATCCTTTTGGCTACCTCTACAGCTTCTTTACAGCTCACTATGAATTTATCGAGATACTCGGCTTTACCTGATGCTAGCATGTTGGTATCATTACCCAGGCCAGGTTGTACAAATACACCCATGGCCATGCCCAACTTGGCCAATGTATCACCAATTTTTTTTTGCTGATCTACCGGTCGTTTGGCCATGCCATTGTCCTCAATAGCACGAAAACCTTTATCGTAGGCAAACTTTATCTGGTCAATAAAATCGTCGCCGGCATGGTTTTTAAACATACCATCATGTATGCCATAGTTTAAATGGAAAGGTTTATCCGTATCTGTAAGATGGCTGTTAGCGGAAGCCGCTTTTAAAACACCTGTTGTAAGGAGTGATGCACCTGCAAGCACCGAGCTTTGTACAAAGTTTCTGCGTTTCATTAGGCAATTTGGTTTTGAGAAGGCAATATAAAAAAAAGTGATGAGTAGGGAGTTATACTACCTGCAGATGTGCTGGTTGTAGGTATGGGATTGATAATATGCGATTTTCCCAAAAAAAATCGTATATTTGTATCACAAACGGAAAATTCATTGCTATTTCCCATATAGCCCGCCTGCTAATCAATTCTTGTTGATCAGGGTTCATTTTTATCCCCGCTGATACCGTTGCTGCCTGGAAATTAATTGATGATCCTCTTCATGCATATTCAAAACCGAACGTTAGTTTCGTTGATTAGAGTTTTATAAGGTTTGAACCTGGGGAAAGCACATTGTTTAACTAAACTTTTAATAAATATGGCTAAATCGCAAGCAACCTTCATGAAAAAACAACTGGAAAAAAACAGACAGAAAAAGAAAGAAGATAAAGAGCAGCGCAAATTAGAACGCCAGCAAAATGGTGGCGGCAGTGATCTGGAAAGCATGATGGCTTACGTTAATGAATTTGGCGAAATTGTATCAACGCCGCCCGAAAAGAAAGTATAAACTTTCTTTTTACAATTTATGTAGTGTAACAAACTTAATGTTTACACTACATAAAAAATTGTACAAAATCTACTGCTTGTTGTTTATATTCTAAAGTGTGCATTCCTGCACCTTTAATCGTTAAGCATTCCTGTTTTAACGCGTATAACTAATTTTTTATCTGATAGTTATATAACTAATTGTAAATCAGCTTATAAATATCATCATTGGCTGTTGAACCTTTTGCAATTTAAAATGTCATAATAAATATCGATATTTATAAATGGCCATGAAAATAAAACTATGCTTACTCTTGGCAGGGGCGCTGGCTGCCTCATGCTCTGGCAGTAGAACAAACAATACAGATGCCAGAGGCAGTCATAAAGACACTGTGCTGGCCAATGCTACTGATGCACCCACAGTAAATATGCAGTATTGCTTTTATCATGCCGATGGCACACAAGGGCAGGATACCACCTCGGTCAACATGTTGATTAACGGCGATAAGGTAACTGGAAAAATGAGCTGGCTGCCCAAAGAAAAGGATATACGTAAAGGAACCATTTCCGGTACACTTAATGGAAATGCCATCAAAGCCGTATGGGCCTTTATGCAGGAGGGCGCTAAAGATACTATGACCGTGGAGTTTCAGTTGCGGGGGAATGGACTTGCACAAAAGCCTTATCTTTATGATGCTAAAACCGGCAGACAGCAAACCAATTCAAAAGCCGATTACGACATCATTTATAGTATGAAAAATTGCATTAACTCTGATAAATAAACCACTGATATTAATATGAAAAAAAGAGAAACCAGTATTTTGTACCTAGTGTTAGGTTTGTATACATTGATGATCAGCTGGTATTATAATCACTCCTTCATACTGTTGCTTATTCATTATTTATTTTGGCCGGTTTACCTGGTTTATGAACTTTTAATAGGCCATCTTGCAAACGGTATGTGGAAGACAATCCCATTATCATATTTCAACTAATGAAAAATTTTTATACCCTTAGATCAGGCATTTCCTATATCTTGAAAAATAAAACAGGGAGCAGTATATATACTGCTCCCTGTTTGTTTATAGCTTTATAGCGAGAGTTAAACCTTTTCGACCACAACAGCGGTGCCGTAGGCCAATACTTCGGTGATACCCTGCATTACTTCATTGGCATCATAACGCATATTAATAACTGCATTGGCCCCTAATGCCTGTGCATGTTGTATTAAAAGTTGGTAAGCTTCTTCACGGGCTTTTTCGCAAAGTTCTACATAAATGGAAAGCCTGCCGCCAAAAAGCGACTGAAAGCCACCGGCAATATTGCCAAGTGCACTGCGGCTGCGCACGGTAATACCACGTACAACGCCCAAATGTTTAACCACGCGATAACCCTCTAAAGAGGTACTAGTTGTAATAAGTGAAGTGTCCATAGGTTTTTAAGTATTGATGTTTAAAGTATCTTCAATAAATAACTGTTAGATTAGCTTTTGGTTTTATAATTACAGGTTTTAACCTTTTTATTTTATATCCATTTCACTATGCTTACCTATATTTACAAAGGTATGAGCTTTGTAAATTAGTTTTTACTTTAAATGAAGTATTGGCCTCAACCTCAAATGATTGCCCGTTGGTGAATGTTTGCCAACCTTGCCCATCGGGTAATAACGCCTCGAGTGTTCCTTCGATAACCGTCATTGTTTCGTGGCTCGAGGTGCCAAATTCATACTCGCCTTTTTCAATAACACCAATAGTACTGCGGCCCTGTGCGGTAGTATAGGCCAGTGATTTAACGGCGCCCTCAAAATATTCGTTTACGTTGATCATGTTTTATAAAATTTAAGGCCTAATATGCTTAAATAAAATCATTTGTTTAATAATTACGATACACGAATTGAGGTGCCTGCAAAAAACATAATGTTAAAATATGTGAAAAAAGTAACTTTGGTTGTAATTATTACTTCGTAAAGAGCGTTATTTGCATAAAATTTATATATGAAGAAAATTCAACTAATGATGCTGTTGCTTTTAGCAGCTATATGTATTCAAAGCTGTAAAAAGGACGCTACTACTTCTGCTACTACAACTTCCGATCAAATACTGTCTGCAAACATTAATGGTACCACATGGATACCTGATACTGTAAATGCTACAATTACTTATAATGATGCTGCAAAAACTAAAACTTTTAATGTTGTTGGTACAGGAACTCAGCAGAGGGTAATTATCAACGTAAAACTACCAAACAGCACCAATACTAATGATTTTACATTGGCCACCTACAAGGTTGACGCTACTGCTAACACATCATTTAACTATTATACATTACAATTAACACCAGCCGGTGTGTACGATTATGTACAGGTTGGCGTTGTTGAGGCGGGTTCTGGTTCAATCACATTTAGTTCAATTGATACAGTAAAAAAGCTGATAACCGGAACTTACTCCTTTACCGCCAAACAGGTAAATTATGATGAAAATGGTAATTATGTATCCATTACCACCCAACAAGTTTTATTGGGTACTTTTACTAATCTGCCTTATACTTTTGTAAGTAACTAAATGGGTTGACTTTACAGCTGATATGCATTTAGGTTGAATCAAGATAAATAATTTTTAGGTTAGGCCTTATGGTTTAACTGATAAGATAAGCGTTAATACCTTATTTATTAGTATATATAAATCCCCGCTGCAATTTATACAGCGGGGATTTTGCTTATATAATAAACCTAAAACCGGTTTATTTACCGGGACGCGTAGGTGTTGGACTAGGGTTTGGGCTTGGTGATGGTGTTGGATTAGGCGTAGGCATAGGTGTTGGAGTTGGAGCCGGTGTAGGTGTTGGATTAGTTGGTGTAGGCTTTGGATTAGGAGTTGGGTCCGGGGGCATAGGTACCCTATTAGGTGTTGAGGTTGTGTCCGGAGTTTTAGGAGTCTTTTCTTTTTTCTTTTTTTTACCAGGAATTGTGTCAGTAACCATTATCGTTTTCTTAATATTTAACCCATTGACTTTTTGCTGATCATCGGCTTTATGATTACCCGCAAAAACAATTGAGCCGGCAAATGTCAGCGCAATAGCTGTGGCTATTATTCTTGAATTTTTCATGGCTTTTTTCTTTAAGTGTTTTAAAAATTAACTATAAAGATAACACGGGAGTGTCGAAATTGTTTCGATCAATTCACTATGCATGGCAGGTATGGTATTGATTATGACTGTATTCTCCGGTAAGTAAGGTTCGTTTGTTTGCCTGACAGCCGCCATCCTTTATCCAAAGATCCGTCATCTTTTTATCCAAACAAATAAGCGTTATAATCATTTAGATTTACAGTATGGCATCATCAAATAAATCTATTTATAGCGCCCTGGCTGCAAACCTGCTTATAGCCATAACTAAGTTTATTGCAGGCATTGTAAGCAACAGTGCCGCTATGATTGCCGAGGGTGTGCATTCTGTAGTTGATACAGCTAACCAGTTACTATTGCTACTTGGTGTGCACCAAAGTAAAAAGAAGCCCGACGCGCTGCACCCTTTTGGTTATGGTAAGGAGTTATACTTTTATTCATTTATTGTTTCCATACTCATTTTTGGGCTTGGTGGTGGGGTTTCCATTTATCAGGGTATTGTGCACATTATACATCCCGATGTACCCGGTAATCCAACCTGGAGTTACGTGGTGCTTTGCACTTCAGTCATATTTGAAGGTTCATCCCTTATTATTGCAGCAAAAGAGTTTAACAAGTTGCGCGGCAATCAAACCTGGTGGCAAGCCATTACCAGGAGTAAAGACCCATCTACCTTCCTGGTTTTATTTGAAGATGGTGCCGCGGTGATTGGTTTATTTATTGTAGCTACCTGTTTGTTCTTGGGCCATAAGTTTCATTTAGATTATCTTGATGGGGTGGCTTCCCTGTTGGTAGGACTATTGCTGATTGGCGTTTCACTAATACTTGCTCGTGAAAGCCGAAGCTTGTTAATGGGCGAGGGGATAGGCAAAGATACCAAAGCCAGGATCACTGAAATTGTTGGACAGGATACCGATGTGCTCAAATTGATGCATATCCTGTCAACCTATCAATCGCCAAGCGAGATAGTATTGATGCTAATCGTAGCTTTTAAGCCAAATCTGGATACTGCCCGTATAAACGAAGCCATATCCCGCATCCGTAACCGGGTAAAGGACGAATACAGCCTGATTCATTTTGTAATCATTCAGCCAGAAACTTTTATGGACAGGGTAAATCCTGATGTACAAACTTACATATAAGTGTGGGTTAGTTCGGCCGTAGTTAATTTTTTTTTGGTTATTTGCTTAACACTATTGAGCTTTAACATCTTCAGTTCAGCCACTATAATAAAGCTTACAATCACTAAAAAGCCCCAGGAGCTTATTTTTTGATAGTTTACCATGGCCCAGCCGTTATGCTGGTAGGCGTACTTCCATGCACCCAATAAGGTGGCGACATTTTCCGCTAGCCATATAAAAAAGCCAATCAGCAGGAACGATAATATGGTAGGTATACGGTAAGCTTTATTATCTAAATAAAATATCACAACTGATCGTCTGAAAAAATATAGGATCAACAAACCAATCAAATACCGCACATCATATATAAAGTGATTGCTGAAAAAGTTAAAATAAATTAGAGCGCCAATAATACGGGCGGTATAATGATGTGGCCAGTATAGTATTTGCAGGTTAAGCCTTCGCCAGGCCTGGCACATATAACTGGCTACGCTGGCATACATGAAACCGCTGTATAATGGTACCCCGAAAAGTTTGGTATAGGCAAATTCAGGGTAAGCCCAGGAACCATAATGTACTTTGAAAAGCTCCATCATCAATCCCAAAAGATGAAAAATACAGATCACCAATACTTCGTCCTTTGTTTCAATTTTGGTGTAATACAGAGCCACTTGTATCAGCACGCAAGCTATCAGCATAAAATCATACCGGGGAATAACATCCTTAAACAGATGCGAAACAGCCAGCGTAGTAAACACCAATACGGGAAAAACGCATGATAAAGCCTGTTGCAAAGCAAACGTATAAAAGTGATGAATACCGGTTTTCAATGTTTCAGGATTGAATGTATGAACGATCAAGATCTTTTATTTGAGCTTTATAAGCTGCAGGTAATAGAGCATCGCGTAAAAAACCTTCCAGCTTTATAAGCTTGAATAGTTTGTAACCCCCTAAAACTAGCTTCAACCAGGCAACTTTATCCAGGTGCAGATGTTTTTTTACTTCGGGGGATACCACGAGTAATTGCGCCTGTTTTAATACCTGGTAACGTATTGGCCCCAGGTGTTTGCGGTATTGGTTATACAGATCAATAGTAAGTTTGCCGCTTACCAGGTTTTGTTGCAGATGTTCATGCCGCATGATTAGGTATGCGGCGTAACCATCAGGTAAACCGGTTAGTTGCATGCGCTTGCCCACTCGTTTAAATACCCTAAAAATTTCGGCTTTTTCGGCAGTAGTAAGCGGGCGTTCCAGTAGTTCATAGGAGCTGATAGAGAGATCAATGAGCAGAAACAGTACATCGCGATAAGCCCAGTCCGGTATTTGTGCACCACGGCTTGCTTCAACTCCACGGTGAATGGCTGTAATTTTATCAATAGCTTGCAAAGCCGCGTTCTGCTCCGAAAAAATGATCTGGCGCGAGTAAGTCACGGTAGAGAATAACCTGCCCAGCGGATCGGCCGGCAGCCGGCCGGTAAAGTACAGCCAGTCTACCGCCTTATTTAAGGCAAATTCAGCCGCAGCGCCCGCAAAAATAAACAGGATGGTATCGGCCTTACCCCATATTTTACGTACAATTGAATCCTGATCAACAAAATATTCCATTTTACTTAGGGTTATTGGCGGTAATTTTTGAAGAATGAGCAATGTGCATAATCCTCTGTTTTTCAATAATCATTACCAATGCAATGCCTAAGGTGTAACACAGTATATCCATCCATGAAAATGAATTACCGAGTAGCATAGCAGCTGCTCTGGAATGCTGTAATCCCAGCAGCTGTGTTAAATGATAATATTGCAAAGCCTCAATTATATAGGCAAATAGTAGTACGCAGGCTGCTGTTTTAATTGGCGGCGTGTAAAAAAAACTTTTAACAAAGCAATAAAGTAATATCACAATCAGAAAGTCGCCACCATAGGGTCTAAGAAAGCTATCATGCACATACGTACCTATGATCAGCTCGGTGAGGAGGAGCAATAACGCCGGGGTGAAGTATCTGTATGATTTTATCATTAAAAGTACTTTGTATTTCAAAGTAATGAATAAAAAATTAAATTTCCAAATTTGTGAGTACAGAAGTGATAGATGGGTCTATGGTATATTTGAATTACGTGTAGCTACGGATATTGTTTTGATATGCCTGAGATAATTCTGTTCATGTATATAGTTGATTTGCCGTATTTAAATATCTTTGCCAAACAACTTTTTACCTGACCACTAAGCGCATTTTTTATGGAAGAAACGCCTCACTATCGAAACCAGATCTCCAACACCGGAAAGATAATAGGAGGTTTTTTGCTTTGCTTTTTTACTTTATCGGCCATCACGTTAATCATTGCCTTTTGGCCTGATAGATTGCCCTCGAGTGGTAAAATGGCCAGGTATGAGTGCCGGTTGTTTAATATAACTTTATTGGATAGCGCTTGCATAAGCCCTAAGGGGGGGATAACCACCGGGGGGACAATACTTGTTCCGGGTAAGGCAACGAATGTTAAAACTGCAGCGGTAATTGCTGATACAGCAGCTAAAAAGGATACACTATCAAATGTCCAGCCAGAAGTGAGCAAGACTGCTCATACTGGTACTTTACAGGAATGTATTACCCAGGTTGGTATAGAACATACCATACAATTTAACACCCTTATGCTATTGCTGGTAGCCACCGCGGGCTTTTTAGGCAACATGATACATATAGCAAGCTCTTTTACCACGTTTATTGGTGCCAATCAGTTTAAACGCAGCTGGATATTGTGGTATTTTGTTAAACCATTTACCGCGTCGGCGCTGGCATTGGTAGTTTATTTTGCATTCAGGGCCGGTTTTTTAAACTCAAATGATCCTGGTAATACGTTGAATATTTATGGCATCATGACCGTATCAGCATTGTCTGGTTTATTTACTGATACTGCCACTCAAAAAATGAAGGAGATTTTTGAAGTGATATTCAGGCCCAAGGAAACAAGACCTGACAGTTTGGAAGATACAAAGCCAAACTAATGGTTATAACAATCCCTTTAAAACGGCCCACACATTTTCGCCCACAATTTTAGCACCTTGTGCTGTAGGATGGATGCCGTCGGCTTGGTTTAAGGTAGGTACACCACCCACGCCCTGTAAAAGAAATGGCACCAGCGCAGTGTTATTTTTAGTGGCCAACGTAGGGAATACAGCTTTAAATTTATTGGAATAATCAGCCCCCATATTGGGTGGTACCTGCATACCTAAGAGCAAAATTTTTGCATTTGGATATTTGGCTCTTACCTTATCAATGATGCTTTGCAAGTTTTTACTGGTTTCGCTTACAGGAATGCCACGCAAGCCATCATTTGCACCCAGTTCTAATATAAATACATCAACCTTTTGCTTTAAAAGCCATGCAATACGACCATTACCACCAGCTGTAGTTTCACCGCTTAAACCGGCGTTAACCACCTTGTATGGTAATTTCAATGAATCAATCTTGTTTTTGATCACACCTGGAAATGCTTCTGAAGGATCGTCCAAACCATACCCGGCAGTGATGCTGTCCCCAAAAAACAAAACAGTTTTTGATGCGGATGAATCCGTTTTAGCTACCGGAGTGCCTTGCGAAGCTTCATCATTTGCAGGTTTATTTTTTTCGCGGCAAGCTGCAAGTACAATGGTTGCAAATAGTATAAATGTTAACTTTAATTTTTGCATAACACTTAAGCGTTGGTTCTCAATATTTCAAGCGGAGGTTTATTTAAAACGCCCCGGCTATTTAACAAGCCAATGATAACGGTTAGTATGGATATAGTCAAAAATAATACCATCGCAGGCAAAAGGCTCACGGTATAAGGTAATTCAAAGCTATATTTAGCCAATAACCAGCTTCCGCCAATAGCTATTAATATTCCTGTAAGGGCGGATAAACTTCCTAAAAAGAAATATTCGAGCGCGGTAATAGCTAATATTTGTTTGCGGCTTGCACCCAACGTTCGTAATAAAACACTTTCTTGTATGCGCTGGTATTTGCTGATACGTACCGAAGCGACCAATACCACAATACCAGTTATAATACTAAAGGCGCTCATAAAACGGATGACGTAACTTATTTTGCTTAATAATTCATTCAGTACGCTTAATACCAAACCCAGATCAATGATGGATACATTGGGGAAATTGCGCACTATAGCCTGCTGAAAAGCAGCTGATACCTTGTTTGATGGCACATGGGTAAGCAATACTTGAAACTGCGGTGCATCCTCCAATACTCCGGTAGGGAAAACCACCTGGAAATTGGTTTGCACCTTACCCCAGTTTACCTTGCGGATACTGCTTACATATGCCGGCATTTGTACTCCCTGTACATTAAAAACTATTTTATCGCCAACTTTTAGGTTTGCCCGTTTGGCTAGGTTTTCTTCTACAGATACGGGCACATCTTTGCCGCTCTCGGCTTTGCCTACCCAGGTACCATCTGTTATTTTTTCCGATTCAGAAAGCGAATCGCGGAAAGTTACCCGGTACTCATAGGCAAATACCCCATGTTGAATTTTTATGGTGCTGTCCTTTTGCAGATCGGCAGCTGTTTTTCCCCTGATCTGCTCTATTCTGAGGGTTACAATAGGTACCTGTTGTAATACTGGCAATCCCTGTTTGCGGGTTAAACTGGCAACGGCATCTTTCTGACTGTTTTGTATATCAAACAATATCATGTTTGATTGATTGCCGCTGGTTGATAAACTTACCTGCCCAATCAGGATGCTCTGGATAAAAAACAGGATGCATATAAACATGGTACTTAAACCGATAGAAACCATCAGAATAAGCGTTTGGTTATTGGGGCGATATAAATTGGCAAAACCCTGTCGCCATAAATAGCTCCAGGAACCATTAATAAGCAGTTTCATGATCCTTGTTAATAGCCAGGCTACAACAGCCAATATCAAAAAGGCTATCAATATACCCAGCGTAAAAAACAGGCTCCCCAGCCAGCTGTTCAGCTGTAAAAAAGTAAAGCAAATAATGAATAATCCTATCAGCGCATAAACCAGCCAGCGCAAAGGGTCACGGGAAAGACCGACTTCCTCAAACGATAAGCGCAATGTATTTAATGGTGATACATTACGAACGGAAATAAGAGGCAGTAAAGCAAACAGGATGGATATGATAACACCTAACAAAATACCCTGCCCAATGGCCATCCATGATATTTGAACCGATATGGTGAACGGGATAAAATCCTTAAATAACAATGGTAGTAAATGCTGTATAGCAGTACCCAGAACAGCTCCGGTTACAGAGCCTATCAATCCAATGCCAACTATCTGTATCAGGTATATCAGAAAAGCTTCAGATGCCTTTACACCCAAACAGCGCATAATGGCGATAGAGGCAATTTTTTCGCGAACATAAATGTGAACAGCGCTTGCCACACCAACACAACCCAGCAATAAAGCAACAAAGCCAACCAGCGATAAAAATTTGCTCAAATCGCCAAAATTACGACCTGTGCTTTCTTTGCGGCTTTCAATAGTTTCATACCTCATGCCTGCTTTATCCAGTATAGGGTCTATCTTTTTGGTAAGCCTGTCCATATTTACAGACTTGTTGTATTTGTAATAGAAGCTATAACTAACGCGGCTACCAATTTTTAACAACCCAGTTTCTGCCAGATATTGCATGGGGATATAAACCACAGGAGCAATACCCGCCACAGCGCCGCTTTGGCCCGGTGCCCGGTTTAGGATACCTGTAATTAAAAATAACGTATTACCTACCTTAATGGAGTCACCTACCTGGGCGTTAAACTGCAGCATCAGGGTTTTATCAACCACGGCCATTTTACCTTTTTTAAAGGCCGTACCGGCTTGTACAGGTGTAGTTTCAATGGAGCCATAATAGGGAAAATTTCCCCGTAGCGCACGGATCTGTACTAGTCGTGTACCTTTACTTTTTGGGAAATAAGCCATAGAAGCAAAACTGCGTTCCTGCGACCGCTCATCGCCCAGCGAATCGATCAAATGTTTTAATGAACCATCAACAGGTTTTGTGCCTGATATAGCCAGATCGGCACCAATGAGGGTAGCGGCTTGTCCGTTCACATCATTTTGTACGTTGTATTTGAACGAGTAGATGGCCACCAAAGCCGCAATACCAAACACAATGGCCGATATGAACAGGAACAGCCTGGATCGGTTTTTACGGCTATCGCGCCAGGCCATATTAAACAGCCAGCGGATATTTGTTTTTCGTTTATAATTAACAGAATCGGTTTCCATAGCAGCCTATCCGTTAATTGTTTTTTCGTCGGCTATTAACTGACCGCCTTTGATCCGTATGATACGTTGGGTTTTAGCAGCCAATTCCAAATCATGCGTTACCAGGATCAATGTGGTGCCTGCCTCTTTATTCAGGTCGAAGATGAGTTTTACCACCTTTTCGCTTGTTTCGGCATCCAGATTGCCGGTAGGCTCATCGGCAAACAGAATTTTTGGTGCATTTGAAAAAGCCCGTGCCAGTGAAACCCGTTGTTGTTCGCCGCCCGATAGCTGGGAAGGGTAGTGGTGACCCCGATCGGCCAGGCCAACTTTGTCTAATAAATCTAATGCTCTTGACCTGATATTTTTTTCGTTACGCAGCTCTAAGGGAACCATTACATTCTCAAGCGCAGTAAGAGTAGGCAATAATTGAAAATTTTGGAATATAAAGCCGACATGCTGGTTACGTACCTGGGCTCGCTGGTCTTCGGTTAAATTACCGAGGTTGATGCCATTTAGTTCCACAGAACCAGAACTGGAACGATCGAGGCCGGCGCATAGCCCCAGCAAAGTTGTTTTACCGCTGCCTGATGGCCCAACAATGGCATTGGTTGAGCCAGTGGTAACCGCAAAATTGATATTGTTGAGCACCGTAAGCATACGTCCGGCACTTTGATAGGTTTTACTCAGATCAGAAATATTCAGTATAGTTTCCAAACGCGTTTTTTAATAATATAGATGCTTTGATAACTCCTTTGTTACTAAAGAGGTTTGTGTATTGGCATAAATTGGGGGGTATTTTAATTTAATGACATTAAAAATACAGAAAACGGGTAGACTCACCCCGGCATTGCTACGCTTGTTTCTGAAATTTCATTTATCCACGCGCCATTGCGAGGTACGAAGCAATCTATACTTTACAGAGTGAATCTGTATGGTTGACCTGCCTAAGTAGAGATTGCTTCGTACAGCAATGACGTATTTAAGTTATGATAAGCTTATGAACTATTACAATTTACCCTTTAAATGCTCTTTTACCTCCTGTTGCCACTCCGGTTGTAAAATACGCAGCACGATAGAATCACGGCGACCTCCGTCTTGAAGTGGCATATTGCTTCTTAAAATACCATCTACCTTACAGCCGAGGCTTTTCATAGCTGCTATACTGCGTTCATTGCGGGCATCGGCTCTGAATTCAACCCGTTTTATGTTCAGTGTTTCAAAAGCAAATTGCAGTAGTAAAAACTTGCAGTGTTTATTTAAACCTGTCCCTCTGAATTGCTCACCATACCAGGTATAACCTAGTTGTAAAGTTTCTAACTGGGGCTGGATATCATAAAACCGGGTACAGCCCGCATATTGGCTAGTCTTTTTATCGTACACAATAAATGGATATTCCTTGCCATCAGCCTTTTCTTTTAATGCTGTATCAAGGTAGTTTTGCATACCATCTGCCCCTTTAGCGCTTGTTAATGAGTATTTCCAGGTATCAGGTTCATTAATAGCAAAAGGGAGTAAGTTCTCAAAGTCATCGGCTTGCAAAGGTCTTAATAGTACGCGATCGTCTTCTAAAATATAGTTGGCTTCGGGATTGAATTTTGGGATCATTTTTGTATTTTTTTTAAAACTACAAAATGTTTTAATCCAGACATGGTTATTTGATTATGATTTTTGCAGGGTTTATTTTTAGGCTTCATCAGCCATTATATACTCATACATTTTGTCAAATGGTTTATTTTTTAATTCGCCGACTCTATTTGAGTTGCGTTGCTCACAATATTTAAGTGTTTCATAACAATCAATAATACTATTATCATTAATTCCTTTAAAAACCATGGTAACTACTTTTCCAGACAGTTTGTAATACTCTTCCAACGTTTTTTTTCCTTTTTCCGTTATCTGTATAAGTTTAGCACGTTTATCATCAGGTGAGGTCCTTTCTTTGATCTTCTTTTCCCTTACCAGTTTATTTATTGCTTCCATACCGGTTGTTGTTTCGGCAAACATATAATTGATGAGGTCACTTTTTTTTACTTCGCCTAAATTGATAAGCCCATTTAAATAATAAAAGCCTTCGGCTGGGGGCATGCCTGCATAGTTAACCGCTGATCTGAAATACAAGGAATAGGCGCTCATGATACGCCCCATGGCTTTGAGCAATAAAGCAGAATTTCGAAGACGTTCACCCTCTGGCCCTGGTGTTTTTGGCTTCGGTTTCTGCTTTTTCAGGTAATGCCTGCAAAATGCTTCAACGCTATGATCAGTACTAACCTCTTCAAAGCTTGCCCACTCATTTACTAATTGTACTATAGGTTTCATATTAATACCATTTGGGTATAAAAATAAAAAAACTATTTCTAAAAAGTTTTATTTATTACTAATTAGGAATATATTTGCTTTGATGTTACTATTTGGTAGTATTGTAGCGATGGTGAATATTCCGGAATAGCATAAAATCTTTTGCTTTGTCAATCGTCATCATATATAATGGCGTATTTTTACTGAGCCAAATCTTTTTACAATAATAAAATCACACAAATTTAAAACGCCTGCCATAGGCGCTCATCTAAGAAAAATATGCAAACAGAAAATACTAAAAAAAGTGATAAAAAACCTCCTGGCGTTTTTAGTCTGTTAAAACCTTATATGGGGTTAGTTACCCTGCTCTTATTATTTGCTTTGCTGAGCAACGGCATCAACCTATGGTTACCTAAAATAATTGCAAGCGGTATTGATGATTACAGTCAAAAACACTTTGTGTTTATGACTATCATTAAAAAGTTCTCGCTGGCGGTGGTGTTGATCTTTATTTTTGGCTATCTGCAAACTATAATCCAAACATATGCCTCTGAACGGGTAGCACGTGATCTTCGACAAAAACTTTCGGATAAAATATCAAGGCAAAGTCATGCTTTTATCGAACAGGCCAATCCGTCAAAGCTGTTAACCAATCTTACCGCCGATGTTGATTCCATCAAACTGTTTGTATCACAGGCGCTGGTATCTATTGTCTCTTCTCTGTTTATTATCATCGGGGCGAGTATACTGCTGTTTACCATTAACTGGAGATTGGCATTAGCGGTAATTGCCATTATCCCTATTATTGGCGGAACGTTTTTTTATGTGCTAAAAAAAGTGCGTGCTCTTTTTATAAAAAGCCGTGGTGTTATTGACAAGTTAAACAAGGTAATTAACGAAAGTATTCTTGGGGCTGCGCTGATACGGGTTATCAATTCGCAGCAATTAGAGTATGATAAATTTTTACGGGCTAATACCGAGGCAAGAGATTATGGCTTAAGGATACTGGGCTTTTTTGCCGGATTGATACCCATTGTAACCTTTACTGCTAATTTGGCTGCTTTAACTATTCTGGTAATGGGTGGGCACTTTGTAATAGCCGGCAGTATGAGCCTGGGTAGCTTTGCGGCGTTTAATAGCTACCTGTCATTATTGATATTCCCGATATTTATATTGGGTTTTATGAGCAACCTGATAGCCCAGGCCTCGGCATCGTTTACCAGGATCAGTACTGTTTTAGATGCTCCTGATGTTGTGGTGACCGGCACATTAAAAGAAACCCTTCGCGGTGATGTTGAATTGAAGGATGTATCGGTAACTTATGGACAAAAACCAGCGCTGAAAAATATTTCGCTGGCGGTATCAGCTGGTTCAAAAATAGCCGTAATCGGGCCTACTGCGGCAGGTAAAACGCAACTACTTTATTTGCTAACCAATTTAATTAATCCAACTTCGGGGTCAATACTTTATGATGGCCGCAGCATTGAAAATTATGACAGTGAGTCGTTCCATAGCCAGGTGGGGTTTGTTTTTCAGGACAGCATTATTTTTAATATGAGCATCCGCGAGAATATAGCTTTTAGTGATACTGTTACCGATGAGTCATTGGAGAAAGCTATTGATACGGCAGAACTCCGGGATTTTATAAGCAGTTTACCAGATCAGTTAAACACCATTGTGTCTGAACGCGGATCAAGCCTTTCAGGCGGGCAAAAGCAACGCATTATGCTGGCCCGGGCATTGGCTGTTAATCCCAAAGTTTTATTGTTGGATGATTTTACCGCCAGGGTTGATAACAATACGGAGAAAAAGATATTAACCAATATTCAAAAAAACTATCCTGGATTAACGCTGATATCGGTTACACAGAAAATAGCCTCAGTTGAGCATTACGATCAGATTATATTATTGATGCAGGGCGAGATTGTTGCCCGCGGCATACACGAGGAACTGATGCACACAAGTACAGATTATGTGCAGATATTTAACTCGCAGCAAAGTACCAGTAATTACGAATCGGGCATTGCTCATTAAAAAAATACTTGTAAAATGAATTACGATCTTAATAAGCTTAGTAAAGACCAGCAGAAAACATCGACCCTTGCCGGGCTTAAAAAGCTGTTGCAATTAATAGCGCACGAAAAACGGATACTGATCATCGCGTTGTTTACTATATTAACTAATTCTACCCTCAATTTATTGGGCCCACTGATCATTGGGCATACTATTGATAAATATGTTCAGCATAAGGATTACAGTGGGGTTATTCATAACGCTATCATCCTGTTATGTATGTACCTGGTAACATTGTTTACCAGTTTTAAGCAAACCACTTTAATGGGTGGGGTAGGGCAGCGTATGCTGTTTACCCTGCGTAACTCTATATTTAATAAATTACAACAACTACCAGTAGGTTTTTTTAACCAGAACAAGGCAGGCGATCTGATATCGAGGGTGAATAATGATACCGATAAGTTAAACCAGTTTTTTTCGCAATCATTAATGCAGTTCATCGGCAATATATCAACCATGGTTGGTGCAGGTATATTTTTACTGCTTATTAATATTGAAATTGGGGCTGCCGCGCTTTCGCCAGCTGTATTGATCTTATTGCTTACGTTGGTTTTATCGCCATGGATAAAAAGGAAAAATGCCCGGAACTTGAAAAGCGTAGGAGGGATGAGCGCTGAGATACAGGAAAGCTTGAACAATTTTAAAGTGATCATTGCTTTTAACCGTCGCGATTATTTCAGGAAGCGATTTGATATAGCCAACCGCGAAAATTACAGAACCGCTATTGGTGCAGGATTAGCTAACAACTTTTTTGTGCCGGTTTATGGCCTGTTTGCAAGTATTGCACAACTTATTGTACTTGCTTTTGGTATTTATTTGATAAGCATAGGCAAGTTTTCCATTGGTTTGCTGGTAAGTTATTTATCATATTCAACTTATTTTTATAACCCGTTGAGGCAACTGGCGGCTTTGTGGACAAACTTCCAGTTAGCTATGGCTGGTTGGGACAGGATATCACAAATCTTATCGCTCGAAACCGATCTGCCTTTGATTGAAAATGGTATCGTTGAACCGTCGGCTGCTTTATTAGAGTTCAGAAATGTGCATTTTAGCTATACCGAAGACCGCGAGATACTACATAATATTAGTTTTAAGCTTGAACAAGGCAAGACTTATGCATTAGTTGGCCCAACAGGCGGTGGCAAAACAACCACGGCATCACTAATTGCCAGGCTATATGATCCATCAAAAGGCTTGGTTTTGCTGGATGGCAAGGATATTAGAACCTACAGTGCTGAGGAACGCAGCCAAAAAATAGGTTTTATATTACAGGAGCCATTTTTATTTACCGGAACAGTTAAAGAAAATATTCTATACGGTAATGATCTGTATAAAGATCATACGAACGAGCAATTGGAAAAAGTTATTATGGATGCCAATTTAGGCAGCCTGCTGGCTATTTTTGAAAGCGGACTGGAAACCCCGGTGCTTTCTGGTGGTGACAGTATAAGTCTGGGTCAAAAACAGTTAATAGCATTTATGCGGGCTGTGCTGCGTAATCCGCGGCTGTTGGTATTGGATGAGGCCACGGCCAATATTGATACCATAACTGAGCAATTACTGAGTGATATTTTAAATAAGCTACCTGCTACAACTACAAGGGTTATTATAGCACATCGCCTGAACACCATCGAAAATGCCGACGAGATATATTTTGTCAATTCGGGCGAGGTGAGCCGTGCTGGTTCGCTGAATGATGCTATGGATATGCTATTGCAGGGTAAAAGGGTTAGCTAATCAACATCCTTGTCATCTATAGTCAAAGTTTTAAAAATATTCAATGACTAAAATAGTTGTTTGATCAACACTAAATAATTGCATAATTATTTTTACACTTGTAAATAAACTTTTAACCAATTATGCAGGAGTATACTGGCGAGACACGCATATTAGCGGCAACTGATTGTATCATTTTTGGATTTGACGGCTTTAATATAAAACTGTTGCTGGTTCAGCGTGGTTTGGAACCCGAAAAAAATAAATGGAGCCTGATGGGAGGGTTTATAAAGCCTTCTGAGTCGCCTGACGACGCTGCCAATCGTATATTAGAATTGCGTACCGGGCTTAAAAATGTATATATGGAGCAATTTCATGTATTTGGGCACCCCAATCGTGATCCGGTTGAAAGAACATTGTCAATCGCTTATTTTGCCCTTATTGATATTCATCAGTATGAAAAACAATTAAGTGAGGAATATCACCCGGAATGGTTTTTATTGACTGAAATGCCTGAGTTGATATTTGACCATACCGAAATGGTTAGATTAGCCCTGCGTCAATTACGATATAAGGCCGCACTGCATCCTATATTGTTTCAGTTATTGCCCGAAAAGTTTACTATTCCACAGTTGCAGGCACTTTATGAAGGTGTTTATCAAACTAAATTTGACGATCGCAATTTCAGCCGTAAATTATTATCAACAGGTTTGTTGGTGAAACTGCCTGAAAAAGACAAGCAATCATCAAAAAAAGGAGCTTTTTATTACAGGTTAGATCAATCTCACTATGCCGAGAACTTTGAGTCGTTCTTGAACCTGGTGCCTAATCCCGAAAAGTTTTTTTAAACTTTTCCTGTACTGCAAAATATCAGATTAAATTTTTAGGGAGCGATACAATAAAAGTTGCTCCGTTGCCCGGCGAGGATATTACTTCAATACTGCCCTGGTGTTTTTCAATAATACCAAATACAATGGAAAGCCCCAGACCTGTACCTTCGCCAACGCCTTTTGTGGTAAAAAAAGGTTCGAATATTTTTTGCCTGGTTTCATCGTTCATGCCGGCACCGGTATCGGCAATTTCAATGGTAATATGTTCCGGATGATCTTTGGTAATGATCATGATACTTTCGTTGTTATGTTGTTGTTTGGCTTTAATAGCGTATATGCTGTTGTTTATCAGATTGATAATTAACTGGTTAATTTTACCAGGGTAACAGTTTAAGGGTTCTAATTGATCAAAAATAGGTTTAATTTCAATGTAATAAGGGATGGTGCTTCTTAAAATAAGCAGGTTGTTCAGTATTGATTTATTGATGTCATCAGTTTTTAATATCAATTCATCAGTACTGCTAAATGTGCGCAGACTGCTTACAATTTCGGCCGTACGGTTAGCTCCGTCTTCAATCCCATTTAATAAAATGCTTATTTCGTCTTTAATAAAAGGAAGATCTATTTTTAATTTATAATCATTAAGTGCTTTTAAAGCTATGGGTTGTTCGGGACTATTTAATGCTTCTTCATATTTGTTCAATAAGATGAGCAACTCATCAAAATCGAGCCTTAACGGAGCAATATTTGAGCTTACAAAGTTAATTGGATTATTAATTTCATGGGCCACACCAGCCGTAAGCTGCCCCAATGAGGCCATTTTTTCATTATTTATTAATTGTTTTTGCGTGGCATTAAGGTGATCAATAGATAATGATAAATTTTTGTTGGTATTAATTAACTCATTGGTGCGCTCTTTTACCTTATTTTCCAGTAAGATGTTTTGTTGGGTTATTAAACGTTCATTTTCTTTAGCTATGGTAAGAGCAAAGTTTTGCGATATGTTATTTTGTTGCCTGTAATAGTTAATCTTGTCTGCTAGTGCTGCCGAAAACAATATCAGCTCTAAAACCGAGCTATAAATTACAATATCGGCCGTAAAATTATTATAAGGAACAAAGCCTTTATTACGGGCAACTGATATCAATACCCCGGTTAAAAAAATGACCCACCCAAACATAAAAAATTTAATAGGTTTGTAGCCGCTGAAGTATACATAAATTACCATAACAAGCAGGATAAGTGTGGTTACAGATATACATATGGTAATTAAATTATAAGCCATACCAACCGTTCCGCATAAAACGGCTATCAGTAATATGGCATATATCGCATATTGAAATTGGTAATATTTATACCAGCGTTTTTGGGTGTGTTTAAGCTGTAAAAACTCACTTATAAAAAGTAAAACGAAGCAGACTAATAATATTCTTACAATAGGTATTATATAGTTGTTTAAAATGACGGTATCGTTGGTGAACAGGTGGGTGCCGATACCCCGTTTGAGTATTTGCGATAAACCCAGGAAAATAATATAACCTATGTAGTACAAGTAACTCCGATCACCAACAATAAAAAAGAGCAACAGGTTATATAACGACATAACAATAAATACGCCTACAATAACACCCAGGGTAATACTTTCAATGCGCCTGCTTTGGAAAAATGCCAACGCACTATAAACCTGAACAGGTATCACCGTTCCCGCATTACTTTTAACACGTAAATACAAAGTATTAGTACTACCGGGCAAAATAGGGCAGTTTACAAATGTCGCATTTTGGGTAACCACATCATTTTGAACATAATCAGGAATTAAGTGGTGTAAAACCACACCAGAGCTATCCACATAATACAGATCAAATTCATCAACAATGGTTTGTCCTGAGCTAATGATTATGATCGGTTGCTTACTATTGTTTTTTAAATTGAATTTTAGCCAGGTTGTTGATTTGTTGTATTTTAATATAGGTATACGTCGCTTGATAGGATGGAATTTACTACTATTTAAAACCTGGTTTATAGTTAAGATGCCATTAGGGTCTTCCAACTCATAGAAATATCTGTTGGTTAACAGGCTGGACTGCCCTGCATTAATAACAAGTGTATCCATTTTATAGGCAAAGGCAATAGCGCTTAGCAACAATAAATACACAGTTAATAGTGTTTTTTTCATGATAAATAGTCCGGTTTATAAAACACAATAATTGTAATAAAAATGTGTATTAAATTATTTTTTGTATAAATATTCCGATTATATTTATTGTCAATTATACTTAAGTAAATTACCATGTCTGTAGGAGTATTATACGTTGATGATGAGATAAATAATCTAAATAGTTTTAGGGCCGCTTTCAGACGCGATTTTAATATATATACGGCATGCTCAGCTGCCGAAGGGCGTAAGATTTTGGATGTTACCGAAATAGGTGTCATTATTACTGATCAACGTATGCCGGTAACCACGGGGATTGAGT
>JAUCSE010000065.1 GCA_030445275.1 Mucilaginibacter sp.
TTATGATCTCTGCTCGTAAGTCTAATTGAAAGTGACCTCGGTCGTAAAGGCGCAGGATGGGCTCGTTTTGATCTGTTTCTGTTTTCATACACTTCTTTTTCGTGTATAGTTTTTGGCGGACGAGTCAGTTCTTTTAAAGTGAAAAGGCCTGTCAAATTAATGACAGGCCTTTATATATAGCTAATTAATAGTTAATTCACATTAATATTAACCCTGCCATTACCATTAACCTCAACTAAAGAGCCGCCTCCGTTAAGCTTACCTTGTATTCTTTCTTTTTCCTTAGTACCGTTAAAATTATCGGCAAGGTTGGAGTTTATCCTGTCGCCCCGTATATCCAAATTAACACCTTGTTTTGATGGCAATTGTAACTCAACACTGCCTGAACTTACATCTACGTTAACGTATTTACCTACGGTGTTAAACTGTGCATGGAAGCCACCGGCACTGGTATAGGCTTTTAAGGCGCATGACAATTGCGAAAGGTTGACGCTACCGCCACTGGTACCTGTTATCAATTCGCCACTAATATTGTTGGCTTGTACACTGCCGCCGCTTGTGGTAGCATTGATAGTCCCCTTTAAAGCTTCCAGATGTAATGAACCACCTGATGTTTCCAATTTAATATTACCCTGGCAATTAGCAGCATTAATACTACCACCGCTTGTTTCCAGATCAATATTCTGGCCTGAGTTGCTTACACGTATACTACCACCCGATGTTCTGCCATGTATGGCACCGGCAACCTGGTCAATATTCAAACTGCCTCCACTGGTTTCAAAATCCTGCTTACCTGATAAGTTATCCAGCTTGATACTGCCCCCACTGGTATTTAAATGGGTAGCCACCTGTTTAGGTACATATACCTTGAATGATATGCTCAATGAGTTATTATTATTCCAGTTAAAAGATCTTCTGCTTTTTGCTGTAGCATGTACTTCACTGCCATTTACAGCTACATTTAATTCATAGTTTTCTAAACGTTTTTTTATTTCGTCTTTTGATAGCTCGCCGTTACCGTTATTGCCCCTTACGTAAACTTCAACCCGCGGCGCTTCGCCACTTGCACCACTAACGGAAATGCTGCCTCCCGATGTGTTAACAAATACTTCTTTTATTCCCGAACCGGCCAATGATTTTGTCATATATGGTTCTTGATTGTCTTGCGCTAAAACGGCATAGCTCTGGCAGGCAACAAATAACAACAGTAAATAATTTTTCATGATATAATTGTTTGGTTTATATATACAAGACCACATGATGTAAGCTTTAGTTGCATGAAGGCTTAAAAAATCTAAAAATTAAATTTTAATCCCTCAATATTTCATTCAAACTCATCAACAATACAACACCAAACTAATTTACCCCTACTCGTTACGTAAACTATCCACCGGATTGGCCAAAGCGGCCTTAACAGCATGGTAACTAATGGTTACAATAGCGGTGCCCAGGGTTATAACTCCGGCTATGGTAAACACCCACCAGGGTATGGTTATGCGGTAAGCAAAGTTTTGCAGCCAATTGTGCATGGCCCACCAGGCTACCGGCGAGGCTATAATAACCGACAGCAATACCAATTTTAAAAAATCTTTAGACAATAAAGTAGAAATTGACGAAAGACTGGCCCCCAATATTTTACGAATACCTATTTCTTTGGTACGCTGCTCAATAGTAAACGCGGCCAAGCCAAACAAGCCCATAGTGGCCAGTATAATAGTTAAATAAGTAAATATGCTGAATATGGATGCCAGCCTGTCCTCGGCCTTATATTGCTGGTTAAAGGCATCATCCATAAAAGTATAATTAAAGGGCATATCTTGATCATATTTTTTATAGATACCCTGCATAGCTTTTAGCAGCGATGGTAAATTGGTATGGGGTTTTATTTTAGCATACAGATTACATCCCGCTCTATTCCATAAAGGTGTAGTATCCGGAACCGTAAAAATACCAACAGGCCTTAATTCATCAGCCATGGAATTAAAATTGAAGTTTTTAATTACACCAACAACTTCAATTTTGTTATTACCTTCATTTATAAAACTGCCAATGGGATTAGCCGGTAAACCTAATTTATCTATGGCTACCTCATTGATCACTATCTTTTTAAGGCTGGCCATCTGGGTATTAGGCGCAGGTGGATATTTCCATTTTAAACCAAGTAAGGAAACAAATTGATCATCAACCGCAAATTGAACTATTCCTACACTTTCACCTTTGATTTTGCCATCAACAGTAAACATATCAAACCCATCAAACATAGCATGGTGGGATGTAGCAACGCCGCTAATTCCTGCCAGATCAGCGATATCCTTTTTTAATGCATGATAATTTTTAGCAACGCTATTGCTAACGGGTATCATCACAACATTATCGCGGTTTATGCCTGTATCAGCATGCCTGAAAAAGTAAAGCTGCCGGTCAATGATGATACCGCAGATGATGAGACCAACCGATATAGCAAATTGCATGGTAGTGAACACCTTGCGCACGGCGGTACCGCCTGCCTGTTTGCTTGTTTTTCCTTTTAATGTTACAACCGGTTTAAATGCTGATAACACCAATGAGGGATAACTACCGGCTATTAGTATGGTTACTACCAATAGCACAAACAAAAGCGTTATAACAAGCGGGCTGTATAAAAACGAATTATCCATTTTAAGTTGCAGCACATTTAAAAACCAGGGCTTAAACGCATAACACAACACATAGCCTATAATAAATGATATACCCGTAAATATGGCCGACTCTACATAAAATTGCATAGCAATACTTTTACGGCTTGCACCGGCAACCTTACGTACGCCAACCTCTTTAGCGCGTAAAGTTGCCCGCGCGGTTGAAAGGCTCATATAATTAACCAGCGCCAGCAGCAATATCAGGATGGCAACAAGCGGAAATATTTTGAGGTATTTGGTATTGGAAGAGTCGCCCCAGTTATTATTGAGATGGGTATCTGCAATTGGTGTAAATGAAAATTGGGTATCATCAAAAAGTTTTTCCTTTTTAGCCATTAAATTCATATTCCGACTTAAACTAGCGGTATCGGCGGCGTGTTTCAATTGCAGGTAAAGACCAAAAGACCCGAATCCAATTTGTTGCGAGCCTGCATAATCCGCAGCCTCTTTCATGGCCATCAAGCTTTGATTAGATGCCACAAAATTAAAACTGATGGATGAGTTTGACGGGCTGTTATCTGCAACACCAGTAATGTGATACGTATGGACACTATCGGTTTTTATGTTGAGGGTTTTGCCTACCGGATTATCATTGCCAAAATATTTTTTAGCCATATCTTTTGAAATCACTACAGTAAATGGGGCATTCAGTACATCCACGGCCTGGCCCGCTAATAGCTTAAAGGAAAAGAAATTAAAAAAACCAGGATCGGCGAAAAGCAGATTTCTTTCCGAAAACTTTACTTGTGGCGTTGATGGATTGCTGACAATTACCGGTTTAAAATAACCCAATGTACGCATATAATCCTGAACCTGGGGCTGATTTTGCTTAACCAGTGGGCCAGTGGCGTAGCTTACATAAGCCAAATTCATGAAACCACTACCCATTTTTATTTTAGCATGTAAAGTAAATATGCGCTCCTTGTTTTTATGGAACTGGTCATAGCTCATTTCATGTGATACATACAGCATGATCATGATGCATACCGCCAGCCCTACTGCCAGTCCTGTAATGTTAATAAAAGTGAATCCCTTGTTTTTACTTAAACTGCGGAATGCTATCTTAATATGATTTTTGAACATGGCTTTTGAAATTCTAAAATCTAAATCCTAAATGCTTTGTGCTTTAAGCTTCCTACTCATTCTTTAAACTATCAACCGGATTAGCCAACGCCGCTTTTATTGCCTGTGTACTTACCGTTAACGCAGCAACCAATAAAGACGCAATGCCCGTTATAATAAATACCCACCATTGTATAGAAATACGGAAAGCAAAACCCTGCAGCCATTTATTAGCTACGTACCAAGCTACAGGAGATGCTATAATGGTGGCTATAACAACCAGTTTCAAAAAATCTTTAGATATCAGCAGTGTAATAGTGGCCACATTTGCTCCCAGTACTTTACGTATGCCAATTTCTTTGGTACGCTGTACTACTGCAAATGCTGTAATAGCAAACAAACCTAAACAGGCTAATACAATAGCCAATATCGAAAAAGTTGTAAAAACCCCTGCTGTGCGTTGTTCCGTACGGTATAGGGCATCATAATCATCATCCAGAAAGCGGTATTCAAAAGGACGGTGTGTTACCCGGCTTTTCCATACTTTGCCAATTTCATTAATGGTGGCCGGAACATTATTACCATCTATTTTTACGAAGAGCGTATACAACATTTCATTATCTAAAAATAATACCAGCGGCGTAATAGGATCATGGAAGGATTTGAAATTAAAATCTTTTACAACACCTTTGATGATACCGGGAGCACCTTTTGAAATTTGTTTGCCGATGGCTTGTTCAGGTGTCCAGCCCAATGCCTTCACTGCCGACTCATTAATTATAAATGAATAACGGTGATTTTTACCCTGATTAGTGGTATCTATTTGTAATACATCAGCATGGGTATAATCACTGCCGGCTATTAATTTTAACTCCATGGTTTTTACAAAATCCTCATCTACAGGAATGGCATTTACCGAAACATTTTTGTTGTCATTGGTATTTATGCCATCACTCCACCCCACATTAATGGGTTCATCATAAGCGGCAGCAATACGCTGTACGTTGGGTACAGCGCCAATGGCTTTTTTGAGTTCGCCTAATTGCGGCAGCATTTTACCATCAACCGGTAAAACCAGCAAATTACTTTTGTTATACCCAAGATCTTTATTCCTGATGTATGACAGTTGCTGCAGAATTATAATGGTTGATATGATGAGGAAGATAGAGATCACAAACTGAAAAACAATTAGCGATTTCCGTACGCTTTGTCCTGATGTAAACGAAAATCCTGATTTTAATATTTTCGACAACTTAGCATTTGATAAAAGCAATGCCGGGTAAGCCCCCGCTGCAAAACCTATCACCACACTTAAAACAACTAAACTAATGAGTATTACAGGATCAAACAAAACATTAACCGGCAGTTGTTTTCCTGAAATTTGATTAAACAAAGGAAGTACCAGCATGGCAACACCAATAGCTAAAACAGCAGCTATACCAACCGTAAATACCGATTCGCCAATAAACTGTGTAAACAGTTCGCCTTTGGCTGCTCCAAGCACTTTTCTGATCCCTATCTCGGCACCCCGGCCTGATGACTGCGCAATGGCCAGGTTTACATAATTAACACAGGCAATGGTGAGTATCAATAAGGCGACCGCCAGCATGATATAAATATAGGTGATATTACCGGTGGGTTCAACCTCACCCGAAACATTGGAATGTAAATGAACGTTTGTTAAAGGTTGCAGGTTAAACGTAAGATAGTGCCCTGCTCCCATCTTTAACTCATCCTGACTAACGGTTTTCATATAGTCGGCTATCCGTTTTTGTAATGGAGCTACATCTTCTTTATTATTTAACAGCAAATAAGTGATGTTATTAGCCGTCCACCATTGCTCAGGACCATTCATGTCTATATATAAGCTAAATGGCACTACAAAATCAAACTGGATCTGTGAGTTTGCGGGCACTGTTTCGGCGACTGCCGAAACGGTGAAATTCTTTTTGCCAATTTTTAGCACTTTACCTATAGCCTCCTGATTGCCAAAATACTTTTTAGCAGCATTCTGGGTGATCACCATTTTATCTGGTGCATTTAAAGCGGTAGCTGCATCTCCTTCAATCAGATTAAAAGAAAATACCCTAAAAATTGAAGGATCGGCATATAAAAAGTTTTTCTCTTCAAATACCTGGTTATTGTATCCAATTACCCGGGGGTATTTATAAGTTCTGACAAAATCTTTCACCTCCGGAAAAGTTTGTTTAAACTGCGGGCCTGGCTTGGTACCACTAACAGCAGCGCTCCGCACCACATCGTGTTTATACTCCATAGTTGCCCTAACTATCCTGTCGGCATTAACATGAAACCGGTCGTAACTCAATTCATGCTTAATGTAGATACCTATCAACAGGCAACTTGCAATGCCAACGGTTAGGCCGAGGATATTAATAAAAGCGTAAAGTTTATTTTTCTTTAAACTACGCCAAGCTAATTTGGTATTGATCATATGCTGAAACGTTAAACTTTAAAAACTAAATTATAAAATGACTTTACATTTATGCCTTAAGCTTTCGGCCTTTACTCATTCTTTAAACTATTAACCGGATTACCCATAGCTGCCTTTATAGCCTGCCAGCTTACCGTAATAAGGCATACTATAATGCTTAATCCTATGGTAATAACAAATACCCATAAACTGATATCAGTGCGGTAAGTGTAATGTGCAAGCCAGTGGTTCATATAATACCAGCTGATGGCAGATCCGATCAGGAACGAAATGATAACCAATTGCAAAAACTCTTTCGAAAGGTTAAACCACAGGCTGCTTATGCTGGCTCCTAATACTTTACGTATACTTATTTCCTTTTTGCGTTGCTCTGCCGAGAATGAAGCCAGGCCAAATAAGCCTAAACATGATATAATGATAGCCAGAACGGTAAATGAGCTTGACAATGTGCCCAATAGTTTTTCGGTTTGAAACTTACCGCTAAAACCCTCATCCACAAACTTGTACTCAAAAGGATATTCGGGATTATATTTTTTATAGATGGCCTCTAAAGTTGCCAAACTCTTTGACACCGGCGCCTTTGGATTTAAACGCACACCTATAGTGCTGGCCCAACTTTTATCAAACCCTATAATTGCCGGTTTTACAGGTTCATACGGCGAGCCCCAAACAAAATTTTTAACAACGCCTACTACAGTACATGGTCTGCCCTGCCATTTAACTATTTGTCCTATCGGCTCTTTTAACCGCATCATTTTTACAGCAGCCTCATTAAGCATAAGACTCGAAGTATCAGACGGTCTATCCACAGAAAAATCACGACCTGCAGCAAGTGTTAAGCCATAAGTGGAGGTAAAATGGTTGGTGGTTACTATTTGATCAATAGGAATTTTTTCTTCACCAGCCAGTTGCCCGGGCCATATCACGTTCCAGCTACTGCTGTTGTTACTGGCAATACTGTTAGATACGATAGCAGCATCGGCTATGGCTCCTGAATTAATAGCATCCTGCCTAAAGTTATCAAACTGTTTTTCCATGCTGCCTTCAAAAGGTAGCTCCACCAAACCATTTTGCATATAACCAACCGGGCGATTTTTAATATAATTAATTTGCTTATAGATCAATATACTCGACAGGATTAAACAGGTAGCAAAAACAAACTGCACAACCACCAGTATTTGTCTGGAGTGCAATGTTTTTTTACCCGCCTTATTGATGCCCTTTAAAACTTTTACCGGTTTAAATGACGATAAAAACAAAGCCGGATAACTGCCAGCCAGTAAACCGGTTATCAGTGTTACCGATATGGCAGTTACCCAGGCCCATGGGTTATGATAAGGTATAGTAAGTGTTTTTTGTATTATCCGGTTAAAGCCATCAAGCGACAGGCTTGTTATCACTGCAGCAAACAAAAATGCCAGGAAGGCCGTAAGTACTGACTCACCTAAAAATTGCTGGATTATAGCTATCCTCCGGGCCCCCACAACTTTACGGATACCAACTTCCCTTGAGCGTCGTTCGGATCTGGCGGTCGAAAGGTTCATGAAGTTGATACAGGCTATCAACAATATCCCAATGGCCAATAAAAGAAACAAACGTACATATTCAATACTGCCACCTGTATTAACGCCATTTTTAAATTCATCATGCAGGTGCCACCTGGTGAAAGGATAAAGAAACAACTCGTTCTCTTTATTTTGAGGGTCGTAGCGACCTACCAGTTTTTTTATTTCAGCATCAAGCTTGCCAACGTTTGCACCGGGCTTTAGCATCACATAGGTTTTAAAAGAGTAATTCCCCCAGCCCGAGGTTTTTATCCAGGGATTCATCACCTCAAATAATTTCCAGGAAATAAGTGCTTTAAACCTGAAGGTGGAATTTTTTGGCAGGTCTTTGATAACAGCGCTCACTTTTACCAGTTGAGTGCCATTCAGCTTAACCGTTTGACCAATTGGATCTTTGTCGCCAAATAATGCTTTAACTGTCGATTCTGTCATAATAACCGATGCCAATTCTTTAAATGCATCCCGCTTATTACCCTTAACAAAATCAAACGTAAACATGTCTAAATATGACTCATCGGCCGACATTAAATTAAACTTAAGTGGCTTGTTATTATAGTTAAATAGTTGATCATACCCCCAATTGGTACGTGCTGCTTTTTCAATTTCAGGATAGTCCTTTAGCAATGCGCCAGCTATCGGTACTGATGTGGCATCCCCGGTATTTATTTCACTATTGGAGGGTTGATTTCTTAAAACCTTATATATTCTATCTTTATTTTGATGGAAACCATCAAACGTAAATTCATTATACACATATAACAGCAACATAAAGCTTACCGCCATACCAACACCAAGGCCGCCTATATTAATAGCAGAGTATAATTTATTTTTGACCAAGCCCCGCCAGGCAATTTTTAAATAATTCTTAATCATAATGTTTAAATCCTAAAATCTAAATACTAAACTCTAAACTGGCTTTATTCCTTAAGCTTTCAGCTTTTATTATTCACTACGTAAACTTTTAACCGGGTTCACCATCGCGGCTTTAATAGCCTGGTATGCTATCGTGATACCAGCTATCAGTATCGATGTCCCTATAGCTATGATAAATATCCCCGGCCCTATGTTAATGTGATAAGCAAAATTTTGCAGCCAGTTATGCATCACATAATAACCAAGCGGAGCTGCTATCAGGAAAGCTATCCCAATTAAAAAGATAAACTCTCGGGTAAACAGGTTTACTATACTGTATAAAGATGCCCCTAACACCTTGCGTATACCCACCTCTTTGGTTCGTTGTGATGCTGCAAAGGCTATTAAACCGTATAAACCGAGGCATCCAATAAATATGGCGATATAGGAAAACAACTGGAAAGCGATATACACCTTTTGTTCCTGTTTGTATAGTGCGGCAATATGCTCGTCCATAAATTCGTACTGAAACAGGTTATCAGGAAACAGTTTTGACCATTGCTTATCAATAGTGCCAATGGTTTTGCTCATAGCAGCAGGCTGAATACGGATACCCGCTACAAAAAACGCATCAGCATTATATTCTAAAACACAGGCTCTCCGTTTCTTATGTTTCGATTCGCTTTGAAAATCCTGCACTACACCAACTATGGTTGATAGCTGATTCCCGTTTAACGTTACCTATTTGTTAATTACCTTTTCGGGATCTTGTATACCTAGTTTTTGCATCATGGTTTCATTGATCACAATACTGTGCAGGGTGTCTGTTGCATTCTTTTTCCAGATCTTTTGACCGGCCAGCATTTTCAGCTGAAACATATCAATGTATTTTTCATCAACAAGTTTCATCTCTGTTACATCATCCTTTGTAAGCCCCAGCGCAGGCGAAGAAAAACTGGTAAAGTTATTATTATAGCTTGGCACACCTGATGAAAAGCTAAGGTCTTTTACACCCGGATTGTTTTCCAACTGTTGTTTAAAAACCTCGCGTTTAGCCTGATCAGGTATCCCCACAGAAATCACAGCTTCTTTATTAAACCCAAGATCCTGGTTCCGAAAAAAGTCCATCTGGTGAGCTACGATCAGGGTACCAATAATTAATATTTGTGAAATAGCGAACTGGGCTATGACCAATCCCTTACGCAGGGTTAAACCACGGGATGATACACCTGCTTTATTTTTAAGTGAATCAACCGGCTGAAACGCTGATTGAATAAAGGATGGATATAAACCAGCCAATAAAATAACCAACAGGGTTATAGCAGCTATCCAACTTATTACAATGGGTTGAAGCAGTTGATTGCTATCAATATTAATTGACATCCATTTATCGGCCTGTGCCAGGAATATAGCACAAAGGGCTACCCCTAATATTACCGACACAATAACCAACACGGTGGTTTCGCCCATAAACTGCCTGATCAGCTGTGAGCGTGAAGCTCCCAATACTTTACGTACACCTACTTCTTTTGCACGTCTTATAGCCTGAGCTGTCGCAAGGTTTATGAAGTTGATACAGGCCGTAATGATGATAAGTAACGCTACACCTATTAATGCCCAATAAGTATCCTTTGATATAGGGGTAATAATATTATTGATATAGCGCTGGTCAAAATGGATATCTTTTAATGGCTGTAAAGGTAAAATAGCGCTCTTGGCTATATCATTACCCCAGTTTTTTTTAATAAAACCAGGCATCTTTTTTTCAAGCTGATGAATAGAGTAATTGGGCGGAATAACAATATAGGCATAACTTGCACCCGCGATGGCCCAAAATGCATGCATGCCCCCCTCCAGGTTTTTCTGAATGCTTGCCAATGCTACCATAAAATCTAAAGGCATGCTCGTATTACCAGGCAAATCCTTTATAATGCCGGTAACTTTGAGACTTAATCTATTATCCAGATTAACAACCTGCCCCATGGCATTACTTTTACCAAAGTATTTTTTAGCGGTTGTTTCCGTAAGCACGATGCTATTGGGTTGCTGCAGGGCGGTGTTGGCATCACCGGCAAGCCATTGGTAATCAAAAACTTTGTGGAGCTGCTCATCAGCAAAAGCGTAGTTTTTTTCGGTATAGCGATTATCACCTACTTTAACCAGTGCATCATGCCGGTAAAAAACTTGTGTAGTTGCCTCCAGCTCAGGAAAATCAACACGCATGGCGGGTATAATGGCCAGCGATACATTGGCATTATAATCTAGTGCATGGAGGGTAACCCTATATGTCCGATTAGCTTTACTATTAAAACTATCATAACCCAATTCATTTCTTACTATTAAAAAAATAACCAGGCAGGCGGCAATACCTAAAGTAAGACCAAAAATATTCAGAAAAGAGTAACTCAAATTACGGCGGATATTTCTGAAAGCAATAACTACATAACTTTTTAACATAATGGAGATATTTTATATGATTACTACTAAACTCTAAAAACTTTCGCCCTTTACCTTTGGCCCTTTACCACAGATTATTCGCTTCGTAAACTTTTAACCGGATTAGTAAGGGCTGCTTTAATAGCCTGAAAACTAACTGTTGTAAATGCAATTATGAGCGCGAGTATACCGGCAACAGCAAACTCCCACCAGCTTATATTGATACGGTATGCAAAACCCTGAAGCCATTTATACATGCCGTACCATGCCAGCGGAAACGCGATTGTAGCCGAAAAAATCACTAACAACAAAAATTCTTTTGAAAGCATATTCACTATACCCGGTACCGAAGCTCCGAGTACTTTGCGGATGCCTATTTCGCGTGTACGCTGCAGGGTACTGTAAGATGCCAGTCCTAACAGGCCCAAACAGGATATAAATATGGCCAGCACAGCAAAATAAAGGAACAGGTTCCCAAATGTAACCTCAGTCGTGTAAAGCTTATTAAAGGTTTCATCAACAAACACATAATTAAACGGACGCTCAGGAGCCAGTATTTTCCATTTGTTTTGTATAGCGCTAATTGTTTCCGGGAGGTTTTTTCCTGATACTTTCAAGGTGAATACTTCAGTATTTCTGGGATTTACACGCATATTTAATGGCTTTACAGTTTCCTGCAGCGATTGAAAATGAAAATCCTTTACTACTCCAATTATTTTACCATCCCTGCCCCATTGTGCATAGCGCTTACCTATTGCATCGGCAGGTTTTAAATAGCCCAGGCTTTTAACCGCCGCTTCATTAACGATAATAGCTTTGGTTGTATCGGTACCAAAAGCCTTTGAAAATGCACGTCCGGCTACTATCTTCATCTCAAATTGTGGTATAAAATCATAATCCACATCATAAAGGTTCATATTTAGCTGCTGCATGGCCCCTAAATGGTTTTCAACCTCGGTATAGGCAACACTATTGCCAAACCCGGGAATAGTAGCTGATGCAGAAGCCGACAAAACATTAGGTATACGCTTTAGCTCATTTTTAATGATATCGGCATGCTTTTGAACGGCCGAATCACCATTAAAACTAATGGTAACCATTTGGTCTTTCTGAAAGCCAAGCGCCTGGTTACGCATATAGCTCAATTGATTATAAACAACCAATGTGCCCACAATCAACACTATAGATATGGTAAACTGAATAATTACCAAACCCTTTCGTAACAAGATGCCTTTAGTGGTTGAACTAAACCTGCCTTTGAGCGTAGCGATAGGTTTAAAGTTAGAAAGTACCAACGCCGGGTAAGTGCCTGCGATAAGGCCAATGGCACATGAGATCAGGAAAAGCTCAAATAAATAACCATGTTCAAATATGCTTTGGCTTATTACTTTGCCCGACAATTTATTAAATAGCGGCAGAAAGAGGAAACTGAATAAACCTGAAAAAACAAAAGAAATTAAGCAAATAATTACCGATTCGCTTAAAAACTGAATGGTTAGCTGTTTTCGTTCGGCTCCTATTACCTTACGGATACCTACTTCTTTGGCCCTTTCAGTTGCTCGCGCGGTAGTTAAATTGATAAAGTTGATGCAGGCGATCAACAGGATAAATATGGCGACGATTGAAAATATGTAAACATTTGACAGGTTACCTGATTCTGGAGCTCCTCTTTTTGAAACCATATAAACATCTTTTAATGGTTCAAGAAAGTAGGCATAATTCATACCTTGCTTACGATCAGCATCAGTAGTATGTCTATTAAAAAATGCCGGGAACTGTGCCTGCCGCTTATTGGCATCGTATCCTTTTGGCAACAATAAATAAGTATAATTTCCAAAATTCCCCCATTGACTTAAACGCCCTGGTACCATTTTTTCAATTGATGACAAGGAAACAAGCATGTTAAACTTAAAATGCGAGTTAGGGCGAATATCTTCCATTACCCCGGTAACGGTGGCCGGATATTTACCATCAAGCAACAGCGATTTACCTATAGGATCAGCGCTGCCAAAATATTTTTTAGCGGCCGTTTCTATCATCACTATGCTAAAAGGTGCTTCCAATGCTTTAGCAACATCCCCTTTTATTAAGGGAAACGTGAATATTTTAAATAAGGAGGGTTCGGCCAGCACAATGTTATCCTCCTGGAATTTATTATCGTTGCTTTGCACCAGAAAACCGAAATTAAATATCCTGGTATTGGCTTTAACTACAGGATAATCAGCCTGCATGGCCGGTCCTAAAGGAGCCGTGGTTGACGACCAGTTGAGGGTTTCTGTAGGTGTTTTAATATCTGCTACAACCCTGTAAATTTCATCGGCATTTTCATGATACTTATCATAGCTCAGTTCAAATTTCACATACATGAAAATCAAAAAGCCGGCAGTCATCCCAACAGCCAGACCTATGATATTTATCATTGAAAAGCTTTTATGGCGCCAAAGGTTCCTGAAAGCTATTTTTATATAGTTTTTTATCATGCTGTTTAAATTCTAAAATCTAATTCCTAAACTCTAAATGCCTTTTCGCTTTATGCTTTCAGCTTTTATTCATTTTTCAAACTATCAACCGGGTTAGCTATGGCTGCCTTGATTGATTGAAAGCTTACAGTAATAAAAGCGATAAATAAAGCGGCCACACCAGCCAGTACCAAAACCCACCATTGTATATTTATCCGATAAGCAAAATCCTGTAGAAACCATTTATTCATAAAAAACCAGGCCAGCGGCGATGCTATTAAAATTGATATGAATACCAGCTTGATAAAATCTTTGGATAGCATACCTACAATGGCAGATACATTTGCTCCTAATACTTTGCGTATCCCTATCTCTTTAGTGCGCTGCTCTGCTGCATAAGCAGCCAAACCAAACAGGCCCAGGCACGCGATTAGAATAGCCAACGAGGTAAACACAATAAATATTTGACCGGTACGCTGCTCGGTTCTATATGATGCATCAAATTCCTGATCCATAAAGGAGTAATCAATCTGAACATTGGGAGATATGCTTTTCCATTTATCCTTTATTTGCGATAACAGAGCCGGCAGGTTGGTGGTATTTACACGGATGCTTAGAGCGCCGTTATTTTCGGCAAGGCGCATAACCACCGGGCTTACATTTTGTCTTAATGAGCTAAAGTTAAAATCCTTAACTACGCCCAATATGTGGTATTGCTTTACATTATCAGCCGTGTGGTTGCCTCCTAATGATTTATAGATTGTTTTATTTACCGGATCCTTAAAACCCAGGAACTTAGCCGCGGCTTCATTGATTACAATACCGTCAGAGTCTGTAGCCATATCTCTTGAAAAGCTGCGCCCTGAGACCATCTTCATATCCAACGTACTGATATAGTCCTCATCTATCTCCCAGTTTTGCGGAAACATGGATCTTTTTTGATCGCGCGAAGCATCAGGGAAGTATATGGCAGTATTTTTCCAGTTTGAAGTAGGCAGGAAACCCGTCATCGTGGTATTAACAACTCCTGGAAGCCCTTTTACTTCCTGCTTAAATATTTTGGCTTGATTATTCAATTCAAATATATTCTGTACAATAAGCACCTGGTTACGGTTGTAGCCCAGATTTTTGGTTTGGATATAATTCAACTGGTTATAAATAACCAGTGTACCAATGATCAGGAAGATTGATATAGAAAACTGGAAAACCACCAGGAAACTCCTGAGCCTGCCACCCTTAAAACCAGCAGCCAGCTTTCCCTTCAATACATCTATCGGCTGAAAAGCTGACAGGTAAAAAGCCGGGTACGAACCCGAAAGTGAACCTATAAATACAACGATGAACAGCAAACTGGGTACTATCCAAACAAGGGATTGTGCAGTGATCACAATATCTTTATCTGCCAGGTGATTAAACAATGGCAGTAATAATGCAGCCACAAAAAAAGCGATCACTGTAGCAATAAGCGTTACCAAAATTGATTCGGTTAAAAACTGGGCTATCAGGTATTTGCGCGGCGAACCTAGAACTTTACGCACACCTACTTCACGAGCCCGGTTTGATGAGCGCGCGGTAGAGAGGTTCATGAAATTAACACAGGCTATTAAGAGAATAAAAATAGCAATTGCCGAAAATATATATACGTATTGGGTTGTACCATTTGGCCCTAATTCTCCGCTACGGTTTGAGTGCAGGTGAATATCAGTAAGCGGCGTTAAATTCATCCTGAAAAAACTTCCGCTTTTTTCAAAGGCATCAATACTCATATTGAGTTGCGCCTGCATTTGAGCACCGCTGAATTTTTTTAACAGCTCCGGAAAGCTGGCCTCCAGTTTTTTAGCATCTGAAGGATCTTTTAATAAAACATAAGTATTGTAATCGCTCCGCAGCCATTCGTTTGAACGGCTATCAGGAAACGAGGCCATGGAAATGAAAAAATCGAAATTAAAATGTGACTGTTTAGAAATATCTTTTATTACACCGGTTACCTTACACAGCGTATTATCATTAAGCAATAAGGTTTTGCCAACAACATTGGTGCTGTTGAAATATTTTTTAGCTGTAGTTTCGGTAATTACTACGCTATTTGGCTCTACCAAGGCTGATGCTGGGTTACCGTTGATCATGGGCAGGGTAAACACATCAAACAAAGAAGGATCAGCAAAAGCTATCCTGTTTTCTGATATGTTAAAGTTGCCCTTTTTTACATGCGATGTACCTGCATTTTTTAAGCGTACGGCGTTTTCAACATAAGGGTATTCTGCCTTTAGGGTTTTGGCGAGTGGAGGCATACATACAGCATAAAGCACATTGTTACCACCAAGCTTCAGGTCCTCATTAACCCGGTATATCCTGTTGATTTTGGTGTTATACCGGTCATAGCTCAGCTCATCAACCACATATAAAACAATAAGCAAACAAGTAGCCAGGCCTAATGCCAGTCCCAGGATATTGATGGCCGTAAAACCCTTGTTTTTTCGGAGGCTGCGGAAGGCTGTTTTTATATAATTTCTGATCATTTTATTAAATTC
Organism: Mucilaginibacter sp.; assembly: GCA_030445275.1. GTDB lineage: Bacteria > Bacteroidota > Bacteroidia > Sphingobacteriales > Sphingobacteriaceae > Mucilaginibacter. The sequence goes on from JAUCSE010000065.1 coordinate 16,036, forward strand.
TTAATAGCTAATTGCCAATTATAAAACATCATCCGGCTTACCTTAAACAAGTTACAGATTTACCCTACCGGGTAAAAAGAAAAAAATCAAGCTAGCCCCTCCCATTGCAGGAAGGGGTAGCGAGGCACCTATTAACTTATATAAACTATTTTCTTTGTAAAAATGGCTCTCTTACTTAAACCATTATATTCTCCATAACACTCTGACCATCCAGTAAACGTATAATACGGTGACTATAACGGGCATCATGTTCAGAGTGGGTAACCATGATAATGGTGGTTCCCTGTTCGTTTAAATCAGTAAGCAGTTCCATTACATCGTTACCGTTGCTGCTATCAAGGTTACCGGTAGGCTCATCCGCCAGTATCAACTTGGGTTTGTTAACCACAGCCCTTGCAATAGCCACACGCTGTTGCTGACCACCCGATAATTGTTGCGGATAGTGGTTACGGCGATGCATGATCTGCATTTTGTCAAGCACTTCCTCTACCCTTTTTACCCTTTCAGATGATGGTACACCAGTGTATATTAATGGCAATTCCACATTTTCAAATACGGTTAACTCATCAATAAGGTTAAAGCTTTGAAACACAAACCCAATGTTGTGCTTGCGCAGGTCGGCACGTTTACGCTCGGTAAAGTGAGCCACTTCAATTTCGTTAAAAACATAACTTCCCGCATCCGGATCGTCAAGCATACCTAAAATATTGAGCAATGTTGATTTACCGCACCCCGATGGCCCCATGATGGCTACAAACTCGCCGGTTGCAATTTCAATTGATAGCTTATTTAAAGCTATGGTTTCCACCTCTTCTGTACGGTAGAACTTTTCAAGATTAGTAATTTTTATCATTGGTGCCTCCTAAATCGCCACCGCTATGAAGCGGGCTGACTTTATTTTTTTATAGTTAATTAGTTTATATATATGATGCTTTATAATAGCTTTTCGTTGCAAACTTGTGTTTTTATTTCTTTAATATCAGTTCCTGAATATCACCATAAGTTTCATAGCTTGAGGTAATTACCTTGTCGCCGGGATTAAGGCCTTGGGTTACTACATAATAATCAGGGCTTTGCCGTCCAAGTTGTATATCAACCTTATAAGCTCGTTTACCATCTTCACTTACCTTAAATATCCAGTTACCACCTGTTTGCTGGTAAAAACCGCCTTTAGGTACTAATACTGCCTGTGTTTCGTCGCTCAAGGCCAGCCTTACCTGCAGGGTTTGCCCTTTTCTAATACCTTTTGGCAGTGTACCTACAAACTGCATATCAACCTGGAACCTACCGGCGGTTACTGTTGTAAATACCTTTTTTATGATCAGATTATAGGTTTTGTCGGCAAATTGAAAATCGCCTTTCAGGCCGGTATATATACGTGATAAGTAATGTTCATCAATATCAACCCTTGCTTTATAACCTGATTGTACGTCAATCTGTCCGAAACGATCACCTTGTTTTTTGTTTTGACCAACCTCTGCATCCAATGATGTTAACTGCCCGTCAATTGGCGACCTTAAAGTAAGGCTACCAACTTTTTTACGCATCAGCGCAAGGGCTGCCTTCATTTGCGAATAGTGTTCCTTAGCCTGATCGTCCTGCTGTTTAACAAGCGTGGTATCCTGTTTTAATATTTGTATAGCTAATCTTTTACGGCTAAGCTGATAATCATACATATTTTTAGCCGATTGATAATCCTGTAAACCAAGCGCTTTTTGCTCATAAAGGCTTTTATTCAGTTTATACACCCGCTCCGCTTCTTTAAAAGCATTATCTACATCGGCCATCGTATTTAGTTTTGTAATGGTATTTTGCTGCGCGTTATTATGTGATATCTGCATTTGCGTTTGCTCAGCAAATACCTGCGACTCCTGTGTAGCCAGATTTAGTTCTTCGTCTACATTACTTAATTTTAAAATAGGATCACCTTTTTTCAACATCGCGCCATCATCTACATACCTTTCTTCAACAACACCACCTTCAGTAGCATCAAGAAAAATGGTAGTAAGCGGATATACCACACCGTTTACAGGTATAAATTCCTGAAAAGGTCCTTTGGTAATGGTACTTACGGTTATACGTTCAGTATCAACATCAAGCTTACTTTTACCCGATGTAAAATAAATACTGCCGCCAACTAATAAAATAATGCCCGTTATACCCGCAATTGTTAGTATTCGTTTACTGTTCCAGGTCTTTTTTTCAATTTTTCTGTCCACTGTAGTTTATTATATTTTGAATAGTAGCTACAAAAAGATATGCCACAAATTAAAACACTGTATTACAATACATTAAACACAAAATAAGCAATTAAAGCGTACGCTTCTGTTACAGCAAGTGTTCGGTTATGATACAGTAGATTAACATGCTCATCATCTTTAATTAATTATTATGGTTGATTTACAGTTTAATACTCTTATTATGATAACTGGTATGAAATTTAAGCATTCAATTATTAATTTGCACAAATAATTTTGGTTAGCGGAGCGTGTTACGGGGTTCGTTTTGAAATATTGTTTTATATTATGAATCATGCACCAGGCAACACGCTCCGCGAACCAAAAACTAAACGCAAACTAACAGCTATCAAATGATACTAAAAAAAGCAACCATATTAATTGTTGATGACGACCCGGATGTGCTAACCGCGGTTAAGCTTTTACTTAAAACAGAGGCCCATGAAGTGATCACCGAGAAAAATCCGGAAAATTTGAACTGGTTGTTGCAACGCAATGAGGTTGACCTGGTTTTGCTGGATATGAACTTTAACAGCGCCATTAATACCGGCAATGAGGGTTTATACTGGTTAAGAAAAGTAAAGGACTGGAAACCCAACGTTTGCGTTATTATGATAACTGCTTATGGCGACATTGACCTTGCTGTGCGTTCATTAAAAGAGGGAGCAAATGATTTTATTGTAAAACCCTGGCTTAACGAAAAACTGATTGCCACCATAAAAGAACTTTTAGATAAAAAAGAGGGTGTAAAAACCACCAAGACTGCCGTAAAAAGCACCGCCGGCGATACCTCTATATTGGGTGAGTCAGAAGTGATGCAGGATATTTTTTATAAAGTGAATAAAATTGCCCCTACCGATGCTAATATTTTGCTTTTGGGCGAAAACGGCACGGGTAAGGATTTGATGGCCAAAGCTATACATGAACGTTCATTAAGGGCCGACAAACCTTTTATTAAAGTTGATGTGGGCGCGCTTACTGATACTTTGTTTGAGAGCGAACTGTTCGGTCATAAAAAAGGAGCATTTACAGATGCCCGTGAAGACCGCACCGGGCGTTTTGAGGACGCACAGGGTGGCACTTTATTTTTGGATGAAATTGGTAACATTAGCCTGCAGCAACAAGCCAAATTATTAACCATACTGCAAAACCGGCAGGTAACCCGCCTGGGTACCAATAAAGCTGTTGATATTGATATCAGGCTGATATGTGCTACCAATGTACCCATGCATGAACTGGCTAATGAAAACCGTTTCCGTAAAGATTTAATATACCGTATCAATACGGTCGAGATTAACATGCCACCATTACGCAGACGAAACGAGGATATTACTATACTGGCCAGGCATTTTGCCAAATTATACGCGAGCAAATACCTTAAACCTTCGGTTGATTTTGATGCGGCTGCTTTGCAAAAATTAAAATCATATAATTACCCGGGCAATGTGCGCGAGTTACAATACACTATTGAAAGAGCCGTTATTATGGCCGACGATCATATATTAAGACCAGATGATCTCATATTTTCCATTTTAGAAACAGCAAATGATACTGCTGCAAATGATGATGACAACATCCAATTAAGCACACTGGAAAAAAATGCCATCCTCAGAGTTATTGAGAAACACAATGGCAATATAACCCGGGCCGCCAAAGAGTTAGGCTTAACCCGCACGGCCTTATACCGCAGACTAAGCAAATATGATATATAACCGATATGAATGGCGGCTATTGCTGCGCGTATTTCTGATGTTTTTGGCGCTTATTGCTGCAGCATTTGTGGTAGTAAAGGGGCTGTACCTATACCTGGTTATATTTATTCCCCTGGTTACCTATGCTGTTATCGAGATGATCCGTTTTCAGAAAAAAGCGCAGGACGAGGTAAACCAATTTGTTGAATCGATACAATACCGCGATTTTTCGAGGCATTTTGATGTGCGCCGTGCACCAAATGAATTAAAACCTTTGCGTAAGGGCTTTAACGATATCAATACTACTTTTAAACTCATTAGTCGCGAACGGGAAACACAGTACCATTATCTGCAAAAGATACTGGAACTGGTTGATACCGGAATTTTATCATACGAAGAAGAAACCGGCGAAATAGGCTGGATAAACGAAGCTTTTAAAAACCTGATCAGCATCCCCTATCTTAAAACTGTTCACTCCCTTGAAAAACGCGAACCTGACCTGTACCTGGAACTGACCAAAGTAAAGCCAGGCGACAGTAAAATAATTACCATAACACGCAATCAGCAACTGGTTAAAATTTTAATAACGGCCAGCGTAATGCGCAGTGACGACAAACTTTATAAGCTGATAGCTTTCCAGAATGTGAGTGAAGCACTTGATGAAACAGAATCAAAAGCATGGTCAAAACTGCTGAATGTAATGACCCATGAGATCATGAATTCCGTAGCTCCTATTTCATCATTAGCCGATACGCTTAAAAACCGGCTGCAAAGCCCCGAAATAACCAGCAGCATTCAAAGCAGTGAACTGGAAGATCTGGAATTGGGCATTGACACCATAAAAAGACGAAGCGAAGGGCTGCTTAAATTTACTGAAAGTTACCGCAGCTTGAACAAGATCACCAAGCTCGACCGCAATAAGGTTTTGGTCCGCGACCTGTTTGAAAACCTGAATAGCCTGATGCGACCAACATTAGAGAAAAAGCACATCGAGCTGGAGATTATCCTGCGCGACCCGACATTAGCTATCCAGGCCGATATTAATCTGATTGAGCAGGTCATGATAAATCTGCTGGTTAATGCTATCGAAGCCGTAAAAGATCGGGAAGAACCACGCCTCACACTATCAGCCGAAGTACAGAACAATAGCAAAACTTTGGTTAAAGTAACGGATAATGGCCTGGGTATGCCCCCCGAACTGCTCGACAAAATATTTATTCCATTTTTTAGTACCCGCAAAACAGGCAGCGGTATTGGACTTAGTTTGTGTAAACAGATCATGCTACTGCATAAAGGAAATATCCAGGTACAATCAACCGAGGGTAAAGGCTCGTCATTTATACTGCAGTTTATTTAGCCCCATGCCCCTTATCCGCATAAAGACTTACGAAGTTTTAAAACTTCGTAAGTCTTACTTAGTTTATTTCTCAATCTACTTTTTAAATGAGTAAATTTTTTAATATCCTTGCCATTTCCGGCAGCCTTCGATCTGGTTCATCAAACCATAATATTCTAAAATACTTGGCAAGCCTGGCCCCTTTAGATATTAATTACACCATATATGATGAACTGGCACTGATCCCTCCCTTTGATCCCGGTTTGGATACAGATGATCCACCTATAGTTATAACCTCATTAAGACAACTTTTAGCTGAAGCCGACGGCGTAATCATCTGCACACCCGAATATGCTTTTGGTGTACCCGGCCAACTTAAAAACATGCTGGATTGGACGGTTTCGAGCAGTTCGTTTGTTGATAAACCGGTTGCACTCATTACAGCTTCATTGGGTGGCGAGCATGCTCATGCCTCGCTCCTGATCACCCTGGGTGCATTATCGGCCAATATTGTTGATGGGGCTACCCTGCTTGTTCCCTTCATCCGCTCAAAAATGGATGGAGATGAAAATATCACCCATCAGGAAACCAGGGATAGCTTAAAAATTTTGCTGCGTAATTTACTAACTTTAGTAAAAAATAATCATCCATAAATTTGTCATGAAAAAAATCACTTTACTGTTATCCCTTATACTTGTAGTTGGCTTTAGCAGCTATGCACAAACCACAGTTCCCTCAGCCGACGAAGTATTAAAACAAGCTTACGCTCAGGCCACTACGGAGAATAAAAAAGTATTACTGATATTTCATGCTTCCTGGTGTGGCTGGTGCAAAAAGATGGAGGCTTCGCTCAATGATCCATCCTGCAAACAGATGATCGATAACAATTATGTAATAGCCACACTTGATGTATTGGAGCGACCTGCAAAGAAAGATCTCGAAAACCCGGGATCAACAGCAGCATTAGCCAAATTTCATGGTGAAAAATCGGGTTTGCCTTTTTGGATAATATTAGACGAAAAAGGAAAGGTTTTAGGTGATAGCCAGGTACGGCAAAAAGGGGCTACGTTAGATACCTATGGCGATAATGTAGGTTGCCCGGCGAGCGAAAGTGAGGTAGCGTACTTTGTTCAGCTATTAAAATCAACCTCCAAACTAACCGATGGTGATTTAGCGGTTATCAGCAAACGTTTTGCGCTTAACCAACCCGCTCCTGTTGCAAAACCTACTGGCTCAAATTAAATAAATATCAGATACTTCTTAAACCTTTCAAAACATCTTAAAAGTTTGTTAAAAAGTATTAAAATTGATCGTTTTGAATTAAATTTCGAGACTTTTTTGATCAATTTCTGCTGTTTTTGAGCCATTTTATGTTAAAAACATAACTTTAAAAAGTTTCCGATCACATCCCTTCAAAAACTGATTACTGCCAATTTGACAACATCCTAACCTTTGGAACAGGCATTGATGGTTGCAGATTGAAAATCATATTAAATCAATCATATAATAATATTATGCAAGAAAAAGGCAGCATTTCGATACACACCGAAAATATTTTTCCGATAATTAAGAAATTCCTTTACTCTGATAATGAGATATTTTTGCGTGAGCTGGTATCAAACGCGGTAGATGCTACCCAAAAAATTAAACGCCTGGCCTCTTTAGGTCAATATACAGGCGAACTTGGTGATCTGCGCGTTGAAGTGTCATTTGACGAGGAGAAAAAAACCATTACCATATCTGACAATGGCTTGGGTATGACCGCCGAGGAGATCAAAAAATACATCAATCAGATAGCATTTTCAGGCGCTACTGAGTTCATGGAAAAATTCAAAGAGGCCAAAGATGCCAACGAAATCATCGGTCGTTTTGGTTTGGGCTTTTACTCCGCCTTTATGGTGGCCGATAAGGTAGAGATCCAAACCCTGTCATACCAGGATGGCGCTGAGCCTGCTTACTGGGTTTGTGATGGCAGTACCGAGTTTGAAATTGGTGAAGGTTTACTGGAAGAACGTGGTACTGAGATCACGCTGTACATCAACAGCGAATCTGAAGAGTTCCTGAACCAACATAAATTGCAGGAGATACTGGATAAATACTGCAAATTTTTACCTGTTCCTATTAAATTCGGCACCAAATCTGAACAGGAAGAAGATGGTGTTGATGAAGAAGGCAAACCAAAATACATTGAGATTCAACATGATAACATCATCAATGAAACCAACCCAATCTGGACTAAGGCTCCATCTGAATTAAAGGACGAAGATTACCTTAATTTCTACAAAACACTTTATCCTTTTAGCGAAGATCCATTATTCTGGATCCATCTGAATGTTGATTATCCGTTTAACTTAACAGGGGTATTGTATTTCCCTAAGCTGAAAAACGATTTTGAGGTTCAAAAAAACAAGATAAAATTATTCAGTCGCCAGGTATTTATTACCGACGAGGTAAAAGACATCGTTCCTGAATTTTTAATGTTATTACATGGCGTTATTGATTCACCGGATATTCCGCTTAACGTATCACGCAGCTTTTTACAGGCCGATAGCAACGTTAAAAAGATCAATAGCTATATCACCAAAAAGGTTGCTGATAAATTGGCAGAACTATTTAAAGCCGACCGTAAAGCCTACGAAGAAAAATGGACCGACATTGGTCTGTTTGTAAAATACGGTATGGTGAGCGAAGACAAGTTTTATGACAAAGCAAAAGACTTCGTCCTGGTAACTAACACTCAAAAGGAAAACTTTACTTTACCTGAATATAAAGACAAGGTAGAGGCTACACAAACTGATAAAGACGGACAATTGATTTACATTTATACCAATGATCCGGCTAAACAGGATGCCTTTATTCAATCGGCAGGCAAAAAAGGTTATGATGTATTGGTGATGAATTCGCCGATTGATAACCATTTCATCAGCCAGTTGGAGCAAAAACTGGAAAAAACATCGTTAAAACGTGTTGACGCGGATGTTGCCGATAAGCTGATTAAAAAGGATGATGCCCCGGAGCACATTTTAACCGAGGAACAGGCTACTACAGTGAAAGGCATTTTTGATAAAGCCATTAACAAACCTGCATATAGTGTTCAATTAGAAAGTCTTAACCCTGATGAATTGCCTGTAACCGTTACTATGGACGAGTTTATGCGCCGTATGAAAGATATGGCAGCTATGGGCGGCGGTATGGGCTTTTATGGTAACATGCCTGATAATTACAAAGTAATTGTAAACGGTAACCATAAACTGATTACCCGCATATTACAGGAAGAAAACGAAGAAGTACAAGCACAACTTTCAAAACAAGCGTTTGACCTGGCCCTGCTTTCGCAAGGATTATTAACCGGCGCCGAACTTACTGAATTTGTAAACCGCAGCGTTAATTTGATATAATTTAAAAGTTTAATTATACACGAGCCACCCGCACAAAACGGGTGGCTTTTTTGTTTTAAATTATTTTCTAAATTTGATGCACAACCATTTATAAATCAGACTATAAAACACGCTTAAAATGTCACAATTTAATCCCCAATTTGATGATTATATCGCAAAATCAGCAGATTTCGCAAAGCCAATCATGGAATATATACGACAAATAATCCATGAAACATGCCCCGAAGTTGAAGAGGTTATGAAATGGGCTATTCCACATTTTGATTACAAAGACGATATGATGTGTATCCTTGCTGCTTATAAAAACCATTGCTCATTTAGTCTTTATAAGGCGGAGCTCATGAATGATGCAAAGATAATAGAGAGTGTAAAGGCAGGGCAAAAGATGGGATATATGGATAAAATAAAATCTTTATCTGATCTGCCTGCAAAGGAAACACTAGTGGCTTACATCAAAGAAGCTATGGTTTTAAATGAAACCGGCATAAAAAAAGTAAAGCCAGTATCTGAAAAACCGAAAGTAATTGAGGTACCTGATTATTTTAGCGAAAAACTTGCAGCTAGCCCCCTGGCCAAAGAAATTTTTGATAGCAAATCCCCCTCTTTTCGCAAAGACTATTTAGTGTGGATAACAGATGCAAAAACAGAAGCCACGAGGCAAAAAAGAATGGAACAATCTCTGGAATGGATAGCAGCAGGAAAAGGCAGGTTTTGGCAATATGAGAAATAATCACTCCTAAAAAATGGGGGGCTTTTTTGTTTCAAATTATATTTAAATTTGATGTAGTTAAACCTGAATATTACTTTATCGTCTAACCATTAAATACTTAGCTATGAAATCGTTAAACAAGATATCATTAGCGCTTGCCATTGTTTTAATATCCGTTGGCCTGGCTAATGCACAAAGTACCCGTAAAGATAGAAAAGCCGCGCATGTTGCTGAAATTAAGACTATAGTAGAAGCTCAAAACTATGTATTTAAGGCAAATTATGTGAGCCCAACAAGAGGTGTGGGCAGGGCTTTAACGTCTGATTATGACATGACTGTTTCAAAAGACACCATAAGCGCGTTTTTACCTTATTTTGGAAGGGCCTATACTGCGCCCTATAATCCAACCGAAGGTGGTATTAAATTCACCAATACACATTTTACCTACAATTTAAAAGCAGGCAAAAAAGATGGCTGGACAGTTACCATAAAGCCAACTGGTAAAGATAAAAACATAGGCGACTGGCGCGATGTACAAACGCTGACCCTGAGCATATCATCAGATGGTTACGCCTCATTACAGGTTATCAGCAGTAACCGTGATCCTATTTCATTTAACGGTACTGTTGAAAAACGAGGGAAATAAGCGGAAAGCAAAAAGCTGAAAGCCTCTATATAAAACACTAAAGTCATCCTGTCCGCCATTTGGGGGATCAGGGTCTCTCAGATTGTCATTTCGAACGAAGTATGAGGAGAAATCTTCTACAAAATGCAATTGAAGCTTTGTGACTATAGAAGATTTCTCTTTCGCCCCCATGCTCTTACCTCCTACGCTCTATCGAATGACAAATTATATATAAAACTTACTTTAGCTTTCTAACAATCCAGCGTTATCTTTTAATCCCACCCCTGATAGCTTTCTTTTAAAAGCCTCGCTGATCAGGTAGAATATTTTTTTTGCTGCCTTATTGTATGATAATCCACCGGGACGGATGTTGGATACGCAGTTACGCGCTTCATCCGTAATACCAGGCTTGGGGTTATAGGTTAAATATACACCCAAACTATCAGCAGAGCTCAGGCCTGGTCGCTCACCAATGAGTACAAGGGAGAGCATTGCTTTTAATCCATGACCAATATCGTCACCTATGGCTACCCGTCCCTGCTCTACCAGGCCTATAGGTGCCAACCTGAAACCAGCGGCTGTTAGCTGCGGGATAAGCACCTGTAATAAACCAAAAGCATTCTCATTTATCGCAGTAGCCGAAAGGCCATCAGCAATAATGACAGCGATATCTGCCTCGGTACTATAATCATGAAGCAATTGTATAGAAGCATCGTTTAAACGACGCCCCATATCGGGCCTTTGCAGGTATTGCCTGCGATGCCCTGCCATGCTATGCAAATGCAAAACCAGCAGATCAAACTGTTTAAGCAGATCGGTTAAATTATTGATATCCAACTCAGAATATACCGCATCGCGCGCATGAGCGTGAGCCAGTTTAAACTCCAGCGATTGCTTTAGCGGAATACTGGTACCCACCCTGCCAATCCCTATCCGGGCCTGGGTAAATTCCTGCAACGCCTTCAACGGTTCTATCTCCTGGGGAATATTCCTTTTCATAATCAAACTTCCAAATGAACAACACCTTTTACCTTTATCCTTTCGCCTTTAACCTCAAATCATCGCGCCTAATATTCCATGGGACGGGCTAACCGGCAGCATGTTTCCCTGATCATCAACTATCCCCTGTTTAATGAGCCATTGCTCAAACTCGGGGGCCGGCTTTAAACCGAGCACCTTACGCAGGTATAAGGCATCATGGAATGAAGTTGACTGGTAGTTGAGCATAATATCATCAGCACCTGGTATGCCCATAATGAAATTACAACCCGCTACACCTAATAGTGTAAGCAAATTATCCATATCATCCTGATCAGCTTCGGCGTGATTGGTATAGCAAACATCAACGCCCATGGGCAGGCCAAGCAGCTTACCACAAAAATGATCTTCTAAAGCAGCCCGAATAATTTGCTTGCCATCATATAAATATTCAGGTCCGATAAAGCCCACAACAGTATTGACTAGCAATGGTTTATATTTTCGAGCCACAGCGTAAGCCCGCACTTCACAAGTTTGCTGATCTACACCAAAATTGGCGTTGGCCGATAAGGCGCTACCCTGCCCGGTTTCAAAATACATCACATTATTACCTATCGTTCCGCGATTTAATGATAATGTAGCCTGATAGGCTTCCTCAATTAAATTAAGGTTGATACCAAAGCTGGTATTGGCCTGCTCTGTTCCAGCTATGGATTGAAAGCAAAGATCAACCGGGGCACCTTCATTAATGAGTTGCAGCGTAGTAGTAATATGACTTAGTACGCAAGTTTGTGTAGGTATCTCAAACTGATATCTGAAAGAATCCATCAGCTTTAATAAATTATTAACCGCTGCCGGGCTGTCGGTAGCCGGGTTAATGCCGATAACGGCATCGCCGCTGCAATGCAGCAAACCATCAATAATACTCGCCGCGACACCTTTAGGATCATCAGTTGGGTGATTCGGTTGCAACCGGGTACTGAAATGTCCTTTTAACCCTATCGTATTTCTAAAACTCGTAATTACACTACATTTTTTTGCAACCGCAATCAGGTCCTGATTGCGCATCAATTTAGATACTGCGGCTGCCATTTCGGGTGTTATTCCGGCGGCAATATTGGTTAATGTAGCGGTGTCGGTTTCATCACTGAGCAGCCAATCGCGGAACTCTCCCACTGTTAAATGTCTTATTAAGTTAAAGTCTACAAGGCAATGGCTATCAATTATTAATCTTGTTATTTCATCATCTTCATAAGGGATCACTGCTTCGTTCAGGAAAATTTTTAACGGCACATCAGCCAGGGTGATCTGTGCTGCAATCCGTTCCTCATAGCTTTCAGCACACACCCCGGCCAACTCGTCACCTGAACGGTAAGGCGAGGCTTTTCCCAGCAATGTTTTCAGATCCTTAAACCCGTAAACCTTATTCCGAATGGTGTGCTTGTAAGCGCTCATTAGTTCAATTGTTCATTAGTTCATTGGTGCCTTTAACCTACTTCTGTAAATTCAGGTGCAGTCAACATTTCATCGGTTAATGGAACCTTGTGTTTTCCCATCAGTACAAAAATTAATATGACCAGCGCTAATCCTGCAAAAAATATCAGACTCACCTGTACATTAAAATAAATAATGGCGAACAGGCATATTACAGATATGATTAATGCGGTTGCCGGAAAAACCGGGTAAAATGGCGAGGCAAAAGGCCGCTCCAATCGCGGCTCTTTTTTGCGGAGGATAAATAAGCTCACCATGCTCATCAAATACATCACAATAGCCCCAAGTACCGACAAGATGATGATTTGCGCTGTGGTGCCGTTATAAATGGCTACAAAGCTTACCGCCCCACCAGCAATAAGTGCCCAATGCGGTGTTTTAAAGCGATGATTGATATTGGCAAGTCCTCGCGGCAGATAGCCACTGCGTGCCATGGCAAAAACCTGCCTTGACGAAGCCAGAATAGTACCATGCAACGATGCGATCAGCCCAAACAGGCCGATACTGGCAAATATTTTGGTAAGCCCGTTAGCCTTGCCTAAAACAATACCTATGGCTTCGGGCAGCGGATAATCAAGGTTACTGAGCTTGCGCCAGTCGGTTATACCACCGGTTAATATCATTACACCTAAGGCTAAAGCTACCAATGTTGCCAATGCGGATATATAACCCCGAGGGATATTTTTTTTAGGATCCTTCACTTCCTCGGCTACCATAGCCACGCCTTCAATAGCCAGGTAAAACCAAACCGCGAAAGGCAATGCTGCAAATACACCCGACCAGCCAAAAGGCATAGGATTACTCAGATAGTTATCCATTTTAAAGTGCGGGGATACAATACCCATATATAGCAACAACTCGGCTACAGCCAGTATAGTGATGAACACCGAAAACGTGGCCGACTCCTTTACGCCCGATATATTGAGTACGATAAACGCCGCATTAAACAACATAGCCGACTGTACAATGGGAATAGCCGGATACAAAAAATGCAGATAACTACCCAGAGAGATAGCTATAGCGGGCGATGCCAGTAAAAAATCAATAAGGGTGGCATAACCAGCTATTAAGCCCCCTATTGGCCCAATGGCCCGGTACGCGTAAGCAAACGCCCCACCGGCATGAGGGATTGAAGTGGTAAGCTCTGTATAGCTGAATATAAAAGTGATATACATCACCGTGATCACCAATGTGGCTATTAAAAAGCCAATGGTACCCGATACGGCCCAGCCCAGATTCCAGCCAAAATACTCACCGGATATGACCAGGCCAACAGCTATTGCCCACAGATGAACAGGTTTTAATACTCTTTTTAACTGTTCTGCCGGGGTTGCTGCCATATGTTTTGATTTTAATGCGGCTTTAAGATACTTAAAGCCGCTGTTAAATCAAAATAATGGTGTGTTATGGAATTGTAAACCCCAAAAAGAAACGTCATTACCCTTGGTCTAAGAAAAGGAAAAACAATAAAGATTGCTATTGTTGGAACGGGGGGTGCAGGGGGGTGTTAAGAACTAAAAACTTTGTGAAGAAGGTTATTATAAAAGACAGGGTGAACTATAGTCATTGCTTAGTTTTTAGCACTATCGCTCGTATTAGTTCCCTGTCTTTTATGATTGCCTA
>JAUCSE010000085.1 GCA_030445275.1 Mucilaginibacter sp.
CCCGCTTTTTCGCTCCCTTTTCTACCTCTTTTGCGGGTTGCAAAGGTATAAACCTTTTTGAAAATCCGAAATTTTATTTGAAGTCTTTTTCGTCTTTATTTTTCCCCTTATCAATCTCACTAATTCCGCTTTAAAACCGCTTCAATAACCTTTCTAAGAACAACACCGCTTCCTTATTTGCGGGCTGCAAAGGTAGATTTATTTTACATATTTACAAATAAAAATATCAAGTTTTTGCAAGTGATTCATTTATAATTAAATAAAGAAAAAAATTACTATGATGCAGATTGAAAAGCAACCATTCCTTATTAAAAGCCACGCACGATAAAGAAATGATGGTATATCATAAAGGATATTCGCTCCTGCAGCTCGGGCATTTAGTGATTTAATCGTGTTTCCCGAAGATCACAGGCATTTGCATTGAAATTTCGCTATAACTTTATCTTACTCCAAAACCTCTTCTGAGTTCCGAATGCGGGCATAATTGATTTTATGGCTTCTGCTACCTCAATTGGTAGATCTGATTCCAGGATATCTGCTCCAATTGTAAATGTTTCACGGTAATGGCTGGCACGATCAGCCGGGTCTTTTAATTTATCATATGATGGCGCTGCCGAAATCATACACATTACTCCCTTTGCGTGCAGCATATCTAACAGCTCCTTATTTTCGGGCTTATTTTGCGGACCCATATAGGCAATCATGTTTTTCCATGGAACCCCTGCTTTTTCATAAGTATAAAAAGCTTCCTTAGTAAGCACAAATGCCGACATCATATTTTTAGGATCATTGTCATAATAAAACCGGGCCTGCTGCGCATTGTGTACCGTTAACATTACCTCTTCATTTTTGCATTCCTTTAATATTTTGGCTGTCATTTCCAGTGGCACATCTTTATGATCCAAATTTAAAACAGTTTTGCCTTTGCTCCATAGTATAACTTCTTTAAGTGTAGGTATTTTGTAATCCGTAACATTTCCCTGCGGATCCTTTAACCTGAATTGCTGAAGCTCGGCAAAGGTATAGTCCGAAACCTTGCCTTTACCCGTTGTTGTACGGTCGAGTGTTTCATCGTGCATTAAAACAACCACACTATCCTTGGTTAACCTTGGGTCTACCTCAAAAAAAGCCGGAGTATATTTGAGCGTATTTTGAAAGGTAGCCACACAATTTTCAGGATAGCCGGTAGTTGTTCCTCCACGGTGGCCGCTGATCACGGGCATATCCTTCCCTGTATGTTTAAAATATTGCTGAAATTCCTTCGCGTTTTTAAATTGCAGTATGTTAATTTCCGTTTGCGCTGTCGAAACTTTTGCCGTTGCAATTAACAACAGATTCCATAAAAGTACTTTGGTAAATGATAACGTGTTCATTATTTTTTGATATTTTATGCGTTTAGTTTTTTTAAGGTGAGCTCGCCGGTATCATCCAATTCAAAAAAAGTGATAGCTGAGTTTTCCTGGAATACTCTGCGATAGTGTTTCAATTGCATACCCAATTTATAAGCCATATACAGGCGGTTTATGCCATTGTGCCCCACCACTACGATGATTTGGTAAGTATGTTTTTGCAGCATCTCATTAAAAAAAGCGTTTACCCTTTCAATAACAGCCGCTCCGGTTTCGCCTGTGCCTCCGGCTTTTGCTGTTTCCGGGTCCCGCATCCATGCTTCCCATGTTGATGGATCTTCGGCAATGAACTCTTCCTTTGTTTTACCCTCCCAGTTACCAAAATCAACCTCGATTATCCGCTCATCTGTTTGTACCTGCTTGCTGCCGGTTGCAATTTGGGCAGTAAGATGCGCCCTGCTTAGCGGAGATGAATAAACCGCGTCTATTTTTTCACCTTTTAGCCGCTCATAAACACCCTCCGCTTGTTGTATCCCTTTATTGGTTAAAGCGGCATCCGTTCTGCCGCAATACCGGTTTCCATCGGCATTATAGATGGTTTCGCCATGCCGTAATAAATAAATGCTAAGCATTAAAACCTCCCTTCAAATAACCTTTGTGCCTCATGATGGATAAAAACCGCCGGTAGTTCTCTTCATATTTTCCGGTCAGTTTCTTTTCCGGATAAATCTCTTTTTCAATTAAAGCCATATTTTTAACTGCCTTTGCCAGGGAGTCAAAATGGGTTTTTGATGCCGCCAGGATAGCCGCGCCAACAGCGCCTGATACATGTTTCATTTTATAAATCGGCTTATTCAACACATTACTTCTGATCGCGAGCCAGGTATCGCTGTTACTGGCCCCACCCGCGGTATAGATCGCGTTCACTTTTTCGCCTGATAGCTGTTCTATCATTTCATAGGCATACCGCTCTAAATAAGCTACCCCTTCCATATTGGCAGTGAACCGCTCGGCCCGGGTTAGTCCCTCGGGTTCAAAACCCCGGGCCTGGGGCGCTATAAAGGGAAAACGCTCCCCATTTTGCCGCAGCGGATAAGCTATATGGCGCGTAGGGATAAGCAGACTGGCTAGCGCGTTTAAATTAACAAGGTCATCGCCAAATTCATTGGTTACCCAATCAGCTCCGGTGTTGCTGGCACCGCCTGGCATCCAATAGCCCGCCGGGTGCCGGTGACTGTATAAGCGGCCATAAAGGTCCGGAACTTCATTCTGGGTTACACCTTTTATAACCATGGTTGTTCCTATGGTGGTATTCCATTCGCCGGGATTTATAGCTCCAGATGCTATTTGCGAAGCACAGCCATCTGTTATACCCGCTGTAACTTTAATAGCCTGAGGTAAGCCAAAATCGTCAGCTATAGTCTTTGAAATTGATCCGATTACGGTGCCGGATGATACTACCTGGGGCAGCCATTCCTTTTTTAGAGGCAGTTTGGTGTACAGATAGTCGGGCCATTCATATTTGCTTACATCATAGCCCGATTTGAAAGCGTTTGTATGATCGGTAATGCCCCATACATTGCTCAGCATACCTGTAACAAAATCTGCAGCGTGTATCCATTTCCCGATTTTCTTAGCCTTTTCAGGATATGTTTCCAGGAACCAAACCATTTTTGCCAGTCCGGTCGAAAAATTGAAGGCCGTATAACCTGTATTGTGATATTTCAACGCCGCTTCAGTACACTCGCCTGCCTGTTTAACCGAGCGGCTATCGCTGTACATGATGGCATTATGCAGTGGCGCGTTATCCTGATCTAAAGGGATCACCGTACCCGATGTAGAGGTTACTGTGATAGCCACTATATGATCAATAACAGCTTTTGCTTCTTTGCTTTGTAATAAGTCTGATAGCGACCGTGAACAGGCCTCCCACCATGCTGCCGGGGATTGTTCCTCTCTTGATTGATCATTAAGCGGAAAAACCTGCTCTGCAGATGAAATAACAGTCCCTGCTGCATCAATCAATATAATCCGTGCACCCTGCGTTCCAATATCTACTCCAATAAAATATGATGCCATTAACTAAATATTTCTTTAAAGGATGAACGGGTCTTTTTCCACTCGTTATATAATGTTGCGTAGTGCGCCCTTTCTGCAGGCTCCACCACCTCCAGGGTTACAGCAGGCGGCTGTTCTTTACCCAGCGCTTCATTACAGATCAGCACACCTCCAACCACCGAAGATTGACGATAGTTATCGCGTATCATTACTTTCTTGTTTAACAATGCCGCTATAAATTGTCTTAACGTATGACTTTGAACGCCACCACCACAAACCCATATATAATCCTGATCATGAGGGCTTACCTCATTTAATGTTCTATAATTTTCACATATACTGCAAGCAATATCCCAAAGCGTTGCCCAAACAAAACTGGCCCGGGTTAACTGGTGCGATACCGGGGCATCAAAAATAAAACCACCTTTGGTGAGCGGTCCTTTTTCATCGGCCAGTAGTGACCCCAGCGAGGCTATACATTGAAAAGTGCTTATTTCTGTTAGTTCCTTTTCAATAATATCGTAACCTTCGTTGGGGTAAAAAATTTCCTTCAGCCGCTGATAGTTTAGGCCGGTAACACCGGCATTGGCTTCAAACATAAAGCTACTTTCATCGGTATGTCTGCCCGTCCAGGTGCGTTCTTTTTTGTCTGTAACATACTGATGGGTTAATTTTATGATGGGGGTTGTGGTACCCGATACAATGACCACATCATTAGTAACCGGCAGGGTGCTCATAATGGCCAATTGCGTATCGCCGCCACCAACTATTACTTTAGCGTCAGCAGCAACATGAAGTTCTGCCGCCTGCTCCTTGGTGATCGTACCTAAAATTGTTCCAGAAGCAGTTAACCCCGGCAATATGAATGGATTAATATTGAAAATACGGCACAGATCTGTCGACCAGTTCTTTTTCTCGACATCATATAATAACGTTTCTGATGCCTGCGAATGTTCATAATGAATAACCCCGCTTAATCTATACTCTATCCAGTCGCTTATACTCATAAATGTAGCAAAGCTGCTCCATATGTCCTTTCGTGCTTCGCGGATGCCCACAATTTTCATAGCTGAAAAAAGTGAGGTGGGGTAACGTCCGGTTAACCGGTATACATAGCTTTTATCATCAATCAGGTTTTCCCATTCCCTGCCCCGGTGATCAATATTTGGCAACCCGATCTGTGATTCTCCATTTTTATCAATCAGTACAATCCCCTCGCGCTGACTGGTAGCCGTTAAAGCCAAAATATGCACCTCCCCTGCCTGGGCCAGGGCCTTTTTTGTAAGACCGGTAACCTGCTCCCAGAGTTGTTCGGGCTCAAAGTATAAAGCTTCGGGATAATTGGAGTCTTTATGATATATAATATTTTCCCGATCAATACCCAGTATTTCGCCGGTTACCGATGCCACCGCTACACGTACGTTTCCAGTGCCAATATCAATTACAATGTATGCTTCTTTAGATGTCATTCCTGATCAGGCTATTTTTTTCTTTTCGTTATTGCTGATATTGTTTGATGAAGCCCATTGCAGGATCCTTTCATTTAAAATATCAACATGATGATCCTCAACTTCATGAGTTGCGCCCGCAGTGTGTGGCGTTGCCAATACATGAGGATGATTAATTAAACGATAATCCATTTGATCAGGCGGTTCAAAATCAAACACATCCAATACAGCCCCCCTGATCTTATTGTTTTCAATGGCGCTCAGCAAATCATCGCGCTTTACCACGCTGGCTCTGGCCGTATTTACAAATATGGCATCTGGTTTCATTTTTGAGATCAATTTTTTATCAATCATACCGATAGTATGTTCATTAACCGGCAAGTGAACAGAAACAATATCGCTACTTTCAAAGACATCCTCCAGCGTTGTTTTATAATAATCAGGATCAGTACTTTCTATATAAGGATCATAAAATTTGATATGGCAAGGGAAAACCTTTATCATTTCCGCTATTCTTTGACCCACCGCGCCAAAGCCAACCATGCCAATGGTTTTGCCGGCCAGTTCATTTCCTTTAAATTGCAAGTATGAGGTGTGCGCGCCCTCGCCCCAGTTTTTTCCGGTTAGCCATTGCCAGCTCGGTATGGTATTACGCATCAGGCTTATTACATTGGCAATAAACAACTCGGCAACAGCCTGGGCATTACGTGCCGGAGTATAAAAGACCTGTATGCCCTTGCTTTTAGCAGCCTCCAGATCAACATTTGATGGCGTACCCCTGCAAACACCAATAAATTGTAATTCAGGGTGTAGGTTTATCACATTGGCTGTTACATGGTCATGCTCGGTGATCAAAGCATCGGCATGTGTTTCGTCAATTAGCTTATTTAATTCGTTTTCATTAAATGCTCTGCCATTATCTTTCCAGGGCTTGTAAATAACCTCTCCGAATTTAGCCGAAAGCAGGTCTTGTCCCTTTTGATTATACGGAGCCGTTATCAGTATCCTCATGTTTGTTATATGTATTTTTATTTAATAGTAAATTTTTCAAGGGGGTTTTACTCTATCTTTAATGCAACAACAGTTGCTTCTTTTAGTGAATGCGCAGTTTTAGCGTTGCCAGGGAGTGAAATAAACCGGGTTAATATGGCGCTGACGAAATATAAGCCTGCTAATATCCAAACCACCCCCTCATTCCCAACGCTACCAATAAAAACGCCAACTATAGCCGGGCCTGCAAATACCGCTAAGCCAGCGCCCAGGTTTAAAACAGCCATAGCCGCGCCTTTATCTTTTTTAACAAGCGACGGCACCAATGCCGATAGGGGCACATAACCGGCCAGCAAAGCACCCCACAGTACACCGCTAAGCATAACCAGCCAAAAACTGCCGCCAAATAAAACAGGTGAATAATAGAAGAGTAAAGTAGTTAAGGCGCAACCTACCCCACCAAACCACATCACAGTGTTTTTCCACCCGAAACTGTCGCCGACAAAACCAAAAATTAAATTGAACGCGATATTGGCTGTAAAAATAGTACCCCATATCTGCAGCCATGCTGTGGTCGAAAACCCGTGGGTCGCCATATAGGTTGGCAGAAATACAGGGAAGGCAAATTGAGCGGTTGTATTAATAATACGTACAATACCCCCCAGCAAAACCTTGGGTTCTTCCTTCATAATGGTCAGCCCTTTGGCCAGTTCCTCAGATTTGCTCACGGTGCCTGAATTTGCACCAGCTTTAAATTTGTCGGTATTTAATACCAGCGCGAAAAACGCCCCAAGTACAACCCAAAATATAGAACTCCATAAGGTGTTGAGATATCCGAGGTGCTGAATTGCCCAGCTTGAATAATAAGCGCCAAAAACATTTAAACCACCGGTGAAAACAAACCAAAACCAGCCAACTGCCGTACCCAGTTTTTGTTGCGGGCTCCGGTAGGTTATCCAAACTAAAAATGAATAGGCAAAAAGCGGATATCCGAATCCTCTTATCGCATAGGTAATCAACATAACTGGAAAATGCAGCTCAGGCATGCCATATCCAACAAAGCCAACTGTACCTAAAATATACAACAGGATACCGGTGAGCATCGTTTTTTTAGGTCCGTAACCCTCAGCCAGTACACCCGAGAACCATGACGATATGGCAATGGTAACTCCATACACCGTAAATAATGATGCCGATTGCTGCATGGTTAAACCCCTGCCTATAAGATAAGGGCTTAACCAGCCCTGCTCAACACCATCACCCATCATAAAAATCAGGATGCCCAGATATCCCCAGGCCAGGTGCCTAGGAATACCCGCCTTATCAAGTACTGAATTGCCTGAATTAGCCATTTCTTCTCTTTTGCTTTAATTATTAATTGGTTTAGAATTTTTAAAGAACGGTAATTGGTATTACCATCCTGTTAGGTTTATTTTAATTAAAAAAGCTTGAAATTGCCGATTTAATTCTAAACAAATAAAGCATTTAAAACTAAATAAAACAAAATTTAATTAAAAAAAACATTTTAAAATATAAAATGAATAAAAATTAAAGGCAGTGTTGACAATATTTTTCTTTACTTTTAGATCATATTTCTAAATATTAAAAATGAAAACCATAACTGACAGGCACCAGTTTATACTTGAAAAGCTAAAGAAAGAAGGAAAAGTCGGAATTATTGACCTGGCTGAGGAAATGGGTGTTACCGGAGTAACCATTAGAAAGGATTTAAAACTATTAGAAGATAAAAATCTTTTGTTCAGAACACATGGCGGGGCTTCCATAAACAATCCATATGCTGTTGACCGACCTATTTATGAGAAGGAATTTATAAACGCTGAAGAGAAGAAAAAGATCGCTAAAGCCGGGGCTGAACTCATTGGCCAAACTGATTCCATTATGATAGGCTCGGGCACTACTGTTTTTGAACTGGCACGCACGCTGCATCCAACCAAACACCTTACTGTTATTACGCCCGCGTTAAAAGTTGGCCTGGAACTAAGCAACCGTCCAAATGTAGAGGTATTACAACTGGGTGGTTTAATAAGGCAAAATTCGTCGTCTGTTGCGGGGGCACACGCCATCAGTGTTTTGGAGGATATTTCCTGCAGTATATTGTTCCTGGGGGTAGACGGTATTGATATTGACTATGGTATAACCATATCAAATATATCAGAAGCTACGCTTAATCAAAAAATGATAGAAACAGCGCAAACATTAGTCATTTTAGCTGACAGCACTAAGTTTGGCCGACGGGGCCTTGGTAGAATATGCAGCCTGGAACAAGTGCATTATATTATTACTGACAATAAGGTTTCTGAAAGCACCGTAAAGGCAATTGAAGAGAAGGATGTTAAGGTTATTATTGTTTAATAAGAATTTGCAAATTACTTATTTGCGTGGCTTACAGTTAACTCACCCAGACATCGCTGCGAGCGCCCCTCCTCTTTTCTGTGGTGACACTCCCTCCACGCGTCATTGCTGTACGAAGCAATCCCCAATTAGCAGAACCGCTCTGTAGAGCATAGAGATTGCTTCGTACCTCGCAATGACATGGTTTTTATTTTCTACACCCTCTTTCCGCCGCAGGCGAAGAGGGTGGTTCATCCGCCGACTGGCGGAGAAGATCAGGTGAGTAAGATAGCCGGCATTCCTTAAATTCAATCGCTTAATCTTCAACCTGCACAGTTACCGGCCCTAATAGCCCTGATGACAACAAAGGAGCATCCGGTTTAAATACAATGTTGGTATTTGTTAATCGCTTTTCGGCGGGCAGCGCAGCATCGCCAATCAACCTGTTTGGCCATAGATTGATCACCTCTATTTTCAATATGTTTTCTCCGTATTTCAAGGCGGCTGAAACATCAATACGCCAGGGTGCCGTCCACACAATTCCCAGGTGTTTGCCATTAAGGGTTACATCGGCGATGTTTTTTACCATACCCAGATCAACGTAAACTGGTTTGTGATCCGCCTTTCCCTTAAAATCAAATAATTTGGTATAGATCGCCTTTCCCGAATAATATTTGATCCTTTCATCGGTATGTTGGCTCCAGTCCTGTAGACTGGCAAGTTCAACCGTTTTAGGGCCACCCCAATTGGTATTAAACGCCACATTCCATGTCCCGGTTAACTCTTGCACCGGTTTTAGCTCGGGAAAATTATTTATATTTTTTACGGTTGATGCGGACGGACTTACCGGGAATACGATAAACCATGACTGGAATGCCTCAAACTTTAAAGCGATCTCTGTACGCCCGTTTACCTGCCGAAAGCCAACCTTATTATTGATCTTCCCGGTAACGGCATCCCATATCTCGGGCATCCGGTTTTTAACCCTGAAGGTACAGGTCGACTGTAACGGTTTGCCATGCCTGTTTGTAATAAAATACACCTCGGCTTCAGGTGTTGCGCGATGAATAAAATCGAGCCAGTCGCCCTCATCACCGGTATATTCAAAATCGGGCAGGACATGATCCTGCAATAAAACCTGCCTGATGGTATCCCCAAAAAACACGCGGCCATTGCCGTACTGCTTTTGTTTAATATTTTTCCCGTCTACATCGCCCCATAACTGCGTTGTAATTATTTTTATCTCCTCATCACAGTGGGGATAATTTTTAAGCCCCGAATCCTGTAGCGGCTTTTGGCCTATAATGATAGCCCCGGCCTTTACCAAGCTACTGATCTTATTTAATACAGCTACCGGCATCCTGTTATGATCCGGCAAGACCAGCACCCGGTAACTCATGCCATCAGGTAAAACAATTCTTCCGTTTTTTACAGACAGACGGGTTAATAAAACCTCTTCATTACATACATCATAATCGTACCCCTTACCTAAAGATGGATCCGCATGCTTTTGCGCTACCAGATTGGGAGCGACATCACCATTATAGTATAACACATCGGCCACAAAGTGACCCAGTCTGAGCAGGTACTGGCAACGGGCCACATAATCAAAAAAGGCGCCTGATTTTTCCCACCAGGTTACATTAGGGTTAAAATGTGTACCTGCCCCATACTCATACCCTGGCTTGCCGTCTTTTGGCCGGGTGGCAGTTGAGGTATGGATAGCGATGCGGTTTATCCCCTCACAATAAGCCCTATCCAAAGCTTGTTTGAGCGATCCTGGATAGTCGAGCCAATGCCGCATACTGGTAAAAGCCTCTGCTGATACTGTTCCTCGGCCATAAATATGCGCTGCTGATGCTGCCATTTTGGTAACCTTATTCTGCCCCTTATCCAACCGCGATATACCATAAGGCTTGTCATCGGTCAGGGTGCTTTCATCTTCGTGGGTAAGGCCCAGCCAAAACTCACCCATCGGAAAATCGCTACGGCCCAGGTTCTTTAACCCATCCATGCAAATGGTACCTGATCGGCTCGGGCCCGCGGCCTCGTTCTGCACCAGAATACCTTCCAGATGGCACAAATCGGCAAAGCGTTTATAGTGCTCGTCGGCCATGCAATCGCCTAGTGTCTTGCGGTAATCATTTAAAAAGCGGTCCGCTATTTCGGCACTCCCGATAATATAACCAGATAAAACCGGCAGGTATGGCTTTGCATCATAGCCACGATATTTTTTAAATTGCTCTAATATATCGGCCGTCCAGTTTGGGAAACCATCCTCAAAGCTGTCGTCGCAAAAGTATTTGGGTTTGTTACCAACTTTCGCGGCTTCATCCAGCAATATCCTGCCTATGTTCTCAAACTGCAATTCCACCCCTTTATGGGCAAACCAGTCGATAGATAAACCATCCGCTTCTGGCTGGGCGATCATTAATCTGGAACCAGTCATCCTGTGCCCGGTACGGATTATTTTCCATTTACCCTCCGGCACATCCCAATTCAGGCGACCGGATTTATCAACCTTGTAAGTAAGATCAATAACACGGGCAAGCGGAACAGGTTGATCTGATGGATTATTATGCCATTCGGTTAAAACCGGCCCCATAACGTCTGTTGCCAATATAAAATTGCTGGCATCTTTATGATTGGTTTTAGCAGCCAGTACTTTTGATCGTTCGTTATTGATACGGTTTCCATTGGTATCATTATCAGGGATGGCAACGATGGCCGTATCCTGGTAATCCAGCTGGTCAAGCGGCAGATCAATATACTCCTTATAGCCCGGGGGATTAAATACATGATCGTACCCGGCCCGGTTACCCGGCAGCGGTAATTTATCTGAAAATTTTTGCGGTCCGGTTACCGCCAATTCCGACTGCAAATACCAGCGCCCGGAGTTCTCAGGCTTTATCCACGGACCACCCATGCACCACCCCGAAGAAAGATTAACCCCGACGGCTATGTTTAACCTTTTTGCCTCCTTCATGGCATGGCGATAAAGGACTTTCCATTCATCTGATAAAAACTTTACCCCTTGCGGAAACGGCACGCCACCAAGGCCCCCGGCAGAGTTTACCAGCAGAACCTCACCCATACCCTTGGCCTGAAACTCCTCCAGGTCACGGGTTATACCTTCCTGATCAATAAGTCCGTTAAACCACCACCAGTAGCAGGATGATTTTGTTGCATCGGGCGGCGTTAGAAAGTTTTTCCGCAACTCGTTTATACCAATTACCCGAACACCATTGATAACCGCAGCCATCGTATTTGAATTAAAAAACGCGGCGCCGGCAGCTGCAATGGAGCCAACTTCTAAAAACTTTCTTCTGTTGATGTTCATAAATAATAAATAGCTAAAACCGGATACAATTTGGCCTCACTTAAATCCTCTCCAAAGGAGAGGACTTTGATTGGCAAAATAATTATTTATTCTTTTTTATACCCTTCTCCTTTGGAGAAGGGTTGGGATATGGCTTCTCTGTTGTCTATCCCGGACTCCCAATAAATTATTCTCCGATCACGGGAAAAAGAAATTGCGGATATGGTACGGCAGGTTTACTAATTTATCGCCGCTGCCACCATACACCGTGGTTGTAACCGCTCCATTATTATACTTATATAACGTTTGGTTTGATGGGCGATAAATGGCCGGATGCGTTATTCCATCTCCAAAATAGTCACCGGGTGCAGGGATATCCCCGACAGCCGGCGTTAAAACCGTTACGTTATTAACTCCTGTGTTTGCATTATCCAAATGCCATATGCCGGTAGCCGGATCAAAAATAGCCACATCTGTTTTACCATCGCCATTATAGTCGCCGGGTACAGGGATATATCCGGTATCACCGTAATGTTTATTGGTAATTATTCCATTTACATTCCACATCCCGGTTGATATTTTATAGTAAGCCGCGTCTACCTTGCCGTCCCCGTCATAATCGCCGGGCACGGGGATCACGCCCGCTTCGCCATAAACAAACGATGGAATACCTTTAATATACCACCGGAAGGTTGACGGGCGGTACATGGCTATATCCGCTTTTCCATCGCCGGTATAATCTGCCGGTACGGGTATATCACCTGCTTCGCCCCATACCGCTGTAAGCTCAGTGGGCAGTTTTATATACCAGGTAAAGTTGGATGGCCGCCATATGGCCAGGTCTGTTTTACCGTCGCCATCATAATCCATGGAAACCGGTAGATCACCCTGTGTCGCGCTTCCATAAGTTATGTTCGACATGCCCTGAACCTTCCATACACCCAAATTAAAAAATGCCAGTTCCGACTGTCCATCCCTGTCAAAATCACAAGTTCGGGTAGTGGTTTGCTCATGGAATAAAGAGGTGGTGAACTGGCTGTCGCTGTCGGTTTCAAACTGGGTAATATATGGCGAAAATGTTTTTACGCTGATCAGATCTTTGGTAGTAGAAAACTTCATCAGGCGCATATAACCATTGCCGCCCAGCGTTCTGAACTGGTAATCTGAAACAAAGGTTTTGATGGTTTTTCCGGCATAGGTGTCCTGTCTGTAGCCTTCGCCATTTACGTGCCCTCCTAAAAACATAAATACATTGCCGCAGCCCTTTATCTTATTATAAATTTCCTGCGTTTGGGCAGAGTATGTTGACGGCGTTGTCGGGCTGCCGGCATAATGCGTAACAACAATAGCTTTTCTATTGGCATAAGTACCGGTTAAAAGTCCTTTTGCCCAGTTATTCATATTGTCCCGTTCGGTTACAGAAGCGGCATCAGTACGATCATCATATTCAATATAAATGGCAATAAAATCCATTCCGCCAGCACTGAACAGGTCATAATGGCTGTCGTTATTACTGCCGTAATGCCCGCCGTAAAAAGACATTCCGCTAAACCTCGGCGTAGCAAAACCAAAATACTGATTATAATAGGTGGTGGTACTGAAACAGCTGCCCCTGTCGTTGGTATTGGTTCCGCCACCAACCGGGTCGTGATTACCCTGGTCATGGTTACCCACCGCCATTCCGTAAGGAAGGCCAGCCGCATCAAGTTTGGCCATGGCCGTGTCCGCCCGCCGCCATTGTACCGGACTGCGGGTTGGATCATCGCCATTTTCAGAGATATCGCCGAGGTGAACAACGTAAACAATATTTGAATCGATCCGGTTATTTACTATCCAGTTGGTTTGGGCGTAAAACATGCCGATAACGGAGTGATAGGTGGTACTTTGCCCGGTGTAGGTTTGCGTATCAGGAATAACCACGATCATAAAATCGGGACCAGATGCCCCATTGGTGGTTAATTTTGACTGCGCAGAGGTGCTAATCCCATCACCCGTGCTTTTTTTAAATGAGGGTTTTGTACAACCCGAAAGCACGATATATGGAATTAGCGCCAGCGCTAAAACTCTTTGCACTGAGGTATAACACCCGGTATGAATCCTGTTATTCCTACTCTCAACAACATTCCGGGAATGTTTAGGCTTAAAAATTGGTTTCATGATATTGGTTTAATTGGTTTTGAGGTTTTAAACACCGCCCCAGGAGCAGGCGGTGTTGTTATTGAGGCTTAGTTAAAACTCACCACGGCTACAGCAAATGGCTTCAATGTTATGGTATTGCTGTCCAATTGTGTTTGCGCGACAGGGTTTTCGCCTGTGGTAGTATCCACGTAATCAACCCGCGCGTTTTTTGCGTCGACCGGTAAATCAAGTTGTACTTCCTTATTTCGTTTGTTAATAAGCAATAGTTTTTTGCCCTTGCCGGTAGCAAATGCCTGCCCCGTAACATCCGGGCTATTAATGGCCGTAATCTGTAATTTATCGCCCGGACCAAAGTTGCTTTTAAGCAATTTCAATATCCAGTAACGGGCATTGGGTTTGCTGTTTGTCCAGTTCATCATGCTCACATCCGGAAATTGTGTTGGATAACCTACCAACTGCGATTCGCCGGCTACATCAATACCCATTTTGGTAAGTTCCAGATAGATGTAGGCATACATGGCACCTGATAAATTCCAGTAGGCATCCGGAATAACTCCCTTATAATCACGATCATGCAATATGGTACCTATTTCATTGATCTGTGTAAATACATGAGGAGCAAGACGTTTACGTATATTTTCGATATACCTTACCCGGTCAAGAAAGCCATTGGCTTGGTCAAAAAACGAATACTGATAGCTATCAATAGTTTGATCGTCAGAAGCGGGGCGACCGTAAAAATGATAGGAGATCCCTTCTAAAGGAACATCCGGTTTATGATTTGCAGGGTTTAAGAAATATTCAAACCATTCGGGGTTAGTTTCGTACGCTACAGATATACCCACAAATTTAGTATCGGGCGATACCTTTTTTAATTCAGCAACAATGGCATCATACATTTTTGTATATAACCGGGGCGATATCCTATGCTCCAGATCGGGCTCGTTCAGTACTTCCCAATAAGGTATTTTATAATAGTGACCTGATTTATGATACTTACCCAGCTCATCAGTGAAGCCGCCTTTGGTGTACCAGCTTAGCAACCGCGCGAAATAACCGGCCAGTTCCTGCATGGTGGTATCACGCAGCTCCCGTCCCTGGTTGTATATCCAGTTCACCTCATCGGGGCTGGCATCAATCACCACCGGTTTATCAATTTTAAACATCCATACCGGTACGGTACTAAAGTTTATTACCACGGAGTGCCCTTGAGTGGCTTCCATCAGATCTGCCATTACAGGATCGGCATAAGTAAAATCCCAGTATGTTTGGCGGGCGGAGGGTGCATTTAGCTCCACAACCGCTGCCTTGGGGTAAGGAAACCAGGGCACGTACCGCACATAATCGGCCCCTAAGTTTTTTAATGCCTCAAATGTGCCTTTGTGTATAGGCGAGTTTTCACGCAGCATGGGGTTATACACCACCTGAAGGGTTGGCGTTGTTTTTGAAACCGAAATAGTTTTATCCCAGTTAATGGTTACCGCTTTTTTTTGCGCGTAAAGCTTTGGTGCAGACAAACATGCTACGGCACCCATAATTATCAGGCAGGTATTAAAACAGGTTCTATTAGCCATATCTTTATGTTATTTGATTAAAAAAGGTTAAAGTGTTTTTAAAAATCGCATACCATTTAATTATTAAAAATAGCCAGGGTTTTGTGTTAACTGCGGGTTCAATTCCCGCTCTGATTGTGGTATCGGGAACAGTAACCTATTCGTGTTAATACCAAATGCGTTTGATGGCAGGTATTTGTATATTGTTTTTGCCTGGGCGCCATAAGCTGTCATTACGGTTATTGCGGTACCGGTACGTACCAGGTCATGCCAGCGATTATTTTCAAATGCAAGCTCCACCCTTCTTTCATGCATAATAACAGCACGAAGTTTGGCCTGGTCTGTTTCGGTACTTGCAGCCAATCCGGCCCTGGCGCGCACTGTATTTAAATTGGTTAAAGCCGGACCAGCTTTTCCTTGTTCATTTTGAGCTTCGGCTAATAATAAAAGCGCACCTGAGTAGCGGTACACCGGCCAGTTATCATTGGTATTATTAGCTACCGCATGCGTGTGAAGGTATTTTTTAATATAAGGCACACCCACTTTTCCGGCTGCCGGAGTATAATTTACAACACTTTTATTAGCCGAAATCACCAGAAGGTCACTGGAGTTATAAACCCCCTCGGCAATCCCGATAGAAGCACCCAAGCGCTTATCGTTAGCTTCGTACGAGCTGATCAGATCCTGTGTTGGTGTATTCCAACCACCTGTACCTGAGTTATCGGTAGCAATTACTGTTGTTCCAAAGGTGGTAACTATACCTGTGTTTTTGGTTCTTGGTAAAAACTGGTATATAAAATTGCTGGGCTGGGTTCCCTTATCCGTTCCCTGCAGGTATTGTATTTCAAAAATAGATTCCTTGCTGTTTTTATTGGTTGTTGAAAACGCGTCGGCATAATCAGCATTAAGACCATAGCCCATTGCAGATAATGTACTGAGCAAAGTTTCGGCATCAGCATATTTTTTCTGTACCATATATACCTCGGCTAACAGCATGGTTGCCGATCCTTTGGTTGCCTGGCCGCTTTGCGGAAATTTGGCAGGTGCTGCCAGCTCTTTTATAGCATCGTTAGCATCTGAAATGATCTGGGCATAAACCTGATCAACAGTTGATCGAGGCAGAAAAGCCTCTTCGGCACTGGTTACCTCTTTTACATACAATGGAACAGCGCCAAAAAGCCTTACCAGCTTAAAATAATTCCAGGCCCTTAAAAATTTGGCTTGCCCGTCAATATCGCTTTTTACACTAACAGTCAAGTCAACAGGAGCCAGCCGGCCGATAACAATATTTGACCTCGAGATGCCATTATAGCAGTGAAAATACACTGCGTTGGTGTACGCGTTGGTTGGATCATCAACCCAGTCTGATATGTTTTCCCGTTGAACAATGGCGGTACCCCGGTTACTTGGATAAGGCTGATAATGGGTATTATCAGACCTCATTTCCGAAGTAAAATAATCATTCACTGCAAGGTCCTGCAGCGGAGCGTATGCTGCTGCTATGGCCTGCCTGAAATCTGATTCGGTTTTATAAAATGTACCTGGCGATACCGAGTCGTTTGGCGCAAGGTCAATAAAACTCTTTTTACATGATACCGCTGTAAATGCCAACACGGTAATTAGTATATATATCTTTTTCATGTCTTATTATATATTGATATGGTATTACTTAAATGTAGTTTGAATTCCGACAGAAAATGTTCTTGGCACAGGGTAAGCATTTTCATCAACACCAATACCCTGGGTAGCATCTGAACCAGACAAGCCGATCTCGGGGTTCATGCCCGAATAGCCTGTTATAATAAAGGCCTGCTGCACAGAACCATACACCCGTAAATTTTTGATCAGCAAACTGTTACCGAGCTTGAAATTGTAACCCAACGAAATATTTTTTGCTGTCAGATATGATCCGCTCTCTATCCATTGTGAGTTTACCTGCCGGCCCATAGCTGTTGTACCGGTTTTAGTTCGTGGATATATGCCTGAACCCGGATCCTCTGGCGACCGCCAGTGATCAAGCGCTGCTGCAAGCGGAACCCTTGATCCATCCATATTGGTTTGATAAGCCCATTTAGCCGCGTTCAGTATTTTACCACCAACAGAGCCGGCCATGGTAATGCTCAGATCAAAATTTTCATATGCAAACGTATTGGTAATACCGAAGGTAAAATCGGGTGTAGGATCACCAATAAATGTACGGTCGTTCACATCATCAATCACCCCATCGCCATTGATGTCCTTCACTTTAATTGTACCTACATCTGATGAGGTACCATATTTAGCCGAGTTAGCCAGGTCATTCGCGTCTTTATATAATCCTTCATAAACAAAGCCATAAAACTCGCCTAAATGGTGCCCCACCTGGTTACGGTAATAATCTGAAGAAACGGTATTATTCCTGCGAATGAATCCTGGATCAACCAATGATTTGATCAGGTTCCGTTCAAACGCGATGTTAAAGTTGCTGCTCCATTTTAGCTTCCCGGTTAAGTTTACGGTGTTTACGGTTATCTCATTTCCCCAGAATGCAAACTTTCCTATATTAAAATTAATGGTTGAAAAACCAGATGCCCTTGGAATTGGCCTTGACTGAATCAAGCCGTCAGATAGTTTATGATAATAATCATAGGTAATGGTGATGCGGCTATTCAGCAGGGACAGATCTAAACCAATATCAAATTGCTTGTTACGTTCCCAGGCCAGGTCAGTGTTGCCTAATGAACCAATGGTTTGTCCCGGAACTGATACACCGTTCAGCACATAATTGTAATTTCCTAAAACTGCCTGGGCGGTATAGTTACCAAAATCATTATTACCTGTTATGCCATAGCTTGACCTGATTTTAAGAAAATTGATGACCTTAAATCTTTCCATGAAATTTTCATCGCTGATGATCCATCCGGCAGATACAGAGGGGAAATAGCCATATTTGCGGTCGGCCCCAAATCTTGATGATCCGTCACGGCGTACAGCTCCCTGTAATAAATACTTGCCTTTATAATTATAATCTAAACGGCCAATGGCTGATAGCATAGAGTACTCGGTTGTATTACTTGTGCCCGCGGTTATAGAGGTGGCCGCGCTCAGGTAAGGTATATTATCATTCGGGAAACCTGTACCTGAAACCGAATTGCTTACCTGGCTAAATTTCTGTGCCGAATAACCCACTAAAGCCTGAATGTTATGATCATTAGCAATTGTTTTGGTGTATTGAAGGTTTGTTTCCGCGGTCCAGGAGTAGTTATCAACAGAACTTGACAAACCTGTTGCTATGGAGTTTGCCGTGATGGTAGATGGGGTAAACTGGTTGCGGGTTTCGGCGCCCTTATCCACACCTGCATTTGTTTTTAAGCTTAATCCGGGTAAAAACTCGTAATTTAAATAGGCGTTGCCCAGTATACGTGTGGTAATATAATCATCCTTGTTGAGCATGAGCTGGGCCAGTGGATTGATGTAGGCCACCATACCCGGCGAATTCACGTTTTTAACGTAAGTGCCATCAGCGTTATAGGGCGAAACTAAAGGGCTTGATTCAAATATCCTTTCAAACAAACCACCTACACCATCGGTAGTAAGCCTGTTGTTATGATCACGGCGATAGCTTGGCGCAAGGTTAAACCCTATTTTTAATTTATTATTACTTAAGGTTAAGTCCTGGTTAATACGCAGGGAAAAAAGCTGGGTCCCTGTATTTACTACAACGCCTTGCTGCGATTGGTAACCTGCTATTACTGTTGATGTTGATTTTTCGCGCGCGGTTTGTACCGTAAGGTCATAGCTTTGTATAGGAGCCGCGCGGGTAAGCAGCTTAAACCAGTTGGTACCTTCGCCATACTGGCTCGGATCGGCATAAGCAGGATCAATCGGCGTTTTTATGCCTTCATATTTTACCTGATCCTGGTATCTTTCATTCATGAATGTAGCAAACTGATTGGCATTCATCATGTCGGGCACGCGGTTCATTGGTATCTTTTGCACACCATAATTGCTGCTGAACTGTATTTTTGAATCGCCGGGTTTGGCATGCTTGGTAGTAATCAATACAACTCCGTTTGCCGCACGCGAACCATATAAAGAGGTAGATGCCGCATCCTTAAGCACCGTCAATGTTTCTATTTCATCAGGGTTAATGTTGTTGATACTACCCGTGATAGGCAAACCGTCAATTACAAATAATGGCTGATAGCCTGTTGCCAATGATGCCGCGCCACGTATGCGGAACGCCATACCACGCCCCGGCTGCCCGCTGGTTTGTGAAATATCAACACCTGCTACCTTGCCCTGTAATTGTTGTGCAAACTGCCCTACAGGCATATCCTGCAAAGGCGCGGCGTTAATTTGAGCAAGCGAACCGGTAACTTCCCGGCTGCGTTGTTTACCATAACTTACCGTAACCTCATCAAGACTTTTTGCTGCTACCTTTAGCTTTACATTAATTACCGCCTTGCTGCCTACCGTGATTTCCTGGCTCTCAAAACCAAGCACTTTGAATACTAAAACAGAAGCAGGAGAGGCATTAATAGCATACTCGCCATCGGCATTGGTAGAAACACCGTTTTGAGTACCTTTTACAGATACCGTTACACCAGGCATAGGTTCATCCCGGTCATCAATTACCTTTCCCTTTATCTTACCGGCCTGCTGGCCAAATGCCAGGGTGCTGAAAAGCAAGGTAAAGAACAATAAATAAAAATGCTTGTTTCTAAGAATAGCATCAATAACATAGTAAAACTTTTTTTGCATAATGGTTTAATTTTTTAATAAATGAACTCTTAGCCTGTTCAATAAAACAGGAGCCGATTAAATAGGATGTAAATTATTAATGGTTAATTGGTTAGCTTTTGCTAAATTCTATTCAAATAAATAGAAATAAAACAATTAAAACAAAATAAAACAAATAAAAATATTAAATACAATCAATTTTTAATATAATTAAACACTTTTACCCAATTAATTAAATCAATGACAATAATAGGCTTGCAATGTTAATGCAAGCTTATTTTAATGTTACTAAAAAAAGAAAGATTTTGAAATTATTTGAAAGAATATTAAACAACACAGTGTATTGTTAGTAATAAATTAAAGACTTAACATACCTGAACTACATCTGTATTTAAGAACTGACCCGATTTATTGATCCTGGAGCAGATATGACCCATACCAACAACGCAGTGGTGCTCAGAGTTGTAACTATTCCAGTTATATACAAATTTGCGCTCACCAATGCTGAATTTATAGCGGCTACTGATATTGCTCAAACAACACTGACTTATAGCAGTAAATATGATAACCTCACCTTTAATGTAAAGAAATCTGCTTGCGTTTTTATAATAAATCTCCCAAATACCTTAATACTGCCTTAGATAATATCGTATAATAATTTGATAACACATAGGTAAAAATAAAGTATGCCTTTGTCCATCTTTGTGCATATCAACCAATTGTCCAAGCACTATTTATTTCATGACATATGAAAATGCGGTTACCAGTAAACCCATCAGATTTTTGCGGAAAGTCCACCAGCGGTAATCATATATTTTTTGGATAGCCGAATCAGGCATTCAAACAACGGGACATTTTGGCCAGCCACTCATAGGCATGGTCATTAGTAACATAATTCTTTACCGTTTCGGTATCAATGGCATTAAAATAACCTACGTAGCTTTTCAGTTTATCAAAACTAAGCAAGCGCTTTTGCTGCGCATAAGTATTACTGGCTATAAGGCTCAGCAAATCAATAACAAAGCCCAATATTGCAAATCTCTTTGTCATCATTTATACCTCAACCATGGCCTTTATAACACCATTAGCCGGGTTTAACCAGCTTTCAAACTGATCTTTTACTTCATCAAAGGTTACCCGGTGCGTTATATATGTCTGAGGATCAACCAACCCGCTTTTCATGAAACGAATCACATGCTCAAAATCTTCACGTGTGGCATTGCGACTACTCATCAGGGTGGCTTCGCGCTTGTGAAACTCAGGGTGACTAACAATGATCTCGTCCCTTTGCAAACCCACCAGCACATACCTGGCCCCGTGCGCCATGTACTGAAACGCGCTGTTAATTGCTTTTTGGTTACCGGTGGCATCAATTACCACAGTAGGCATATCGCCATTAGTAATCTCTTTCAACCGTTCCATCACGTTTTCGTCCTTTGCATTAATAGTATGGGCCACTTTCAAATTATTTTTGCAAAAGGCCAAACGTTGCGGATTAACATCGGTAGCTATAACTATAGCGCCTGCTATACGGGCAAACTCCATTATTCCAAGACCTATTGGGCCAGCGCCTATAACCAGCACAATCTCTCCTGGCTGTATATTTGCCCGTCGCACTCCATGTGCACCTATGGCTAATGGTTCAACCAATGCCAGTTCGTCAAAACTAAGTCCCTCGCCATGCACCAATAAATTTGAGGGCACCTGCAGATATTCGGCCATGCCACCATCAGTGTGGACACCGCAAACCTGGATATTCACACAGCAATTGGGCTTGCCAGAGCGGCAGGCAATACAGTGCCCGCAATTAAAATAAGGAATAAATGTTACACTCTCCCCTTTTTTAAATCCTTTCGCATTACCGGCATCAAGCAGCTCGGCAGCCAATTCATGACCTAATATGCGTGGATAGCTAAAAAACGGTTGCGTTCCTTCAAAGGCATGCAAATCTGTTCCACATATACCGATACGTTTAATTTTCAGTAGAGAACTGCCTGGTTTAACTTGCGGAGTATCAGCAATGCCGTACTCCAGTTTTCCCGGTGTTGTACAGGTTAATACCTTCATTATTTTATATTAATATCAATTTATGGTTATAAAGATACCCCTCTTTTCCAGGGAATAAAATCGTCCTGGCCATGTCTTACTGCACTTACTTCAATTTCGCCGCTGGCCACTTTTATTACGTAATCCAGTATTCTTTCGCCGGCCTGTTCAATAGTTTCATCACCTTCTACAATAGTACCGGTATTAATATCGATGATATCGCTCATCCGGTTAAATAAGGTAGTGTTTGTGGCGATCTTTACAACAGGCGTAATTGGATTTCCGGTTGGTGTTCCTAAACCAGTTGTAAACAAAACAATATTAGCCCCTGAGCCAACTTCGGCAGTAGTCGATTCTACATCATTGCCGGGTGTGCACAGCAAATTTAAACCGGGTTTGGTAACTTTTTCAGGATAGTCCAGCACATCTGCTACAGGTGATGTACCGCCCTTTTTTGCCGCTCCCGCCGATTTAATAGCATCAGTGATCAAACCATCTTTGATGTTACCCGGCGACGGATTCATATAAAACCCCGAACCTGCCTCTTCGGCACGCTGGCTGTAACTGCTCACTAAACCGGCAAATCGTTCGGCTTTATTTTTATCCAAACAACGATCTATCAGGTTTTGTTCAACACCGCATAGTTCTGGAAACTCAGCGAGGATAACCGAACCGCCAAGCGCCACCAGCAAATCAGACGTGTAACCAATGGCCGGGTTAGCCGAGATTCCCGAAAAACCATCTGAACCACCACATTCCAACCCGATAACCAGCTTATTTAATGGTGCCGGTTTACGAACATTCATGTTGGCCCGCATTAAACCGGCCAGCGTTTGCCGTATAGCCTGTTCCATTAGGTCAGCCTCCTTTCCTGTTTTCTGCTGATCTAAAATATAAAGAGGCTTACCAAATTCAGGCGAGCGTTTACTGATCTCTTCCTGCAATGTCCTTACCTCAGCATTCTGGCAACCCAAACTTAATACCGTAGCTCCTGCCACATTTGGATGGGTAATATAACCAGCCAACAAACCGCATAAGGTGGTTGAATCCTGGCGCGTGCCGCCGCAACCGCCTGTATGCGTTAAAAACTTGATGCCATCTACATTGGGGAATAGTTTATCGTCTGTTTTTTGGGCGGTGTCACCAGTAATCTCGGTATATAACACTTCATCTATAACCCCGCCCGCTTTTATCTTATTGATAAGCTGCTGCGCTTTGATCTCATAAGTTTTTTTACGACCGTAACCCAGCGGCTTTACCAACGCTTCCTGCAATACCTCAATATTACGGTTTTCACAAAACACCATGGGTATCACCAGCCAATAATTGGCAGTGCCTACGCTACCGTCCTGCCGGTGATAGCCATTAAAACTTTGGTTTTGCCATTTGCTTACATCAGGTTTGTTCCAGTCGGTATGACTGGTACCTGTTAAAAAACTGCTGGCCGCATGTACTACATTTGCTGTTGATAACAAACCACCTACCGGTATATAACTTTGCGCCTTCCCTACCAATACGCCATACATAATAATTTCACCACCCTGGGGTATATCAGCAATCGCGAATTTATGTTTGGCAGGGATCAGTTCAATTATTCTATAATGATTATTTTGGCATACAACTTCTTCGCCCGCTTGCAGATCAGCAAGAGCTACCAACACATTATCTGCCGGATGTACCTTTATTACTTTTTGTTTCATGTGTGTTTAAATTTGGATGGTACCCAGTTCCAGCTGCCCACCTGCATTAATATGATTAAACTGCTCAACTACAGCATCTTTAAACCCTGGTAAAATACTCAGATCGGCATCCCACAACTCTTTATTTTTTAATACCTGTTGCACTACGGTACTAATATTGATGTTTTCCCAAACCTTCGAAAAATATTCAGCTTGACTGTCGGTAACACCGTATACCGTGTTATTAGCTGTCCCTGTATATTGTCCCTGGGTACCGCTTTTAATCTGCATAAACCTAATGAAAGCCGCGAAACCAAGCGCCATACCTTTAGGAGCCAAGGTAGTTAGCTTATAATGATTTAATAATAACGGAATCACCCGCATTTTCATTTTGGTACTGTATTGCATAGAAATGCTTAGCCATTCGTGCCTGATATTGGGGTTACGGAACCGGTCAAGAACTTTACCAGCAAAGTCAGTTGCCACCGCATCATCAATTTGATAAGGAATAGCGGGCTTAATTTCATGAAGCATCAATTGGGTAATGAATTTGGTAAACTGCTCATCATCCATGGCCTCTTTAACCGTTTTAAAACCAGACAAATAGGCAACGGCGCAGCTTAAAGTATGGGTTCCGTTCAATAAACGGAGTTTTAACTCCCTGAACAATTCAATATCCGGGGTTATAACGACACCCTTGTCTATCTGGCTGAATGATAATACCGAGGCTATTTTATCATCTCCCTCAATGGCCCATAAACTGTAAGTTTCTGCCATAATACTCAGGTTATCAGTATAGCCATTTTTCACCCCCTGCTCATTACGTAATGCCTCATCGGGCCTGCCCGGCACAATCCTGTCGACCAGTGAATTGCAGAAACTGTTACTACTTTCCAGCCAATCCATAAATGCAGGTTCCAGTTTATTTAAGTGCGCCAATTCAAGCACTATAGATTCTAACTTTTTTCCGTTATCAACAATCAGCTCGGTAGGTATAATTACCAAACCGCTGTTTTCACTACCCTTAAAAGTTTTATAGCGTTCATACAAAATAGCTAATAATTTGCCTGGGTAAGATACCGGCGGATGTTTACGCACATCCTCTTTCAACAGCTTAATTCCTACCTCTGTGGTATTGGATATAACCACCTGCAAATCTGGGCTCCGGGCAACTCCCAAAATAACATCCCAATCTGTTGATGCTGATAATACCCGACTGATGGCCGAACATATTACCTGTTCGTTTACTTCTTTTCCGTTTTCAATCCCTTTTGAATAAACGGTATATAAACCATCCTGTTTGTCAAAGTCAGTTACCGAACCGGTGTCAGTTGATTTTACTACTACTATCCTGCCGTTAAAAACTCCGTTACGGTTGGCTTTGTCAATAAAACAATCAGGCAATGCCCTTAAAAGCACACCTGTGCCAAACTGTAATACTTTTTCGGGCAGCTCAAATATCTGCTCACCGGGCAGTTCTACCGTAGGTATGTTTATTTTTTTTAAATTATATCTGGATAAGATCATTGTGCTTAATAAATGGAAGCATTTATATAAATTAATTATTGTTTTGTTGTTATTTGTTGCGTTACCCAGCGCACCAGATCATTGGCGGCATTAAAGTTTTCATATTGCGGAGGTAGTTTACGGCCATCTGTATATTCATTGTAAAACCAGGGATCGCCTACGGCAAATACAGTACCCTTACCATATTTGGCTGTGGCAATTATGACATCATTTTTATTAGTTAGCTGTGCTACTGCCGGTGCGGTAACCTGAAGCGTACTTAGCTCCTTGATGTAGATCTTTTTAGCTGTTTTAAATATGATATTATCGGCCGGTATGTCTATGGCACCTTGTTCAAACTGACGGCCCACCACGCGGTTAATACTATTCTCATTAAAACTGATACCAAATTTTGCCATCAGTTTATTCAAATTTTTAAACTCGGCGTTGCCTGTGTCATTATTTAGTACCAGCAACACTCCGCCATTTTTTACCCAAGCGGTAATGGCTTTAATATGCGGCTCTCCGATATATTTGGCCTGCGGATTTTCTTTGGGTATATCAGGATCAACAATAACATAAACCGCCGCCTTTTTCAGGTTGGCTGCATCGGGAGCCTGGTATAATGTTTCGGTATGTAAGCCGTAATTGTTAAAAATATGCCCGAATAAGGAAAAACCATTATTGTCCCACTCTTCCCATTTGTAATGAAAGGGTATGGCCTTACCGGTGATATCAGGCTTGCGCTCATCATTAAAATAGCTATCGAGCAACACTGTTTTACCTTTACCTGCCTCTAAATGCGCTAAACGCTCTATCTCCATACTGGCCAGCATAAAAGCGCCAACACCTTTAGTTTCATTAACCACGGGTCTTTCGCCGGTATAATACTGGTAACTACCATCGCGATAAGGGTTTCCGCCCAAGCCTACTGCTCCGCAAACACCCTTTATATTTATATTAGTCTGGCCACTAGCATCAATTTCAATAAATTGTTTAATGATTCCTTTGTATGCCTTTTGGGCTACCGCCAAATATCTTTGCGGAAGATACCCCGCTCTTACCCCTTTGGCCAAAGTATATACAAACATGCAGGAGGCTGATGATTCGAGGTAATTATCTTTTTGGCCAGCCTTATCCAATACCTGGTACCATACGCCGGTCTTTTTATCCTGATAAGTTGTTATAGCTGCAGCAAAACGGTTTAAAATAGCCAGTATTGCTGCCCGTTTTGGATGATTAGCCGGCAACTGATCAAGCATATCTACCAGGCCCATCCCAAACCACCCGTCAGCCCTGCCCCAGAAAATTGCTGAAAGCCCTGTTTGAGGGTTAGCCCAGCGCTCTTTTTTACTTTGATCCCAACCATGGTATAACAGTCCTGTTTTAGGATCACGGGCGTATTTTTCCATCAGGATAAACTGATTGGCAATGTCATCAAAATCAGCATTCTCATGAAACGTGGCAGCATATTCTGCATAAAAAGGTTCAGCCATATACAACCCATCGAGCCACATCTGATTAGGATAGCGTTTTTTGTGCCAGAAACCACCTTCAGGTATGCGGGGGTGCTCACTGAGTTGTTTTCGTAGCAAGGTAGTAGCCTTGTAATACTTTTCGTTGTTTAAAACCTTATAAAGCATTAGCAGGCTACGGCCAGGTAAAATATTATCCAGCGTATAATCATCTGCTTTGTATGTACGAATAGAGCCATCGGCGCTCACATACCGATCCATAGCATGCTGTATGTAGGTAAAATACTCGTTGTTAGCGGTTTGCTGCCAAACGCTTTGTAAACCCTGTAAAACTATACCCTGGTCATATGACCAATTATGACCGGGCAGCGAATCCTTCCACAGGTGCATGGCTGTGGCGGCCATCTGCTGCGACCATGGTTTTTCTGTTTGTGCATAAAGCAATAAACCCGAAAAAAGAAAAGTAAATACAAACAATATTTTTTTCATTGTAGCGCTCATTTTATGGATAATGCGTCCCACCCATCATTACCTGCCAGGATATTTTTTATCGTATATTTTTTAGCCTCGGCGCTGGTAAGCTGGTGCGACCACACAACACGGCTATCTGCATTGGCACCTTTACCGCTACTTTCATATTCGGCAAAAAAAGCCGTCTTTTCATTTTCGGCATTAGCCCAATTATCCCAACCTGCTTTAAGTATATGCCTGTCCATATCTGTATGGATATAAACGGCTTTACCATAAGGTCGCCACGGCCGGCCCAGGTAAACATTTTTTATGCTGTCTGCCGCTGTAAGCATGCAATTAATAAACACAAAGCCAAACTGCTGACGTTGGGTGGTGGATGGGGCCGCAATAAAAGAGTATTTTAAACTTTTGATTTCACAATGCTGGAACACCGCTGTAGCTGCGCCAAAAATAAAATCAGTGGTACCTTCAATGTAACAGTCTTTATAAAACTGACGACTGTTTTCTGTACTGGCATAAAGCGTATCCTGGTTACCCAGCAAACGGCAATTAATGATAGCACTCCTGTCGCCTTCTACATGCAAAGCCACCGCCTGGCCAACCTGACCTGCAGTATTAACAATGGTTAGATTTTGCGCAATAAAATCATTGCCCTGGGCCAATACGGTGTATGATGTATAAGTGATAAATTTGTCTTTGCCCAAACCGTCAATACCCCGTGGATTTACCTTGCCCGAGAAATCATTATTGGTGATGATGGTATTTTGCTTATCCTCCCCAATTAATGATATTTTAGTTTTCCATGACGGGATAATCAATTTTTCATGGTATACTCCCTTTTTAATATAGATAGAAACCTGTTGCTGCGATAGATCTCGTACTGCATTTACAGCTTCCTGTATTGTTTTAAAATCGCCACTGCCATCCTGAGATACCGTAAAATGGGAGGAAAAAGTAACTGCTTGCGCCAGCAACAGAGCTGGTGCAAGCAGTAGTAATATTGATGTTAGTAATTTTCGCATTACTTAGCAATGGTTAATGTACTGTTAGCAACGCCGGACCCAAACTCCACGCTGGTTTTAGCTTTGGATACATCGGTAGCCAGCAGCTTGATCTGTGCTGATTTTTTACCGGTTATTTTAAACAACAGCTGTGCATCATTATAAGTAACATGGTTAAGTGTTATACTACTGCTGTTCTGGATACTAATAAGTGGAGTGGTGTCTTTACTTTCCAGGTATACATTTTTAAGACTAATGTTTTGCCCCTCAATAATGTCGGCTCCTTTGTTGGTTATAAATATGCTATTTTCTACATGTATGCCTTTGATGCTCATCTCGGGCAATCCCCTGATCATGAGCGCTTTCTCGGCACCATTACATACTACATTATCCACATAAAAATTCCTGAATGCAGGGGTGGCTTCCGTTACCGGTATATTTGTATGATCGTTCACCGCATCATCTTCGCCCGGCGATTTACCGCCATAATACATATCAAAAAGTATAGCCTCATGAAGTATATCTTTCATGCTGATATCTTTAATAAATATATTCTCTACAACACCACCGCGCCCCCGGGTAGTTTTAAATCGCAAGCCGATATCGGTACCGATAAATGTACAATTGGATACAAAGATGTTTCGTGCACCACCAGACATTTCGCTGCCTATTACAAAACCACCATGTGCCCTGTAAACTACATTATTCCTCACAATAACATTTTCGGTAGGTTTGCCCCTGCGACGGCCTTCTTCGTCGCGTCCTGATTTGATACAGATACCATCATCACCTGCATCAAAAGTGCTGCCTTCTATCAATACATTTTTGCATGACTCCACATCAATGCCATCACCATTCTGGGCATTCCAGTCATTCCTTACATGCACATTTTGTACGGTTAGATCCTCGCATAACAACGTATGAATATCCCAGGCTGGTGAGTTTTGAAGTGTCACGCTCTGCAACAATACTTTTTTGCAATTGCTAAGTACCAGCATATTGGGCCTAAAGAAATCTTTAATCGGTTCGCTGTCCTTCAGCGTGTTGCCATTGGCAAGCACACCTGCGTTAGGGGTTTTAGCGCCGGTCATAAACCCGGTAGATGGGTACCATGTTTTCCCGTTTTCGCTCATTACACCGCCAGATGCTGTGCGCTTTTTCCATTCAGCCTCAGTAAGCCTGTCTTTGCCAATAGCCCGCCAAACTTCACCATGGCCATCAATAATACCATCGCCGGTAATAGCTATATTTTGCAGGTTGGTACCTGAAATAGGCGATTCATTGCGTACGGCGGCATGTCCTTCGTAATTACCTTCTACAAGTTTGTATTGGCTTTTATCATCAGTAAACTGGAGCAGCGCCGCCCTGCTTACATGTAAATTCACGTTGCTTTTTAGCACTATAGGGCCGGTAAGCCATAAACCCTGGGGAATAAGCACTACGCCCCCACCTTTTGCATTACAAGCCGCTATCGCTTTATTAATATTATTGGTATTTAAGGTATGCCCATCGGGTTTAGCATCATAGTTTATGATGTTAAAAGTATCTCTTTTAAATGCGGGGCGGCTTACTTGTGGTAAATGCTGCCAGGAGTATGATGCCATCTGTGCCCGTACATTGAATGAACCCGCAATAAACAGCGTTACAATACCCCATGATTTTTTTGTGATTGACATTCTTTATAATTATATATATACGCTTATAATTGGTTAGCGGATGGGCAATTTCCGGATGCAGAAAGCATATAAAAGTCCAATCCTTAAACAAGATTAATTACTCTCGATCAATAAAAAAAAGATATGGCCAATTAAAACTGTGTAAACGTTCCCGGAAACGATTGCATAAGGTTATGTGTTTGAAGGGAACAATAAAAAATCTTATTTTTTTAGAATAACTTAGTCTGATAATATATATTTTCTTATTATTAAAAACCGGTTGATCCTGGAAATCATTACATATGTTTGAATCTTATACCATTAAAGACATAGCGAAGGCGCTGGGTGTGTCAACATCTACCGTGTCGAGGGCTTTGAACGGAAGTTATGAAATAGGCGCTGAAACAAAAAAGCTCATCCTGGAGTATGCCGAAAAGGTAAATTACAGGCCCAACCCTATTGCCCTGAGCTTAAAAGAACAAAAAAGCCACTCTATTGGTGTGGTGGTGTGCGAGGTTGCCAATGATTACTTTTCGCAGGCTATTAATGGCATCGAATCTATTGCTTATAACCGCGGTTACCATGTGATCATTACTCAAACACATGAATCATTTGACCGGGAGAGCGCTAATGTACAGCACTTATTATCCAGACATGTAGATGGTTTGCTGGTGTCATTATCTGCCGAAACAACGGATACCTCACAATATAAATATTTACTGGATAAAGGATTTCCCATCGTATTTTTTGACCGCATTGCTGCCGATTTAAACACCCACAAAGTAATTGCCAACAATTTTAAAGGATCATTTGATGCAACCGAACTGTTGATAAAACAGGGCTTTAAAAATATAGCTCACCTCACCAATTCTAATAACCTTCTGATAAGCAGAGAAAGGTTTGATGGCTTTAAAACCGCTCTTGATAAATATGGTATTGGGTTTAAATCAGGATACTTAAAACATTGTAACCATGGCGGTATGATACAGGATGAAGTAGAATTTGCCATTAAAGAGCTTTTAGCAATGGACGAAAGCCCTGATGCCATTTTTATAGGCAGCGACCGCCTTACCATCAGTTCCATGCATATATTGAAAAAATTGAATATCAACA
Organism: Mucilaginibacter sp.; assembly: GCA_030445275.1. Taxonomy (GTDB): domain Bacteria; phylum Bacteroidota; class Bacteroidia; order Sphingobacteriales; family Sphingobacteriaceae; genus Mucilaginibacter. The sequence goes on from JAUCSE010000085.1 coordinate 30,877, forward strand.
TTCCGGAAGATATTGCCCTGGCCGGTTTTACCAACTCAGATGTAGCCGAATTATTTAGCCCGGCTTTAACGGTAGTACGCCAGCCCGCCTTTCAAATTGGGCAAATGGCTACAGAAATGCTTATCAAAACTATTGAAAGCAAATGGCCCGTGGAAAAGTTTATCACCGAGCAGGTAGAAACTGAACTAATAATCAGATCATCATCACAAAAACTGCATCAATAAAAAAAGATCATCCAAACCCTTTCAACTATTTTAATGCTAATAAAAAAGCATCATCTTTTAGAACGCTGATGCTTTTTTATTAGCATATATAAACTACTGGGTAGTTATGATTAATTTCTCACCCTTTTTCAACTCCGCGTCAGTAATGAAATAGCCATCCACTTTTCGACCTCCATAATTAATACCTGTGATTTTTTTTCCTGAATTCTTTTTAATGATCGTAAATCCTGCATTGGTGTCCCCTACTTTCACATCAATTTTATCAAAAAGCGGAACAGAAACAATGTATTTGGGATCGGCCGGAGAAAACGGATAAAATCCCATCGCGTTAAACACATACCATGACGACATTTCACCCGCGTCATCCATCCCGGCATAAGCCAGCTTATATTTACCCATATCATAAAAATGGTTCATAATGCTATCAAGTATAACCTGGGATTTTGGCTGTTTGTTAACAAAATAGTACATAAACGGAAAACTATGATCCGGCTGATTTCCCTGGCAGTATTGGCCAATAAAGCCAGATATATTTTCGGCTTCATAACCTTTCCATGGAACCGTAAAAAGAGAATCCAGCTTTTGTTCAAAAGCCGCCTTGCTTGGATAAAGGCTAACTAAACCCATTGGATCATGAGGAGCGAAGAAAGATGACTGCCATGCATTAGCTTCGCGGTACATATATTCAAAATAAGGATAATCAGGTTTAAAGTTTTTCACCCAATCGCCGTTGGCCAAACGCCCCCGCATAAAGCCGGTTGAAGCATCAAACACATTTTTATAATTACTAGTTTTACTCATCAGCATCCGATAGTTAGCGGTATCCTTGAGTTCTTTAGCTAGCAGGGCCACCGCGTAATCATCATAAGCATATTCTAATGTTTTAGTAACCGCGGCTTTGGTTACTGTAGTAGTAACGGGATTTTCAACATCAAGCTCTGCTATATAACCTTTCGTGTTAAACTCCGTTATATAAGGTCTGGTTCCTCCTTCAACGGTGGCATTTCTCAGTAATAGGTTATAGGCGCTCTTTATATCGTAATCCCTCAATCTCCTTAAATAGGACCCGGCAATAAATGCCGACGCGTGATCTCCATGAAAAAAAGTTGGCATAAATCCCTTCTTCTCCCCTTTATCTATCAATGATTTGATGACATCGTTGGTTACTTTTGGTGAAAGCAGCCCTAATAATATCAGTTTATTCCGATAATCATCCCATAAAGATGGTTCTGTATAGTAATTAAAGCCTTTATTTACCACCTTACCGCTCACGTCGGTAAAGTCTCCGTTGTTATCGCTGCGTAAAGCAGGCCATAAAAATGACCGGTATAAGCAGGAATAAAACAATCCCTTCTGACGTTCGGTGCCACCGGTCACCTTAATTTTCGACAACAGGTTGCTCCATGTTTGCGTTGCCTCATTTCGTACCTGGGCAAAACTTTTTCCCAGCATTTCCTTCTCCAGATTTTCTTTGGCATTTTTTACACTTACATATGAAAATCCTATTTGAATTTCCAATGGTTTATCAGCATCAATAAAATGAACAACCGGTACTGTTTTGGTACCACTTTTCAGCGTATCAATGTTTTTTAGCTGATGATTGGCTACCGCGTAGAAATATATTTTCTCTCCCCCTTGCTGAAAACCTGTAAATACATTTTTATCTTCCTGTTGAATATCCCAGCTTCTAATTCTTTCATTAGCCAATGCTAAATCCGCGATAAGTTCTTTGCTTTGCCCAGGCTTGAAAGTGTATTTATGAAACGCGCACCGCAAGGTGGAAGTTAGTTCGGCATTAACACCATATCGTTCCAGATACACCTGGTAATATCCAAGGTGGGCAGATTCGTTTTGATGATGATAAGCAGATTTATAATCATCGGCGGTAAAATTGCCGGTGGCAGGCATCAGGGGCACATTGCATAAATTCCAGTGCCCTTTGCTGGTATGGATAAATCCATATATCACAGTATCTTCATACTGGTAACCGGACCCGCTATGAAATTGGGTGACCGGACTTAACTGAACCATCGCATTTGGAAGCGATGATCCCGGAAACACCTCTGCTCCCCATACCCTACGGGTTGGTTTAAATCCTGCATCTTTTGCGTCCTGTAAAGTGGCTGTACCCAGTAAAGGATTAACATAATTAACGGGTGACTTTTGCGCTTGCAAATGATTGATAACAACTAAAAGCAAAACAACTAATACGCTATTTTTTTTCATATTTTCTTTTGAGGGCTATTTTAAATTAAGATAAGATGCCCCTCATGGCATCTTATCTTTTTTATCTGTTTTTAATGATCATAAATTATTACCAGCCCGGATTTTGAGTCAGATTCGGATCAGTTTGTAAACTTTCTGTGGGTATGGGCCACAGGTAATGTTTAGCTGGGTTAAATGTTCTGACTACCAGTTTCAGGAATGCAGTATTACCTGCAGCAAACTTGGCCCCACGCACCTCATTACCCGGCGGGTGATTCAACACCACTTCTGCAATTTTCCATCTTTTGATATCATCATAACGCAATGATTCAAAAGCTAATTCACATCTTCTTTCATTTCTAACCTGATCAATCATGGCCATGGAGGTATTGCCAGGAAAATTTAAGGCCGTGTTCTTGGAGAAACCTGCTCTTTGACGTAATTTTTTGATGGTATTATCCCAAACTGCCGCGTCCATTTGTCCCAACATCGTTTTGGCTTCGGCCTCCATCAATAACACCTCAGCCCATCTTTGGATAATGATATTTTCTCCATAATTAAAAGTACCGTTCGGAGCTGTTGGATCAAAATATTTACGCCAATAATACCCCGAGGTAGTAGCTGTAGGGCCAGCTTCATTCTTTTTATTGGTGGCATCCGGAGCGGTTCCTGGTTTGATATAAATCACTTGTGAGTTACCCAGATTATTTACCCATACCGCTTTATCATAAACAATGGTATAACCTAAACGGGGATCTCTGTTAACATAAGGTGCATTATCCACATCATAACCTGATCCCGCTTCAAATATATTCTTACCATCTAAAGTAAGATAACTTTCTACCAGGTCCTGGGTAGGTACCAGATTATTATTGGTTGCCGCTGTAGCGCCATTCCCGGTGTAAAATGGCCCAAAATCAGACCAGTCAGTCCACGTACGGTTAGGTTGCTGATAACCCAGATCAGCTATTACTTCTGAGTTATATTTATTACCAGTAGAGAATATATCCGGAAAAGAAGCCTGCAAAGCATAAGTTCCGTTTACACCTGGGTTATTCATTAAATCCTCGCATACAGCTGCGCATTCGGCCCATCTGCTATTATATAACAATACCCTTGCCTTCATCGCTTTTGCTGCACCCTTGGTTATACGGCCACGATCAGCGGCTGCCAGGTCATCTCTTTTTGGCAGATCGGCAGCGGCGGCATCCAGTTCCTTCAGAATAAAGGTAACCACATCCGCCTTTGGTGTTTTTGGCGTTGTTTTGGCCTCATCAGGGGTTTGCACTTTGGTAATTAAAGGAACATCACCAAAAAAGTTGGTTAATCTGAAAAGTGCATGGGCCCTGAGATACCTGGCCTCTCCTTTCATCCTTGCAATAAGGCCTGTCCCCAGGGTAGTGTTCTTATCTATATTTTCAAGAAACAGGTTACAGGACCGGATATTGGTATAATAACTGCCCCACTCGTATTTTACCCTGTTGATACCAGCATTAAAATTCGCATCATTACCGCTTGATATTTGCGTTGGTGTTCCAACGTTCACATCCAGCGGGCAAAACGCGTTATCAGAAAGTGCTTCATTGTAAAAATAAGCTTGGGCGGCACTGCTGGAATTTTGCTGACCACCACTAATTTGCTGACTGTAACAGGTAGCAAGGGCGTTGAACACATTAGCATTAACCTGCCAAAAATTATCATCCGTATACCTGTCCTTCGGGGTCAGGTCAATCTTTTTACAGCTGGCCGTAGCAACTGTAAGGAATATGATGAGATTTGTTTTATTGAATAATCTTAAACGCATAATATTTAGTTTTAATCGTTAAAAAGTTAAGTCTAAACCCATACCGTAGAAAACGGGTACCGGATATCCTCTCGGACTATTGGCCCCCACTGTGTTGTCCAGGTTATTTCCAAATTCTGTCCCTTCAGGATCGGTAAACTTTAATGGTGATACCGTCAATATGTTCTGGGCAGTAAAGTATATTCTTGCTTTTTGTATGCTTAGTTTTGATAAAAAGGCTGAAGGGAAACTATATCCTATCTGCACATTTTTCAATCTTCCGTAAGCAGCATTAAACAGGTACATATCTGATCCGGTACGGTAGTTATTATTGTTGGCAACGGTTCCATTTTCGGCCAGACGGGGATATTTGGCTCCGGTATTTTGAGGAGTCCAGAAATCGCTACTGCTGTCATATACCGTACCTCCGTAGTTACTAAAGTGGTAAGGTTCAATCAACTCCCCTCTTATCAGCGCTGATCTTTTTAACACGCCTTGTATAAATATCGTCAGATCAAAACCTTTATAAGAAGCGTTGTAATTAATACCAAACGTATACCTTGGGAATGGGTCGCCTAATATAAACTTGTCCTGCGCATCAATTTTACCATCATTGTTTTTATCAACAAATTTCCAGTCGCCCGGGGCTAAGCCTGATACATCAATACCTGTAAAATGTGGATAGGTATTAACTTCTTGCTGTGATTGATACAATCCATTGGTTTTATAACCCTGATAAACCGTTATTGGATAACCTACCCTGCGAACAAACTCAAATTCTTCTCTTTGAAACACATTCTCTGTTTGCCCGTAGCTAAATGCCAGCAGTTTGCTTTTAGCATCAGCCATGCTAAATGTGATATTTTGAGAATAGGTGCCCCTGGTGGAGTAGGTTATTTTAACCTCCCAGCCCCTGTCCTGTACCTTGGAAACGTTGTATGAAGGGAAACCAGATCCGAAGAATGTTGGAACATCTTGTCTTGATGCCAGAATATCCCTGGTAATCTTATTAAAATAATCGGCACCAATAGTTAATTTGCCATTGAAGAATATGCCATCGGCACCAATATCAAGCGTTGCTGCCTTTTCCCAGGTAAGATCCGGATTAGCCAGATTTCGGGTAGCGCCGGCCGTTGAGCTGTTGTTAAAAGCATAAACATTCGCATTTGTATTAAAGGAAGAGGTAAACTGGTAAGGATTAACATTTTGGCTTCCCAATATACCATAGTTTGCTCTCAATCTAACATCGCCTACTTTTTCTTTAAAGTTGCGCATAAAAGTTTCTTCCGTTAAACGCCATGACCCCCCTATGGAAGGAAAATACCCCCAGCGTTTGTTTTTAGGGAAGTTGGAGGAAGCATCCCCCCTGAAGGTTCCGTCTAAAAAGTATTTATTATCAAAGGAGTAGGATACCCGGCTAAAATATGAATTCAGACTAGTTTCGCTGGTATTACTCAGGGAGTTGTAGGAGCCATCATAGGGGTTTCCCGGATCTATTATTGTTCCTGTGGTTGGAACGCCTAAAAGCGAATCGGTTAATGATTTCCGTACGCCGTTTCCTTGCGAGTTATAGGATTCATTGGCTAATCCCACTAAAACATTTAAATAATGCTTCCCAAAGTTCTTAGTATACTCGGCGATTAGGTTGGTATTTGTAGCCAGCGACTTCGCATTATAATTGGCGGTTTGCCTGCTGGAATTTGACTCACCTGTAGGATAGTATTTCAAGTCAACCTGTCTTTGCAATTGCGTATTTGCTTTTACAGTACCGCCAAATACAGCCCGGATTTTGAATGCTGGAGTAATAGCATATCCCACATTAAAACTTCCATTTATCTCATCATTGTCTGTGTATTTAAAGCCACCGTTACGTAAAAGATCAAGTGGATTAGAAGTAACAAAGCCAGTAATATAACGGCCCTGGGCATCCTGGAAACTATCGGTTAAAGGGGCACGAAGCGCATCGCCTATAACGTCATTAAACGGTTCATTATACTGGATCTTTGCATAAGTTAAATTCCATGCGGTATTAAATTTACCAAGGGTTGCCGTTTGATTTAAGCGAAAATTAAATCGTCTTAACCCGTAAGTGCCATTAATCAGGCTTTGTTCTAAATAACTCCGCTGATCAAAATATCCAAAGGACATTAAATAAGTACTGGTTGGTGATCCACCGCTAATGCTCAAATTTTGATTGGTTTGCTGGGCATTGTGCATAATTGTTTCCAGCCGCCAGTTACCATCGCCTTTTTGTTTAATAGTGGTAAGCTGGTCATCCGTATATTGAGGTGGTTTGCCGGAGTTAGCTAATGATATGTTTTTATCGAGCGCGTTATCATAGGCGCTTACCGGATGAAAGGTAAAATGTGGAACCTGGGAGCCATAAATGCCATTATAAACGATATTCGGTTTAGTGCCCAGCTTTCCCTTTTTTGTTGTCACCAATATGACACCGTTAGCAGAGCGTGAACCATAGATAGCCGCGGAGCCGGCATCTTTTAAAACAGAAATATTATCAATATCGCTAGGGTTGAGCGTATTGATATCTCCCCCTATTATTCCGTCAATAACGATCAAGGGGTCATTGTTACCTGTAGTCCCTGTGCCGCGTATATTAATGTTGAAAGACCCTCCAGTTGGGCTCCAGCCTTTTTGCTGAATAGTAAGATTGGGAGATTCCCCCTGCAAAGCCTGAATAGCGCCAGTAACAGGGCGGCCGTCTACTGCCTGTGAACCCGCTACCCTGTCAACCGCGCCGGTTAGCGAAATCTTTTTTGCCGTTCCATAACCTATTACAACAACTTCATTTAAGCTTTTGTTAGATGGCGTTAGTTTAATAACGATTGATGTACGGCCACCAACGGCAACCTCCAAAGGCTCATAGCCAATATTTGTAAGTACCAGGGTTTCGTTACCCTGTAAACTAATGGAGAAATTTCCTTTGGCATCAGTAATCGTTGCCTTTTGTGCCCCTTTTACCTTTACAGAAACACCAGGCATCGTTTCGCCTGTTGCACTATCAACAACGGTTCCGTTTACAGTTATTGCTATCTTCCCTAAATTGTTTTCAAGAGCAAATACTAACTTGTTCGAAGTAACGCCTGGTGTACTAGCAATGCTTAAACTGGAGATCAATAAAAAGGCAATGATGCCCATATAAAACTGGGACTTTCTAATTATAGGAATTTGTTTTTGTAAATTATTCTTCATAATTGGGTTTTAATTAGACATTAAAAAAATAACAATTGGTTTTCTGGCAGGCTTAGTGTTGCTTCTTTTTACATAGGCTCATTTTTGGGTTTTAATGTGATACTGCTAAGTTTTACTATATTATTAGCCGATCATTCAGCGGGTTTCCCCCTGATCATATCGTAAGCATTCGCCATTATTGATCGGCTTATGCAAATGCATCAAACAATAGTTGTTGCGCGCAGAAGTTGCATAAACTATCAAATGCCATAATACATTGTAATAGTTATGCCCATACACGTTACTACCCGGTCGAATCATTATATCCGCCTGGCATTGCACTTCATTTTGTACGCGCAAGCAACCGTCAAAAAATTTAATTATTCTATAATTGGTTTATTGCTGGTATCAACTTATTAATACCGCAGCTAAATATTTCAGCTAATAGTTGGTTATATTGAAACACATACAAATGTGGATATAGCGGGGTACAATCAATCCATGTTTTGGGATTATCCGAAAAAAATCCAACATAGAATTAAATTAAATAACTCATTATCAATAAGTTAATAATCAACAATTGATAAAAAATCTAATAGTTTTTTATCAGTTTTCCTACAGAAGTGATACTAAGGCCTGGATTGGGGAGAAATAAGATGTAAAATTCGTCAAGGTCAGATGTCATCAACGTCGACAAATTTTATTTCCATGATCATGTTTTCAAAATCATCACCATGAACGAGTGCTTTTGATTTGATGCGGATCTTGTAAGTATATATGGTACTCACCGCACTCTCTAATATATTAGCGATGGTCTGGTTATCTTTTATACCCAGCCTCATCAGCGCAAATATTCGCAAATTGGTATTTAAAACCTCATTATCTTTTGGCCATATCTGGTCTTCAGGCCTCAGTAAAGAATTAAATGCAGCAATGAAGTTCGGGAATAACTTAAGGAATATGTTATCAAATGTATTAAACAGGGTATGTCTTTCCCGTTTAATATCAATATCATTGGCTAAACGCAACAACTCTTCGTAGTTTTTTATTTTTACCTTACGCTCTGTATTTCTTTTGATCTTTTCAAGCTTTAGTATGTATCCCGAAATGACGTTAAAAAAATAGCCAATATACTCCTCTTTAATACGGGCATCTTCTAATAGCGTTTTGTTTATACTGTCCAGGTACTTATTTCTCTCCTTGACCAAAGCCTCCCTATGCCTTACTCTTTTTAACCGGATATAAACAATTAGCGAAATTACCAGCGTGCCTATTATAGCAATACCTAAAATAACGATCAGGTAGGTTAAAATATGGTTCTTTTGAGTTTCTGAACGAATAAGCTTCTGAGCTGATAAAGTAGTTAAAATGGCTACAATCTCTGCTTTATGCAGCCTGTTGCCGTAATACTGCGCCTGATGCAGCGCTTCCTGTAAAAGCATCTCTGCATTCTCCAGATCACCATCCTTAAAGTACAGTTTACCAAGCGAAAATATGGCCAGGGTTTGTTTTGTTGATGATCTGATATCATATATTGCCGCAAGCGTTACCAGCCTTTCTTTCTCAGAACCGCTGGTTAAGTTGCTTAAATCATTGGCAACCATTGCGCGCTGGTGATCTGTAAGCATATTGCTTTGCAATAATTTAACGTAACACGCTTTTGCCTGGGGGATCTTGCCAGAAATAGTAAACAATTCGGCCGAATATTTATACCTATCATAGGATCCAGGTCTGGACAAAAGTATGACTGAGTCCAGCGCCCTTATGGCTTCGGTATGGCTGGAGTGTAAATAGAATTCATCGGTATTGTAAAAGCCCACATCGGTATATGCTCGTGATTTTAATTCATAATACTTCAATTTAACACTATCATGAAGCATGTTGGTGTGAATTTGATTGATAGATTCAAAGGTTTCCTTGAACATACCACAGGCTAGTTGAATTGCACCCAGTTTTATTACGTTTTCATAATGCTTTGGCAAGTTGTGCATTAAACTACTTAGCTGTATTAGTTTTAGCGTATAAACATGTGCCGAATCAAAAACGAAATCTTTGTATTCATCATAAAGTTTGTCGCATAGCGCATACTGATCATGAAGATCACTCTTTGACACAGCGCTCAGCGTTTCCTTCAGCTTTTCTATACGCCCGTTTTTTTCATTGATATAAAACCTTTTTTTTTGAATTTCAGATTTTAAGACATTTAATAAGCTGTCCGTAGGTGTTTTGCTTTCTGCCTGAAAGGAGGCCAGCAATAACAATAACACGCACAACAAAATTTTCATAATTCAACAGCTTACAATTAGCTAAGTTATATTAATAGATACATTATAACCAAGCTGAATAAAAATATCCTGTTATGAACAGGATCATGTAATTAGTGCGATTTTGTACGCTAGAACCTTTTATACACAACTGAATAAGCTTATGGCACGGAATAGGGTGACCTATTTTTAACAGAATGGTTTGATCTGATTTTCGCCTTGTGGTTTTCCTACAATGCTGTATTCCGGATATTTTTCAAAAAACTTAGGCAGCATTACATTTTATTTTTATGGATATAAGTATGCACCTGAACATCTTTAAATCTTCCCTGCAACCTGGGTAATAATATCTATATGTTCAATTAACTTCACAATCTTTAGGTTCTCTAGCTTTTCAGAACCACCCGCAGCTAAAATAGGCTCATAACCAAAACATTCATCATAAGTCGGAACACCTAATTTTTCTACAGCTTTTGGATAAGGTTGCCAGTCGAGATTCTTATTTAAAAAACTTTCCTCATTTATATCTTCTAATAAAAAAGTCAAGCTTTGCCTACTGTTTTAGAAGTGTTTCTCCTGTAGTTTATCAGAATCACATAACCACTTTCATAAGCGATAATATCAGCCATAGCTGTTGTAAAAATTGCAATTGGGGTATTATCAATAGTTTCGTAACTATCGGCTAATAATTCGATATAATCATCAGGATTAACAACTTTTATATAACCATTAAGAAAAGCGCCAAAGCCCTAGTTTTTCCATAGGGTTAAAAACTCCACAGGTAATTGGTTCTCATATTTGGCCATCATATCAGCCGGAATATCTCCTGTTTTTTGAAAATCTTTTAATTCTTCCATTCGATTCATGAACGAATAAAAATCAATCAATTTGTCCTACGGTTTGACCGATGATGTCTAAATATTCCAATGCTTTCACAATTTTTATATTTGAAACTTTTTCGCTTCCCCCCAGTACCAGCAAGGGCTCAAAACCATAGCATTCTCCAAAACTTAACGGCCCTTTTTGTGCTTTCGCTTCATAATATATTTCAGCATCGAAATAATCCGGATCCTCAATTTCTTCCCTATCCCCAATCAAAATATTCAATAAGGTTGGCCTACCACTGAAGATCACCTTTTTCTGATTTCTGAATAGGAATAAGGCATAGCGGTTTCCTTCATCACTTGCCACAGTTCTATTTCCGCTCCCTTCCCAAACCATTAAGTCGCCCATGGCTGTTATAGCAAAAGCGATGGTAGGTTTCAGATAAATATCGCAATATTTTAGTAATGGGTTATACTCTTCGGGGTTTATAAATTGTAAAAAGCCATCCTCAAATATTCCAAAGCCAAAATTCCATATATTTAGGATTTCACAATAGCTTCCAACCACAAAGGAGTGTATTTATCTTTTCTTTCATATACAACAAAGTCGTCAGCAAATGCTGTTTTATCAACCCATTTATCAAAAAAATCAGCTTTTTCATCATAAATAAAATGGTAATGACCTGGATTATTTAAAGAAAAATTAATAATAGTTTGATACCAGGCACCCTCTTCTGGAAATAGACGATACATTTTATCTCTTAAATCCCCCAATACTTTTAATAGATTAAATTGTTTTCCCAGCAAATAAAAACGAGTCCCTTCAAGCTTTTCAAATTCAAGATCGGAACTTAATTTATAATACCCCGCGAGTGAGCGATTGTTGGACACATAATATCCTTCAAGCTTAAATTCGACCCAACCTTCTTTATTTATTAAGCCTTTAAAAATCTCATCAAGTTGTTGAGTTACAGCATTTATTTCAGTGTTATTGTTTAATAAATTTATTTGCTGACGTTGCGGAATAATTTTATCATCTATAGTTGGTATGGATTCCTTATTAATCTGTAATAATTCAAGTTCTTGGGAAAGCTTTAGCCCCTCATCTAAAAACCAATACCAAAACGTTCTATTTTTTTCAGGATCAATTGCAGTTAAATCACTGCTTCCGTTATTGTACGCTAATGAGGCATAAAAACAAGAGGACCAATTATCGGGTTCATCGTCAAATTCATCCACATCTGTGTAAATAACCTGTTTTTTTATAATTTCATAACTGCAAGATACGATTGAATAACCGACATAAATGGCATCATATTTTTCGTCGGACAAACGGTTATCCATATAAGTATGGAACAACTTGGTACGATTTAATAATACCTCTTTTTCCAACCCACCATTAATATATTCTTTTATCCGTTCAATAAAATCATAAATTGATTTATCATTTGGATAATCAGTGGTAAATATTTCTAGAACCTTAAAAGTCGCGTTTAATAACAATCGTAAGGAAATCTCAATATCATTTATAGAATTAAATAAATCATTTCGATATTTCCGCTCAAGATGATGAAGCGGATGACTTTCTATCTCTGCCTTGCAATTTTCAATAACTGACTCAATATTCATTTTATAAATTATTTAGGAATAAAATCGTGTGTACCATCAGGATTAAATATATGGGTGCCCTCCGGATCACTAACTATTACTTCTTTACCCGTTGCCACTGCTTGTTTTTGCGCAAAACTCTGACAGTCAGAACACATTGGCCTAGAAACCCCTGTTGGATCGTTGGGATTTTCTGTAAGAACTTTCTTCTCAGCGTGAGAAGAATTATATTTCCCTTCAAATCCCCCGTCTTTAACCTGATCCATTGCTCCTGCTTTTTGGGGAGTATGGCCAATTTGATCTGAATAATCCTTTACTTGTTCGGGTGACACATCAGTAAACCCTTCTGGTGACGCTTTCCAACCACTAACAGTTTTAATTCCGTCTGTTGCTACAGTTTTACTTTCATATTTGGTTCCAAGCTGGTCGTATTCGGATAACGCCTTATCCCTTGCCTGTTGCGATTCGGTAATTTTTTCATCTAACGGCTTATCCGCCTGAAATGCCTCTTCTTCAGCTGGCTTTACTTCTTCCGGTTTGGCTTCGGCCTGGTTGGCTGGTTTAGCATTTTCTTCTTCATTTTTCCCTTTATTCTCGTTTTTAGCCTCTGGGTTTGCCTTTGTGTTTTCGGCCGGGCCGCGGCTTCCGGGTTCTGTTGTTTTACCCTTTATCATTTCGCCGGCAGGCGTAAACCATAAAGCTAACCCTATAACATCTAAAATGTTTCCCTGCCCGCTGCCAATATTTTTTACAGACTGTACGGTACCGCTTTCCATCCCCGTAATACCATGGTCAATATCGGCATTGGTCATGGTGCCGGTTTGGCCATAAGCATCCAGGCCCGATTGTACGCCCATAACACCTCTTAAGCCCAGGCCTTCGGCAGTAAACCATGATGCCAGGTAGTTTTTGGCCACATTACCACCCAGGTAGCGAGCCAGGCCCATCCCCCCACTTTCGGTTAAGGCGGCTGCACCGCCTTCGGCCAAAGCAGGTAATGCTACCGCTGCACCACCAATCATCATACCCGTCATGGCACCCTGCAGCACGTTTGCCGCAAAGCTTGCCGAGCCCATTTTTATGGCCTGCGACCAGTTTTTGATATTAGGATTAAAGGTAATATACTCCGACGACATGCCCAACATAGTAAAGGCATTACAGATCATTTTATGATCGCCGGTGATGGTATTGATACCCAGTATTTGAAAGTTGGCATTACTATCCATCCATTTACGTACCGGCGATACCTTTTGCCCACAAATAGACGAACCGTCAATAGCGCCCATTACGGCGCCTATTGCACCGGCGGCAGCGGCGACTGCCACCAGGGCTAAACCGCCCGTACCTACTATTAAGGCAACAGCAACAACAGCTATGGCAGCTATTACAGCGTAAAGCAGCATGAGTTTTTTACAGCCAAAGTCAACCCAGCTTACGGTGCTGGTATCATTTAGCGTAATATATTTCTGGCCCGTCTTTTTCTTTACAATCAATTGCGTAGACTGGAAGGGCGAGGGCATCATCCCCCCTGAACACTGGAAAAAATCCTTTTCCGTTATGATTTTGTTCCCCATAGGTCTTCTTTTTACTTATTCATCTGCTAATATGCTAAACCCTCCTGCCCTGCGCCCCGGCGGCGCTACCGGCGGTGTAAGCGGAGATTGAGTTTGTTTTGTTTGTGTTTCCTGAGTGCGCAATGGTGCGGTATCACTGGTGATATGATAGCTTATGGTGGCATGCAGCAGCTGCGGATGTACCATTTCTTTTTTCAGCAAATCGGCGCTTACTAACATACCACTGCTTTTATCAAAGCGATACACTCCGCGTTCCTCAAAATCAGGCTTCAGGCTGGCCAAATCAAGGTGACTAAAAGCTTTATAGGCCTCTTTTGCCCAACCACCGCCGGTGCTGGTATTAACTATACCATCTACCTCAACATATAAATCGCCGGTATCGTATGTGTCAGACACATTGCTTACATTGTAACGCCAGCTTAGGTCGGCAGTATTTAGCACCGTACGCTGGACATATGATTTGGTTGTGCCAGGTAATGACAGCCCATAAAAATGGTGATAATAGATCATGAAAAACTCATTATTCTGAACCGCCAGCGCCATTTTATCGGGTGTTATAAAAAGCTCGTCGTTAAGACTTATAATATTTTTGATGGCCGGATTGGTTTCCTGCAGATCGGTGATCTCAGCCTTGGTTTGATCCCATTTTTTACGGATGAGATCGATATTCAATATCTGTAAAACTTTACCGGTGCTATCAACCCTTACCTGCAACTCATTGTACATCCGTGAAAATGCCTGACTCATGCCAGCCATATCCTTCACCATTGGGTTATTACTTTCCAATAGTTGGTTGTCAAGCGTAATGAGTTCTATATCGGTATAGTCGGCTTCAACCCGGTTCACTTTAAGCTGCCAGCGTATTTCTGTTTTTGATTTAATGGGCAAATTACCCGCCATAATATCGGTAACTATGGTAAGGGTATACTTTTCAATAAAAGGTTCCCTGATCAGAATAGTGTGCTTTGCCGGGTTACTAAAATTTGTCCAGGACATGATATGCTAAGTTTTGGTTATGCGATGAAAGTTTTTCCACCGTCTATCTTGGTTTGAGCGCCCTGTATATGGTTGTTTGTACCCTGAATATTATTATCAGTAGCATTAACATTAAATATTTTCCCTTTAATGCTGATGGTGCCATTGGTATTTAATGTTATAGAGCTTTCGCCACTCTGTATAGTGATCACCGTATCTGATTTAAGGGTTATTGATCCATCCTTGTTTTTTACTTCAATAAGGTTGGTTCCTGTTTTATGGCTGATGGTTTGTGCAGCTGTTGTTTGAACCGATCCATCGCCTTCATGTACATTAAATGTATTGGCCGCAGATGTAGCCAGCGCCAACGCGTGAGTGCCATCATTAAACGTTAGGTTACTACCTTTACGCGAGGTCATGCCTTTGATATTGCTATTAGTAAAGCCCCCGCTATTAACATTGTTAGTGTGGTATACACTTCCCATCACTACCGGCCGGGCAATATTACCCTCTTCAAATGCTACAATAACCTGGTCGCCTTTTTCAGGCACTACCAAAAAGCCCCGGTTCTTGCCGGTGTCACCACTACCCGCGTTCGGACTTACCACCCGCA
>JAUCSE010000109.1 GCA_030445275.1 Mucilaginibacter sp.
CAGCTGGTTGTCCTTTGTCAAGCCCTCGATCGTGATGACCGATCTTCCCTCGCAGGTAGCCGCTAAGGTCAGGCAGGATAATACCCGGTTACCGTCTACAATAACGGTACAAGCACCGCACTGTCCATGATCGCAGCCTTTCTTGGAACCGGTCAGACCCAGGCGTTCGCGTAAAGTGTCCAGCAAGGTCATGCGCGAATCGACCATGATCCGGGTCTCAGCCGAATTTACTTTGAAACTGATATTCACCCCATTCTCTATGGCTGCGGCAGGCAACGCGTCGATCTGACCCAGCGCTACACCACGGGCAAAAGCCGTTTCGGCCCCCAATAAGTGACCGGCCAGTAAACCCGCGGAGGCGAGGCCGATCAGTTTCATAAAGTGCCGGCGGTTCAGCCCGCTCTGGATAATTTCCTCCAGTTCTTCCGGCATGAGGTCACCGAAAAGCCGTTTTTCTTCCTCGGTCAGTGGTGCAGGTTTATCGTTCATACGGTCTTGATTAGAATAGGTTTAACAATAAGCCAGGGCAATAGTTTGCAAACAACTATTCGTGCTTTCTAAATCAGCCGCCCGCTGCATTGCCGTGTTTATCGCCGTTAAAATAAACTAAAAATATTAGTATTTTTTTACCTTTGTAAAAAATAACTAAATTGGAACAGTTAAATTTTTTCGCGGAAGCAGGACAGAGCAGCGGATTGCCAAAAGAACTTTTGGAATACCATGCTGGTTTTATCGATCCCGGGATCAGCGACCAATTATTACAGCTGTTTATCGCGGAAACACCCTGGAAACAAAGCACCCAGAAAATGTGGGATAAAGAATATCTGACACCGAGATTGACTTCCTGGCATGGGGATATCGGCACGGATTACTCCGTGTCCGGGAAGATATCCGATCCGAACCCCTGGACGCCGGAACTGCTACAATTGAAAGAAATGGTCGAACCACTGGCAGGTATAAAGTTCAATAGTGTGCTCTTAAATTATTACCGCGACGGCAATGATTCCGTGGCCTGGCATAGCGACCGCGAAAGCGTATTGGGGAAGAACCCAATCATCGCTTCGGTAAGTTTTGGGCAGGTGCGTAGCTTTGATATCCGCAACAAAGCCGATCATCGGGAACATTACTCGGTGAAACTGGAGCATGGTTCATTTTTGTTAATGAAAGCGGGCCTTCAGGAACGTTGGGAACACCGTATCGCCAAATCCACCAAACCCATGAAAGCGCGGGTAAATCTGACATTTCGTGTCGTTATATAATTGTAATTTTTAATTTTGGGTACTTTAATTAGTTGTATGTCAAAGTCCACGATCATGGTTGTTGATGATGATGCCGATACCCTGGATATCATCACTACTTTATTAAACGGCGCTGGCTATAAGGTGATCGCGGGCAGGGATATCACCACGCTGTACGCGATCGAAAAAGAGCCTCCGGCACTTTTGCTGATCGATAACTGGCTGAGCGGCGGCAAGACAGGGCATGACATCTGTTACCAGTTAAAGCAAAACCCGGCCACGGCAAGTATCCCGGTCATCCTGATCTCCGCTACCGTTAACCTGGCGGATACTGCCCGGCGCTGCCACGCGGATAGTTTTATTGTCAAGCCTTTTGATATTGATGACCTGCTCAGCCAGGTCAGGACGCATCTGCGGTAAGTTTTCATTTGGGCTGATATTGCAGGACGACCAGCCCGCTACTGAACGGTGTCGTTTTCACCAGTTTCAGGTCGGTGCGCTTTCTGAAGATGGGCATTCCCTTGCCCAGGCCAACCGGCTCCAGCAGGAAATTATACTCGTCTATCAATTGTTCGCTGATCAGGCAGGTGACAAAACCGACACCGCCATAGACCAGCATCGCTTTGCCTTTTTCTCGTTTAAGGCGATTGATCACCGTAAGGTCATTAGCCACAGTAGCGTTCGGCCACCTTGACTTAGCTGTCTTTTTGGAGAAAACCAGCTTTGGTATTTCAGTTAGCCGCTTGCCGATCTCATATTGCGGGTCTTCCGGCTTTTCAGCGACCCCTGCCCAATACGGAATAAAATCCTTGGCCGTTGTATGCCCCAATAATAACAGATCGACATTTTCCAGGTTAGCAAGGCAGTAATCCCTGATCTCCTCATCCCAATAAATATCGTTGACAGGACCGCTTTTTGTCGTGGCTGCAAACCCGTCCAGGGTTAGGTGCATTTGTAATTTGAGTTGACGCATCATGATATTATTATCCGGGGCCAAACAGTTTGTTTTGTCTGATCCCCGGGGTTACTTCTTCAAAAGGATATTTGCCTTTGATATGCCGGTTGAACCAAATGCCTTTGACCATGGTCGAGCGCATTTTCCTGAATACTTTTTCCGGAACCTTCAGGTAATTATATACTTTACCCGAGTGGTAACGGATCGTCAGCGTTTCCGAGGAAACTTCATATTCATAAGCGGCTATGACAGCTGAAGGCATGACATTATCCTTTCTTTTCTTTAGCAAAATGCAGCCGCGCCTGCTTTAGGCCGGTGGCAATAGCTTCGCCTTCGTTGCCGGTCGTTTTTAATACTTCGTTAGCAATTTCTACCGCCTTGTCCCGAAGCTTCTTCGGTTGGTTTTTGTAAGATGGCGGGTAATCTCCGTTATACCAGGGCATAATTCCTCCTTTTAATTTTAACTAAATAAGGGCCCGGCCTGAATAACAAACCAGGCCCCGTCAACCTTAAGTTCCGGTCCTTTAAACCACGGTCGTATCTCTCCTCAGGAAACCCAGGATCAGCGAGATAACAGCGATCACCAGTAAAATATGTATCAGGCCGCCTGCGGCATAAGCGAATGTTCCGATAGCCCATCCTATGATCAGGATAACAGCTATGATGTACAATAATGATCTCATGTCTTTATTTTTAAAATAAATGGATACTATTTTTTATACAATTTATGTACCAGCCGGAAACCCGCGTTATTTCCCCGGCTTTCCTGGGTTAAATTGTCGTATAAAAGCGGAGTTGCCTAATATAACGGACAGTACCGTACAGAACGGGATCCGGCTGAAGGTGAAGTGTTTAAATTTCAAACCATAACGCCGTATATATTGTTATGAAAATGAAAAAATATGGAGCCATGAAAGTCTTTATTGCCAATTTTCCTTTCGATTTGACGGAAACCGCTATTTGCGACCTCTTTAAAATTTTTGGCGAGATCACCGGCTGCAAGCTGGTGAAAGATCCGGACACCGGGAAAAGTAAAGGGTTCGGCTTTGTAGAGTTCCGGGAACCAAGATCCGCGAAACTGGCCATAAAAGAAATGAATGGTTACCGGATCGCCGGCCGCAATATCGCCGTTACGAAATCCACCAGTGAAAGTACCAGGACACACCGGCAGCTCAACCCGCATTTGAAAAAGACGGGTTAAAAGATTCGGTGGTACTAAGGAACTGACCTTTACTTATAATTTCCTCCGTTCGCATAGCGTAAACAAACGCGGAAAATATCGACTTTAGTGAAAGAAAACCAAAACCGATATTGGAAATAAAATTAACTTTCAGGAAACAACCTGCATCCTTCCCTTGTTATCCTATGACCAATAAAAATTCTAAGGTTATGGAAAACAACACAAACACATCGTCCAGCCGTGACGATCAGAACCAGCGCTCTGGTTCACCCGATCAAAACAATCAAGTGGGTAACGAAAACCAGCAGGAACAACAAGCAGGTAACTCCGGCAACAGTAGTTCCCAAAACGCGGACGCCGGACAGGCACAGCAGGAAGGCAATCGCAGCAACCGGCAGGAACAACAGTCTGGCAATTCAAGCGAAGGTCGCTCCGGTAGCGGCGGTTCGCAAAACCAAAACTGGAATTCCGGGCAGGGTCAGGAGGGAAACAGCGGTAACCAGCAGGAGCAACAGTCTGGTAGCGATGACAACTACCGCGACCAGGATTCATCCCGCGAAAACTCAGGCGCTCAAAATCGCAATTCAGGATCCGAAGGAAGCGAAATGAACCGTGAAGAAGTTTAAGTTCAGCTCCATTAACCAGGAGAAAGCCACGGCAAACGCCATGGCTTTCTCCTGTTCAAATCATTTACGATTGGCCGGCCCGATCATTGTCCCTATCACGCCTCGCCATCACTGAAAAAAAACACAGTAAAAAATCGATTTTCTCTTTCATACCAGTTCCTCCAGGTTTTTTAAACGGAATATTTCTTTGGCGATCAGCTGGCAATTGGTACCCAACTCCTCCAGCGAACAGCAAATGGTTTTGATCTTTACCGGCAGGTCACCTACGGTTTCCATCAGGTCAATATGCAGCGGCGCACTGAACTTTTGACTGCCTTTCAAACTTTTAAAAAGGCCATAGGCCGCCTCGCGCTCGTTCCCGAAAAAGAATTGCCCGTAGTTCACAAACCCCTGCGGCGTTTTTAAAGTCAGTAAGATATAAAATTGGGTTTTCATAACCATTATCATAAAAAAAGCCCCTGTAAAAGGGGCCGTTAATTATTTGATCTCGATCTGGCGCCGTACCATTTTGGCATCTTCGCGTTTGGCGATATCGATACGTAAAACACCATCAGTATAGGTAGCGTCGATTTTGCTGTCATCGGCGCTCTCCGGCAAGGTGAATGAACGCACGAAAGAACTGTAGCTATATTCCCGTTTGCTGTAGTTTTTTTGATCGTCCTGGTTATCGGATGATTGCGCTACCGAAATGGATAACTGGTTGCGCTCCAGGTTCAGCTTGAAGTCTTCCTTTTTCAGCCCCGGTGCGGCGAGCTCTACATGATAGTTGTTTGCTGTCTCGCTGATGTTCACGGCAGGCACCCTGGCTACCATGCGGTCATTGAAGAAAGTGTCGTTAAAAATGGAATCAAAAACATCATTAAAGCCTGGCATTAATGCGTTGTTACGTTGGTTGTTGAATTTAACTAAGGTCATGGCCTTTTAAATTAATAAATAAACAATAAGATTAATTAAACTACCAACTCTCTAACAAGCCCTGTGCCAGTGCTTTAAGACTGAAAAAATTGCAGTTTTTGCATGAAAATTTTTCAGCCTAAATGCCAATTTTTCAGCCTAATTTTAGTAATCTACCATCGGCAGCAGAATTGTTGGGTGGTCAGCGTACAGAAATCTAAAACGCTATGTCAGGAATCAATAAAGTAATTTTGGTGGGGCATTTAGGAAAAGATCCCGACCTCAGATATTTGGAAGGACATATTCCGATTGCCAGTTTTCCTTTGGCAACCGGTGACACTTATATGAAGAATGGATTAGAGGAGGAACACACGGAATGGCATAACATCGTCCTTTGGCGCAGCCTCGCCGAATCCGCCGCAAAAATATTGAAAAAAGGAAAGCTGGTTTATATCGAGGGCAAATGCCGCACCCGTTCGTTTGAAGACCGGAATGGCGTCAGAAAATATACGTGCGAGATCGTTGCCGACCTCTTTACACCACTCGGGCGTGTAAGCGATTTTGAGGAAGAAGTATGCCCGGCGGAAATCCCGTCACTAAAATAAGGTCTTTTGCTGCAAGGCCGCTTATTAATTTATAGCTTGGGACATGGAAGCTGTTAACAATAACCTATCTTAGGCC
>JAUCSE010000058.1 GCA_030445275.1 Mucilaginibacter sp.
GTAATTGAAAGGTGTGGTGCTCATTAAAGCGCTGATCAAGGTTAAATGTTGAAAAGTGCGT
Organism: Mucilaginibacter sp.; assembly: GCA_030445275.1. Taxonomy (GTDB): domain Bacteria; phylum Bacteroidota; class Bacteroidia; order Sphingobacteriales; family Sphingobacteriaceae; genus Mucilaginibacter. Next base: position 62 of record JAUCSE010000058.1, read on the forward strand.
TATAGAAGTGCCTTCAATGTTTATATCAACTATTAGTTTCTTTTCCATAATTAAGTTTATAATCCCCTAGCCTTTAAGCGGCCACGGGCAGAAATAACTTATGACCTTATACTGGCCCTTTACCTTACCAAAAACAAACCCATAGGAGGTTTCTTTTCCATTACGCTGCTCGTACTGCTGCTGTAGCTCATACAGCGTACTGCCCTTATCTATAACAGCTTTTATGGTTATGTAGTAGTTTTCAGTGGTATTATTATCAATTTCAGAAAGATCATCTTCCCGGCTCTGGGGTATAAGCCGTTGCGCATCTTTGCTAAATATATTATCGGCATACTGCGGGTATTCTGTTACAGTTATCAAGCCATCGGCTGGGTTTATAGTGGTTGATTTCAGATCTTCACTTGTCCACTGCGGCAGTGTTTGGAGCGGAAAATAAAGCATGGAGCGTAACGCTGTTTTATCACCCTTTTTTACCGTTTCCTTGAATTTTTTTAAAAATGCCCTGAATTGCTGTTCATCATTATTTTTGACTGTTACCGTTGGTTTGGCAGTTGAATTAGCTGAATACGTATTTTGTTTAACACTATCAGTTTTACTTGTTTGCGCCGGAGTATTACCCTTGCACCCGGTGTTAAGACATACCAATACCATGAGTTGACAGATCAATATGAATGTTATTCTTTTTAGCATGATCAACTTCTTGGTATACTAATAATTGCCCGGTCTTCCATCCGTTTAAGTATAACAGCCGCGCCTAATTGTTGCGACACTGCATCTGCACTAAAAACGCCATCTTTTACATATTTGCCTTTAGTGTAATGATTTGAAAAACTCCATAAATATGGGGTATGTATCCCTTTTTTGTTATATCCAAAACCATTATACCCTTCCAGCTTTTGAAGTATATATGGTAGGCTCCAATTGTTAACCTTATCATATTTCATCAGCTTAAGCGCATCAACAGCACTTTCTTCAAAAGTAAATGGTGGGCCGTGCCCCACTTTAGGTCTGTGAGTTGGTACCTGCACCGTGTACCCTGTTAATGGATCGCCGTTATGCAGATGCTTTTTAAAACTAAATGAACACTCCAGATAATGAACACACGCTATAAAATACCAGGGAATAGAGGAACCTCCTCCGAAAAAATTATTAGGCGAATAAACATCGCCACCTAACAAACTACTACCATCAAAAAAATTATTACCAAGAATAGTGCTGATTTGCGGTTTGATATCCGTATTCAACAGACTATTAGGTAATGTTGAATCCAATTTTGACAAATTGAGTGAACCGGCGCTAAACCTGTCAAAAAAAGAAGTATAGCTGGATGCAAACAAATCTTTGTTAACCGTTGGAAATAGCATGCCATTACCTAACCGTACCAGGCTTGATATATTTTCATACCGGTTGCGGTTTACAGTAACATTCTCGTCTATCACTTTATCAACCTGAGCAATTTTCTCTTTAGCTACTACACAGGTATTAAAAAGCAACAGATACTCCATTGCAGTTGGTATAGATGATTTTTTTGATCTTTTTTTGGTGGTAGGGGCAGGGGCACGAGTTATCCTTTTCTTCTTTTTCATAACGTATATCAAAGAATTAAAAAAAGAATTAAAATAGAATAAGCTAAAAAACACGGAGAAAAAGCTTTTAATTACTCCCTCCGCATTTTTTAGCTTATATTAAAACATTGGCTTATTTAGGCCAATCGTTTTCGTGCTGGGCATTGCCCATTTTTAGTTTACGTGCTGAAATGACGAAGCTTAATGACATGGGGTTGTTGCCAATAATAGATATACCTTCATTATACTGAATGATATAACCTTCTTCAAAATTCAATTCCTTCATTTTTGCATCTTCGTCAGATTTTTTGAAGGTAATAGTTCCGCTAATTGGTTTGTACTGATTATTAACCATTGATTCGATAACCGAGGTATCTTCAGTTGATTCAACTTCAACCTGTATAGTACCACCATACACACCTGATGACGGACGCCCTTTTGCGTCAACGTCTCTGTTTAATGAAAAACTGCACTGCAGCACATCAAACTCCTTTGATCCAAGACTAATTCTTGCTTTGAAAGCCATGATTTTTAAAATTAAAATTTAAAACAATTACTAAGGCGCTTACACGCCAACACATTTACGGTCAAAAATAATTAATTAATTAGTTTTGCCTGGCCAGTCATTCACATGCTCAGCGCTGCCTAATTTAAGTTTACGTGCAGAGATCACAAACTTAAGGCTCATAGGATTTGCGCCTGTAATGTTAATACCCTCTGAATACTTTACAATGTAACCATCTTCAAAAGACAACTCTTTCATTTTGGAGTCTTCTTCAGATTTCTTAATCAGTAAAGTACCTGCAATGGGTTTGTACTGGTTGTTTACCATCGATTCGATGATGGAAGTGTCTTCGGTAGATTCGATCTCTATATCGATCGTTCCACCATAAACGCCTGAGGAAGGGCGTCCTTTTGAGTCAACATCGCGGTTAAGCGCATAAGAGCAAGTAAGAACATCGTAATCCTTGCCCGAAAAATTTAATCTTGCTTTGAAAGCCATAACGATAAATTTTGAGGTTAATTAATTAAATGATATTGTTTTTCAATATTCAAATATAACTACAAATATGGATTATTATTGTTTTTTAAAATATTACTTTTTTTTAAATCAATTTTAATCCGAATGAATGAAGCTTTTGCAGCCATTTTTTACTGTATTCATTCTGCAAAGAATATAAATGCCCTATAGTGCTGGTATGCACCGGTTTGATCTGCCGTTTTTCAAGAATGCTCTTTTTAATAGCCAAATAAGTTGGGTGTTTATTTGTTTGCCAGTCGTTCCAGGCGGGTTCATCGAGGATGGATATGATACGGGCAGTTTTCCCACTAAAATTAATATCAGTGCGGCCTGCAGAACTTACAAATACCTGATCGGGCATAAATATGCGGTCAAAGAAACCTTTAATCTTGGCGTTTATGGAATCTTTGTAAACCGGGCAAAAAATAGCAATATGGGTTGCCCATTTCAACATATTGATGGCCTGTAGTAAATCGGGTTCTGTATCTGTATTATGAAGGCCAAATTGTTTATTGGGATTAAACTTAAGATCGGCTATCATCAGCTCCTTTACGGTGCTTTGTGCAAGCTCTGCTCCTTCTTTATAAGCGCCTATGAGTACGGCTGTATTCTTGCCTTTATTAATATCTGCGTTAATGATCAATAGTTGCCTCATTGGCTACAAACATAGCCAGTATTTAACAATTATTAAAGCTATACCTAAACTTAATTTAATCTAAAACAGCTGAGCCATCTATTTTTTGATAAATGGCTCAGTTATTTTGTTATTGCTGTTTATATTCGGTATCCCAAACAGTATTTTCATCTTCACCTTTTTGGCCATCAAGCTTTACTACAAAGCTTTTAGCCGGAAAATAAGGAGTGATGTTAATATCAAGATGTATACGATCTTTTTGCTGTTCGTCGCGCTCAAAACGAATAATCTTGAAACGCTCAATAAGCCTGTCTGGCCCTTGTATATTATCCAGGAATTTTACGATCTGCGAGCGCAGATCCTGCTCTGTTTTTGAGTTCCAGTTTTCAAAAGCACGTCTGTTTAAAAAGTCAAAAAGCACTTTGGTGATATAATCAAATACACGCACCACTGAATAAGTTTGCAAGCCTATATTATCGCCATTGAATAATGTTTTGGCCGAAAATGCCATAACCTTACCATACTCATTAACCATGGGCACCAGTCCCACCCGTTCAAGGTGTGATATTTCACTTTTCTTCAAATCAAACCTTACACCATCAACCTCATTTACAGCGCCATGTTTTTTACCCGCGGTAACCTGCGACATCAAGGTATAATACATTTTACCAGCAAGCGCCGCTGAGCCGGGTATATACAGATCTTCTTCCTCACCAGCTTCAGCTACCTTACCACGACCTACAAGCCAGTTACAGGTCATGATGGTGTTTGATTTAAAGGCATCACCACCGGTTAAATTGGCTGCTGTAAACAGGTCTATAACATCATCTGGTTGTTCAAGGTCGGCAAAGTCAGTAACCAGCATAACCTTGTTATCATAAGCTATTTTTGACCACCGCTCAACTACCTTATTGGAGCCCAGATACCCTGGTATAACCAATATGGAATAATTTTGACGCAGATCTAAACGGTCATAATTTTGTTTTAGCTCATTGGCTGTAAATTCAATGAACCGCGGGTTATCCAATTCTTTCAGCTGATCAAGCGAGGCATTCATAACCACCACGTTCTTTAATTTATCAGCTTCTGTATTTTTATAGAAAAGATGTACCGAACGATAAGATTGCTCCAGATCGCGTGTGGCCTGCAGTACATTTAAAAGGTTTTGATTTAAGTTTTCCTCTGTTTTTTGCAGATTCTCCGTGCTTTTTTCAACAGTGCTGCTTACCGAGTCGCCATTTTCCAGCGCATCTATCCATTGACTAAGTTTCAATTTCAGCTCATCACGCTCGGTTTTCTTCTCATCATCGGTTAAAAATATTTGCTTACGGGCTTTGCGTTCCGGGTTAAGGTTCTGTAAACCTTCAATAGTAGCTTCCAGCAGATCAAAACCACCTACGCGCGAAAGTTTTTCGAGGCTTGATGATAGGGATAGTTCTTCCTTACTGCTTTTATCATTTGGCTTATAAGCCTGACCAGATGACTGATCATTAAGTATCTGCTCGTTGGGTGTTGCCATGATCGTATTTTTATATGTTTAGGTATTATTGATCCAACTCTTTAACTATGCTCTTTAACGCATCAATAAACGCCTGTTTGGTTTCGGCATTATCAAGGGTTGTTTTTAGTGTTTTATTTGTTTTTAACTGCTTAATAATGTTCTGATACATTTCGCGCTGAATATTAAGCTTACGCAGATAATTGCTTTGCTGAACCAGCCTTTTAGGGGCAAAATCGCCCAGGTTAGTAAAATGGAAGGTTTCATTTACGTTTGATCCGTCCGTTTTTTCGAGCGCAACATTAACTTTAGGTTTATAATGCTGAAATACCTCTTCAACATTTTTTAAACCTTCTACTTTTTCGGGGCGAAGCGGCTCATTATCAGTTAACTGCTGAATAAATAATGTTTTATTAGGAGCTATATCACCAAATGCTTCTGAGGTATCGACTTTCTTTTCGTTTCCTCCTATTTCGTAATTAAACATAGTTTCTTAAATAAATGATAAGTATAGAATTGTAAATATTAATAATGCAATTGCTGTCAAATTGTTTTTAACTAACCTTTATTCTTTGAAAAAGAGTTATTTAATGTCCCATAACAACTCTTCGCTGTCTGTATTTTTATTTATAATAACGCTATTTCCCTTTTTTAATTCTCCCGAAATAATATAACGGGATATTGGCCGCCTTAATTGGTTGCGTATAACACCAGATAGCTGCCTGGCACCGTATTTTGGTGTAAAACCTTTTAAAGCTAACATATTTTTAGCTTCATCGCTAATTTGTATGCCAATACCCATTTTTTCGAGTGCCTGCACCAGGCTTTTTAACTGGATATCAAATATACGCACCACGTTTTCTTCTGATATTGGCGCAAATGGTACTATTTCAGACAGACGCGCTAAAAACTCAGGACGGAAATTTTTTCCCATTACCTCCATTAGTTGCGCAGATGTAGGCATATGTCCTTTCTCCAGTTCGCCGGCAATCCACTCGCTACCTATGTTAGAGGTGAACAGGATAAGCGAATTGGAAAAATCGCCTTCTTTACCCAGTCTGTCGTGCATGTGCCCTTCGTCCAGTATTTGTAAAAAAATATCAAACACTGATGGATGCGCCTTCTCGATCTCATCAAACAAAACCACAGAATAAGGTTGCTGCCGTATTTTATTGACCAATAGTCCCCCCTCTTCATAACCAACATATCCTGGAGGAGCTCCGTATAGCAAGGCGGCAGAATGTTCTTCCTTAAACTCAGACATATCAAAGCGGATCATGGCTTTTTCGTCATTAAACAAAAATTCGGCAATGGATTTGGCCAGTTCTGTTTTTCCGGTACCTGTAGGACCCAGCAAAAAGAAGGACCCTGTAGGTTGTCCTTTTTTGTTTAAACCGCTCCTTGACTCTAAAATAGCATCTGACACTGCTTTAAGCGCCTGATCCTGCCCCACCACACGTTTTTTTAAAAAGCTCTCCATATTTAAAAGCCTTTCTTTTTCCTGTGCCTGTATCTTGCCTAAAGGGATACCTGTTTTGTAGGATATGATGGCCGCTATATCATACTTATCAACCACTTCTGTTTTATTGGCGGCAAGCGTTTCCAGCTGACTTAAGTTACGGTCAAAATAGGCAATGAACTCTTCGGGCGTTTCCAGGCTTTCTACCTGGGTTTCGTCATCAAGCTTACCTAATAAAACAGCGCTAACCTTATTGCGAAGCAAGGAATACAGCCATTTGTAGGATGCTATCAGTTCCGGATCGTCCTTGCGATTTTTAAGTTCCTCAAGATGTGTTTTTAATTCTTCAAGCGCAGTAACCGTGGTATCGTTCATTAAACGTATGGCAGCCATGGTGCGGTCTAGTAGGTCAAAGGCAGCATCGGGCAGCCTTCTGTCCTTCAGGTAGCGTTGCGCCAGGCGAACACATTCGTCGGCAGCATTGTCATCAACTTTTAGGTTGTGGTGCATTTCATACCGGGGTATCAGCTTTTTGAGCATTTTTATGGCCGTAGGCGTATCCGGCTCGTTTACCTGCAATACTTCAAAACGACGACTAAATGCCTGTTCAGGCTCAATCAGTTTACGGTATTCATCAATAGTGGTAGCACCTATCACGGTTATGGCACCACGGGCAAGTTCGGGCTTTAGCAAATTGCCAACGCCACCGCCTATGGGCCCTTTGTTATCCAGCAGGGTATGTATCTCGTCAATAAACAGGATAGCTTTGTCCAGCTGCTTAAGTTCGCGCAGAATGTTCTTTAGCCTATCCTCAATTTCACCTTTATATGATGCTCCGGCTATTAACGATCCCAGATCAAGCTCAAACAATTGTACGTTCTTTAATGAATCAGGTACATTGTTGTTTATAATATCAAGCGCAAAACCATCAACCAGGGCGGTTTTCCCTACCCCAGCATCACCCGTTATCATTACATTGGGTTTGGTACGCCGGCTTAATATTTCCATAACCATCCGGGTTTCCCGCTCACGGCCTATTATAGGGTCAACCTTATCCTGGCGTGCCAGTTCGGTACGGTCAATGCAAAACTTGAGCAAGGCGTTGTTTTGCCTGGGTGCCCCATCGCCCTGATCTGTAACCGGATGAACGGCCTGTTGTATATCTTCTTCTTTCAAATAAACATCCAACAGTTCCTTTTCCTTAACCGGGAATGATTTAAGCTGATTTACATCAAAGCCAACATTAGGTTTAACTAAAGCTGTAAGTACACATACAGGTGTTATTAAATCCAGCCCAAGTTTAATACGTACATTATCGGCCTCCTCAAAAACCAATCTTACGGCACTGTTTCCTAACATTTCATCAGGCACAGTAAGCGCCGGGGAATAATCTTCCATCCGCACATCCGCCCAATCCTGTACATAGGCAGCATCTTTACCTATGGCCTGCAACAGGTTTCGTAAACCTACCTCCTGGTGCATTAAGCCTTTTAACAGATGCGCGGGGCCAAACTCCTTATGGTGATATTCCTTTGCAAGCGACTGAGCCACCCGCACTGCTGTTTTTACCGATTCGCTAAGATTAACTACATTCATGCTATTGCAGATTAGCCTGGGTTATATAAAAATATGTTTTACCATTTGAAGTAAAATGCTGGCTAACCAGGGCCGATTGCTTAATCAACTCGCTGCTATGCACTAAAAATTTAATATACGCTTCAAATTGCTGTTGAGGCATATCGCTTGTACTTTTCAAATCAGAAACCTTATTGCTCAGATATTTGGCTTTACCTGACAGCGGCAGACCGGTAACCGTTTGAAAATAGTTCCCTAAAGTCATGCTTTTAATATCACCTCTTGACGTTTTTTGGTTTAAACGCTTTTGAATAATATCTACATAATTTTTAAACAGTTTCTTACGATAATCAGAGGCATCCTGCTGCAGGTTTTCGCCTATCATTAATGACACTATATCTGTTAGCTGGTTGTATTCCTGCTCATTTAAAATAAGCAGGTATTGCAATTGATCCTTATGTTGGGTTACCAGAGTTGATGGCAACTGCGCATTGATAAAATATTTAAAAGCATTATGCGGCATGTTGTCGCCCAAATCAGCAGGCGCAGGGTTTATCTGGGCACTTACCCCAGGTTGCACATACCTGTTTTCGCGACCGGTTAGCCTGAACGCGCTATCCAATGCATGTACTTGTGTGTTAATGTCAAAATCAGTTTCCCGCATTAAACGATCAACCGACAAGCGCATGGCCTGGTTGGTTTTCACCACACCTTTTGGAGGGAAAACAACCGCTCCCTGTATCATACTGTTTTTAGGGTAATCCAGGTAAAATGAAACTGAATCTGATAGCGAGGTATTAAACTGCTGTATGTTACTTAAGCCTTCGCCGGTAACCATACGTTGCTTTTTAAGATCAGCAAGCTTAATGGCCGATTGCGAAACAATTTGCCTTGCCTGTATTACAAAATCATTATAAATGGAATTATAATCGCTATATACCTGTATAGCTAACAAACGTGCATCGGCATTAGCCACCTGGTCAGCAATGCCTGCAATATCACCAGAGTTATAATTGGCTGAGCCGGTGCTGCCAATCAATACAATAAGATTAGTTTCGTTAGTATGGCCTTTAAACAAGCTTAAAGCTGAGTTTATGCCTTCAAATACGGGTTGGTTTTGCAACCCTGTACTACAGCCATTTGTTGTTGATGATTGCTTATCAAAATACTTTACCACTTCGCGGTAATCGGTTGTAAAGGCCATACGATCAATACCACCTAAAGGACAATCCTGCGGATTTCTGTACACTACTCCCCCATATCTGAATTGGTTACCTTTAGCGTACGAATTAAATATATTTTCAAAGGATTGTATAGTGCTGGTTAAGCCCGAGAAATAGTTACGCATGGTACTTCCACCATCAACTACAAAAACAACATTTATATGATGGATACTTTTGCGTATGTCCAGATAAGTTTGATACTTAAGGTGGCTACCCTTAACATTGATGATGCTGTTTTTTGATTTATCATAAACATCAACAGCTAATCCAACCCCTAATCTATCCGTTCCTGTGGTTGCTGTATGGCCCGAAATTATGGGCACACTGCGTAACAAAGGTTCATCAGCAGCTATTAAAGGATCATAGGTAAAATAGGTACCGCTGGTTGGTGGAGCCGCAACCAATATAGCCTGGTTGATAGCAGTAGCGGCAGAATCGTCACCATCATTAGTGTTACTTTTGGTAGATCCTATATATAGGCGATTACCCCAGTTGTGCACTGCATCTGCAGCTATCCAACCGTACATGCTGGGGGCCGCGTTATCGGTCACCAGCTGACCTTCAGAGCCAACTAACAGTTTCTTCCCGTCATCTGATTTTTTAAATACGTAAACTATGTTGTGCAGGGCCAGTTTTTCTTTTTTACGATCAAGCTCTGGCGAGGTAAACACATATAATGAATCGGTTTTATCATAATAAAAGTCAGGCATTACTAATGGATTTTTGCCGTTAATAATGGTGATATATTTAGTTGGATAACCGGCCTGACCTATAAAAGCCGATTGCCATAGTAACACCTTTGATTTACTGATCCATCCGTAGCTTTGGCTTGCTTTTTTATTGGTTAGTTTGCGGCCCTGTACCATGCCTGGCTGGTATTTAAGGAGCTTGATATAACCGTTCCTTTCCTCGCTTACATAAAAAGGATCCATAAACTTTAGTTTTTTCATTACCAGCGTACCGCCTGGGGAGGTATAAGTGTAATTTTCATCGCGGTCTGAGAAAACGATCCAGGGTAGCCCGGTTTTACTTTCACTGTTATAAACGTTGGTGTTTTCATTCGGTTTTTCAAAAGCTGCGGGTAGTGTTACTACTTTTTTACTAATAGAAACCGGCGACTGTGCGTTTACAGAAAAACATGAAAACAGCAACAGTATAATTAATATATTTTTCATTGTGGTATGTACAGATGTTAAATTCATTTGATCAGGTTAATTATCTTCCCCTCCTGGGTGCTGCATTTGAAGTGGCCGAATGCTGCTTAACGGAAAGCATGCTCGAACACGTTGATTTGGCTTTTAAGGTTACCTGCGCTTCGTCAATATTAACGCCGCCGCCAAATGTAAGGCGCATACAATAAGAGTAAAAGTCGGTTTGCTTACTATCGCCATTGGTTTCCAGGTTCACGGTAATTTTTTCATCGCCGCAAAAATATCTGTTAACCAGGTAATAATAATTGGTATTAAAATCAAAGCCATTGGCAATAGCCTGTAAATGAGATCTGATATCGTCAATTACCTTACGTTCACCTTCGCCAGGGGCTACAATGGCATCAACAGTTGAGTCGGGATTAGTAATAAACATTTTATGGTAAACCGGTCGCCTGCTTTTATCAGTACCTAATTTAATAAAATAGGTACCCGGGTTATGATAAGTATACAAGGCCGTTGGCCCCTTAACATCTACCCTGCCAGTTTCCCCAAATGACCATTCATATATCCGGGCATTCCCCTGGGCTTCAAGCCTTATCTGTTCATTAACAAGACCTTGTGTAGGGCCATTTACGGTAATTAAAGTATCTACAGCTAATGTTACCGTGTCCTTTACATTTAAAGGAAACTGCTGCATTAAATTGCCATCAACTGTTACCCTAACAATATAATCACCGGGTTTTTTAAATTTGTAACTCCCGTTTTGCTGGGTTGATTTATCGCCGTTACCGAACTCCCATACCCACTTTTTGGCATTACTGGTGTTATCGGAGTATACCAGGTTTTCATTTAAAAAGATCTCATCTTTCAATATCCTGGCATTAACAGTTCTTTTTTCTGAAAAAGAATTCTTGAATAAAAAAATCAGCGCGGCAATAATAAGTATACCCACTATAATGTATAAAAAGGTATAAGTTTGCCTGTTGGTATCAACTGCTTTGCCGCTGTTGTAATCGTCTTTCATTGGTTTAAAGGTTTGTGTTTTTATAGTGAGGTGTTATGTTACTTTTATCGCCGGCCGCCAGCGCCTATACTTTGCTGCAGTTGCCGCGTTGATAGTTTACAATCATCAAGCAGCTTATTAAGCCGGCTTATATCGCTGTAATTACCTGTAAGCTCGCGCTTATCATAAAACAGGTTCTCATACAGTTTAGAAGCATGTATAAAACATTTATAGCGGCTATCATAAGGGCGACGGTTGTAATACGACCTGATGGCACCGATGGCATTTTTAATATCGTTATCTAAAAACAATGCCTGTACATTTGGATTAAACTTTACAATATGAGTGTAGGTGGTATCAACAGTAGGTAATGCCTGGGTAACAACTGCTTCAAAATCCTCCTCTTCGGCAATCTTTTTTGAATACTCGGCTTTTGATATGGTTATACCATCCTCATAGTTATAAAACATGGCTGTACAAAGTATGGAAGAAGTAATTAAAAACATTCCTAAAAACAAGAGGAACTTTTCCCTCCGCTCTTTTAAACTGAACTTTAGCATATAAATTAATAATGTGAAAAACGGCCGCTAAGTTTCCCAATGGCTGATTTGTTTATTTTATTACACGATTCCAGCTGCGAGCGCAGGCTTTCGATCTGGAACCGGGTTGTAAACAATGAATCTTTGACATTAGCTACCATGGCAATGTTATTACTTAGTTTTTTATACAGTTCAAAGCTTTTAAGGGGGTAAGGATTATTCTGTAGTTTATCTTGAATATGCTGATTACTCTCCTGTATATCAGAGAGTAGTATACTTTGGTTGTTTAATTCTTCTGAGTTCATTTTGGAGTATTGCGACAACTGTTGCATACGCAAAAGGATAAGCTCAAAATTGTTATTGATATCGTTACGGATAGCAATTAACTGATCTGTTTCCTTTACTTTGGCATTCAGCAACACCATTTCGCGGCCAGAAGTAACAAAGAAGAAATAAACTGTTACTACTGAAAATAGCAACAATGCAATAAGGTAGAGCACAAAAATTCTGTAGGCTCGGTTTAGGTCTTTTATATTTACGGGCTTCATTAAAATAAGCTATATATTATTAAAGGTAGATAAAAGCAATAGCAAACTACAATTAATTAAATTCTTTAATTATTAATATAAATTACACGTTTTCAAGGCTATAACTAATAAATTATTAAATCTTAAGAACATAGCTACAACTATTTTCGAAAAGAAATGTTTATCAAAAAACGCATTTTTTATTATTACTTTACAGAATTATATAAGAATTATATATTAAATATGGCAAACCCACTGTACTCCAAACCTTTACGTTTTTCAAACATCAGCCAGGGTCATGACATGGGCACACAGGATTTGGGGGCATCAATATCGCAATATATAGAGTTGATTATATTTACCAGGTATGGAGAGCACCGTTATAATCCTGAATTTGGTTGCGAGATATGGGACATGGATTTTGAACTCATCCAAAGCGAAACCATATGGGAAGAGAAATTGAGGCAATCACTATTAAACGCTATAAAAAGTTTCGAAAAAAGAATCTATGATATAGATGTGAATGTGCACATTAGCGAGATCAATAAATTTTACCCGTTAAGAAACGTTAGCGAAATAAAAAAGCACGTTGAAATTACGATAAATGGTAAACTAAACAAAACAGGTGAGCGTTACCGTTTTAGCACAGCATTATTTTTAAGTCCCCTATCAGCATAATTAGCCCAAAATGAATAAATTGTTTTCCGCTTCAAAAGAAGAAATAAAAGGGAGGATGCTCAAAAACGCTATGGATTTTTGGGCAACTACCAACGTGAATGATATTGATCCATTTGTTAAATTATTGATCGAGGCTTTAAGTACAGAACTATTTAACCTAACCAATGATGTTAAAAACCTGGAGAACCGCATTTTAAATAAAATATCCCGCATACTTGCATCTGATTACCTTACCGCTCCTCTACCGGCACATGCCTTACTAAAGGGTATACCAGTTGAAAATATAGAAACACTGAGCATTAAAAATCATTTTATTTACCGCAAAACCATAGCGCCCGATGCCAGTAAAACCACACCTGAGCCTTTAGATGTTTTTTTTACCCCTGCAGGCGAAAATAAAATTTTTAAAGCCGAAATTAAATACACGTTTAATGGCAGACAACTCTTGGAACATAGCCAGGATATGCAAAGAACCATTATTGCCAATACCCTGCCCCAGGCATTTGTTGAAAACAATACTATATGGATAGGGATTGAAACGGCACCAAAATTAAACACACTTAAAGATGTAGGAATATATTTTGAATGGCCAGGATACACTACCAATAATGATTTCTATAACCTGCTGCCGGTTACCCGTTTTTACACTGATGAGCAAGAATTACAAACTACACAAGGGCTGATATATGAAGAGGATCAGATAAACCCGGGTAAATCTATATTTTATGATCAAAACGTGATCAATTTGATTACGCGCGATGTTAAATCATACTATCAAAACCGCTTTATATCGCTTATTGATGAGTCGCTTAACGATTTAGAAGTTCAAAAGAAAAACTTCCCGGAACAATTCTCCATCCTATTTGAACCAACCAGTCTTAACCGGCTTAAGCCCTGTGTTTGGATCAAAATAGTTTTTCCGGCTGTAATTTCGGCCGATTCTATTAATGAGTTACAGTTGCACCTAAATTGCTTCCCCATCATGAGCCGCAAACTTCATGATCAGAAATTCAGGATAAAGGAAATGAATAATATCGTGCCGATAAAACCATCTGCACATGATCATTTTTTATCGGTACATAATCTGCATGACGATCAGGACATTTACTATAACGAAATACCTTACAGCCAGGCCGGGCAAAGCTTTGAAGGTAGCTACTCGATCAGGAATGGCGGAGCCGAGCGTTTTGATTCACGTAACGCCCAGCAGATCATCGAATACCTGTTTGAGTTACTCCGTGATGAAAAAGCCGCATTTGCAGCCTATGGTAATGATTTTTTGACTTCTACCTTAAAAACGCTTGAACAAAACATATCGCTTATTGAAAAAAAGTCAAACCTGGCTAAAGACAATCACGAACTGATTAACTATCTTATTTTAAAACCGGTTAATAAAGCCAGCATGTTATATCTGCAGTTTTGGACCACCCTTGCTGATACAGCTAATAACATACGAAAAGGGTCAAGGCTACAACAGTTTGAACTGATAAAATTAAAAGCCGATAGTTTACAGTTAATGACTACCTCCGTGGGCGGCAGAAATAGCCTTGGGGCGGCCGACAGGATACAGGCCTTTAAATACGGGCTTACCACCAAAGACAGGATTGTTACCCAAGCCGATCTTACCAGCTTTTGCCAGTTTGAGTTAGGATCAAAATTAAAAAGTATCCGTGTAAGCAAGGGGGTTAGCATTTCATCGAACCCTAAGGAGGGTTTTAAAAAAACAACAGATATTTACCTGAAACCCAATACTGAAAATAAACTATCAACAGAAGAGTGGGATACTTTATTGGGCTTATTACAATCAAAACTGGAACTACGAAGCATTATTAAAGCTAATTATCGTTTATTTATTGATAACTAAAAATCAGTTTCCCAGGTAAGTAGTATACCCTAATCTTGCATTAACCTGCTTGCCTCCAATAATCAATTGTTGCGAAGCCGGTTCGGCTTGCAGGTTAATTTTTATTTCCATTTGCATAGGTATAAAGTAGGATAGCAAAACATCAATTGAACGGGCAAATGGTTCGCCTGGTAAAAATGCAACCATTTTTGATGCGCTGAGCGGACCAACACTTACCTGTAGCTCTTCTTCGGGCTCTACTATCATACCTGCTATAAAATTCACACCCAAGGCAGCGCCCCCTAATGATGTTTGCATTTCTTTTAAACTTTTGTCATTGCGCTTAGCCGTTATTTTATAGCTGAGTTTTATAGCGGTTTTAAACATCATACTTAACAAGCTGCTAATAAAATCAAGGTTATTCCGCTGTTCATGTATAACGGGTAAAACATGTATTAAAATGAGCATTTGCTTATTGGTAAAGCAGCTAAACTCTTTCCACTCTTTTAAAAATATATTTATCAGATCGTCGTACTCATTTTTTTTATCAATACGGTTCTCATAAAGTTCAACAATGGTTCTCAGATAATTAATTTCGGCCTCAAATGGTGCAAAAAAACGCCTGGTTTGCTTTTCTTCTTCCCTCCTGTCAATAATATCCTTGATCATTTCCTTTTCAGTGATCATCAAGCTTGAAGCCGGTGGCCGGTGAAACAGCCCTTCGGGTAGCATATCATAAAGGCCGTCGCGGTTAATTCTAATTTGAAGTACCTTCTTATCGGTAATATCGGTCTGGACTAAAGACAATCCCGCTATTTCTTTTGAAAAAGCGCGTTGCTGCGGACCTTTTGGTAAAACAAGAACATCATCAGCAGCAATTAATTCATTCTCAATTACTTCAGCAGCAATAACGGTTGCTTTAAAATCAGTATCAATAAGGTTAGGATTTTCTATCTTCATTTTTACGTTTAATAACTATAATATTTAAAACAATAACTCCTATTATTGGTAATTGATTATACTAATATCAAATTTATTTTTTGAGATAGAAACTTGACCTGAACAATATATACAATTTAGTACACCATGGACGTAAAATCATTTTTTATACGTTATCTTATCTTCCCTATAATTTTTGTTATTGCCGCGGCAATAATGACTATCATTAATAAGAAAAACAAACTTTTAAGCAATAAACGCCTTATAGTAATCATACTTTGTACAGCGCTTGTTTTAGGCATACCTGGGTTACTGGGCTTTCTTGATTTGCAATTTATGCCCTGGGGATATCTTTTCTGTCAGCTTATTTACCTGGCATTAGGAACCGTTTACGTATGGCTTGCCGGCAAATACTATGAAAACGAACTACTCAATAAAAAAGGGTTCTTTATTTTATGCACCTTAATATCATGTTTATTAGGATTATACCTTTTTAAATTAGGTTTTGATTGGCTTAATAATCTTCATTATGGTATATGGGCATCTTCAAGTGTGTTAATATTTTTGCTTCCCCCCCTTTTTTGGTGGGCCTATATCGCATTTTTGAGTATTCCTCTTGAAATTTATAAAGTTTGGCAGTACCCAACAGTATCTGAGGACATCAATATGGAACATCTGGACTTTGACAAGCTACTGGTATTGGAACTTGACGTTTATAAAAACACAGATGATCCTGAATCGTTAAAAGTAAAAGCCAAGGCACCGCCAAATATGAATTTTGGATCGTGGTTTCAAAAATTTATTGATGATTATAATTTAAAATTTCCTAATGCACCTGTTCAGTATAAATTAAACAGTGGCAGCAATTATAAATGGATATTTTATATTAAACCATCGTTTTTTAAACAACGGAAATTTATTGATCCGGATTTGAACATAGTTGAAAACGGGATTACCGAATCAAGCACGATATATGCCAAACGTGTTTCTGAAATTGTAAATGAACCTAAACGCACTGGCGATCAGGCCGTATATTTGTAACATCTACTTATTAAAACGTATATGCTTAATCCGTTAAAACATAAACCAGTAAACTGGATAGATGGAATGAAAATTTCCAGCGATCATTTTATTAATACCGATAATTTTATACAAGATATTGTAAGGGATGCCAACTCGCTACCACTTAACAATAATAATTTTGGTTTGCTGCCACCGGTTATTAACGAGTCGGTATCACTGGATATACAGATCACCGAAAGAGCATCTAACCAGGTTCAGATCAAAATAAATCATTGCAACGCAGTTACGGCCGAAGGTTACCGGATAGATATTTCCAGAACTGGCCCCGAACTGGTTTTTAGCCATTATTTTGGCCAGGAGGCTCCTGCCGAAAACTCAGAGATCTATTATGTATTGCTTACCGTTAACCCATTTGAACGGGTAGCAAGCGGCAACCCTGATCCTGAAGAAACACCTTTACGGTATCCGGAGGTTGACAAGCAATATAACATCACTATAATGCCAGCCTCGCAAATAAACACCAGGAGTGCAGGATTTATAGAGGTTGGTAAGTTCATCAGGAATGGCAACACTTTACAAACCGATATTAATTTTATCCCTCCTTGTACATCAGTAATTAGCCACCCTGAACTGGTTAAATATTATGAGTCGTTTAGCAGCCAGCTCAATAATCTGCAGTTACTATCATTCCGCATCCTTGACAAAATCACGTCTAAAGAATCGGTGTCAACTATCGGAAAAAACGTTAAGTTACTTTGCGAAAAGATGATGGAATACATTGCCCGGATATATTTTTCATACCGTAATATTGTTTACCAGCAGGCCCCCATTCATCTGGTTGGCTGCTTCTCAGAAATGGCCCATATATTTTTCAGCACGGTAAAAAGTATTCCCGGGGCCGAACGTGAGGAACTGTTAAAATACTTTTATGAGTGGAAAGATGTTACTCCCGGAAATTTTGAAGAATTACTGGCCCGTTTGATAGAAATTGTATACAACCATCACGATATCAACTCCTCAATGGTAACTGTTGATGAGTTTTTACGGGTGATAGTTGCCTTGTGGAACAAATTAAGTTCACTTGAATATATTGGCCAACGTAAAGAAAACATTGTAGTTGCCGAGCAGCAGGTAGTTCAAACTGTACAAGCAAAACGTACCTGGACCCTGCTTGATTAATTGAATATCGCGTCCGGCTAAAAATGTGTTTTTATTTATTTCCTTTTTTCCAAATACTGGCTTGCACTCAAATCCGGAGTTATCCAATCATAGTTCAAAACCATGCAAATCAAGTGCTTGCATGGTTTTACTTGAACCTTAAAGTGCCCCAACTCTAAAGTGCCCCAACTCTTCTTACAAAAACACTATAATACATTTTAGTGCCGTGCGGACCTACGTTGCAAGAAAGCCTCTATAGCTGCCAGTACTTCAGTTTCAAACTCCTCCTGCTTTTTCTTGTCTTTTTTGGTACTGCCAAAATCATGGCTGATAGGATAACTTTTGCCGTATTTATTTTTTTTGTTCGAAATAGCGTAGTGCAGCAACCCGTTTATCTCCACAGGTAACAAGTACATATCTTCAAAAGTCATTAATTTGCGGGTATATAAACCTGGAAATTTCCGGTAAATAGTTTCGGCGTACTGGTCAAACTCATAGGTAACATTTATCCTGAACAAAAAATCATAAATGGCGTAAAGTGCCGGGACAATACCTAATGTAAGCGCCCCCCATGTGGTTTCATGACCTAAGTTTAACATTGGTACTATGATAAATACTGCCGACGCAACCACCGCAGAAATAATGATATTGATCCGGTAGTTGCGCATCGGCTGAAAACTTAGCCTTCCTCCCATTATTTTCAAATTATAGCGTTCCATTTTTTTAATTTTTAATTGGCGATCTCAATCCTGCCTAAAGTTTTTTAAAGTACCATCGTTGTTAAATTGTATGGAGTAGCGTTGGCGACTGCCGTTAATATTGCAGGGATACCACCGCATCACTTTATCCCAAACTATCATGTAGGCATCGGTTGTTGGCTTAGCACCTTCAATTTGCGCCGCCTTTTCGTTGTATAACCGGGTAATGTTGGCTATGCTGGTAAAGTTTACCTCATTCAATGAAACCGACCTGCTGGCTATATCAACATTTACTGACAGCTGCTGGGGTTTGGGTTTTGACCAGGCACCACCCCGGTACTCATAGCTATCTACATAATCAGGGTTTTCAGTATGACGGAGCATAATATGAATGCTGCCGTCATCATAAAAATGTACGGACTGGTAAATAAAGATCTCTTTGCCCCGGTATTGCGGAAGATTTCTTAAAGCGGTTTCCGCTTTTCGCAGCGCCTTAGTGTTTGTTAAAAAGTCTCTATTCTTTGCCGGCTTTGTGCGATGCACAGTAGTATGAACCTTTGCTAAGGCAGTTGTTAGCTGTTGCTGCATTTGCATTATAGCCCGACCCGTAGTACTGTCAATTGCCTGCTGAACAGGAGCAGTTTTGCTTACCACTTGTGGGTTTGGTTTAGGTTTAAAAGTATCTTCAACACTTTTGGTGATCTGTTTGCAGCCAAAAAAAGTTAAACCGCAGGCTGCCAAAATGGTCATAAAAGAGTTTAATTCTTTCATCAGTTTAACTTATTTCTTTTAAATCATCAGTAAAAGCTATCCTTCGGGGATCTTCCTTGAGATAAAAAATATCCACGGTTTTCTGCCTGGTACTATCCAGATCAAGCAGACTTACAATTTTTTTGATATTGGTTCTATGCGTATGGTTTTGCTGATCAACAAACTCGAGTTCAAAGTTTACCATCGGTTGTTCGTTAATGTAACTACCGGTCAAGTTTGTAGCAAGCAGCTTAGCCGTTGTCCTGACGCCTTTAAACTTAATTAAAGGCGCGTTCCCTGGTACACCACTTAGTTTACCCCAAAGAAAAAGGCCCAGAACATTATAAAACAATAATACAGCCGGGCAAATGATTAACGGATGCCAAAAACTCATAAAACGCCAGCCCATACCCTCGCTTTCTGATTGATAAGAATAGATATAATACCCCACTATAATGGCTAAAAACAGCAGCCAGCCCAGGTTTATCAGCACTATTCTCCCTTTATGTATACTGGCATCGGTACTTTCAAAAATAAAGTAAGGGATGTGTTTTACCTCTTTATCAATCAGCAGGCCTACCTTTTTACCCTTTTCAAAACGGCGCTCATAGGGTTTCATGTCATTTACATCAGCTTTTTGAGTGATCTCATTATCAACCAGGTTTTTAAAGCCCAGGCTAAGTTCATAGGTATTGTACCCGCCATTTGGCTTTGATATATTGGTTGATTCTAAGACCAGGGCTTCGCGATATACACCATTTTGTTTCAGGCGTTCAATATTACGCTTCGCCGAAAACACACGCAAAACCCATTTACGATAAAACCCCGCCAAAATGACGATCCAAAGTATAACCGACAAGGCCACCAGGCCCAGCGAAAGCCAGGGATCCGATCCGTCGATATCCAGTGGAATTTCACTTTTAATACTGTAATACATTATCATCGGAAACGGAACAGCAAAAAACAAAGCAAAAAGCATAAAGAATATGGCGATACACTGCATCATACGTTTTGTCATGGTAGGTTATAATTAAAGTCCTGTTACATACCTGTTTTTATTTTATTGGGGCAAACCCATAATATCGCTCAATTCATCAGTAAAGTTTTGCAAGGGTTTAGTAACAAAAAAGCCTTGTCGCACTAATATCCGTTTGGTTTTACCATTCTTATTAAAGATCATGGTAGCCGATACATTGAGGGTAATGCCAATATTGGTCATTTTGGAGATCAGGAAATGATCAAATTCATCAAAACTGTACTCTTTTTCAGGAGTAAAGAAAAACGTTTTTACAGTCATACTTCTGGCCGATGTATTAAAGCTCATTTTGGCGGTGGCACGTAAAATACCTATCGTACCCAATATGCCCAAGCTAACCGCAAAAAAATAAGCCCCTTTGCTACTTCCATAAATCAAAGTAGCAGCCATACCCGCAAATGACAGCAGCGACAGAAAATAGAACATCCCCTTTTGTATTTTCACATGGTAGGTATTTCCTTCTTGTTCAAAATATTTAAGTGATTGCATAGGTGTATATTTTTGAAATGGCTAACCGATAAATGGGAAACTGTTTTCAAATGCCTTACCAAAAACCGGAACAGGTTTCAAGGCACTGTTGGCGGCGTTGATTATGCCCAGTATCCAGAATACAGCGATCACCAAACCAATCATCCCCAGAAAAGCAAGCGAAGGCACCAGCGACACAATAACCCTCAAAATGATATTAAGGGTGATGCTTACAATAGCCAGACCTAATGATTGTTTTAAATGATACTTAAGCAAAGCATCAGCTTTATCTTTTCCTGAAAAATAAGCGATCAGCCACCCAATAAGGGTTATGTACGATACGATGGATAATGTCTTGTTATTCATGATAATTTAGATTTTAGTTCGGCGATATTGCCACAACAAAATTGCGGAGAACAATAACAGGATACCTAATTATACCATTCTACAAAGTGTCTACCCATCTACATATAAGCGTCTACAATATATCTACACATTTTATAAACAATTGATTATGTTTTAGTTATAAATTTACCACATCTACAAACTCAAGCGGTTTTGTACCAATTTCAATCTATTTATAGTAATTTGGCTGCATGATGTTTTTGCGGTATAAACTATTTATAAGTGCCTGTATTATTGGGCTATCGTTTGCTGCCCGGGCTCAAACTACTGTGCTGGATAGTTTGCGATCTGTTATTGATAACCCCACCCTGAACGAAAAAGAAAAACCGGCCTTGCTTAATCAACTGGCCCAGGCAAACAGGATCAATAAAAACTATGATACCGCCATAGCCAACGCTAAACAAAGCATCGCCCTGGCTTTAAAACATAAAAACTTTACCGAAGCCACAAAAGCGTATGCATTAATAGTCAATATTAAAGCCTTCACACAGCAGTTTACCACCCTGAAACAAACATGCGATACTGCCTTAACCATGGCACAACAGGCCCATGACCCAATAGCTATGGCCTATGCCTACTACGCTCGGGTGTGGTTTTATAAAACGCTGGGCGATGCAGAAAATGTGGTTAAATATGGTCAGCTGGGCTTAAAGGAATTGGGGAAAAAGACCGATCCTTATTTAGCCTCTAAAATATACTATCAGCTTTACGTGATAAACTCTGACTGGAACAACGAAGCCAAGGTGAATTTTTATGCCCGGAAAGCTACAGAAAATGCATTGCAAGCCAAAGATTATAATATGTTGAGTAATTGCTATACCGCGCTATCGGTGGCTCATGAGTATAACTACAATAAATCAAAAAGCAAGGCCGAGCTTGACAGTCTTTTCTTTTACCTGAACCAGTCACAAATGCTTTACCGGCAATACCCGGGTCAGGTATCTGTTAATACCTATGCCATTGCCTGTACTAATATTGCCGATGCTTATTTGAAATACTCTGCTGAAACTGATAAAAATGCCCGGAACCAGGCTATCCGGTATGCAGGTATTGCCCTGGCTGTATTAAAAAACTCGGGGAACAGCCAGGAAATTGTGGCCAGTTGTTTGGGTTTACTAAGTGAATATGCCCGGCGCGATGGCAATATCCTCCAACAGGAAAACTATTTGCAGGAAGCTTACCGCATCATGAAAACCCAGCAGCCACCCTATTACTATACCATGATCAATGTGGTGCAGGCCTTATCAGATTTTTATGAAAAAAAAGGCGACTACCAGCAAGCTTTGAGTTTTCAAAAAAAAGTAACAGAATACAACAACAAAAACTTTAATCAACAACAAGCCCTTAATACCCAAAAACTCGAAATACAATACGAAACTGAAAAAAAAAACAGTGAAATGCAGGTTTTAAAGGAGCAGGAAAAAAGCCGCAGGATGCAAAACTATCTGTATGGCTATATAGCGCTCGCTTCTGTTTTGGGCTTGTTATTTATGTTCCGGTCTTATCACTATAAGTTGCGTTACTCCATGCAGCGGGAAAAGCA
Source organism: Mucilaginibacter sp. (assembly GCA_030445275.1). Classification (GTDB taxonomy): domain Bacteria; phylum Bacteroidota; class Bacteroidia; order Sphingobacteriales; family Sphingobacteriaceae; genus Mucilaginibacter. The sequence continues at coordinate 22,798 of JAUCSE010000058.1, forward strand.
ATTACAATTGGAAAACCAGGAGTCGGAATTGCAGGTAAAGCTGGAAAAAGAAGAGCAAGCCAGGCTCAGGGCTGAACAGCAATTATTGGAAACACAACAACAGCAGCTAAAATTGGAAGTGATGGCCAACACCCTCCAACTGGAACATAAGAACCAGATGTTACACAATATAAAAGACAAGCTAACCGAAGGTGATCCTGTAAATATGCAGCGAATATTAAAGGAAGAAATGATGCTGGATAACGACTTTGAACATGCAACATTGCAGATACAACGTGTGCATCCCAATTTTTTCCATCTTCTTAATGATAAGACAAAAAGAAAGCTTACCCTGCTTGACTTAAAACTTTGTGCATACCTGTATCTTAAAATGGATACCAGGCAAATTTCCCAACTCATGCATATTGAGGCTAAAAGCGTAAGAATGAGCCGTTACCGGATAAAACAAAAATTAGGATTGGAAAAAGAAGAAGATCTGAACATCTTTCTACAGAAACTGGGGAATTAGCTAGGCTGAGTTTAAAATAGCGATTATCATTATAAGGTTTTCCCGGTAAACGAATTTGCTTTCACCGAGCTACGTTCTATAAATTAAAGGTTTATTGATCGGATACTGCAGCCGAATTAAACCCAGTCCCCCCCCTCTCTCCGGAATATAGCTACTTTTTAATCGGTTGTTTATCATAAATATTAATGGTTACCGGACCCAGCAAACCTGATTTTTCTAATGATGAGTTGGGGCTAAACCTATTAATACTCAACCAGGTTTTACGTTCGGTAACAGGTAATTTACTATCGCCCACCAAGCGGTTCACCCATGTGTTTACTACCTTAATTTCAATGGTATTTTCACCGGTTTTAAGCGCTCGGCTGATATCAATTTTGTAAGGTGCAGTCCAAACACCGCCAACTGCTATACCGTTAACGCTTACTTTAGCTATGGCCGTAGCCATTCCCAGGTCAAGTAATACTTGTTTACCTCTGTTTACTTTATCTATAACAAATGAGTTATGGTACACTGCTGAACCAGAATAATAACGGATACTATCGTTTTGATTTACCGACCAGTCAGTAAGTTTTTCAAATATCACAGGCCGGACCGGGCCGCGCATCTTATTATCGAACTGAACAGACCATGGCTTATCTATTGCCACTGTCATAACAGATGCAGGATAGTTACTTATACCCGACTTTGATTGTTGTACACCAATATCATTCCTAAAAATTATAAATGCGCTCTCCAGCGGTGCCAGTTGTAATGGAACAATAGTTGAGCCGGCGGTTTGTGTAAAATCGGGCATATCACGCCTGCTGCCATTTATAGCATCCCACAGCTCGGGTTGTTTACCTGTTATCCTAAACTCGGGGCTAATCTTTATGGTTTCATTTTTTTGGTTAGATATAAAGTACACATCCCCATTTGGCAATACCCGGTGGATAAACAATGCTCCGTCGCCTGCTATTTTAGCATCAGGTTTAACTTTTATTAAGTTTAATACCTCTTGTAAATCCATATTGCTTATTACCAAACCTTTGCCTAACCGGTTAACCCTTACCTTTATGCCGTCTATATTCCCCCAAAGCTCGTTGGTTAATTGTGTTACCTGCTTATCGGCAACCGGATAGTTTTGCAGGCTTGGCGATGTTAATGGCCTTGGACCTAAAACAACAGCGCCTTGACTTACCAGTTCTTTTATTTTTAGCAACAGCTCGGGGCGCATAGTTTTTAACTGGGGTAAAACCAATACGCTATACCTCATGCCATCAGGTAATACCAATTTGCCATTATTTACGCTAAGTCTGGTTTTGATTACCTCGCCATTAATGTAATCAAAGGAGTACCCCTGCGGTAATTTAGGATCCTGTACACCCGTCATTTTCGGTGCATCTTCACTAATGAAATAGGCAACATCAGCCACATATTTGCCCTGCTGCAGCATCATATTACACCTTTTGATATACTGTAAAAATATATCCATATCGTAAAACCAGGTGTTTTGCCGATTAAATTCGTTGCCAAAATATGCGTTAACCCCGGGGAATTTATCCTCATAAGGCTGGCTGATGTATACATGCAGCAGGGTATTGTTGATACCTTCGGTAAAAAAGCGGTCGGCGCGCTGCTTCATTAATGCCGGATACCGTGAAAACGGTGCCCCCGCGCAGGTGAACGATTCGGCCGAAACCTTGGTTTTACCATAAATATGCGCGCATGACGAAGCCGCCCTGTTCTCAATATCACCCAGGCTGCCTTCACTCCAAAATTCGCCCCCAACCTCATCAGATTGCCCGCCGTACTGCAAAAACTCCCCGGGGAAACCCCAATGGCCATAATTCTCCAGCCAGGTAGTAAGGCCATGCTGATGGCTGATGTCCCGTAGGCCTGCCACATATTGATAAGCTACATTATCAGCCACAAAACGACGCAGATCCCATAAAAAACGGTCTGACAAGTCTTCGCTCCCCACAACACTGCCCTGCAGTACCGGAATATATGGCGTGGGATCGTAGCCGTAGTTGGTTTTAAATTTTTCAATAAAACCATCAGTCCAATTTTGGCCGCCTGTTTCGTAGCTGTCCTCAACAGTTACTCTCCAGGTTTTACGATCTTTGGCTGGTATCCGCCTTAGTATCTCTCCTAAATAAGCATCAAAATGAGAAGCAATATGTTTTTTGCTCATCTTATCTGTTTCCAGCCCTGTACCCTGTGGCGAGGCCGGTGCATTATGTACTTTGGTTGATATCATCCCGTTGCGCTCAATAATCCAGTTGCCCGCCGGTACGTTCCATTGCAGTGTACCATCCGCTGCCATGTATTTAGATATATCTATCACTTTGGCCGGGTTTATCAGCAAACTATTATTATCAGTCACCGGTTGTGGTGCCCATTGGTAGGCATCCCAGTAGGGAAAAGGTGTTTGCCACATTTTTGCAAGCGTTTTTTCAATATAGTTTTCAACCATGGGGGTAGCTGATAGCTTTAATTCAGCAATACCGCCTTTTTCAGAAACTTTTGTAAACACTATCCTGAAATGATCTGATGTAGTGACCGGAATGGTGATTGCAGCAGGACCGTATGGCTTAAAGCCAACAATCAATGCATTATTACTACGGTCAACAATAAAATGTTTTACAGTAGTATATGTCCCATGAATATTAGCCTGAATATCACCTTCAAGCATCATCGGATTGTTATTGGGTACAATTACCAAACTGCGTGCCGTATAGGGTTTCTTTGTTGAGATATTAATAGTATACGATCCGGCACTTTTGAATACTATCCCAGTGGCGTCATTATTATCCATCACCTTTTTTAAACCTTCAATTGCAGGCTCGGCATCAATTACCGGATTTAGATCACTGATATTGCTTAAATAACCGGCGCTTATCGGATATGCAATTACCTTTACATCCTGAAAATCTGTTTCAGGCATTGCTAATTTGCCATTAAACTGAATGGGGCCTTTAACACTTTGTTTTGATGAAGAAAGGTACCGCATAGATTGCCCAGGCTTTACCCATGGCCCTCCTGACTGGCTCCAGCCGGCACTGTTAAAAATACCGATCTCAATATTCAGTTCGCTAGCCTTTTTAAGCGCGGCATGCAGAATGTCCCACCATTCATCAGTAAATATTTTCACTTTGCCTGCCGGAACATCATCCTGCCAGATATTGCCGATAAAGGCCCGGTTAATCCCAACCTTTTTCATGGATTCGAGGTCATGAATCACCCCTTCTTTGGAAATATTATCCGATATCCAGTACCAGTAAACACTTGTCTGAACAGAATCAGGTACGGTCATGAACCCCGTTTCTAATGCCTTCATGTTACCGGAATGCGTGGTGGTTAATTTCGTTTGTGCTATACAGGTACATACTGATAAACAGCAGAACAATAATATAATAGAAAAAAAGACGATTCCTTTTAATTGATTGAATTTCACGTTTGGTACCTGATTGTTTATTGGTTAGTGGCTTAATAAAAACAATATAATCTACATCATTAACAGAAGCACCTGATGTATGTTAAGGAATTTACTTCGGTTAAATAAAAACGACAGAATCTGGGTAAACTGAATTCTGTGGGTTTATTAATGGTTTATTACAAATTTAGAACTCCCTATGATATATGCATCCTCTACTGTCTTGAGGGCTACCGGCCGGCACTACAATATTACGGCATTCTGATTAACGACAATCAATCTGTACTACCCAATGAAATAGATGATTTACTGTTATAGGCGGTCGAATTTTATTCGTCATGGTGAAAATACTTTGCAAGTCTGTAGATTTTACAACTTACCAGTCTATAGCAACCCGTGATAGCCACCTTTTGTCATCCTTTTGCCATCATGCTCTTATTTTTAAAATCTTTTGGCCCCCTACTCGTCTTAGCTCTATATGAAAAACCGGATACCCGCCATTGTACTACTTTGGCTAATCATTGATATTTACTTTTTTAAAGCTGTCGAAACGCTGAGTCATAACACATCTTTATACCTTGCTTACTGGCTTTTCGATGCCTTGTTGGCCGGTACAATCATATACAGCACCTTGACCCGGAAGACCAAAATCGTGTCCTGGCTAATGGCCCTTATGCTGCTTTCCTTTATACCTAAGCTGGTAGGCTCCCTGATATTGTTGCTTGAAGATATAACCCGCCTGTTCCGGGGCTTCCCCCCACGCAGCTACGGGGTGAGTGAATTTGTATTAGTTGTAGCCGGGGTGCTTTTTGCGCTACTACTATTCGGCATTACGCGCGGACGCCATTACTATAAAGTGCGCCGGGAAACTCTTTTTTTTGATGATTTGCCAGAGATTTTCGATGGTTTTACCATTACGCAATTATCCGACATTCATTCGGGTAGTTTCAGCAACGTACAAGGTGTGCAGAAAGGGCTTGACCTGGTTAACGCGCAGAAAAGTGATGTAATTTTATTCACTGGTGATCTGGTGAATAACCAGGCAACCGAAATGGATCCCTGGATACCAGCCTTTGCTAAACTGGAAGCGCCTTACGGCAAATATTCCGTACTCGGCAACCATGACTATGGCGATTACATGCAATGGAATAATAAAGCCGACCAACAGGCCAACCTAAACCGCTTGAAGCAAGTGCACCAGGAAATCGGCTTCCAATTATTGCTGAATGAGTCAATGCCTATCCAGAAGGATGACCAGGCTATTGCCCTGATCGGTGTTGAGAACTGGGGCAAAGGCGGTTTTCATAAATACGGGGACCTCAAAAAAGCAACGGCCCACGTGCCCGACGAAGCCTTTAAAATATTAATGTCACATGATCCTTCGCATTGGGATGCCGTAACGCTTGGTCATCACCAGCCAATCCACCTTACACTTTCTGGTCATACCCATGGTATGCAATTTGGCTTTGAGGTGTTTGGGTTTAAATGGAGCCCGATCAAATATATTTATAAACAGTGGGCAGGTCTGTATCAGCAAAGCGGCCTTTACCTGTATGTAAACCGGGGCTTTGGCTTTCTTGGCCTGAAGGGCCGTGTGGGCATCTGGCCCGAGATTGCCGTACTCACACTAAAACGTAAATATTCAGTCTAGCCGGATAAACCCAATAACCAATTCTCTACTGTTTGTTCGGGGGCCTTGATTTCCCCCCGGAACAAACAGTGGGTGTAACAGGACATAAAGTTTTTTTCAACAATCTGCCCTACAGACAGGAGATAAAAACTATTTTCGCTGCCTGTTTATTTACGATACCGCTTGCTCATTTATGTCTACAAATAATTCCATATCCCCTATTCAAGCTGATCTTGTCCGGATCATTTCCAAATATGTATTATTGGAGGAAAGTCGCAGGCACCTGAAGGGCCGGTGTCCTTTCCATAAAGACCTGGCTACTTCGATGCTGGTATACGCAGAAAAGAATCTTTTCCAGTGCTTTGGCTGCGGGAAAGGTGGTGGCCCGGTTGAATTTGTGATGGCGATAGAAAACAAATCAAGGGAAGAGGCAATACAGCTAATCACCACGCAAAGGTAAGGTTGCACAAACACTCCTCCCCCGGAGTTTCATCTTGTGCAATCTATTATCACCGGTTTAAACTATTGATTGGCCTTAATTGAGTTCCGTTTTTCTTATCCGCTTGTTTTGCATCTCGCAATACGTTAAATTCGTTCATGGCCAATAACCGACGCAGTTTTATAAAGCAAGCGGCCGTACTTACCGGCGCTTTTTCGGCCACCAGCCTGTTTAATCAGGTACACGCCGAAGAATGGAGATCAGCAGAAAAAAGAATAGCCCATTTGACACCCGGACAGATAACACAGGACGAAGACTTTTGGGGAGCGATTCAGCGTTCCTATTCGGTAAGCACTAACATTATGATCCTTAATAACGGTGGCGTTTCTCCCTCGCCAATAGTGGTACAACAGGCGGTTGAGCGATACAACCAGCTGGCTAACGAGGGCCCGTCATACTACATGTGGCGTATACTTGATCAGGGCCGTGAACCTTTGCGCGAGAAACTAGCCCTGCTGGCCGGAACATTGCCCGAAGAAATTGCTGTTAACCGGAATGCTACAGAGTCTCTCAACACCATTATCTATGGATTGCCCCTAAAAACCGGCGATGAGGTAATAGGTACCCGGCAGGATTATCCACACATGATACAAGCTTATCGCCAGCGGGCGTTACGTGATGGGATAATCTACAAACAGCTCAGCTTTGATTTTCCGGTAGAGAACGAGGAACAGATTGTAAAAGCCTACCAGGATGCCATCACTCCAAAAACAAAATTGATACATGTTACGCACGTAATTAACTGGGTAGGACAAATTATGCCGGTACGCAAAATTTGCGATATGGCCCACGCTCAGGGCATCGAGGTTATTGTGGATGGCGCCCACTCCTTCGGGTTACTGGACTTCAAAATCCCTGATCTTCATTGCGATTATTTTGGCACCAGTCTACATAAATTCCTGTCGGCTCCTATTGGCAGCGGGATGATGTGGATCAAAAAGGAGAAGATCTCCAAAGTGTTACCCCTGCTGTGTGATGACAATCCTCAGGGACCTGACATCCGTAAATTTGAGAACCTTGGCACACGCAGCTTTCCGATAGAGCAGGGAATTGGGGAGGCTGTGAACTTTCAACTGGCTATTGGCAGCAAACGCAAAGAAGATCGCATTCGCTACCTGAAAAATTACTGGGCCGCCAAGGTACAGCACCTACCCAAAGTAAAGCTGCATACTTCGTTAAAGCCTGAATATTCCTGCGCTATTTGTGGTATTTCAGTTGACGGTATGACTCCGCAACAGCTGGATGCTGCATTGTTTAATCAATATAAGATCCACACCACGGCCATTGTTTTTGAAAATATTAGCTGCGTGCGGATAACCCCACATGTGTACACTACCATTGCTGATATGGATAAACTGGTAAAAGCGATAACAGCAATAGCAGGACAGGTGAAGTAGTAGCTAAAATACTTCACCTGTCATAGCAGAAAGTCACTAATTACTGCTGTACTAATGGATCAATAAGCTTAATTGAACCATCGGCGTTATGCTGTAATGCTGTTACTTTTATATTTCGTAGATGAGTTTTTCCCGAGAGTTCGGTGTCATGATAAAAAATGTACCATTGCCCTTTAAATTCAACTATAGAATGATGCGTTGTCCATCCTTGTACAGGTTTCATAAATATACCTTTGTAAGTAAAAGGCCCCCAGGGGTTGTTCCCGATTGCATAGGCCAGAAAATGAGTATCGCCTGTTGAGTAAGTAAAGTAGTATTTCCCCTGATACTTGTGCATCCATGATCCTTCAAAAAAGCGCCGGTTATGATCTTTGGTTTTCAGGGGCTTGCCTTTGCTGTCAACAATTACCACATCCCTAACTTTTCCGTCAAACTCCAGCATATTGTTTTTCAGTTTAACCACTTTACAGCTTAAAGCAGGTTCATCATCATGCAACAGGTCAGTTTTTGAACCTTTAGCATCATATTTACCGGTAGCCCAGCGCTGCAATTGGCCGCCCCATATACCGCCGAAATACATATAAGTACTGCCGTCGGCATCTGTAAATACTGCAGGATCAATACTAAAGCTGCCGGGAATTGGCTGAGGTTGCGCCTTAAACGGTCCCGCAGGATTTTTTGAAGTGGCAACCCCTATCCTAAACACGTCCTGCTTATCCTTAACCGGGAAATACAAATAATAAGTTCCGTTTTTATAAGCGGCATCCGGCGCCCATAGCTGCCGGCCCGCCCAGGTAATATTTTTGATATCCAATGCTACACCATGATCTGTCACCGGTCCGTTTATCTTATCCATTGATAAAATGTGATAATCGCGCATGGCAAAATGGTCGCCATTATCATTCTCCGGTATGCCGGCATCTATATCATGCGATGGGTATATGTATATTTTACCATTAAAAACATGTGCCGATGGATCTGCAGTGTATATGGATTTGATAAGCGGCGGCGAAAGATACTTTTGCTTTGCGGTATGTTCTTGTGCATTTGCCTGGCATATACCCATAGTGCCAAATGCAAATAACAAAATGCGGAATTGTTTTTTTGAAATAATCTGTTTATGCATGGTGTGTAAATTTGATATTCCTATTAAAGCTTATATTAATGTTCTTTTAATACCCATTTCAAGTCCCCTCAATTCCGCTAAACCTTTTAATCTACCTATTGCTGAGTATCCCGGATAGGTATTATAGTTATAGTCATCCAGTATTTTATGACCATGATCGGGGCGCATAGGTATGGCAATATCATCCCTCCCTGCCTTTTCTCTTTGCAATTGCTCATTTATGATGGCTTTCATAACCTGGTACATATCCGTGCTTCCGGCTAAATGTTCAGCCTCATAAAAACTACCGTTGCTTTCGCGTTTAACATTTCTGAGATGCAGAAAATGAATGTGCTGCCCCAAACGCGCAATAATACCGGGGATATCATTATCAGCCCTGGCACCTAAGGAACCTGTACATAAGGTTATGCCATTGCTGGATGATGGACAAGAATTTACAATATCTGTCAGATCATTTTCTGTTGAGGCTACCCTGGGCAGGCCAAGTATCGGAAATGGAGGATCATCCGGATGGATACACATTTTAATATCCAGCTCCTGGGCTGTTGGAATAATGGCACGCAGAAAATAAAATAAATTATTTTTTAATGCATCAGCATCTGTTTCGCTATATTTTTTTAAGTATTCCTTAAACTGAGCAATCGTAAAAACCTCATCGGTACCGGGTAAACCCGCAAGGATGGTACGGGTCAGTAATTTCGTTTCCTGAGCACTTAAGCTATCCAGGTATTGCTTTGCTGCTGATTGTTGCTCATCGGTAAATTCGTCAAATGCCTTTTCCCGCTCTAAAATGTAAAGATCAAAGGTCGCTATGGCTGATGCTTCATATCGTAATGCCGAAGCATTATTGGCAAGCCGGTAATCCAGATGGGTGCGTGTCCAATCTAATACAGGCATAAAATTGTAACAAACAACATGAATACCTGCATTTGCAACGTTTTTCAGAGTTTCCAAATAATTTTCAATGTATTGATCTCTTTCCGGCCGGCCCAGCTTAATGCTTTCATGAATATTCACGCTTTCCACAACCGCCCATCTGAAGCCGGCATTTTTAATCATATCATGACGGGCGCTAATCTCCGCAGCACTCCATACCTCGCCGCATGGTATATGGTGCAAGGCCGAAACAATGCCGCTGGCACCCGTTTGCCTGATGGCCGGCAAGGTTACCGGATCTGCAGGGCCAAACCATCTGAAGGTTTGTTCTAAATCAGGAATCATAAATTAGTTTACTTTATACTTAATGGTTTATAAAACAAATGTAAAGATTATGCAATCGATTGCATAATCTTTTTACTGCATCACATTAATTTTTTATATTTATCCATTCTTACAAATAACATATCCTGAAATACCAACAAAACATGCCCGGCGACGAAAAAGAAATAACCATTTACGATATAGCCAATAAGCTCAATATCTCGGCAGCAACCGTTAGCAGGGCGCTTAATGATCATCCAAGGGTTAGTAAAAAGACTAAAAAACTGGTTGTTAAAACTGCCGCTGATATGGGTTATCGATCCAATTCATTTGCCAGTAGTTTACGTACAAAAAACAGCAATATTATTGGTCTTATTGTTCCCCGGTTAAACAGCAATTTTATGGCCGATGCAATTGCCGGTATCGAGAAGGGTTTAAGTAACAATCATTACAACCTGATTATCAGCCAGTCGTTGGAAACCATGAAAAAAGAGATCAATAATGCCAACGCCATGCTGGTTAACCGGGTTGACGGCTTACTGGTTTCCCTGGCCTATGACACCAATAATATTGACCATTTTGAGCCTTTTATTAAACGAAACATACCTGTAATATTTTTTGACAGGGTTTTTGAACACGATAAATGCCCCCAGATATATATTGACAATTTTAAGGCAGCCTATGAAATTACCACCCATTTGATAAAACAAGGCTGCAAGCGTATTGTACATATTACAGCCAATCAATTGCGCAAGGTATATGCGGAAAGATATGAAGGCTATAAAAAAGCGCTGGAAGACAATAATATATGGTTTGACCAAGATCTGGTGATCATCAACGACCTGAGTAGCACTGCCGGTATTGCATCAGCAGAGCAGATATTAAGAATGACGATGCTTCCCGACGGTGTTTTTTCGGCCAATGATAATTGTGCCATAAGTTGCATGCAAACCCTGAAAAAACAAGGCATTCAAATACCAGCAGATATTGCCTTTGCCGGCTTTAATAATGACCCCTCAGCGTGCGTGATAGAACCTAATTTAACAACGGTGAATTACAAAGGATACGAAATGGGCGAAGTAGCCGCTAAACTAATGATCGACCAGCTGATAAATAAAAATGAACTTCGTCATGCCCACAGTTTGGTATTAAGATCAGAAATGATTGTCCGCGATTCGTCTCTTCGAATAAAATAAGCCCTTTTTATAACCCAATAATGGAAACAAGAACTAAAATGGCAATAGTTACGGGTGGCGCTTCGGGTCTGGGCCTGGCTACTACTAAAAAACTTATTGAAAACAATATCAAAACCATCATCATAGGCCGCGACGAAAATAAACTAAAAGCCGCTGCCAGCACTTTTGGAGAACTTTGCAGCTACAAGGTCTGCGATTTGAGTGATCTTTCTGCTATCCCCACGCTGGTTGATGAGATCACTGCCGAATATGGTACCCCAGATATATTGGTGAACAATGCCGGGATCAACATGAAAAAGCCGTTTACCGAAGTGACTGATCAGGATTTTCAACAGATCATACAAACTAACCTCACATCAGTATTTGTGTTAAGCCGGGAGGTTATCAAAAAAATGACCGAAGCTGGCAGTGGCTGTATCATCAATATAAGCTCGATGGCATCACAATATGGCATTCCTTATGTAATTGCCTATACAGCCAGTAAATCGGCCATTGAGGGTATGACCAGGGCCATGGCTACCGAGCTTTCGCCCCAGGGCATACGTGTAAACTGCGTGGCACCCGGTTTTATCGCGACGGATATGTCGGCAAAGGCGCTTAATAATGATCCGGAAAGAAAGAATAAGGTATTATCGCGTACACCGATGGGTAAGTTAGGTGATCCGGAAGATGTTGCAGAAGCCGTGCTATATCTCTCTTCGGATGCTGCACGCTATATTACCGGGGTTATATTACCGGTTGATGGCGGAAATTCTATTGGCTTTTAAGTAAGATTTTATAAAGAAAATTCTAAATGTCATTTCGACGAACAGCGATGGACAAAGCGTTGGGGTGAGGAGAAATCTTATACGACATGCTATTATAGACAGCATTGAGCATAAGATTTTTCGCTATCGCTCAAGAGATAGTTTCTCCTCGTACCTCGTTCGAAATGACATGGCTTCTGTTAATATAAGATACTCATTTCTTATCCCGAACTATTGTCCCGGTGGCCCAAGATAGCTCTCTTTTAATCCGCCTGCATCAACAACTAATTTTTGCAACACCACGCCGGCATCAACCATCCAATACTTTATGGTATGAACGCCGCCTTTGGTAATATGATGTTTAGTGACGAACCTTTTGATATTGTCACTTACGGCTTTACCCCAACCCTGTGCAGACTCATCCTGGTTAATATTAACCATTTGCGGTTGTTCGTCATCAATTGAAATTGCATAATACAGCCCTCTCTGATTTTTAAAATCAAGCGTTGGGGATATATAAGCTTGTAGCGCTATAGTACCGGTATCACTTAAACTGATATTATATTCCAGGTGCGGGCTTCTATCGCCGGGTTGTACTTTAGGCGCGGTTACAGGCCATGGTGTTACGCCCGATGATGTACGCCCGTAATCTGGGATCAACATCCAATTAACTTCAGCAGTTTTTACAGCTTCGGAGTAATGCGCTGCCTCTATGGCTATATAACCATTATTTTCCTTAAACAAAGCAGGACTACCGGCAGCCATACTATTTACCGTAATGTTGATAGTTACATTTCCTTGTGGCCCTTTAACAATTACCGGAACATGGTTTATGCCTTTGGGCGCTTTAATCCAATTAATGTTAAGCCCAACCCTTTGCTGATCATCAACAGTACCTGATTTTGGTTGAATGGTAACATAAGCAGCCGGCGATTCAACTGAATAATTAAAAGGTGCCTTACCGCGATTAAATATTTCAATATAGCTTCCGTTCTTTTCCCAGGAATAAAACTCCGGCATTTCAGATACAGTTTCTGTAGCTGCCCATAACTTAACCGAACCCGGTATAGCCACACCCATTTGCGCGGCTTCGGGCAAGGTAATTTCTTTTACCTGCGGCATTTTATTGGAGTCGGGTTGTTGCCAGTAGGTATACCCAATATGGGTTTGATCCATCATATGGTTCCACTTCCCATTGGCTAATACTGTATTATAATAATGCGATATTTCCTTATCCTTAGCATACAAAGCTTTCACTTTTGCAGCAGCTGCATTGGTGGCTGCCCTCCCCTGCTCTGCATACCATTTGTTTTTGGCTGCCTCGTAATACATTTCATTTAAATTGGCACAAGCCTGCACCGGGTGTAAAACCAACTCATAAAATGCATCTTTATAATTTCCCGGTATTTTAGCATACAGTTTTTCGGCATCTGACCTTAACTGATCGTACTCCGTTACTACCGTTTCAAACTCATTATAATTAGTGAGACTGTAGGTATTTTGATCAAGCTGTTCTGGTTTACGCCTGCCATTGTATTTGGTGTACAATGTCAATATCCGGGCAATTTCTTTGGCATATTGAGGCCCAAACTGTTGTTTTGCCCAATCAATGGTATAAGCATTTAAACTATTTGCCGGCCATTTATCCGGTGCCCAGGCATAATCCAGAAAAAAACTAATGGGAAACTCCATGGGCTTAAGATCGCCAACATTAACAATCCATATCTGCCGTGCATTATACTCATATGCCAGGTGCATTTGTTCCCATGTTTTTGATATCGGGTTTGCATTTAGCCATTTATAATTACGCGGATCGCCAACATAATCAAAATGATAATAGATGCCGTAACCGCCTTTGCGCGGCTGTTCTCCCAATTTGGGGAGCTTGCGAATGTTACCCCAGTTATCATCACACAACAACAGGGTAACATCATCAGGTACGCGCATACCCTTATCATAATACTCCTGCACTTCTTTATACAGTGCCCACATTTGTGGTGTTTGCGAAGCATCCTTACCTGTTACATCGGTTATAATTTTACGCTGATCACGCACAATGTTTTCAAGCAGCGTGATATTGCTGCCTTCGGTCATGGGCATATCACCATCACCGCGCATGCCAACGGTAACAATGGTTTCTTTGGTACCCATATTTTGAATGCCCTTGCGCCAAAAGTCCTGTAATACGGTTTTGTTGGTTTCATAGTTCCAGGCACCGTTTCCGTAACGCTTCCATTCCTGCTGTGCCCTATCCATCGGTTCATGGTGCGATGTACCCATTACCACGCCATATTCATCAGCCAATACAGGGTTTAGCTTATCATCATCATTAAAGGCATTGCCCCACATGGCCGGCCAAAGGTAATTCCCTTTTAAACGAAGGATAAGCTCAAATACCTTTTCATATACCCGATGATTCAATCCACCAAATTTCTCTTTTGACCACCCCGAAAACGCCGGGGCTTCATCATTGATAAATATACCGCGGTATTTTACTGCAGGTTCTCCATCACTATAACGCCCCGGTATTACATATAAGCTTTTTTGCTGCTTAACCGGCACATCGGCCCACCAATACCAGGGCGAAACCCCTATTTGTGCCGAAACATCATAGATACCAAATATGGTTCCCCGTTTATCACAACCTGCAATTACCAATGCCTGGTCAACACCGGGAAAAGGTTTTTGCACCACCTGTATCAGGTAAGCTTCCCATTTACCCGCAATGGCCGAAGCATTCAATTTTTTCTGCGCAATTAACTGATCTATCTGTGGGTTTTTGCCTAATGTACCTATCAACACTATTTGTTTTACCCCTTTTGTTCCGGTAATTAACTCCGGTGTGGTTTGAGTTACCGAATGAATATCATTTATAAAGCTTTTTGCCGCGCGTACTACACCCGGATACTCATCAATGCCTGTATATACCGGTGCAGCTTTCCCGTTTGCTGCCAACGCAAAATATCCTGCCCTGCTGGTATTGGCTATATAGGATTTGTGTCCTGGCGCTTGCGCATAATTAACCACAGGCAAAAACATTACGATTATAAAAAGGATATTTTTTTTGATAAGCTTCATTTTGGATATCGGTTTAAAAATTCACCACACTTTGATAGGCTTTTTTACGCAGCAGGTTTTGATCATACAATACTTTAAAAAATTTACCGCGGTAAACATAATTGGTTATTTAATAGTATTGGATTTATAATCTTCCTATTAAAGAAGCCTTAATTATTTCTTTAATCAGCATCACTAAAAAAACAACTTGGCAATCGGTTGTATTATCCTTATATAGTAAAAATAGACTCCGATATTTCACCATCTCTATATGTTGATGCGCCCTTATCGTCCATTTAGCAAGCAAAAAACACCTTAATTCTCTAAAGATATAAAACTGGTTTTAAAAAAAGCAATCGATTGTTTTTTTGATAGATACAATATGCCTGTCTGACCAAATCCAAGTTGACATTTAATACTTCTTTCTTAATAAATACCTTTTTATTGTATTGGTTTCTCAATAAAATCTGGAAATCAGTTTGAATATAGTAAAAGTTCAAATTTATTGCAATCGATTGTATAAAGTGTAATATTTGTTTGATGCTGACTTTTAAATTCCCGGTACTATGAAAAACACATTCTCTTTACTTTTTTTATTAGCCTTATATACAACTGGTGCCAGCGCCCAGAAAGTAACCGACAATACTATGCCCCGGATTGTTAAATCAGGTAATAATTTTCAGTTCATTGTTGATGGTCGTCCTTTTTTAATTCTAGGGGGCGAGCTTGGTAATTCCAGTGCATCCAGCAGTGAATACATGAAACCTGTTTGGCCCAAGCTGAAAGCTATGCAACTCAACACCGTACTGGCACCAGTATATTGGGAACTATTAGAGCCAGCAGAAGGAAAATTTAATTTTTCGCTGGTAGATGATCTGCTCCGGAACGCACGCCTAAATAACATGAAACTGGTATTATTATGGTTCGGAACCTGGAAAAACAGCATGTCATGCTATGTACCTGCGTGGGTAAAAACTGATCCGGCCAGGTTTCCGCGTATTGTGGACCGTTCCGGGAATCAACAGGAAATTCTGAACCCTATCAATAAAAACAATCTTGAGGCTGATAAGCATGCGTACGTTCGGCTGCTGCAGCATTTAAAAGAGGTAGACAGTAAAGACCATACCGTGATCATGATACAGGTTGAAAATGAAATTGGCATGCTCCCTGATGCCCGTAACTTTGACAACGATGCTAATAAAGCGTTTGAAAGCGCTGTTCCGGACAAACTCCTCTCCTACCTCAAAAATAACCAGGCCACATTACTGCCCGAACTAAAAGCCATTTGGCAAGCCAACGGCAGCCAAACATCAGGAAACTGGACAAAGGTATTTGGTAATAGTTTAGTCGCTGACGAAATTTTTATGGCCTGGCAATTTGCGGATTTTGTGAACGAAATTGCCATAGCCGGAAAAAAAGTATACGATTTGCCTTTGTACCTGAATGCCGCCTTAAACAGACCGGGAGTAAAACCCGGTGATTATCCAAGTGCCGGCCCATTACCGCATGTAATGGATATTTGGAAGGCCCGTGCACCAGAAATAGATATACTGGCACCCGACTTTTATAATCCTGATTTTAAACATTGGTGCGATTTATATACCAGGATACCCAATCCTTTGTTTATCCCGGAGATAAAATTTGAACCGGGTGTTGATGCTAAGGCATTCTTTGCCTTTGGTAACTATAATTGCCTTAGTTTTTCTCCGTTTTCAATTGAATCAACAGAAAGTCCTGAAAAAGAACCGATCACTAAAGCCTATTGGATACTAAAACAGATCACTCCCCTGATCACAAAATACCAGCCTTCAGCGGCTGTTAAAGGTTGCCTTTTTGATAAAAATAATTCTGCACAAGCACAGCAGTTCACCTTGGGTAATTACCTTTTAAAAGTAACACATGAATACAAGTTAGGTTGGTCGGCTGGATCAAAGGATAGTACCTGGCCTGAAACCGGCGTGATCATTATTGCTGTTGCTCCTGATGAATACTATGTAGCAGGTACAGGGGTTGTAATAACATTTGAAGCTATTGAAGAAAGAAAAAAAGCAGGGTTACTCAGTGTAGACGAAGGCTCTTTTCAAAACGGCAAATGGATTGAACAGCGGCGCATGAACGGTGATCAGGATCATCAGGGCAGGCATATCCGTATTCCGGTAAATGAGTATAGTATTCAGCATGTTAAACTATACTCCTACTAAAACCTTAAAAGAAGAAGCCGTATCATTATCAAATGATACGGCTTCAAATTAATGCTAACTAAATCTTTTAATTTTTAATTATGCAACACTTTGTTCATGACCAGGCTTCCATTAGCCGAATCAGTAAAGTACAGCGTATATATTTTCCCTGCCTGAAGATCAGTTATATCGAAACTACCTAAGTTATCTTTAGAGGTAAAACCTATAATTTGTACAGAAAGAGTACCCGGATCAACGTACTTGTAGCCGCTATCAGTATTTCTGCTGATGTGATCAACTATTTCATCTCCCGCGCCATTTCTTATTTTGATGTCTGAAGGAGCATTATCGCTGAAATGGATAAACTTAATTTTCACCTTGCCATTGTTCGGAGCGCCAAGATCGTCTGTAAAAACCTTAACCCTGGCCTTTGAACCCGAACCAGCCAGGTATACCGTTTGGTTTATGGTGTTTGCCGTCCAGATCTCGCCAGAAGCATAAACATTATTTGTTCCGTCATTTTTAAATTCTCCCACCAGCCTTGTTCCGGAAGGACTGGTGATATATGGAGAAGCATCAGTATAATTAAGACCGCCGCTCACCAATACAGTCCCGGCGAGTGTAAAACTTTGCGGACCTGCAGTTGGCGACGCGTTCACTACTTTGAGGTTAAACTGTCCTGAAGGGTCAATATTATTTTTCTTACATGATGAAAAACATATCGCTAACAGCAAGCCTCCTGCTAACGTAAATAACTTGATATAAATTGAATTACTTTTCATAATAATATTTTTAATTTAGATATATACCGGGTGCTGTTCTGCAGTCACGGCAATAGCTGTTTACATATACTTTACCTTAATCGCTATCTTATTTTCAGCGTTGCTTTTCACTTCCACTTTGAAGTCATCGAACGTTGGCTTTTTCAACTTTTCCATAAAGAAGTTGGAGAAACCAAATCCTTCTTTTGGTATTCTGATCAAATTTTTGTCGATCTTGCCATTATCATTTTCATCATCCAGGAGCGTTATTCCGTAAATCCCGGGCGCTAGTTCACATTTCACTGTCAGTGTTCCATTTACAAGAGCTTTCTTGTCAAACACGAATTTTTTGAATGGCTGTTCCTTGTCATAAGTATCATTGTCTTTAAATACGTTAAGAACGATCTTTCCTTTTGAGGATCTGATCGCTGTAACTTTAACCTCTGTTTCCTGTGCCTGTGCATATGAAACAAAGAGGGTAAACAGCATCCCGATAAACAGGTTAATACCGATTGCAGTTGTCTTTTTCATGGTTGTAAAATTTAAATTTGACCTTTAATATTCATTGTCTGTAACGAAAGTAATTACATGAAACATGGCATCTTACAGCAAACTTGATCAAGCGGGCAAAACGGTCTCTGAAGTGACAATACATGGGTTGAAAAATTCTCGCTAAATGATTTGAAAGCCAACAGCTCTGCTGTGCAAAGAGACTGCAGGAGACAAAAAACAGAGCCGGTAAAAGATATTTTATTTATTGTTTCAACTAATTAAGCAGTGATAAACCTTTATAAGGCCACTTTATTCTTTTTTTATAGGTCAAAAACAGTACTTACAAAAAGGTCCCGGCGCAATTTGCAACCAGGACCTTTTGTTATCAGGGGGCATGAATTTAATTATTCATTAAAAAACATAGAATATGCTTGCCTGTATGCTATTATTTTTGAAATCGCCTAAGGCAGGTGAAGGTGTTTCCTGAACTTTTTGCATTCCATAAACA
This sequence comes from Mucilaginibacter sp., assembly GCA_030445275.1. Classification (GTDB taxonomy): domain Bacteria; phylum Bacteroidota; class Bacteroidia; order Sphingobacteriales; family Sphingobacteriaceae; genus Mucilaginibacter. The sequence continues at coordinate 41,513 of JAUCSE010000058.1, forward strand.
TATCTTGCTCCAATTCCTAAGCCCATTTTAGATTGGTATCCAAGACCACCGGCTACACCAAAATCAATTTTCTTAGCAAATTTGGCATCGGTTATCCCGCCAATATCTTCCTTTACTTTAAAACTTGCCTGCGGGCCAGCTTCAACATAGAACCCGGAATTAGTACGGTATTTGAAAAGGATTGGCACAGAGGCGTAAGAAAGCTTTATATCATTTCCCGCAAATGGCCCGCTCTTAACTTTGGCTCCCTGCATAGAGTATAAAAACTCTTCTGATACCAGGAAATTGTCAGTAAACCTGTAGGAAACAGTAAGTCCGGCGTGGAAACCAGCAAGTGGATCTGTGGCAAAACTGGCATTGGTAAAATTACTGTAATTACCACCTGCTGTAATGCCGAATTCAAGACGGCTCGCAATTTTTTTGAAAAAACTCTGATTTGCAGGAGGTGTAGTTGTTGTGGTTGTTGTCGGAGTTGTCTGGCTGAAGGCCTTCGCTGATGCCAGGATTAGAATAGATAAAATTAACTTTTTCATAAATTTCTTTTTTTGACTTTTTAAGTGCAGCCTCAAGGCTGATTATTTTATTTAAGTCAAAGGTGTGAGTTAAGGCGGTGTTTAAGAATGAAAAGATAACCGAAGCGGACAAAGTGACACCCGAAACGGAATATAAGCGTTTAAAAGGTTGGGCCTGATAATTACTCCGAAGAGCGTGAGATTTTCCTGCAATGTTCTGACAACTTCAGTACTGATACACAATCATATACCTTCTTTTTATCAAAGCTGGTCTGATACATGCAGCAGTTAAGTAAGTGAAGGTATATACCTTATGAGAACAGGAATTTGGTGATTATAAGCATTATTATGGCTGTATGCTTTAATAAAGATCTTAGAAATTTCAGTGCATGAGTTATTTGATTTTCTACCGTGCGTTTTGATATCCCGAGCTGTTCGGCTATCTCATCATTGGTTAAATTATCCATCCGGCTTAGTATGAAAATTTCCCGGCAACGCTTAGGTAAATTATATAATGATGTTTCAACAGATTGTTCTAATTCCAGGTAGGTAATATTTTCATCGCCCTGATTAATACCCTGATGCTGGGTTGTTATGCGGTCATAATCTTCTATATATAAAATAGCCGATGATCTTTTTGCTTTTAATTGTTTATAAACATGATACCTGGCCGCGCAGGTGAGATAGTTTTTAAAGCATGAAATTTCAAATTCATTTCTTTTCTGCCAGATATTTAAAAATATATCCTGTACAATTTCTGAACAAGCTTCCTTATCCTTTAAGTACGAGAAAGCCGTGCCGTATATAATAGCCCAGTAACGTTCAAAAAGCGTTTGAAATGCTTTTGTATCATCAAGCGTTATCGCCTCCCACAATTCAGAATCGGAGTATTTATTTAAAAGCATATAATTGGTTAAATAAAATTAGGGAATTTTATTTGCAATGAAGTGTTAATTTAACAATTAATCCCCCACTTACACCATATTGAAAAAATATTTTTTATTTAATGTGTGTACATCGCTCAAAAAGTCTCTAACACTAAACAACCAAATATATTTTTCCTATGACCCAGCAAGATTTTATCAACTTATATGAGAAATACATGTCGGGTAAGTGTACGCCGGAAGAAATTGAGTTGCTGGAAACATATCGTGATGACTTTCAACTGAAGGATTTACCCTGGAACGCCGAAATGGGTAATAAAGAACAAATTAAGCAAGAAATAGTAAACAAACTAAATAACCAAGTTACGTCTGCCGAAAAAAAAACTTTTAAAAAGATTTGGGCTGCAGCAGCGGCAGCAGCTGTTGTTTTCGCTTTAAGCCTGATAATTTATCACCAGGTTCAGTTATCATCAGACAAAATCACTAAAAACTCATTATTAACCAATAAGAGCCCGGTGGTTCCTGGTTTTAACAAAGCAATGTTAACCCTTTCAGACGGTTCAAATATTGATCTTAACGACTCTAAAAAAGGACTTCTCTCCAAACAGGGAGGTGCATCAGTTGGTAAATTAGACGATGGGAAGTTAGTTTACAACGCAAAGGATGCTGAAGTAAAAAAAGCGGTAACGCTATACAACACCATAACTACACCTCGCGGCGGACAGTACCAGGTAGTTTTATCTGATGGAACAAAAGTATGGCTCAATGCCGCGTCATCCTTAAAATTCCCAGCAATTTTCACTGGCAGCGAACGAAAGGTGGAGCTAACAGGCGAGGCTTACTTTGAGGTTGCAAAGAATAAAAACATGCCTTTTAAAATTGCCGTGAACAACATGGGGATTGAGGTTTTAGGTACCCACTTTAATGTAGATGCTTATAAGGATGAACAAGTTATAAAGACTACACTTTTAGAAGGATCTGTAAAACTGGTGACCGACAACCATGAAGCCTATTTAAAACCCGGGCAACAGGCTTCACTTGGACAGCAACAAACATTTAATATACACCCTGTTAATACGGAAGAAGCCGTTGCCTGGAAAAATGGATATTTTATGTTTAACAATGAAAATATACAGGATATTATGCGGAAGATTTCGCGCTGGTATGATGTGGAAGTTGTTTATGAAGGTAAGATAGACGAAAAGGATTTTGGAGGTACAGTTTCGCGCTTTGACAGTGTAACTGGAGTATTAAAGTCATTAGAATTAACCGGTACAGTTCACTTTAAAATGGAAGGAAGGAGGATTACCGTAATGCCATAAACTTACTTATATCACCATATAATAAGTTACCATAAAAACCAGGAGCGATTGCAGCGCCCCCGGTTAGTAAACCTGCTCTATTTAGCAGTTAAAAAGGTAACTACCAATTGCTTATACAACCAATTTAAATTAAACCTTTTTTCAAATGTATAAAGATAATATTGCATTTCCATGCAGGATGATTTCCTGTATGTCATTTAAAATTCTTAGGGTGATGAAACTTGTGTTAATTTTATTAATTACCACCATCATGCAGGTGAATGCCACCTCTAATGCCCAAACTGTGAGCTTAAATTTCAAGAATGCTTCGCTAAAAGAGGTCATTGAAGAATTAAGACAACAAACGGGCTACCACTTTCTATATAAAACAGAAGTGCTCAATGAAACCAAGCAGGTTAACCTATCGGTAAATAACGAACCTTTTTTGCAGGTTCTTGAAAAATGCTTTGCCGGTCAGCCGTTAACGTATACCATAAATCAGCATACGGTTATTTTACGGAGAAAAGGTGTAACAGATAATACTCCAAAGCAAGCCGTAAAGATAAGCGGTGTGGTAACTGACGACAAGGGCCAGCCACTCCCGGGGGTGAGCGTAAAAGTAAAGGGAACCAGTAATGGAATCATTACCGATGCCACTGGTAAGTACACTTTAACTGTTGACAATACAAGCAGTACATTGGAATTCACCTTTTTAGGATTTACCAAACAGGAAGTTGCCATTAATGGCCGCACCGAAATAAATATAAAATTGCAGGAAGCTCAAACCTCGTTAAATGAGGTTGTAGTAATTGGATACGGAACGGTTAGGCGGTCTGATCTTACTGGTGCCACCGCTTCGGTTAAAGGTTCTGATATAAAGGCTCAGGGTGTAAGTGATGTTACAAGATCATTACAAGGTAAAATGCCTGGCGTTACCATAGAAGCATCAGGTGGTGATCCCGGTGCCGGAACACGGATTATGATCCGGGGTGTTGGTACATTAGGAAACGGAGCTCCGTTATATATTGTTGATGGTGTACCAACGGCGAGTATCAACTACCTGAACCAGGTTGATATTGAATCAATTGATGTATTAAAAGACGCTTCTGCCGCGGCCATATACGGCTCAAGGGCTGCTAATGGTGTGGTATTGGTTACCACTAAGGCCGGCAAGAATGGTGCACCTGTAGTACAGTTTGCGGCAAATTATGGTCAGCAAAAAATAGCGCATGAAATTGATGTTCTGAATGCGCAGGAATGGGCTACAGTAAGTAATGCAGCTCATGATAATGCTGGCTTACCAAGACTTGATATTGCCAAAAACCCTGATCAGTTGGGTGCCGGTACCAATTGGCAGGATGCCATCTATAGAACAGCGCCGGTTCAACAATATAATATGCTTGTAAGCGGCGGCAGCGAATCAACCAAATACAGTGTTTCGGGCGGATATAACGATCAGCAGGGAATTGTTGACGTAACCGGTTATAAGCGTTATAACTTACGTGTAAAAACAGAAACTACCAAAGGCCGATTGAAGTTTGGCGAGACGGTGTTACTGTCAAGAGAAAAGTTTATCACCATGCCCGGTGGCTGGGGCGGCCAGGGTGGTAACCCGGTAGGCTCTGCCGCAAAAATGATCCCTGTTTTTAATATTTATGACCCAACAGCTTTAGGTGGTTACGCCGGGGCTTATGGTCCAGTAGTTAATGTGGCCAACCCGGTAGCCCAGTTAAACCTTGAAAACATTAACCGCGAGTTTACCAATATCATAACTAACGCTTATGCCCAGGTAAACCTTTTGCCTGGTTTAAACTATAAACTAAACCTGGGTTATACCAATGGCTTTACCAGCAATTATGATTACTATAAAAGATATGCAGTAGGGACCCTGTTTTCACATCCTACTAATGATATTAACTTGAGCAAAGATCAAACGGTATTGGTTCTGTTAGAAAATACCCTGAACTATGATAAACATATTGGCAAACACAGTATACAGGCATTGGCTGGTTATGCTTACCAAAGTACTAAATATAATTATACCGCAGCAGGCAGAACAGATTTGCCGGATGGAATTGACCAGATAGATGCCGGTGCCGGCATATCTACCACAGGTGGTAACAAGACCGAAAGCAATCTGGTATCGATATTTGGACGAGCTATTTATTCGTATGATAACCGTTACCTTTTAACTGCCAGTTTCAGGCACGATGGCTCTTCAAGGTTTGGAAGTACTCATCGTTACGGCGATTATCCTTCTATTGCATTGGGATGGAATATTTCAAATGAAAGTTTTTTTGGGTCTTTAAAAAATACATTTTCAACTTTAAAATTAAGGACGAGTTATGGTGTGCTGGGTAACCAGGAAATTCCGGATTATCAGTACAGTGCAGCCATCTCATCAAATATAAACTATGTTACAGGTGCCGATCAGCAAAAATGGTTCGGGGCTATTCAAACAGCGTTTGCTTCTCCCAACATTAAATGGGAAACTACCAAAACTTCAAACATTGGTTTAGATATAGGTTTTTTACAGGATAAACTGAATATAACCGCCGACTATTTCATTAAAAAAACCTCCGATCTTTTGTTAAACGTCCCTATACCCGGCTCTGCAGGATCAATTTCAAATCCGGTAGTAAATGCTGGGGATCTGCGTAATAAAGGTATTGAGGTTGGTGTTAATTTTAATGATCATATAGGTAAATTAAACTATGGCTTTTTGGGTACAATAAGCGCGGTGAAAAATAAAGTAATATCACTTGGTACGGGTACACAGCAAATTTTTGGCGGGCAGCCTACCCACCACGGAGCTTCAAGTACGCTAACCGAAGCCGGCGGCTCAATTGGTTCTTTTTACCTGATAAAGGATATTGGTATATTTAATTCACAGGCCGAAATAGATAGTTATACCAAAAATGGCAAGCCGATTCAACCCAACGCTGCTCCCGGCGATGTTAAATTCCAGGATACCAATGGCGATGGCCAGATAAACGATAACGATAAAGTTAACGCGGGCAGCCCATTCCCTAATTTTGAGTATGGCTTTGGCATCAATGCATCCATGTATGGTTTTGATATCAATATGTTTTTCCAGGGCACTCAGGGCAATAAGATATACAATGGCTTAAGGCAGGATTTGGAAAGCACCAACCTGGATTTTAATTACGCCAAATCAATGCTTAATGCCTGGACCCCTACTAACCATTCTAACATTCCGAGAGCGGTTACCAGCGATCCGAACTTTAATAACCGGACATCAACCCGTTTTCTGGAAAATGGCTCTTATTTAAGAATGAAAACCCTGCAAATTGGATACACATTAAATAGTGCATTGGTAAAAAAAATGAGGATAACTTCTTTACGTGTTTATGCAAGCGCTGATAACCTTTTTACAATAACAAATTATACCGGTTTTAACCCTGATTTGGGCAGAGCAACGAGTGCACAACTGAGTATTCTTGATCGGGGTGTAGATTTTGGGCATGTGGCTTACCCGCTGGCCAGAACCATATCTCTGGGTATTCAACTGTCATTGTAATTCATAAAGCGCTATTAAAATTTAAATTATGAAAAATTTAATAATCATATTTTGTGTAGCTGCTATAGTTTGCAGCTGTAAGAAAAGCACATTAGAACTTCAAAACCCCAATAAAATAACTACCGAAACTTTCTGGAAGACTGAAACCGATGTACAAAGCGCGTTTGCTGCTACCTACGGATTATTGAGGGATGTAAACGGAGGTTTCTGGGGCGTAAGGGGTATTGAGCTTGGTAATGGCCGTGGCGATGACTTTTTTATTAGAAATGATGTGGCCGACTTGTACAAACTATCAACATTTACCAATACACCAGACAATGGCCCCGCCAATGATCTGTGGAACATATCCTACCGGGCTATTTTCCGGGCTAATCAAATATTAGCTAACATTGATAAAGTGCCCCTGGATGCCACCGTTAAAAAGGCATATGTTGCCGAGGCTAAGTTTCTGCGGGGCTTAAATTATTTTATTTTAGCCATTAACTTTGGCGATGCTCCTTTGATCCTAACTGTTCCGGCAACTACAGATGCTTATTTCACAGCAAAATCACCAGAAGCCGATGTCTGGAAGCAGGTAATTTCCGATTTTACCGATGCCGGCGCTGATCTGCCTGCATCATATCCATCTCAATGGGTAGGCAGGGCTACCAAGGGCGCTGCTTTGGCTTACCTTGGTAAAGCCTACGTTTATACAAAAGCCTGGGCCAATGCCGAAACTACGTTAAAGCAGGTAACCAGCATGTCATATCAATTAATGCCTGACTATGGGGATAACTTTATTGCTACCAAAAAGAACAATCAGGAATCTGTATTTGAGATTCAACTGGCTGATGTTGGCGGCACTAACCCATGGGCCGGCGAAAATGCACAGGAAGCATTAGGAGTTACTACAGCGCAGGAATTTGCACCATCAGAAGTAAGCGGATGGTTTGAAGTGAGCCCTACTGATAAGCTTTTTAATGAGTTTCAAAAGGAAAAAACTACAGCTAATGATTTTGATCCCAGGATGTATGCTACATTGATCTGGGACTATCCGGGAGCTACTTTTTACCAAAAACCATTCAGCAGTTTCACGCTGGTATTTGGTTACCATTCCATGTTTAAAAAATACCAGAACTATACACAAGTTAACGAGCTTACAGGATCAAGCGGCGCTTCTAATTATACGTCAAGTAATAATGAGCGGGCCCTTCGCTACGCGGATGTACTGCTTTTGCTGGCTGAGTCTTTAACCATGGAAGGAAAGGTACAGGAAGCTTATCCTTATGTAAACCAGATCAGGGACAGGGCCAAGCTTGCTGCTTTACCTGGTGGTTATAGCCCTGATCAAATGATGGCTGAAATAATACATCAGCGGATGATTGAATTTGCCCGCGAAAACCAGCGCTTTTACGATCTGAAACGCTGGGGTAAGCTGACACAGGAACTCGCCAATAGCGATAAGGTTGGAAAACAATTTTATGTAGCCGGCAAGTATGATTATTTCCCGATCCCGCAAAACGAGATCAACAGTAATCCTTTAATTAAACAAAATTCCAATTGGTAGTAACCTACAGACTTTTAACCTAAATTACCTTTTCACCTTTTTGGTCTGGTTGTCTTCATTTTATGGGAGGCAATCAGATCATTCTGTTAAATTTAAATACCAATTATAAACAGATGAGAAAACTAACCTTGCTTTTGCTAATTGCATTTTTACACTTAGCTCTTATAACCGTTGTTAAAGGCCAATCAAAAACAAACTCAATAACAGCAGGTTATAAAATAGATCTTTCAGGTAGCTGGGCATTTCAAATTGATTCGCTGGATATTGGCGTAACGCAAAAATGGTATCAAGGCACACTGCATGATAAAGTAACCCTCCCTGGTTCAATGACCACTAATGGGAAAGGAAATGATATTACAACCCATACCCCCTGGACAGGAAGTATCGAAGATTCTACCTGGTTTCATAGTGCGGATTATGCACAATACCGTGAACCCGGCAATGTCAAAGTGCCATTCTGGCTTCAGCCGGTTAAATATTATAAAGGCGCTGCATGGTATCAAAAAAAGGTCAATATCTCTTCATCATGGCATCAAAAACATATTGAACTATATATTGAAAGAAGCCATTGGGAAACAACTGTTTGGGTAGACAACAAACCAATCGGAATGCAAAACAGCCTTTCTACCGCCCAGTTTTTTGACCTTTCCAATGCCTTATCGCCCGGGCAGCATCAAATAACCATCAGGGTTGATAACAGGGTTAAGGATTTTAATGTTGGGCAAAACTCGCATAGCATTTCTGACCATACCCAAACCAATTGGAACGGGATGATCGGGCAGCTGTATTTGCAGGCTAAACCGCTCGTATATATTGATGATCTGCAACTGTATCCCGACATCAAGAACAAACAAGTTAAAGCTCGCATACAGATCAATAATACCACTGGCAAGGTGGCTAATGTTACGGTGAATTTGTTGGCCACATCAAAGCAGCCACAAGCGTTAAAAGCACTTGCAAAAAGGTTTGCCATAGCAAAAAGCTCAGTTATTGAAATGACTTACCCGATGGGCGAAAAACCATTGCTATGGAGCGAATTTACACCTGATATTTATAAAATGAACATCAGCCTAACTGCTGATAAAAATGGAAAAGATGAGCAATCCGTAACGTTTGGGATGCGTGAATTTTCGGCCCGGGGCACCCAATTTACCATTAACGACAGACTTACATTTTTGAGGGGAACATTGGAATGTGCTGCTTACCCTAAAACAGGTTTTCCGCCCACTGATGTAGCATCATGGACGCGGATCTTAAACATTTGCAAATCATACGGATTAAACCATTTACGTTTCCATTCCTGGTGCCCGCCTGATGCTGCTTTTGAGGCTGCCGACCGTACAGGTTTTTATTTTCAAATTGAATGTGCCTCATGGGCCAATCAGGGTGCTACCATTGGCGACGGAAAACCATTGGATCAGTATATTTATGATGAAAGCAACAGGATAGTAAAAGCTTACGGGAACCATCCGTCTTTCTGCATGATGACCTATGGTAATGAACCCGCCGGTAAAAACCTGGTTAAATACCTGACAGACTTTGTGAGTTACTGGAAAAACAAGGATCCCCGCAGATTATACTCAACCGGTTCGGGCTGGCCTATTATTACCGGAAGTGATTATAACAGCACACCAGATCCACGCGTGCAGCAATGGGGACAAGGATTAAAAAGTGTAATCAACGGCCAGGCACCTAAAACTGACTATGACTGGGCTGATATTATTAAAAAATGGCAGCACCCAACAGTAAGTCATGAAATAGGTCAATGGTGTGTTTATCCTGATTTTAAAGAAATAGCTCAATATGATGGTGTATTAAAAGCAAAGAATTTTGAAATTTTTGATGATATCCTTAAAAAACACGGTATGGGTAGTTTAGCTGCCGACTTCTTGTTTGCATCAGGAAAACTGCAGGCCTTATGTTATAAGGCAGATATAGAGGCCGCTTTACGTACACCAGGCTTTGGTGGTTTTCAATTATTAGGTTTAAATGATTTCCCTGGACAGGGCACAGCTTTAGTCGGTGTGCTTAATCCGTTTTGGGGCGATAAGGGGTATATTACGGGAAAAGAATACAGCAAATTCTGTAATGCGGTTGTTCCACTGGCCCGCTTACCAAAAATGGTTTATCTTAATAATGAAGTGTTAACTGCTCCGATCGAAATAGCGCAATTTGGCCCACAGGAATTAATAAACGTTACGCCCAATTGGACCATAAAGAATGATACAGGCGATATTTTATTTAAGGGTGAATTAGAGCATACTACAATACCGTTTGGTAACGGAATAAAGCTGGGCGTAATTAATCAATCCTTAAATTCGATAACGAAGCCCGTTAAACTTACCTTAACGGTATCCATTGCTGGTCATGAAAATTCCTGGGATATATTTGTTTATCCAGCCGCCTTGCCTCCGGTTGGCCAGGATATTATGGTTACCAATATCCTTAATAACAAAGCAATTGAACTGCTAAACAAAGGAGGAAAAGTATTGCTAACACTTGAAAAAGGTCAGCTTAAAAAAGATAAAGGAGGTGATATTGCCATTGGTTTTTCAAGCATATTCTGGAACACAGCCTGGACTAAGAGTCAGCCTCCCGTAACGTTAGGTATCCTATGTGATCCTCAGCATCCTGCTTTAAAGGAATTTCCTACTCAAAGTTATAGCAACTGGCAATGGTGGGATGCCATGTCGCACTCCAACGCTATCAAGCTTGATTCGGTGACAAATGGTTTGCAACCGATTGTGCGCGTTATAGATGATTGGGTTACTGCAAGACCACTTGGTTTAATTTTTGAATGCAAAGCCGGAAATGGCAAACTGATTGTATCGGGTATTGATTTGCAATCTGATCTGGATAAGCGCCCCGAAGCACGACAGCTATTATATAGCCTCAAAAGCTATATGGCAGGCGATCAATTTTCGCCCGGACAAAAGATCGATATTCAAAAAATAGAGTCATTATATAAATAATGTGAGTTCGGGATAAGAAATGAGTATCATCAAAAACAATCATGACATTTCGAACGAGGAGAAACTATCTCTTGAGCGATAGCGAAAAATCTTATACGATATGCTATTATATACAACATTGAGCATAAGATTTCTCCTCACCCCACCGTTTTGTCCATCGCTGTTCGTCGAAATGACATTTAGAGTTTCTTATCCCGAACTTACGTTTACTGAATAGCTATTAGATTAATATTATAAGCTTATCTATCTTCCAAATTCCTGTACCCACATTGTATTACATCTGGCGGAGCCTAATTCTACATAGGTACTGTCCATCATTGCCCGGCAATGGTCTTCGCTTTTTTCCCATGCGTCCATTACCTCTTTCACGTTATTGTAGCCGCTACCAATATTTTCGCCTATATACATACCCGTATATCCGGCCTGCGCAGCCCTTTGTATGGGCGATGAGCCATTTGGCGCTATATGATCAAAATAATTATTATCATACATATCTTTTGCATGTGCGGCAGCCGCGGCCTCCAGTTGGTTATTCCACTTTACAGCAGGTACGGGCGGCATGTATGTAGTACCACAGTTGCAGCCCGAACGCCTCAATTCGTTAACAGCAGCCAGCATTTCCTGCTGTACATTCTCAACTGGAGTACTCTCTTTTTTACAGCTGCAAATGGTAATACATAATAGTAAACAAAGTATAATGCTTTTTTTCACAGATTTATAATTGTTATTCAACTTTAGCCATTTATGATCAGATCAAAAATATAATATTATTATTGTTCAAAACACACATAAAAATATTTTTATCTTTATATAAATCAGAGTACCCATCTCTGTAAACCTATATATGTCTGATTATAATAATACAATTACCCAATTGCAGGATAATTTTGCGTGGACATACCCTGCCACTGAGTCAAAACCATTGGTGCACGTTATTGAAGATAACGGTGATATGCGTATGTTGATTAAAGAAGAGTTCTGTAACGAATATCGTGTCATTCTTTCAGAAGACGGCTTAATTGGATATAAAAAAACATTAACAAACATACCCGATATTATTATATGCGATATACAAATGCCGGGGCTTAATGGGATTAACCTGTGCAGGTTATTGAAGGAAGACGTGCGCACCAGTCATATTCCGATTGTATTGATAACTGTTGATAATGATGATGAATGTGTACTTAACGGATTGGAGAATGGCGCTGATGATTATCTCATCAAACCTTTTAATTTTAGCATCTTAAAGGCCCGGGTAGATAATCTGCTAAAATTACGACAGCAGTTATTGAAACTATTCTTGAACAAATCGGATACGGTCCTCTCCCCAGTCAAACCTTCTGATACCAATGAAAAGTTTTTAAAAAAAGCTTGTGAAATTATTGATCGCAACCTGAGCAATTCGAAATTTGAAGCAAATGATTTTGCAAGAGAGATCGGCATGAGCAGGGCACAGATCTATCGCAAAACAAAAATCATTACAGGTCAATCCGTTAAAGAGTTTATTCGTATTATCCGTTTAAAAAAGGCAGCTGATCTGCTAGTCAGTACTGATTTTAATGTTTCGGAAATTGCTTACCAGGTTGGCTTTAGTTCTGCGGCCTATTTCTCATCTTCGTTTAGCAACTATTTCAAAATTTCGCCTTCCCAATATATGTCGCTGAACAAATATTAATGTAATATATTATTACAATCTTGTAATCTGTAGATGTATAAAATTTACAACTACCACACAATCAAGTATTTAAAAAACATGTAGATATATTGTAGACGCTTTACTATAGATGAGTAGACGCTTTGTAGAGTGTTAAAATTAGGTATTCTGTAGTAGTTATGCGCAATTTTGTTGTGGTGATATCGACTAGCGAAAAATGATAGGTTGGCTTATTTCAAACTTAGTATTCAATTAAAAAAGGATTATATGCAGCAACAACAGAGTATGGTAAACGTTGAACATTTGCAATCAATTTATAATGAAAGCAACTTCCAGGAATGCCTTGAAGCCGTAAATCTTTTCCTGCTTTTTAATCCTCAAAATTTGGATAGCTTGTTACTTAAAGCCAAGTGCGAGTATCAATTATCTTATAATAACGAAAACGCGGATGATCTGTTAGCTACTGCCATTAACAGCTTTGAAGAATTGCTGAAGCTTGCACCAGATCATGAAGAAGCCATGTTGTATTTAGCTTACATCAGTGTTTTCATGACAGGGTCAAATTTACCAGAAGCTATCGGGTATTGTGACCAGTTGACAGCATCAATCCATCTTGATACCCGGATCAAGGCTATTTCTTACCGCCAGGAAGCCTATTATCAAACAGGCGATATAGATAACGCTTTGAAGGATCTGAATTTGTTAATAAAACTAAATAATGCACATACTGTTGAAAATCGCAGTTTGACAGACCAAGAACAAGGCCTGTTGTACAATAAAAAAGCAAATCTTTACCTGTACCATAAAAATGATGCTGCTAAAGCGCTTGAAACCTTTAAAGAAGGGTTAGTACACCGGTATAAGGATGTACACATCTATACCCTGATCGCTAATCTGGCGCTTGACCATCAGGATTATGAATTGGGTGGAGAGGTAGCGCAGATAGCTTTGTTTTCGGGCAATGCCAATGCTGATACAGATGAAGATCTAATAACGTTGTATCACCGATTAAATGAGCTGACCAGACAGGGGATCATCAACCGATCCATCATATATGCGATGTTTATCGCGCTTAAAATATACCAGGAGCACCTGGAATATGATACTGTTGAATTGTTGAATTTTGCGCAGCAGTATATCAAGATATATCCCGATTGGCTTATTCCTTATCATTACGCGGGCGCCACATTATATGAGGTAAAAAGCTATAGTGAGGCACTTCCATACTTACAAGAAAGTGTAGAATTAGGTGGACTTGCCCTTGGTTTACAGCGCTTCATTGAAGTATCGTATCGGATAAACGGCCAGCTGCCTAAAATAGAAAAATGGCCGGAAGACTCTGCTGTTATGTATTACAACGCCGGGGTAAGCTTTTTCTACGAATCAGAAAGCCAGATCAGCAATGCGGCTATTGCCCGGGAACTGCTGAAGATAAGAGCAAATTTTTACAAAATTTCTTATGATGGCTTTTATGATTACTTCTATAACGATAAAGGAGATGGCGCCGCCAATGAACCACATATTTTCGCGATGTGCTGTAACAATTATGGTATTGTCTTAAGCGAATCGGGAGAATATGAAACCGCAGTTGAAGTACATAAACTGGGCTATTCTTTATCGCCTTTCTGGGAGCAATTGTCCAGTTTAAGTACCGCGTTGCTCGCACTTCAAAAATATGAAGAAGCCATTGAGGTAGTGAAACAGGCAACCGCTTATAGCAGTGAGTATTTAGGTTTTGAAGATTATATCGATCTAAAAGGTAAGCAACTGACAGCCATCTATGATCTGGGCCGCAAGGATGAGGCCAGGGAGCTTTTAACTGCGATAGAAGGAGAATATAACGGCTTTATTAATAATTACGGGAGCGAATTGGACGAGCAGGAGTTGTTTGTATTAAGCCAAAGATACATTGTGGTTCAAAATATACGCCAGGACTTATTAGGCGAGGAAAGCCTGGAAGGTGCTACCCAAGCCTGGCAGGAACAGCTGAATAAAAATCCTGATGATAATTCGTCATGGTATATGCTGATGCAAAACTATTATCAACTGAAGGATTACAAACAATGTATTGCCTGTGCCGATAATTATCAAGCTGTAAAAGGTGAGGCAATCACCATTGATTCTGTTCAAAAAATATATTTTATGCGGGGCATGTCATACCTGAACCTAGGGAACTATCCCAGTGCCAAAGAAAATTTAAATATCCTGCTCGGTACTTGCCAGTCTGGAGATGAAAATGAGGAAAGTATAATTTGTGATGCCAATTTGAATTTAGCGCAGTGCAGTTATGCCCTGGAGCAATGGGATGAGTGTATGGATTTTTCACTGGCAGCAATTGCCTGTTATGACAGAAATGGGTGGAAATGGGATGACATAAGGCTAAAGGCCACACTACAATACGCTGATGCTTGTAAGGCTGCTGGTGAAATTGATGCGGCGATTGGAACTGTGAATAATATTTTGAAAACAGTACCAGAAAATGAGGAAGCACTGAAAAGAAAACAGGAGTGGAAATCAGGTGGACTGTTCTCTTTTTTTAAAAGAGGATAAAAGTAGTAAGCCAATCATTCTTTAATTAGTTATCATCAATATTTAAACTTCTGAAACATGGCATTACCTTTTTTAGAGATCATTGAGTCTGTAACACCCGACCCTAATTTGCTGATGTGGAAATTTGCAGATGCAGATAAGGAAATTAAGAACGGTGCCGCATTGGTTGTACGGGAAAGCCAATCTGTGTTGCTGCTAAACGAAGGCCAGCTTGCAGACACATTTATTGCCGGAAAATACGCGTTAAAAACGGAGAATATCCCCATACTAACGCGTCTTAAAGGCTGGAAATATGGTTTTGAAAGCCCTTTCAAAGCTGATGTTTATTTTTTCAATACGCACCAGTTCGTTAATCTTAAATGGGGTACGCCAGCGCCCGTTTTGATGCGAGATCCTGCTTTTGGACAAGTACGTATACGCGCTTTTGGCACTTACAACATTCGTATCTCCGATATAGGCCGTTTTTTCAGGGAGTATGCGGGCACTTATCCAAGGTTGAATATTGTTGAGCTGGAATTACAGCTGCGCGATTTTATCGCCCCCAAATTTGCAGAGGTGCTGGCACAGGCAAACATAGCTGTGGTGGATGCAGCAGGAAATATTTCTGAACTAAATAAAAAAATACAACCTCTTATTCAACAATATTTTACCGACTTGGGTTTGGAAGTAACCCAATTTACTATTACCAGTGTTACCCTACCAGAGGAGGTGCTTAAGCATTACGATAATGTTACCGGCATGAATATGGTAACTGACATGAATAAATTCTCACAATTTAGTGTAGCCAGCGCCATGGATAAAGAAAACTCGGTCATGGGAGACGCGGCACGACAGGCAGTAGCCATGGGGATGATCATGAACCAGGCAAACCCGGCCTCTCCCGCCCCGGCAGAGGATATACCGGCCAGGCTTAAAAAACTAAAGGAGCTTTTTGAAACACAACTGATCACTGAAGCTGAGTACGCCGCAAAAAAAGAAGAATTGTTAAAATTACTGTAAGAACCATGGGCGAGAATGAAGAAAAAAGAACGCTGACCTATCTGGAGCGACTGAAACAGAAGGCCATAACCCAGGAGAATTACGGCGGCGAAATAAAAGAGGAAGAAGCGAAAATGGAAGTACATGATTGCCCGGAATGCGGTGCAGGTCGTGCTTTCCGTCAGGGGCTTACTGCCTGTGCTTATTGTGGTTTTAAATTCATGGACATCAGGCTTACTGATGGTGTTCATATTAAAAAAGAAAATAATTCATAGCTGATGTTTGGTCTGTTTGATAAAAAATACCATAATCCTGAACTGCTTGAAACAATCAGGCAAACACAGGACAGATGGTTCGATTTTCTGGATAAATTGGAAACCCGTATGCATGAAATGTGTATGGCTGCAGTACCCGAGATCCGGGAGGTTTTTAATCAGGATACCGATCTTTATAAACGCGCACACGGTCATATGCTGATGGGCCTACGCGGACAAATTGACCAGATGCGGCATAAAGCGAACAAAACTAAAGAAGAAAACATTTTTTACTTTATTGATTGTGCAACAGCTGAGCTTCCTGATTTTATTTCTTCAGCAGGTCGCGAATACCATAACAAGCTCCATACCTTCAGAATGGATTGTATAAACCGGCACTACATTTTTGAAGAAAAAATAGCCCATTATACTTCCCTGCTCAATAATGCAGCTGGTGAGCAGGACTTGGAAGCCATTTATCAAGAGCAACTGACAGCGTTTGAAAATATCCGGGATAAATTTGTCTGTAAACAGTGCGGCGGCAATATGACTATTCCGCAAATATTTTTCATTGCAACCTACATTACTTGTCCATTTTGCCAAACGCAAAACACCTTTATACCCTCTACCGGAGCACAAATGGTATTGCACCAGGCACGGTGCCTGGCGGAACAGCGTACGGCTCATTTGCTTAAGATTTATGAGGAAACCAAGCCTAAAAACCACCATCTGTACCAGCAATATTTACGCTCCATGTTTGATGAGTGGAATAAGATAGTACCTGATATGGCGGAGGAAAATGAGAAGTTTCACCAACGCTTATTGCAAGATCATTCAAATTCAATTAATCATTATTAAATAATAATCACATGTCTGAGAATCCATTATTAGCACCAATACACGGTATTACTTTAGAAGATTACAGTGCTGCGTGCGCAAAATTAGGAAGCGGTTTAAGTGAAGCTGATATAGCCAAAGCTTTAGGAGTAGAATTGCCGGTATGGCAGGAAGCTAACCTGCTTTGGCCCGAACGTATGAAACAAGATTCCACTTACCATATCGTAACACTTTTTGGCCAGTATTTCGGTGCTGCTGATCAACATCCAAAATTCGGTAACTTAAAACCAGCCGCTTCGGCCGGGGGATCTGATAATATTGAAAAGATTAAAACCGATAAAGACTTTTATCTGGAACTGGAAGTTGCACGGCAGGTAGCTTATGAATACGGACTTGACGGCGCACAATGGATACTGGATAAATACAGCATTCCTATTGGAGATTTTCAGATCGCGGCTTCCTTATGGAGTGATCAGATCCTTAAAGATATCCATGCTAATCATGAAGGATACAATCAAAGGCAAGATGTTTACAGAGCAAAATATCAACAATTATTTGCCGATGCTCAAGGGGGTAATGTAGCCGACGATATTGAATTCTAAAAGCACATATTGCTTTTAATTATTCACACATATAATAACCTTACCTATCACTACAAAAAAATGCCCGGCCTATAGGCCGGGCATTAAAAAAACAAATCAGGGGTATTATTAAATACTACTTGCTGATAACATATAATTGATTGAAAAGCAATTTAAACGTGCCATGTGATTGCGCACGAAATGTTATTTCCGGTCCAAAAGCATATAATTCGCCCTTACCAACCGGAGCTGCAAAAGCAGTGACACCGCCTTTTAAATAAGCTTGACCCCATGCCCAACCACTTCTCAATGGTTTATCAGTTGTAAACCATGCTATTGGCTTTACACCTTTTTCTACTGCGCCGCTATCCAATTTAAAAACCGGGCTATTGTCAAAATCAATATCAGCAGTATTGCCCATTCCCCATGCTGCTGGTATGGTAGGATCAATATTAACGCTCAGGATACTCCCGGGTATGTAGTATTTTGTTCCGGGTAATGGCTTGTCTTCGTTTTTGCTGTTCTTTTCAACAAGCTCATTGTGAACAGGCAGGCCAAGGTGATAAGCCAGATTTGTACTGCTACCTATGGTAACTACAGACCCACCATCTTCCAGAAAGGTTTTAAGTTGAGGGATTGATTTTTCGGGAGTTATTTTGCCCAGCCTGTTCCTAAATTCTGTTGGTACTTCTTCCGGTTTGGGTTCGCGATCAGCAAATAAGCTTGCCCTGTTGACCCTTTCGCCACCAATCGGCGGAATTGCCCTCGTTACAAATATAATTACATCATATTTGCTATGCAGGTTACCGGCATCAATATCCTGTGGGTAGACAATATCATATGGAAAATGGTACTGCTCCAGCAACCAGCGTACCCATCCTGATGGTATTGAACCACCATAGGCATCCCAAAGTGCAATCCGCATGGATGATATTTTTACCGCATCAGCCGGGCGCTGCTCAACTGTTGTGGTTTTAATACCTAAATCGGTTGCTGCTTTTTCCAGTATCACTTTGCTATTTGCACCTGCAGGGATAAAGAACGTTCCGGTTTCCGGCATACCTGCAGTGCCTTTGGGCAGGCGATAAACTTCGACACCGGCTTTAAGCAAATTATTAACTGCTATAAAGGCATTGTTTACCTGTGAGCTCAACAAATAACCAGCCCCCGAGGTTGCCGCCACTATTTGTTTTGGCGGTGACTGGATCTGTCCGTAAGGAATTTGCTGAAAAGGCCCGTTGAAATCATCAAGTATGCGATCAAAATGCACGCCCATTTGAAAAGCAAGTGTCCAGCCGGCAGCGTCATAAGGTTTAATTGGCGGGCCACCCGGATAAAGAAAATCATTGGGATGATCCTGCGGCTCAAACATATCCAAAACATGCGGACGAAACGCCTGGTTAGTTTTCACTATGTAAGAACCGGTAGGATATTTTTCCCCAGCCACAGTAAACTCAGCAGTTGCTTTTTGAACCCGTATCCCTGCTTTGATCAATGCATTGATAAATTTTGTCGCGGTCGGAAAATCGGGTTGATCTGCAGAAAGAATATAACCTCTTGGATCACGCAATTCCGGGTTTTTCAGTACCGCGTCGTAGTATTTGATCGGGATATTGTTCCCTCTTGTCATCCAGCCCATCGGGTCATCTGGATTGCCTCCGGGGGTGCCTGCGTCAGACTTGTCCTTACCTGTCTGATCATTCTTGTAAGCCTGTGTGATAGCATCAGATCTTTTAGGTGATAGTGTCCAGTTATCTTTATTACCACGATTAATAGCATTTTTGCCCATCCGGTAAATATTAAAAAGAACCTCATCGTGCTGGCGGGCCGCATAATCCAGCACGGCATAGTTCAGGGATACTGAATAATCTATTGATTGACGGAAATGCCAAACATCCTGCGGTAAAACCGGGTTTGGTGTTGCCCCATTCGGAATCAGGCGTTGCGGAACAACCGGGATTTTTTCGGGTGTAGGGCTCCCTATGATCTCTGTTAGCAAACCAATCATATTGTGGAATTGCGTAGTGGTACGTAAACCACCATTGTACCAGGTAGAAAAGCTTGACCCCGTTAGCCGTGTATATCCTGGTTTGTTTTCTACATTAAGCCTGTTGTACATGGCTGCCCCAAGGGCATCAATCCCAGTGATCATTAATGGATCAAACACGTAATTGAATGGATCGCGATAAGGCGGCCCGGCCAAAACAGAACCCTCCGGCCCTCTTTGATGATGGTTATACATGATCTGCGGGAACCATTCCAGAAACAGCTGCCTGTTCATATTGGTACTTTCCTTGGTGTTCATCATATAAAAATCGCGGTTATTATCATGCCCTATATATTTCTCATACAGGCGCGGGATGTTCAGGTTCCGCTTTTTAGGGTCGCTCTCTTGCATGTACCAGTTTGATACCAGCTCCATCCCATCAGGATTGGCATGCGTCATCAGGATGATCACATTATCCAGTATCCGCATAGTTTCCGGGTCTTTACGGCTTACAAGCTGGTACATGGTTTCAATTAACTGGTGCGCGCCAACTACCTCTGTGGCGTGCAAACCGCCGTCAATCCATACAACAGCTTTGCCTTTGGCTGCCATAGCAAGCGCCTGCTGATCTGAAACACCCTCGGCATGGGCCAGCTTTTGTGATATTTCCTTATAAATATTCAGATTTTTAATATTCGCCGGTGATGATACGATCATCATATATTGATGACGCCCCTCCTCGGTAAGACCAATATCCACCAGTTTTGTACGGTTAGATGTAGCGGCTAATTTTTTAAAATATGCCGCGGTTTTGGTATAATTGGTGAGCTGATAGTCATCACCTATATTAAAGCCAAAAAAGCTTTTTGGCGAAGGTATGGTTTGCGCCTGCGCAACAGGTATGCACAACCATAACAGCACGATCAATGTATAACAACTTTTAATTTTCATAAAATAAGTTTTAGTTATATAGTATGGTGATCATTCATTTCTAATAAATCATTTACGGTAATCCAGTGCTGGTTTTCGATTGCCAAGCATGGCATCATACTTAAAATCGGCACCTCTTTTATCAACCAGTTCTGCATTAGCCTTCTTCACCAGTTCTGGATTCTTAAACAGGTCATAAGCAGAAAGAGCAATGGTTTTAGCAGCCACAATCATTCCTTTGGTACCGATACTGGTACCCGCAGCAGCTACGTTTTGCCAGCTATGCCCCGAGGAACCAGGTACAAATGTGGCTGTTATAATGCCCGCAGTTGGTACAGTCCAGCTTACATCACCCACATCAGAGGAAGCTCCCCCCGCATCGGTTGAAACCCTAAAAGGTTTAACTTTCGCGGTTGCTTCATCAAACGGAATGGGTTTACTGTTACCTGCAAATGTTGCCTGTATTTTCTCGGCAAATTGCCTTTCCGATTCGGTATATGTAAAACCGTTCACAATCCGCAGGTTATTATCCATCACTTTGGATAGGGTTAAATTGGGCAGCATGTTATATACACCGCCAATCACCTCATATTCCATCCGGGTACCGGTACCCATAGCTGCGCCTTCTGCTGCTTTTACTACCCGCTCCCAAATCTCTTTAACGGTTTGCATCTGCGGGTTCCGTACATAGTAATAAACCTCGGCAAAGGCAGGCACCACATTGGGCGCTTCTCCTCCATGCGTAATTACATAATGGATGCGGGTATCTGATGGGATATGCTCACGCATCATGTTCACCATATAATCCATTGACTCAACAGCATCCAGGGCTGATCGTCCTTTTTCAGGCGCTGCAGAAGCATGTGAAGCAATTCCATAAAATCTGAACTTGGCATTTTTGTTGGCCAACCAGGGGTAAATACCGGCCGAATTTTCATTACCCGGATGCCAGTGCAATACAGCGCTTACATCATTAAAAAGCCCAGCCCTTACCATATATACTTTGCCTGATCCCCCTTCTTCTGCGGGGCAACCATATAAGCGAATGGTTCCTTTTGCACCTGAGCTTTTAAGCCAGTCTTTAACCGCAATGGCAGCCGCTACAGACGCGGTACCAAATAAATTATGACCACAGCCATGACCGGCAGCTCCGCTGATCAATGCTTTCTGTTCGGGTTCGTCCACATTTGATAAACCGGGCAGGGCATCATATTCGGCCAAAATGCCAATAACCGGCTCGCCGCTTCCGTAAGAAGCTACAAAAGCCGTAGGAATTTCAGCAACACCTGCTTTTACATCAAAACCGGCATTCTTTAATTCTTCCTGCAATAAGGCAGAACTTTTCACTTCCAGATAGCCTGGTTCAGCATAACCCCATATCTGGTGGGCAATTTTAGCATAGTCTGCTTCCTTACCTTGTATAGAAGCAATGATTTTTTCTTTGTCTGCATTTTTCTGTGCAAAAGTCATAAGGGTAATGCAGCTGAGAAAACTTATAAGTCCGAGATTTTTAAACATAAAATACGTTTTGATATGTTATTCAATCATTCTGTTGATGTTATTTACCGGAATACAACTGGTTAAACAATAACCGGAATGTACTCTGCGATTGCCCGCGAAAGGTGATCTCGGGACCAAAAGCATATAACTTACCAGCACCTACAGGTGCTACAAATGCGGCAACGCCGTCTTTCAAGTAGGCCTGCCCCCAGGCCCAGCCACTATGCAGCGGCTTATCGGTATCAAACCAAGCCAGGCGTTTTACACCCTTTGAAGTGGCATCATCATCCAATTTAAATACCGGACTTTTGTCAAAATCAACATCGTTTTCTGCAGGCATACCGTAATTGGCAGGCTCTGTAGTTTCAAAACGGGTATGCAATAAGCTGCCGGGGATATAGTATTTCAATGCCGAAATCGGACGTTCTTTACCGTTGGCTCCTTTTTCAACCAAAGCATTGTGAACAGGTAAACCCAGGTGATAAGCCAAATTGGTGCTGGTTCCAATGGTTACCACGGTGCCACCGCTTTCCATGAATTTTTTAATCTGAGGGATAGATTTATCGGCCGTAATTTTGCCAATCCACGGGCGAAATTCTGTGGCTACAGAATCAGCTTTTGGCTGCCTGTCGGGGTATTCACTGCGTTCGGTTCTTCCCAATGGAGGAATAGCACCGGTAACAAATATCAGCACATCATACTTTTTCCGGAGATCGCCGGCATCAATTTCCTGCGGATAAACAAGCTGGTAGTTATAATGATATTGCTCCATCAGCCAGCGTACCCAGCCCGATGGAATTGAACCACCATAAGTGTTCCAGATGGCAATACGCACAGGCGAAATTTTAACAGCACCTTCCGGAGTTTTCTCTATACCGGTAACTTTAAGGCCAAGTGCTGATGTTTCTTTAGCAAGTATTGTTTTTGATTGTGCCGATGCCGGAACGTAAAATGTACCGGGCCCGTTTTCAGGACTATTACTTACGCCATTGGGTAAACGGTAAACTTTAACACCACCCTTAAGCAGGTCATTAACCGCGATAAAGCCATTGTTGATGGATGGACTTATCAGGTAACCAGCCTTTGCGGTGGCTGTAAGACTTAAAGCAGGAGGCGATTGCAGATCGCCGTAAGGTACTTTTTGAAATGGCCCGTCAAAAGCCTCCATCATGCGATCAAACTTTACGCCCATTTGAAATGCTAGTGTCCAACCGGCAGCATCATAAGGTTTTATTGGCGGGCCACCCTCGTACTGAAAATCATTAGGGTGATCCTGCGGTTCAAACATGTCAATAACATGCGGACGAAAAGCCTGATCTGTTTTAACGATATAGGAACCTGCGGGATAGCTTTTACCTGCTACCGTAAAATCTGAAGTGGCTTTTTCAATCTGAATACCCGATAAAAGCAGGGCGTTAATAAATTTCACAGCCGTTGGAAAATCAGTTTGATCAGCCGGGATAATATATCCCCTCGCATCCCGGTTTTTAGGGTCCTTTAATACCTGGTCATAGTATTTAGAGGGGATATCACCCTCCCGCCCAAATGCAAACTCGCCGGACTGATTGGCACTGCTGCTGTCTTTTTTGGCTGGCTTTTTATCCTTTTTGTATGCCGCTTTTATAGAATCAATATATTTAGGATAAAAGGTCCAATGATCGGTACTGCCTCGCTCTATGGAGTTTTTCCCCATGCGATAAATATTGTACAGCAATTCACTACGGTAGCGGGCAGCATAATCAAGCACAGCATAGTTCAAGGAAACCGAATAATCAATAGATTGGCGAAAATGCCATTGTTGAGGTATAACAGGATTGGGTGTTGCCCCATTCGGGATCAGGCGATCAGGAACTAAAGCAACGGTTTCGGGAGTTGGGTTGCCGATGATCTCGGTAAGCAAACCAACCATGTTATGAAAATAAGGTGTAGTACGCAGACCACCATTCCACCAGGTAGAAAACTGGGAACCTGCACGTTGAGTGTAGCCAGGCTTTCCCTCCACATTCAGCCGGTTATTCATAGCCGCACCTACCGCATCAATACTGGTTACGATCAACGGATCAAATACATAATTAAACGGATCGCGGTATGGCGGGCCTGCCAATACAGAACCTGCAGGGCCGCGCTGGTGATGGTTATACATGATCTGCGGTATCCACTCCACAAACAGTTGGCGGCTGATATTCTGGCTTTCCTTCATGTTCATCATGTAAAAATCCCGGTTGTTATCGTGCCCAACATATTTTTGCCATAACCGGGGCACATTCATGTTGCGCTTTTTAGGATTCTTTTCGCCCATGTACCAGTTTGATACCAGTTCCTGGCCGTCGGGGTTGGCATGTGCCAGCAAGATAATATCGTTTTTTAAAATGTTCAGCGTTTCCTCATCATTGCGGCTTACCAGCTGCCACATCGTTTCAATGAGCTGGTGCGCGCCAACCACTTCTGTGGCATGCAACCCACCATCAATCCATATTACTGATTTCCCTTCGGAGGCAAGGCTTTTAGCCTGCTCATCTGTCAGCGCATCGGCGTGGGCCAGTTTTTGCGAAATATCCTTATAATGGTCAAGCTTCTTTAGGTTTTCTGGTGATGAAACAATAAGCATATATTGATGTCGCCCTTCTTCGGTCATACCGATATCCACCAGCCGGGCACGGTCAGAAGCTGCCAGTTTTTTAAAATACGCTTCTGTCTGCGTATAATTTGCCAGCTGATAATCATCTCCAATAGTAAAACCAAAGTGTTCCTTTGGCGAAGGAATGGTTTGTGCCTGAGATACCGACGCGTAAAAAAGCATTGGTAAAAGAAGCATCCGGTTAAGTTTTCCGATCATGATTTATTGTTTAATAATTTATGGTTTAGTTTAAACTTATTTTGACACGCCGGCCTCAGCCAGCAACAGCAACAGCGCACGCTGGGTGGCTATATAAGCCTTTCCATCATCCAACCACCACTCACCTAAAGAGTGAAAACCGCCGGCCGCACCGCCGCACCCGATGGTAACTGCTGGAACACCCTTTGAAATAGGAATATTGGCATTGGTTGATTCGGCACCCAAAATTGGTGCTGCATGGAAAAAGGTGGCCGTAGCAATAGCCCGCTGAACAAATGGAATAGTAGGGTCTTCAACACCTGACGGCCTGTCGCCAATCAGTTTTACGTCAACAGTAAGATCTGACCCAAACCGTTTTAGCTGATTTTCTTCTTTTAAAGCTTTTTGAACAGCATCCTGCAGCAGCTTATCGACTGCGGCTAAACGCTCCGGACTTTCTGATCGCATATCCACTTCCATCCATGATTCAAAAGGGATCGAATTAACAGAAGTACCACCGCCTGTAACACCAACATTGTAGGAAACACGCACGCCTTTTTCGCGTGAGAGCTGATCAGCTGCCAATACCCAGTAATGAATAGCGCTGGCCAGGGCATAATGCGGATTGGCTAAACCAAATGATCCCCAGGAATGCCCGCCCGGACCTTTAAAAGTAATACGATAACGATGCGACCCTAAACCACGATGTACGATCATGTTAATGTCGGTACCATCAACAGCAATATAAGTATCGATCTTCCCGGGGCCTTTATCGCTAAACAGATTTTTTACACCACGCAAATCACCCTGCCCCTCCTCACCTACCGCGCCGATAAATAGCATATCGGCATCAGTCTTTATGTCTGCTTTTTTCACGGCTTTAAGTACGGTAAGTACAACAGCGAGAGCCCTGGTATCATCAGATACTCCTGGAGCATACAACGTATCCCCTTTATGAGTTATTTTAACATTTGTTCCTTCGGGGAAAACAGTATCCATGTGCCCTTCCAGCACTACGGTTTTATTTCCCTTTTTGCCTTTTACCTTAGCTATTACATTCCCTGCATTATCGGTCCAAACAGAATCGGCACCGGCGGCCTTCAGTAATTCAGCATATTTTTTCGCTCTGATTGTCTCCTTGTAGGGCGGGGCGGGTATTTCTGTAAGCAGGATATGGTCTGCCAGGGTTTGCGGTTGCAGGTCGACAATGGCTTGCAATGCCTTTTTCACAGGGGCTTTGTTAGCTAAGGTGTTCACCTCCTGGGTATATTGCTTACCCGCAACTACTATTTTTTTGTCGGCAGCATCTTCCTGAGCATATAACTTCAGTGTTGTTCCCGTTATTGACAAAAGCATGGCCGCCCTTATTAAACTTGTATTGATTATATTCATTTTAGAAAGTTTATATGTTAAATTTATTTTGCCAGATACTCTTGTTATTGGCTTTTAAACCTCGCACCCGTGCGGCAATCGCCGGGTTCACCACGTGATTCATCCGCAACGTTATTAAAAAAAGTAACTATCCGGCTACCATCATTCAGGTTCAAAATAAATTTGAACAAAAAGTAATCATTTACCTTTACATCGCTCAGGCTGATCCCATTTAAAGTTGCTAACTGGGCTGCCGTGAAGGTGTATGTTTTAGGAAATTCGGTAACTGTTTCATAGAGTTTATCATTAGCGCCTACGATACTTGGCAGCGGGAACTGGGCAATATTAGGATATTGATTACCCGGAGAAGATATAACAATGGGATAAGCCGGTACGCTTGACTCGGCCCTGTTAAAACTGCTATAAACTTCTATTGATTTTACGCCGCTGGTTCCCAGAGCCTCCCAATTCAGTACGTAAGAAAACTGTTCGGCTGCCAAATTTGGATCCTTGAGGTTAAAAAAGACCACTTTGGCAGACTGCCGCGTGGGCAATGCCGATTTCGCGGTATCAATAGTAACCGTTGGAACAGGAGTGTAAGTATAGTTTTCCCACTCATAGTGCACCTTTTTACAGGCAACTAATCCCGGCAAGATTAATAACATAGCCAGTATGAGCTTTTTCATATATGTCTTAGTTTGGTAATACTTCATGTTTATTTAGTTAGGTTCAATAAATTATAAGTCAACCAGGTTATTTATCCCAAAAAACAGGGGTGGTTTGCTGTGCAATTTGAATTTGACTGCCATTAGCGCTGAAAAAGGTATTTGCAGACAGTTCCGTTTGTGAATAATAAAGCCGGAGCGGAAACACATTTAACGGCGATAATGGTGTACGTAAAACTGGCAAACCTGTTCGTCTGTAGTCATTATAGCCCTCCATGCCATTACCAAAATTGGCAATATATTTCTGGGTCATTACCAGGTTTAGTTTTCCGCTATTATCCACGGCATCATACTGGTCAAGCAGCCTGTTTACAAATCCAGTTATCGCTGATGCCGACAAGGTAACGCCACCGTTTGTTGCCGCATAAGCGCTTACACTGTTTAAGTTCGCGGTAATTCCGTCGCTAAAGTTTTGGCGCGCGTCATCACCCGTGGCTAAGGTCAATGCAGCTTCGGCTCTGATAAATTTAACCATAGCGTTCGTTATCAATGGCATGACACCAGCTCCTGTGCCATCAGTAACGGCCACCACTCTTGGCGAACCGGTAGCGCCGGTATTAGTTAGGTAAAGGTTTGATGATGGCAGGTTATTGATCGGGCTATTGTCATATAAGCCTCCTGCCGGGTAAATACCAAAAACCGACCTGCGGGATAAATCAGCCGGGGCCGCAGTGCCATCGCCTGGGTTACGGCCGTAATAACCATTGCTATTGGTGGAGTTATTTAAACCGGCGGTAGCATTTTGCCTGAAGATAAAATAACGCAAACGGGGATCATCGCTATTAAATAACAGATCCATCCATGACTGACTTGCATAAAAGGTTTTACTGGCCTGGTAATCGGACCGGTGCCACGGATGACGGTTATTGGGGTTTTGGTTTGACCCGAATTTAAAGGTAAAGTCAGTTACATTGCTACTGATTAATGATGCACCGCTGCTGAGTAAGTTCTTAATGGCCGTAGCCGACCTGGTTGGATCTACCAAACGGATCTGGTTGTACAGCTTTAGTTTTAACGAATTGGCCATGCTGATCCACGAGTTTTTAGTGCCGGTATAAAACACATCCGAAGATGCCGGAACCAGGGATGTTGCAGTTATTTTGCCTGCATCGGCAATACCATCATCGATTAAAACAAATAACTTCTCGTAAATATCGGCTCCTCTATCAAGGCCGGGATTTGTGTTTTGCTGTCCTTTTTCTGCTGATGAATAAGGGATATCGCCCCACATATCAACCATCAGACTATACAGATAAGCTTTTTCAAATTTGGCAATAGCCACATACCCCCATTGCTGCTGCGTTGTACCGTTGTTGATAACTGATTCCAGATCATTCAGGGTTTGGCTATAAAAACCATCCCAGGAATTGTTAAAATCATTGCCCTGCTGCTGAAAACGGCTTTGACCCGTTGAAAATATTGTTTGCTGCACAAAGGTTGATGTACCACTGTTAAGCTGGTACATAT
This sequence comes from Mucilaginibacter sp., assembly GCA_030445275.1. GTDB lineage: Bacteria > Bacteroidota > Bacteroidia > Sphingobacteriales > Sphingobacteriaceae > Mucilaginibacter. The sequence goes on from JAUCSE010000058.1 coordinate 69,918, forward strand.
TGCCAACCAGTGATATCTGGGTGGATGGTAATAAAAGCGCTAATTGAGCTGTCGTAGGATTATTGGGGTCGTCGTTTATATCTACAAATTTTTTGCATGAACTGCTCACCAGCAAAATACCCGTTAGCAGTAAAATGTATCTTTTATTTCTGAGTTTCATAAAAATACCTAGTTTAAATACGTTTAATTTCAATGCTTAAAAGCTGACTCTGAGATTAATACCAAACCGTTTAGTTGTTGGTACTGCCAGGTTATCATATCCTTGTGAATTACCCACACCCAATGAACTTACTTCGGGATCAAAATTTGTGTATTTAGGAAAGTTTGGCGCATAGTACCAAAGATTCCGCCCGCTCACAGAAATAGACGCTGAGCCAAATGGTGTTCCTTTTAGCATGTTTTTTGGTAGCTGATAAGAAAGAGATACTTCCCGCAGTCGGAATACAGTAGCGTCAAATATGGAACCTTCATCAACACCACCGGGACCTAAGCCACCATTGAAGAAATAATCTTCATATGATATAGCCACATTATTGGGTATTTCTTTACCACTGGCATCATGCAGCGGTTTTAAGGTAGAAATATCACCCAATACACCCGGTGATACAATGGTGATCTCTCGGTGCTCTGTATCCTTGGTTACACCACGCGCCATCATTTGTCCAACAGTATTGGAGTAAATATCCCCTCCCTTTTTCCAATCAAACAAAATACTTAATGAGAAATTTTTATAGCTGAAGTTATTGGTAATACCCAATATAAAATCAGGATTCGGGTTACCAATGGCTTGTAATGAGCCCGAAGTAAGCGGTTTTCCGGTATTAGGATCAATAAGGATATTACCAGTGTCATCGCGGGCGTAGGCCGTTCCATAAATTAAACCAAAGGGTTGCCCAACAATATGTACGCTGCTTGTACCGTTAGCTCCACCGTAAACAAATTGCTTGTATCCGCCCAGGTCATTGATGATATTGCGGTTACGGGTAAATACGGTTGATACATCCCAGTTAAAGCCTTTAGCGGTGCGGAATGGTGAAAAATTAAGCCCTACCTCAACACCTTTGTTAGTTGCCCTACCCAAGTTCAATATCTGTGTGGTAAAACCCGACGAAGGCGCCGCGGTTACTTCAAATATCTGCGATGTGCTTTTTTTGCTGTAATAGGTAAAATCCAAACCAATGCGATTGTCAAAAAACTGCAGTTCAGTTCCTAATTCCAGCTCGGTAATAAACTCGGGTTTTAAATTATCATTGGTAAGCAAATTTGCCAGGGTAACCGAATTATAAGTACTGCCACCTGCCGGAGTAAATGGTGTACCGATAGAACCAGTACCAGAAGTTGCCCCTAATGGAGAATTGATGAGATAAAACTCGGCGGTTTGATAAGCGGAGGCTTCATTACCTACACGGGTATAACCTGCCCTGATTTTACCAAAATTCAAGATGTTATCAGGTATTTTTAAAGCCTTTGTAAATATCAATGAACCATTGGCACCACCATAAAAGTAGCTCCTGTTATTGGGCGGCAAGGTGGAGGATATATCATTACGGCCAACAAGGTTTAATGATGCATAATTCTTATAATCCAGGGTTATATCTGTAAAAAATGCATAAAAGCGTTGCTCCAGAATATTGCGGTTGTTCACCAGTTGAACCGGGGTTATAGAACTTGTGTTGGTGATGGTATTTAAATCGGCCACGATCATTCCGTCACCATAAAATGCTTTGCGGTTTGTTAAACGTTGGTTGATATTATTACCCAGGATCCATCTTAGCGTCAGATCATTGTTTATTGCCTTATTAACAGTAACCAATAAAGTATTATCAAGCTCCTGACGGTAAATATCATCAGTAGTTATACTTCCATTAGGATATGAAGATGAGCCCTTTCCTCTAACGTTCAGCCTCCTGTCGGTATAAGCGTTAAAACCAGCTGTATTCTGAATATTAAGCCAGGGCAGCGGATCAAAGCCTAATACCAGGTTGCCATAATACCTGTCAACATCGCTGGTTGATACGCTGTGTTTAACTGACCAGTAAGGATTATCAACCCCGGTATAATCATACACGTTTGTACCATCAATAGGATTTTCATACGGATAATGAGTCAGATCGTAACTGGTGGGTGTGTACATCAGCGCCGACATGATAGAACCTGTTGATCCACCAATGGGAGGTGTTTTTTGCCTGGTGGTTACATAATTGATGGAGCCGCTTGCATAAAATTTATTGTCCATCTTAATATTACCACCTATATTGACAGAGGTTCGGTTAATTTCGTTATTGGGCACAACACCAATGTTGTTGGTTCTGGATAAACCGGCGGTGAAATTTCCTTTTTCGCTGCCCGAGGTTATATTGACAGCGTTTTCATACACACTTCCTGTTTGAAAAAAGTTTTTTACATTTTCTTTAGCGTATGATTTATACGGAACCTGGATAGGTGTAACCCCATCGGCCTCATAAAATTGTGGAAATACTGCTGAACTAAACTGCCTGGTTAATTGCTGCGGAATAGTTAACCGGGTTGGTAATATACTTGGAACGCCCGCAAAAGGTTGTCCCCATGATGCATATACGCCTTGCCTGTAATCATTATTGGTACCCTGCCCGTAGCTTGTTTGATAATCAGGAAGACCCGCTACATTTTCAAAGGCGTAAGATGTACTGTAAGTGATCTCGGTACCCTTGCGGCTTTGTTTTTTTCCTGATTTGGTGGTGATAATAACCGCCCCATTAGCCGCTCTTGAACCATATAGGGCTGCTGCTGCTGCCCCCTTTAGCACAGTCATGCTTTGAATATTATTGGGGTCGAGGTCAAAGGCACGGTTGGTAACACCCGATGCCCCAACACTGGTAGCGCCAACATTGCTAAAGCTGGAGTTATCAAACGGGACACCATCCACCACAAATAATGGCTGGTTATTACCATTTAAAGATGAGTTACCACGTATAGTAATGTTTGTACCACCACCGGCAACACCACCCGACGACTGGATATTTACACCAGCAACCTTACCTGTTAATGCCCTTAATGGGTCGGGCTCTGATTTTTGAGCAAGTTTATCGGCATTTACTGTACTTACCGAATAACCCAGGGATGATTTATCGCGCTTGATACCGGCAGCAGTTACCACAACCTCGCTAAGTGTTTTGGAATTTTGAGTGAGCTGTACATTGATCACACTTGATTCGCCAACCGTTACTTCCTGCGTATCAAAGCTGATATAAGTAAAAACCAGTACACTTGCACTATTAGGAACTGTTATTTTATAATTACCATCCATATCGGTAACCGTACCAACCTTTGTACCCTTAACCAGTATGCTTACACCCGGCAACGTAGTTCCGTCGGCTTTAACCGTGACTTTTCCGGTAATGATATGATCCTTAATACTAGCAATCCAGTTACCACTATCCTTCTCTGTGTTATTTAAAGCTACGTCGTAGTTTTTTTTTAAGATGATATATCCGCTGTGTTCGTTTACACTGTAATCTATATCCAGTTTAACTAGTATCTTGTTCAGTACATCGCTTAACTTTTCCTGACTGGCACTAACGCTTACCTTACTTTTAAGCGGGATTATGCTTGAACTGTAAACAAATTTAACCTCAACTTTATTCTTAATGTTATTAAGTGCTTCTTCCAGGGTAACATTTTTCAAGTTGATCGAAAGCCTTTTATTTAAAATATCCTGCGCATAATCAGGATTAGCGAATGCAACGCCTGATAGCATGATCCCAACCATAAATTGTAAAACTGATATTCGCATTAGCTTAATTAAAAGAACCTTTTTCTTTTCCTTACATTTTTGCATACATTTGTTTGTTTTGTTGATTTTTGAATAGAATGAGACAAAAAAATCCCTTACCCACAGCAATGGGTTATCTTATTAAAAAAAGAATTCGGGAAAATTTAGGGCAGAGGTGGCTTCAACATCTCTGCTTTTTTATGGAGAGTTTTTATTTTATCATACGCCTTTCTTGTTTTAGTTTTCTATTTAGTTAAGTTTAGTTTTATCAGTTACTGTAACAGACCGCTCACTCATTTTAAAGTCAAGATTGAGCGCCTCACACATCATATTCATGGTATTTGTTAATGATTGATCTGTAAAATCGGCAGTTATGCGGATATTACTTGATCTTGAAGTTTTACAAGTGATCTTTACTTCGAATTTTTTCTCGACCCGTTGTAAAACCTCTTCTATAGTGGCATCATTAAAAAACATATCATACTCCGTGCCTTTGGTAAGCGAGGCTACCTCTAAAATAGGATGAGCTACTTTTGTAATTATTTTCTTCTGTTCAGAGTATACCGCTTTTTGATGCGGTAGTAATATAATAGCCCCCGCGTTTGCAGAGCTTAAAAAAACCCGCCCGGTTAAAACGTTGACCTCTATTTTACTATTTACATGTTTAATATTAAAACTGGTTCCCAATACACGTGTGGTTAAAACACCACAATGAATAACAAAGGGATGCTTAGGATCTTTAGCCACTTCAAAAAGGGCTTCGCCATCAAGGTCAACGTTGCGTAAATCACCCTTGAATTTTAGTGGGTAAGTCAGCTTACTGTTTCCTTTTAGCCAAACTATACTACCGTCAGAAAGAATGCTTTTGGTAATGTGCCCGGTTGAATTAGAAACAGAGGCATACTGATGTATATTAAAGAGCTCCTTAAGCTGGTTGTTAAAGGCGAATAATAAGATACCCACTAAAGCTATACATGAAGCTATTTTTAACCATGGCCTCATGTTAATTATAAAGAACGAACTTACCCTGTTATTGGCAGGCTCTATCCTATTCATTAATTCATCATAAGTTCTTTTTTGAGAATCATTCTTTTCCACATCCGTCAAAGCATCAAATGCCCGTTCATCTGCGATGTGTTTGAGCCACTCCTCCACTTTGAATTTTTCCTCCATACTTAACTGACCATTTAAATACTGATCAATTAATTTATCAAACTCTTTATCTTGCATCCATTTTTACTGCAATTTATTACAGCGTTCTATATGTAAGTCAATTCAAAAGAGATAAACACCTATTGCATTTAAGATTTTTTTATAAAAAATTAACATATACCATTAATTAGGCAAGCAAACCATGAAAAAATCATTAAAAAGAAAGAAAATCGAGAAAAAGGAGCGATTACTTAAAATAAAAAATCACCTAACGAAGAGCGTAAGTACTTTAATGCCTTGGTTAATTGATTTTCAACCGTTTTGTGCGAAATATTAAGCAAATCAGCAATGTTTTTTATTGATTGATGCTCATCCCGGCTTAGCCTATAAATTTGCTGACATTTTTGAGGGAGTTTAGACACCTCATTTTCGACTTTGTTTTTTAGATCGGAGAAATAAATATTCTCTTCATTGGAGTTATCAAAGAAATTTTTTTCGAAGGCGGTGTAACTGGCGGCATAATCCTTCTTCACCTTTTCAGACTTGATATAATTCAAGGTTTGAAATTTAATAGCGGTAAACAAATAAGCCTTAAGGGAGTGGGTTATTTTTAGTTCGTCTCGCTTATTCCATAGTGAGAAAAAGATTTCCTGCACTATTTCCTCACAAATCACCTTGTTTCTCAGTATATTATAAGCATAGCTATAAAGTCCAGACCAGTATAGTTGATATATTTTCTCAAATGCAGCAATATCTCCTTTCTTCAAATGAAGAACAACACTTTCTTCGCCATATTTAAGTGATTTTTTGATAATTTCTTATTCTTTGCTGAAAATTACGATAAATATAAAAACTAAAGCCAATATAAATTGTGTTTACAACAATTTAAACAGCATTAACCTTAAACTAATCGTTAACTTTTTATAAAAGCCTAAAATAACGTCTCTATTTTTTCACAAAAACTTATTATCCTACCCAACGAAATAAATTCAACAAGAAAATTCAATCCTAATCAGGTATTACTTGTGAAATTATACCGTTTTTTTCACCACATCCTTTGCGCATCTGAGTTTTAATCTGATAACAAATTGTTAACCTAAAATTGATTTTAAAGCAACTTGAGAAACGGTTATTTGGCATTGAGGCAATAAGTTAACTCTGCCCAATGATTATAAACGCAATTCTATGCATTTTTCACTCCTTACAGTTACCTTTCCTTTTCTTGGCGAAGTTGATTTAAGCGGCTATTTGCTGTTTGTTTTTATAATATGTATCCTGGCTGTTATCGGGTTTGAATTTGTAAATGGCTTTCATGATACAGCTAATGCGGTTGCCACGGTGATCTATACCAAAGCGCTGAAACCTATATACGCCATCCCATGGTCGGGGTTTTGGAATTTTTTAGGGGTATTTCTGGGTGGCGTAACGGTAGCCATGGGTATTTTAAAGCTAGTCCCCCTTGATGCCCTGATGACCCTGCCGATTGGTGTGGGTGCCAGCCTGGTGCTGGCTGTTCTGCTAGCTGCCATTATCTGGAACCTGGGCACCTGGTACCTGGGTATCCCCTGCTCCAGTTCACATACCATGATCGGCGCTATGATTGGTGCAGGTTTAGGTTTTACCTTTTATTATGGCGGTGGTGGGGTAAACTGGAGTAAAGCAGGCGAAATCGGTTCATCACTCATTTTATCTCCCATCATTGGGTTTGGAGCGGCGGTATTGCTGATGTGGTTCCTAAAGCACGTTGTGCAAGCACATTCTTTATTTCACATCCCCGCTGGCGAAAACGACCGGCCACCTATACTGATCAGGCTTCTGTTGATCACAACCTGTACGCTGGTTAGTTTTTTCCACGGCAGTAATGACGGACAAAAAGGTGTAGGTTTATTTATGCTGATCCTGATCGCGTTTTTGCCCGCCCGGTTTGCTGTAAACCATGCGGTTCCTAATGCTACCGTGTTAACGGCATTAAACCAAACGGAACAGGTTTTAACCAGAACCATTACTGCCGATCCCGATCATAAAGAAAAACTGATCAAACTTACCAGTGCTATCGATGTGGCCAAAACCACGCTCGCCGCTAAAAACGAAAAGGATGTGGCTAAAACTTACAGCTACCGCAAACAGATTGAAAGCGTGATCAAAGACATCAAAGATGTGGTTACTGACAATCAGATCAAATTGTCAAAAGATGACCACGACTCACTCAAGGCAGCTGTAATTGAACTGGAACATGTAACCGATTTTGCACCGGTATGGGTAATTGCTATTATCTCCATATCGCTTGGCCTGGGTACCATGATCGGGTGGAAACGGATTGTTATCACTATTGGTGAGAAAATAGGCAATGAGCATTTAAATTATGCGCAGGGGGCTACTTCAGAGATAGTGGCAGCTTCTACCATAGGGCTTAGTACGGGCTTTGGTTTGCCGGTGAGCACCACACACGTACTTTCAAGCGGTATAGCGGGCGCTATGGTTGCTTCGGGTGGTAAAGGCAACCTCAATAATAAGACCTTAAAAAATATAGGTCTGGCTTGGGTGCTTACTTTGCCGGTGGCTATAATTTTAGCACTTTTATTGTTTATGTTCTTCCATTTGTTTATTTAACTAAAAAATGAAACAGATTCTTGTCGCCACTGATTTTTCAAAAAGCGCCGCCAACGCTATGGCGTACGCAATGGAACTGGCCAGCGTGTTAAACAGGGATGTTTGCGCCATACATGCCATACATCCTACCGAAGGCATTAACAACAGTACCTATAACGCAATTTTCATTGAAGATTATTACAACAATAAAAGACAGGCACTAAGGGAGTGGGCAGCAGTATTTAGTGAGCAGGAGGCTTATGCCTCAGTTAACGTCACCACCCTTTGTGATGTTGGCTTTTTAAAAAATGTGATTACCCGATATGTTGATTCAAATCCGGTTGAATTATTGGTTATGGGTATTACCGGTTCTACCGGCATCACTGGGATTGTTGGCAGCAACGCCAGCATAATGGTTACCAAAGTAAAAACACCTACACTGATTATTCCCCTGGAAAGTAAATTTTCAAAAACCCCTATGATCACCTTGGCTACAGATTTTGAAACCCGGTTATCTGCTGATGATGTAAACGCGCTAAATGAAATGGTAAGGGCCTTTGGATCAGAAAAAATGAATGTACTGTATGTTGCCGAAAACCCTGACGACAAACATATTCAAGCAGGTGAAGCTAGACTAAGCGAACTGATTACACACACCGAGCTGGAATTTAATTACATCAGTAACAGCAGTCCATTAAACGGCATTATTGATTTTATCGAATCGCACGAAACAGATATATTGTGTGTGGTTAAACATACCCACAATATTGTTTACCGTTTATTTACCCGAAGCACGGTTAACCAGGTTATGAATAAATCGGTCAAGGCTATTCTTGTATTACATGAATGATTTTCATCTATTAACAATGCATAAGAAAGCAGGTATTCAATAATACCTGCTTTTCTTATTTTGGATATAAATATAAATTTATTGACTGAAGCGCTTTTGATTTTTAATTTATATCTTCATATAAGAACCTATTATTTACTTTAAAATAATTTCAGTTGCCAAACTACTTTAACATAAGTGCTTCCGGTGGATTGTATGGCCATGAAATATTAAAACTGGCCTTATCCGTTTTAATTGGTTGTCTTTTAGGTATTGAAAGAGAAATAAGGGGTAAATCGGCCGGATTCAGAACATTAGCTTTAATTTGCTTTGGTGCCACCCTTTTTACCATTGCATCGTACCTGCTTGGGGTTGAAGCTAATCGGGACAGGATAGCCGCTAACATTATAACAGGCGTAGGATTTCTGGGTGCAGGGGTTATATTCCGTAATAATTCTTCTGTAACGGGCATCACTACTGCCGCTTCCATCTGGGTAGCTGCTGCACTTGGTATGATGATAGGCATAGGCGAATACCTACTGGCCGGCATCTCGCTTATTTTGGCCCTGATAATATTGTATGCGTTAGATTTTATACAGTTTTGGATAGACGACAGATACCAGCACAGATACTATACAATAACGTTCAGGACAATATGCGAAATCACTCAGTTTACCGATCAGTCAAAAACTTTAAGTTTAAATTTGAATAAATTAAAAGTCCTGCGTTCAGACACACAAATGATTCTGGAGTTTGAAATTTATGGCAGAGAGAGCAACCTTCATGCATTTAACGAGTGGTTGGTCGTGAATCAATCCATATTATCATTTGAATGGTAAATTATCTGTGTAAAGCAATTTTCAAGTTCGTTAGCCTTTAAAACACCCCTCCTGTAATACAAACCATACACCTAATGTATATTAAGTAGTTATGAAAAAACTTGCTGACAGAATTAAAGAGTTTAACAAAGATCTTCTTCCAGACATGATACAGTTAAAGTATAAGGCGATGCTAGAAAGCCCTTTCCGCTTTTTTCGTGGTACTTGTCATTTATTCTATGAGGATTTTGCCTCAATAAAAACATCACCTGATTTTCCATTAACCTGGATCTGCGGCGATCTTCATCTTGAAAACTTTGGCAGTTTTAAAGGCAACAACAGAATGGTTTACTTTGATCTGAACGATTTTGATGAATCTTCACTGGCCTTTGTAAATTGGGAAATATCAAGAGTGATCACCAGTATTTTTGTTGCATTTGATACATTGAAAATTAAATCATCAGAAGCAACTGAAATGGCTAAGCTATTTTTAGAAACCTATTCCCGTACGCTTAGTTTGGGTAAGGCGAGGTACATAGACCCAAGAACAGCTGAAGGAGTGGTCAAACTATTTTTAAAAACAGTCAAAGACCGAAAAGAGAAGAAACTCGCTATTAAGCAAATAGATTCAAAAAGCAGGCGCTATAAAATAAAAATTGATAACAAAACTCATTTTGAGCTAGAAAAAGGATTGAAGAAAGATTTAATTCAGCATCTGTCAGATTGGGTAAAAAAAACAAAAGAGTGGCCTAATCATTATAAAGTTATAGATGCCGCGTTCCGGGTAGTTGGTACCGGCAGTATTGGACTAAAACGTTACCTGTTTTTATTGCAAAGTATCAAAAACGACGGTGGCTTATTACTGATGGACATGAAACAGGGGGTGAAATCTTCATTGGCACCCTACAACCCCGTGCCTCAGCCTAATTGGGATTCGCAGGCAACACGCGTTATATCCGTTAAATACAGAATGCAAAATATTTCACCCGCATTACTGAGTACTACGGTATTTAAGGACAATGCTTATGTACTTCAGGAGATGCAGTCCACTGCTGATAAAATTAATTTTGCATCAATTGATGATCAGTATCAATGTTTAAAGCAGGTAATTACTGATATGGCCGTACTAACAGCATCGGCACAGATACGAAGCGGAGGTATACAAAAATCAGCTACTATTGATGAGCTAATGGCCTTTGGTAAACGAACTAACTGGCAGGAACCATTATTAAAATATGCAATAAAATACGCTAAGCAGGTAAAAAAAGATTATAACCAATTTAAATCAGATTATAACTCAGGGGTATATTCAACGCCCGCATAGAGTGCCTTTTATTGGTAGTTATACCCAACATTTTTTAACCATCTCTTTTTATCAGGTTTTGCTGTATCATTTCAGACACTTCAAAAAAGGTACTTAATTTTTGTTGTTCTATACCGGCTTCTGCCAACTGATTAATCTTTTCAATGCTTACTTTGATGTTAGGTATGGAAGTTAATGCGGTTGGGGAAAGTGAAACATAATGCTGCCTTCTGTCATCAGGATTTATCTTTATTTGTACCAATCCGCGCTTCTCCAGGTCAAAAACAATTACTGCCGTGCGCGATTTATCAATTTGCAATAGCTCGGCTAATTTGTTCTGCGTTACTGGCTTCTCCTGGGTTGCCAGTACAAGCAATACTTCAAAATGATGATCCAATTCAAAAGCTGATAGTTCCTTTGAAAGTTTTTTATTATACAAATAATTGATCCTTCTTAATCCATGTGATATTAATTGAACACTCTTCATAAGTTTTAATTTTTAGGGTTATTGCCTTTATCCTCGTTATTTTTTTCATGCTCCTCACGGGATGATTTATTTTCGACATGAGCCATCATGATATCATATTCCAATTCTGGGTCAATGTTTTGCTCTTCCACTTTTTTAGCCTTTTCCATCAGTTCTTCGTGATGTTCCTGCAACCAGTCCAATTGTTTTTTACCATAAGAAAAGCGGGTGAACAAAACAAAAAGCACAGGCACTATAAATATGGATAGTGTAGACGAAGCTATCATTCCGCCTAAAACAGTTACGCCAATGGTATTTCTGGAAGCAGCGCCAGCACCCGTAGCAAGGGCAAGCGGCAATACCCCAAGAATAAATGCCATGGATGTCATGATAATTGGCCTTAAACGCAGTCTAACAGCCTCCAGCGTTGATTTTATCAGCTCTTCGCCTCTGTCAACCCTGATCTTAGCAAATTCAACAATAAGGATCGCGTTTTTTGCGGATAAACCGATCAAAGTGATCAATCCAATTTGCGCGTATACATTATTGGTAAGCGGGGGTATACAGATTAGGGCAAGTATGGCACCAAATGCACTAACCGGAACCGCCAGCATTACCGAGAATGGTACCGACCAGCTTTCATATAACGCTGCCAGAAACAGGAATACAAAAACAATACAAAAAATAAAGATGTACACCGTAACCGAACCCGCCTTTATCTCTTCATAACTCAGGCCCGAAAACTCATAAGTGTACCCACGGGGCAGTACTTTTGCAGCTAAGGCTTTTAAGGCATCTATCCCCTGCCCACTGCTATAGCCTTCGGGGATTGAACCATCAACCTCTGCCGAGCGAAAAATATTAAAATGCGAAATAAGCGGAGCAGCCACAATAGGTTTATAGCTAATAATAGTACTTAGCGGCACCATATCACCTACCTGGTTGCGTACGTAATATTTGTTCATGTTTGATATCAGCGCACGATATGCGGTATCCGCCTGTACAACAACATGGTAAGTTCTGTTATATAAAGTAAAGTTGTTTACAAAAAGGCTGCCCATATAAGCCTGCATAGTTGAAAATACATCCGATATGCTAACACCAAGCTTTTCGCATTTTTCCCTATCCACAGTTAGTTCATAACTTGGTGTATGTGCCGAGAAATAGCTGAATGAGGTTGATATGGCAGGTATCTTATGTGCTTCGGCTACGAATTTCTGCACCGTTTTTTCAAAGGCATATATATCGTCTGTTGAGCTTCCTTGTTCAATTTGCATGCTAAAGCCAGCCGCAAGTCCAATACCCCTTATCGGTGGTGGTTGAATTACTACCACATTAGCGTTTTTTATACCCGCCTTGGCAACCCGTTTTTTAATCACATCCATAATGCCGGGCATCATGGTTCCCTTGGTGGTACGTTCATCCCACGGTGTAAGCATACAGAACATGGAACCATTATTGGAGTTTGCTCCACCGTTCAATATGTTAAAACCCGATATGGCCGTGTAATGTAATATACCCGGAGTTGAGCTAACAATCTTCATCAGCTTTTCCATCACGTTTACAGACTGCGTTGTTGACGAAGCTTCAGGTAATTGATAGGTAATATAAAGGCGACCACCATCTTCAGAAGGTACAAATCCGGATGGCTTGGCTTTGAATAAAAGGTATGCACCCACACAAATACACACCAGCATAATAACCACATATTTAGAATGTTTTATACTCCGTTTTACTCCATTGGAGTATTTGTAGGTTATCCTGTCAAACCAGGAGTTGAAATGATAAAAGAACTTATCGAGCCAGTTTGATGATTTTTTATTGATGTGACTTGGCCTCAACAGCAGCGTACATAAGGCTGGTGTTAATGACAATGCTATAAATGCCGAAAACATAACCGATATAGCAATGGTAATAGCAAATTGCTGATACAGGCGGCCCACTATTCCGGGTATAAAACCTACGGGCACAAACACAGAGGCCAGGATAAGCGCGATGGCGACCACCGGCGCCGAAATCTCTTTCATGGCATGATAAGTAGCTTCCTTGGGCGACATATGCTGATCGTCAATATAATGTTGCACCGCCTCCACCACGATGATGGCATCATCCACCACAATACCTATGGCCAGCACAAAACCAAACATGGTGAGTGTATTAATGGTAAAGCCTAATGGTATAAAGAAGCAAAAAGTAGCCAGGATAGAAACAGGGATAGCAAAAATAGGGATCAATGTTGCCCGCCAGTTTTGCAGGAATAGGAACACCACAATAGCAACCAGTCCCAATGCCTTTAACAAGGTACCAACCACCTCATTCATGGAAACTTTGATAATAGTAACCGATTCATAAGGTACAGTATAGTCTACATCAGCCGGGAAGGCTTTTTTTAATTTTGCCAGTTCAGCATAAACATTCTCGGCCGTTTGAAGCGCGTTACTACCGGGCGATTGATAAACCTGGATGGTTGAACAACGGTTACCGTCAACAAATGCGTTACTTGAAAACGTAAACTTGCCCAACTCAACTCGGGCCACATCCTTCAGATAGACCAACTCGCCCGTTGCCGGAATAGTTTTTACAATAACCTTTTCATATTCAGATGGCTTACTCAGCATACCGTTCACCAGGATACCTATTTCGTGCGATTGGTTGGAGTTTTGAGGCGGCGCACCTGCGGAACCGGCCGCAACATAAACATTTTGTGCGTCTAAGGCGCTGGTTATATCAGCGGGTGTTAAGTGATAGGATGCCATCTTATCCGGGTTCATCCATATGCGCATACTAAACACGTCCGTACGTGCGCTTACATCGCCCACTCCTGGCACCCGTAATATGGCATCCTTGATAAAGGTATTGGTATAATTATCAAGAAAGGTAATATTATGTGAACGTTTTGGTGAGTAAATAGCAACCAGCATTAACTGATCAGGGTTACTTGCCCGTACTGTTAGTCCTAACTTACTTACCACTGCGGGCAGTACAGGTCCGGCTATACCAACCCTGTTTTGCACGTTTAGTGCAGCAATTTGGACGTTGGTACCAATATTAAAGGTCACCCGGATACCCACACCACCACTATTGGTATTGGTGCTTTGCATGTACTCCATGCCTGGCGTACCATTTATCTGTTCTTCAATAGGTATAGCAACCGTTTGTTCAACCGTTTGAGCATCCGCGCCGGTATATGATCCGTTAACGGAAACACTTGGCGGGGATATATTAGGATATTGATCTACCGCCAGGTTAAAAAGGCAAATAGTTCCCGATATCATTAATACAACAGATATAACGATTGCAGTTACCGGCCGCTTTATAAATGTATTAGCAATCATATATGATCGGGTTTACTGAGGTCACGTGATTTTTGTATCTCGTACTCTAACTCAGGATCGATATTCTGTTCCTCTACCTTCCGGGCTTTTTCCATTAGTTCCTCATGGTTTGCTTTCAGGTAATCCAATTTTGCCTTACCGTATGATAAACGGGTAATCACCACATACAGCACCGGAACTATAAATATGGCCAGTGTTGAAGCGGCAAGCATCCCTCCCAATACGGTAAAACCTATTGTTCTACGGGCTACCGCGCCTGCGCCTGTTGCCAATACTAATGGTAATACGCCTAAAATAAATGCAAGCGAGGTCATGATGATTGGACGTAAACGAAGGCTTACCGCGTCAAGCGTTGATTGTAAAAGATCCTCGCCCCTGTCTACCCGCACCTTAGCAAACTCCACAATCAGGATGGCGTTTTTGGCTGCCAGACCTATGAGCGTTATCAAACCTATCTGCGCATAAACGTTATTGGTAAGGCCCGGCACACACAACAGGGCAAGTATGGCACCAAAAGCGCCCACCGGAACCGCAAGTAATACCGAAAAAGGCACCGACCAGCTCTCATACAACGCTGCAAGGAAAAGAAACACAAAGGTTATGGAGAATAGGAAGATATAAATGGTGGTTGAACCCGCCTTTTTTTCCTCATAGCTTAAACCCGAGAATTCATAGGTATAACCTTCCGGTAATTTTTTGGCAGCTAACTCCTCCAACGCTGACAATGCCTGACTACTGCTATATCCATCGGCTGATGATCCGTCAACTTCGGCCGTGCGGAAAATGTTAAAGTGCGATATCAGCGGGGCTGCTTCTGTTGGTTTGTAGCTGATCAGCGTTCCAAGTGGCACCATAGTACCTGCCTGGTTGCGCACATAATATTTATCCATATCAGACACCGCGGTTCTGAATGCGGTATCAGCCTGTACAACCACATGAAAGGTACGATTATAGGTAGTAAAATCATTAATATATAAACTACCCATATAAGCCTGTATGGTAGTAAATACGTCGGATATATTAACCCCAAGCTTTTCGCATTTTTCCCTATCGACTGTTAAATTAACGTTTGGCGTATGAGCAGTAAAAAAGCTGAATGCCTTGCTAATCGCCGGATTTTTATTGGCTTCGGTTACAAAATTATTGACCACTGTTTCAAAAGCATGAACATCATCTGTTGTACTACGCTGCTCTATCTGCATGCTAAATCCAACGGTTGTTCCAACCCCCGGTAATGGCGACGGCTGTATTACTTGAACATTAGCATTGTTTATACCCGCATCGGCTATACGCTTTTGCAAAACGCTGATAATACCGGGTACCTGCTCACTTGATTTTGTGCGATCGTCCCAGGGCGCCAGCTGGCAATAAATGGTACCATTGTTGGAGTTACTTGCATTGGTCACCACGTTAAGGCCAGATAATGCGGCGTAATGTGCAACACCCGGGGTTGTACCTATTACGTGCATCAACTTCGCCATCACATCAACCGAAGCCGCAGTCGATGATGCCGGAGGCAGCTGGAAGGTAACGTACAAGTTTCCATCGTCCTCAGAAGGTATAAATCCAGACGACTTTTGCTGGAACATAAAGTAAGCTCCCGCGCAAATGCACAGCAGTAAAATAATAATATACCGGGCACCTTTAATACTACTTTTCACACCATTAGTATACCGGGCTGTAACCCTGTCAAACCAGGCGTTAAACCTATTGAACAATTTAGTTAAGCCGCTGGCTTTTTTACTGGTATCAGTAGGTTTTAACAATAACGTACAAAGCGCCGGGGTTAATGATAGGGCGATAAATGCCGATATCATTACAGATATAGCAATGGTTATAGCAAACTGCTGATACAAACGCCCAACAATGCCCGGAATAAAACCTACCGGAACAAACACCGCCGCCAGAATGAGTGCAATAGCCACAACAGGCGCCGATATATCCTTCATGGCCTGATAGGTAGCTTCCTTAGGCGACATTTTATCATGGTCGATATAATGCTGTACCGCCTCTACCACAATAATGGCATCATCCACCACAATACCTATGGCCAGCACAAAGCCAAACATGGTTAATGTATTGATGGTAAAACCTAATGGGATAAAAAAGCAGAACGTACCAAAAATAGACACAGGAATAGCCAACACCGGGATTAATGTTGAACGCCAGTTTTGAAGGAAAAGAAATACCACAACAGCCACCAGACCTAATGTTTTTAACAAGGTACCCACCACATCTTGCATAGAAACTTTTACCACGGTAACCGATTCAAAGGGAACGCTGTATTCCACATCAGCCGGGAAAGTTTGCCTTAATTTGGCTAGCTCATCATATATACCTTTTGCTGTAGCAAGAGCATTACTGCCCGGGGCCTGATAGATCTGCAAATAAGAAGCCCGGTGCCCATCAACAAAGGAATTACTGGAGAAAGTGAATTTACCCAGCTCAACCCGGGCAATATCCTTCATATAAACCAATGCACCTGTAGTTGGGATGGTTTTTACAACGATGTTTTCAAACTCAGATACTTTACTCAGCCTGCCATTAACCAGGATACCCAACTCATAGGTTTGGCTGGATGCCTGTGGAGGCACACCGGCAGTTCCGGCGGCTACCTGTACGTTCTGGGCATTAAGGGCAGCAATAACATCAGAGGGTGTTAAACTATAGGCAGCCATTTTTTCAGGATTCATCCAGATACGCATACTGAAATCATCCGTAAATCGGTTGATACTCCCCACACCCGGAACACGTAACAATGCATCCTGTATAAAAATATTCGTATAATTATCTAAAAAGGTGATGTTATGTGAGTTTTTTGGTGCATAAATAGCCACCATCATCAGCATACTTGGGTTTAGTGCACGTACGGTTAACCCTAAACGGCTTACAACAGCCGGCAATAAAGGTGTGGCAATACTAACCCGGTTTTGCACATCAAGCGCGGCAACATCAATATCGGTACCTATTTTAAAGGTTACGTTCATTGACATCAGCCCGTTATTGGTACTGTTGCTTTGCATGTATTCCATACCGGGAGTACCGTTTACCTGTTCTTCAATAGGTGTGGCTACCGTTTGCTCAACCGTTTGCGCGTCGGCACCAGTAAACTGGCCGTTTACCTGCACAATTGGTGGGGTAATATCCGGGTATTGATCTATAGGTAAAAGCAATATACATACAGTACCGGTAATTACCAGCACAATAGATATAACTATTGCCGTTATGGGTCTTTTAATGAAGGTATTAGCTATCATACTTTAATTTAAATACAGACCATGGTCTGTGTAAATCATTTACTTATCCGCGGCCGCCTTTACCACCTGATGGACCTACCTTATTAGCTGTAGTAATTTGCGAACCATCATGAAGCGATTGAACGCCGTCTGTCACTATCCTGTCGCCTGGGTCTACACCGCTTTTTATAATGACGTTAGGTCCGATGGTTTGACCTATTTGCACCTTTTTTTGTACCGCCAGCAGTTTATGCTTGATTTTTCCGGTGTCTGATTGCGCTTTTGGATTGTTGATTACGCTATCCCGGGCAACAAATACAAAATACTCACCCATTTGCTCTACCACCGCTTTGTTGGGTAGTACCATTTGCGGTGTGGTTTCTTCATTATGTACTCTCACCACACAACTCATCCCCACTCTTAAACTATTTTTAGGATTTGCAAATACAAGTCGTATCCTGATGGCTCCGGTTTGCGAATCAACTGCACGATCAATCACCGAAATTTTCCCGGTATATGGGTATAAAGTGTTATCGGGCAGTAAAATGGTAAATAATGAATCGGTAACCGGTTTGTTGGTTTGTAGTTTCTCAAAACGAGACAATTGCTTTTCGTTAACAATAAAATCAACTGCAATAGGATCATTGGTCGAAATAGTGTTCAATACTGTTGTACCCGGGGTAACCACATTGCCCAGCTTTACCTGGCTAAAACCTATGGTACCATCAAACGGCGCGGTTACAATGGCATATTGCAAATTAGTCCGGGCACTTTTAACCGCTTCATCTGCTGATTTAACTGAGCTTTGTGAATTTTGAAGGGTAATAATCGCATGGTCATATAATTGCTTGGCAACCGCATTATATTTATTCAGGTACTCATAACGGTCGGCATCTTGTTGAGATTGTACCAGTGTGCCTTCTGCTACCTTTCTATTGGCAACTGCAGCATTATAATTGTCCTGATAAATCCGTTCATCTATTTCATATAACTTTTGCCCTTTTTTAACGTAAGCGCCCTCCGTAAAAAATATGGCCGTAATCGCTCCTTGTATTTGCGGCAGCAGGCTAACCTGGCTCAATGCAGCAGTTGTCGACGGATATTTGTCGTAGTATAAAACGTTCTGTGTTTTTAACTTCAATAAATTAACCGGTACCTCGGTATTTGCCGGGGGTTGCTTTCTTTTACAGGCTGCTATTGCCAGGCAACTGATTAAAACGGTATTTAAAATTACTCTATTCATTGAGGCATGTTTTTATTTGATATATTAATAAGAGATACTTCCCATAGCTTTTTGCAGATCCACCTTACTCGAAAGCACTTGGAACAATGCATTTAAATAGCTTATCTCGGAAGTAATTAAATTAGATTCGGCAGTAATAACATTTAAATAGGGTACAATACCCTGTTTGTATTGCAGGGTCACCACAAAATAAACCCGCTTGGCCATTGCCACATTTTTCTGCAATAATTGCAGATTATAAAAGTTGCCCTTATAACTGGCCAGCGCTGTGGTATACTCCTTATTTATTTGCAGTTTAAGTGCGGTTTCGTCCCAACTGATCAGCTGTTGCTGCAGCTTGGCTTTTTGCAAATTATGTATCCTTGAAAAACCCGTAAAAATGGGTATACTAATAGACAAGCCTACTAACGAGCTTGGATATGAGTTTGATAACAGGTTTGAGAACTTGTTATTCTCATAAGCCAGGTTATAATTATAAAATGCTGATAGCGTTGGTAAATATGAGGTACGGTAATAATTTACCAGTTGCCCTTGCAAATCTTTATTGGTTTTAACTTGTTGAAATTCGATGCGCTTTTCGTACCGTAACTGTTGCGTGGTATCTATATAAATACCTTTGATCATTTGTACAGTATCAAAACTTACGTTAAATTCCTTTTCGACAGGGAAACCCATCAGTTGCTTTAAGACAGCATATTGCGGAACTACATTTTCATTAGCCTGTTTTAACTGCGCCGCAGAATTATTTAAGGTGATGGCCGCCTGTTCGTAATCCGTTTCATCCACTATACCACCTTTATACTGGTGATAGGCATCCCTTAAATTTTTGCCCAGGCGGGTTGTATCTTCCTTTAATACATTAATTTGTTCGAGCGTGAGCAATACATTGTAGTACGATTTGCTCAATGACGAAACGAGGAATATTTTAGTACTATCCGTAACCTGCTGAGCTTGTTTCAGGAAATACGGAGCGCTCTTGGAAGCGTATAAAAGGCTTGGGTTAAACAATGCCTGTGTAACAGACACCCCAGGTATAAAAGTATTGGTATATTGCCCTCTTGATGCTCCGGTCGAGGTACCTCCAGGTGTAGTTGTACCTCCAGTTACTGTACTTGAGCTACCTGAGGTTTGAATGTAATGGATCAAATCACCAGAAACACTGGCTTGCGGGAGCCATCCTGCTAAACTTATAGCATTAGTAGCCTTAGTAACAGATACATTTATTAAAGCTTTATTTAATGCAGGTTGATGTTGCATAGCATAATCAACACATTGCTCAAGCGTTAAAAACTGACCGGAACTGTCCTTTCCCGCAGCATTTGGATTTAGCAGAATGATCAGCACATTTTTGCTGGTATCCGGTTGAACAACCGGTGGTAAATTGTTTGACTTATTATTTTGAGCCCGGGTAAATACAGGCAAACAAAACAACAGGGAAATAAATAAAAAAACGCGACTCCTGTCCATATTAAAAACATGTTCATCATCCCCTATAAAATGGAGATGATATTAGTTAAAAAACCAATAAATGATTCGGTTAAAATGTAAATGACCGGGGTATTTGAGGCAGGCAGATTGCCCCGGTTGTGTTAGCAGGATGAGCGAAATTGATAAAAACCTTTATTATTCCAGTTATTATTCAGGTAACATTTTTGTTAACGGTATAAACAGTAAGGTAAGTGAACAATATTGTTACAGTATTGCCCCACCTGAAACTAATATTTCTGCTTAAATGTACCATCAGATTAAACCTTTTGTTATACAATTACTCCATATTTAGTCTATTACAAAAGGGTATATAAAAACATTGTTTCTGATATAAAACCGGCTGTTTAGTCCTCATATAAAATAAATTTTATATGATATTAAACTTATTCTTGTTATTAGCTGTATTAAGCCTATATTGATCAAATCCTAAGCCTTTGATGGCTGTCTATTTTTATGAGTAACTTAAGTATTATTATTGGCGACGAACGCCCTGATTTGATCAGAGAAGAAACCCTTGTTGATCTATTTTCATTATCAGTCCAAAACTATCCGAACAAAGCCGCGCTAATATTTCACGATCAAACATTAACCTATGCCGAGCTTGATCATTGGAGCGATGAGATCGCTGCATATTTAACCGGGCAGGGCATTGGCCGTAATGCCAGTGTGGGTATTTGGTGGCCACGCGGCTTACACCTGCATGCTGCCATACTGGGTATTGTAAAATCGGGAGCTGCTTATGTGCCTGTTGACAGGGAGATCCCAGCCGAAAGAGTTGAGGTGATCATGAAGGAAGTTGGCGCGGTTGCTTGTTTTAGCCAGGAAAAGTTAAATACGGATTGCCTGCTGTTACAGGTACCCTCACGACCTCAGCAATCATCTGCCATAAATGGCATTACTATATCTAATGATGATCTAGCAGGCCCTAAGCCCCAGGATCCGGCTTATGTATTGTACACCTCAGGAAGTACCGGCAAGCCAAAGGGTATATTAATAAGCCATAAACAAATTTGCCATTTAGTAAGATCCGAGCAATCGGTTATTGATATCCATAACGATGATAAAGTTTATCAGGGCTTTTCGGTATCGTTTGACATGTGGTGCGAGGAAACCTGGATCAGCTATTTTGTTGGCGCTACTTTATGGGTGGCCGACAACACCACCTCAAAAGCTATTGATGAACTTAGTGACACGTTAAAGAAAGAGCATATTACCATATTACATGCTGTACCCAGTCTGCTTGCAGTAATGGACGATGATGTGCCCCTATTAAGATTGGTTAATTCGGGTGGCGAGGCATGCACCCCCCAGGTACTGGCCAAATGGGCTAAACCAGGCATACATTTTTTTAATAGTTATGGCCCCACCGAAACTACGGTAACAGCCACTATGGCGCCATTAAACAGAGGCGATCAAATTATTATCGGGCAGCCCTTACCTAACTATAACCTTGCTGTTGTTGATGAGGCTTTGAATATTTTACCGGCCGGCGAAGCCGGTGAACTGATCATAACCGGTCCCGGATTATCTGATGGCTATGTAAAGCTGCCGCAGCTTACCCAGGAAAAATTTGTTGATAAGCCCGCCTCCTTATCCGCATTACCCGGCAACAGGCTTTACCGCACCGGTGATATTGCGGTGATCAGCAAAGAGGGCAATGTGGATATGTACGGCCGTATTGACGATCAGATAAAACTGCGTGGTTATCGCATTGAGTTAGGCGAAATTGAAGCAAAGCTTAACCAGCTATCGGGAGTTGCATCGGCAGCGGTTGCCGTAAAAAAAGACAGCCTTGGTCAGGAACATTTGGTTGGTTACGTGGTAACCGAGGGTATGATCAATATTGATGAAAACGATTTCAGGCTGGAACTGACCAAAAGCCTGCCATCGTACATGGTGCCTAATACTATTATAAGTCTGCCCTTAATGCCGCGCATGCCAAGCGGTAAAATTAACCGCAAAGCCTTACCTGTACCTGACTCTCTTACCACAGGCGCTGCTAATGCAGAACAGGAAGCGCTGGACATGAACGCTCCGATTGCTGATCGTATTATGACCATACTGCATCGGATATTTCCTAATAAAACCATTGATGCCTCGATGGATTTCTTTAATGATCTTGGCGGCCACTCGTTATTAGCTGCCGGTTTTGTATCCCAGCTACGTCGTGATGCAGCCCTACCCAAGGTATCCTTAAAAGATGTTTACCTGCACAGGCCTTTGAGTGCTTTGATTACTAACTGGGAGCAGCAAACAGAAGAGAAACAAAAGGAACCTCACATTTTCAATAAAATTCCGCTGTGGCGCTATGCAACGTGCTGGCTGGCACAATCTGTAGCTTTACTGGTGATATTTGGTTTATTCGCGTTTCAAATATTTATTCCCTACTTAGGTTATTATTATGTTGACCAGGAAACCAGCAACGTGGGCTATTCTATTTTAACTTCATTAGTGCTTTTTGCTTTTATACCGCCCATATTTACAGTCATTTCCATTACTGCAAAACGATTGATTATAGGCAAATTTAAAGCCGGCGATTATCCTTTATGGGGTACTTATTATTTTAGGTGGTGGTTTGTAAAAACCATGCAGCGCCTGGTACCGGCACAATTTTTAAACGGAACGCCACTATATCCGGTCTATCTGCGCATGCTTGGAATGAAGATAGCTCCTGATGCCCAGATAAGTGATTTTAGCTTCGGTGCAGAGGACCTAATCAGTATAGGTAATGATGTTAGCATCAGTTCAAACACCAGCCTTAACAACGCCATAGTGGAAGATGGCATGTTAAAACTGCGCACTATAGTTTTAGGTGATCATGCCTATATTGGCAGCAGCGCAGTAATTTCTGGTGATAGCGAGATACAAGATTGGGGCGAGCTAATGGACCTGAGCCATCTGCAACCGGGCAAAACCATAAAAGCTGGTGAAGTTTGGCAGGGAAGCCCGGCCCAGTTTAAGGAGAAAAAGGAGATCGAAGATCTGCCGCAGCCCTTACCTGTTTCGGCAAGTACACGCAGAAAGTATAAGCTTATCTTCACACTTTCTATCATGATGTTCCCCATCATTATCCTGCTTCCTTTACTGCCAACCATCATTTCTATCAATAAACTGGATAATGCTGCCAGTGATTATGACTTCACTTATATGATTGGAGCTCCTGTACTGGCCCTGATATACATTGTACTTTTTGCGGCAGAAACCATATTACTTACGCGATTGCTGCAACGCAATATTAAACCAGGCAAATATCCCATTTATAGCATGTTCTATGTTCGTAAATGGTTTGCAGATCAACTCATGTCATTGAGTCTGATCGTACTGCACCCTATTTATGCAACTGTATTTATAGCTAGTTTTTTTAGAGCTTTGGGAGCCAAAATTGGGAAAGAAACAGAGATATCAACAGCAAGTAGTGTTACCCATCCCCTGCTTGCCATAGGCGATGGCGCATTTGTGGCGGATGCCGTTACCCTGGGCGAGGCCGATGTTCGCGGTCAGCAATTGATGCTGAGCCAAACAACTATTGATGGTTTTAGCTTTGTAGGTAACAGTGCATTGATACCACAGGGGTACCATTTAAAGGGCAATATGCTTATTGGCGTATTATCAACACCACCAAGTGAGCAGCAAACCGGAGCTAATAATGCCCGGGATTGGTTCGGATCACCGGCAATTCCACTACCCCGCAGGCAGGAAAGTAACCCGTTCCCACCCGAGCTTACTATCAAACCAAAACCACTCCGGAGACTTGCGCGTGGAACGGTGGAATTTATCCGTATTATATTACCTGAAAGTGCAATTATCTGTTTCTCCATCCTTTTCATAGCTTATGGCCACGACCTTATAGTTGACGAACCTTTATGGAAAATCATTTTATACTTCCCATTTTATTACCTGTTTTACATGGGTATACCGGCATTTTTATTTACGGTATTTTTAAAGTGGGTTTTTATAGGCAGATATAAAGCCAAACAACGCCCTATGTGGAGTTGGAATGTTTGGCGAAGTGAAGCAATTACATCCACCTACGAGGCACTTTCCATTCCCTTTCTACTTGAATACTTGCAAGGTACACCATGGTTACCATTGATGATGCGCTTGCTTGGCGTAAAAACAGGTAAACGGGTATGGATGAATACCACCGATATCACCGAATTTGATATGGTTAGTATCGGTACTGATGCTGCTCTTAATTCAGATTGCGGACCGCAAACTCACTTGTTTGAAGATAGGGTAATGAAGGTTGGCTCCATCAAAATTGGTGCACGAAGCAGTATCGGTGCCGGAACAATCATTCTATATGACAGCGAAGTAGGTGATGATACTAAACTGGAAGCATTGTCGCTGGTGATGAAAGGTGAACGACTATCACCTGGAACAGACTGGACAGGAAGCCCGGTGAAACCGCTATAAATCATCCAAAAGTATAATAATACAGTAGCCTATGTTACAAAAGCATAGGCTACTGTATTATTTAACAGCAAATGAATAACGTCCTGATCCAACCTGAATCAGGGCTTTGCCTTTTTCAAACCCGAGCAGTTTTAAATTATTCCGGTTTAGTACACTTTTACCATCTTCACTGATCAAACTATTTTTACTGGCTGGTAAATAAATTATGGCAGTGGTATTTACCGGTATTTGGGTATGCATATAAAAGGAATGCACAGTTTTTTTCCATTCGTTGGAAATTAATCCATAGGGTGATAAATAACTCGTTTTAACTTCTGATATATTACCAACAAGCTCAGGCCTGATCAATATGTTTTGAAAGGCTACGGAGTTATCTGCTGGTTTTATGCCACCCAGGCCGCTATAAAACCATTCCATTAAATGCCCAAGCATAAAGTGATTATTGGAAGAGGTTGTATTTGCCTGCCACGATTCTGTAAGGGCCGTCGCACCCTGCGCCAGCTGATATCCATAACCTGGAACATCGGTTCGGTTGTTCATATCAAAAATCACATCTGATCGTCCGGCATCATCCAAAACACGAAGCAAATACCGGTAACCAATATCACCAGCCGTGATCCTGTTATTATGATCACGAATATCCTTAACAATATTATTTACAACCTTCTCTTTATTTGCTGAATCAGCCAAGCCCATATATACCGACATAGCATTCGCGGCCTGGCTGCCAGTACCATATTGGTTGGTTTGTTTATTAAAAAAAGTGTGGTTATATGCCTTTTTAACTTCTTCACTTAAATTTGTATACTTCTTTTCATCATCCGTTTTACCCAAAACGTGCGCTATTTTTGCAAGCAGGGTAAGATCATAATAATAAGTTGCCGTTCCTGTAATTCCTTTAGGTGTTAGTTGCGATTCGCCAGGCCCATTCGGTCCGATGTCATACCAATCACCAAGTCCATGGTAAAGGATATGATCCTTTGACTTTTCCAGATAAGCCACATAACGGGTCATCATATCATAACTTCCTGCCAATACCTGCTGGTCGCCATACCATTGGTAGATGTAATAGGGCAAAATAATACCATTGCTGCCCCACTCCGGCGAGTCACGGAATCCTTTGCTAAACTCAACATATTCAGGTGCAATATCTGGGATCAGCCCATCTGCTGTTTGCGATTTGATCATATCCCTTACTACTTTGCGGCATAGGGTGGCAATATCATAGTTATACCTGATAGAACTTCCCACTAAATAAGCTTCCTCCAGCCAGCCTAATTTTTCGCGATGCGGGCAATCTGTAAAAACGCTGGCTGTATTGCTGCGGATAGCCCAATCAATCAGTTTAAATACCCGGTTAAACAAATCATTGGAGCAGGAGAATGTGCCTATAGTAGGAGCACTATTTCGGGTATGCAAACTTTTAATATCCAATATTACCGGAAGCGCACCAGAATTCATTTCCTTTTCTGGAACAGCTCCCTCTATCTGGATATACCTGAATCCATGATACATAAATTGGGGATGCCACGTTTCTGTTCCAACGCCATTAAGCGTATAATTGAAATAAACGGGTGTACCAATTGCTTTTTGCGTAACCAGACCATCACTATCCAATAATTCTGCAGGGGTTATTTTTACAACCGCCCCTTTATTACCCTTAACAATTATACTCGGTATAGCCGATGCGTTTTGCCCCATATCATATACCCATGCACCAGGCTTGGGATGAGTGATTTTTATAGGAGAAAACTCATCAAATATTTTTAGGGGATACTGCATCTGTGCTTCCAGTTTAGGGGGGCCATCAACAACTATAGCCTGCTGCCAGTTATGGTCATCAAAACCGGCGCTATTCCAGCCATGTTGCTCTAAATTGGCATTATAATCTTCGCCCCCATAAATACTGGAGAAGGTAACCGGACCAGGAGTAGCCTTCCAGGTTTCATCACTGACAATATTTTCTACGCTCCCATCCCGATATTCCAGTACCACCCGGCAAATCATTTTGGGATATCCGAATGCCCCCTTCAACTTATGGTATCGCTCGCCCGGGGTGTAATAAAATCCGTTTCCAAGCATTACACCGATTGCATTGTTGCCTTGTTTTAGTGTGTTGGTAACATCAAATGTTACGTATAAAGCATGTTTATCATACTTTGTCCATCCGGGGTCTAAAAAATGGTCACCAACCTTTACACTGTTCAAACTGAGATCAAATTGCCCAAGCCCTGTTATAAATGCGGTGGCTTTTTTAATGGGTTTAAAAACAGCAAACGCCTTCCGTAATATCGGCAAAGTATCTTTTCCCTGATGCCACCTTTTATCCCGTGTATCGTCAATAGCAGGAACTAAATACAGCGAATCAGGAAGCTTGTTATAGGCTATCCATTTGGCTCCCTTCCAATCATCAACTGATAATAATCCCATTTGCCATTTTGCAGGTTTGCTCCATGAAGATACAGCACCATAGTTATCCCATACCATTACCTTCCAATAGTAAGTTTTCACTGAAGACATTTTTTTACCGGCAAAAGGTATCTGGATTGATTGGCTTGATAATACTTTTTTTGTATCCCACACATTACCCTGATTTTTTTGGAGTAGTAAAGAATCATCTGCTACTAATATCCGGTAAGCTGCCTGTTTTACATTCCTTTTACTGGAGATGAGCCGCCAGCTTAATTCTGGTCTTTGAGCATCAATGCCGATGGGATTGGTTTGATACTCACAAAATACTTGCTGAACACCGATCTGGGCAGATGCCCGGAGCATTGTTATTAACAAGAAGCAACACAGAATTATTTTATTCATCAGCTGTATATGAATTTAAAGCTTTATTCCATTAAAATTATCCTAAAAATTTAATAAAACCTCGTAACGATTATTAAAAATGGAGTATAGCCCTCCGGCTATACTCCTACCAATCAACTTAACCAAAATTAACTTTTGTTTAAAGAAGAACTTTAATAATCATCGTTTCAGGTATACTAATGTATAATGGTAGTGGTACCAAGTGAGTTACCGGTAAATTCATTAGTTGAAAATGATGATGTATTTGTATTGCTGTACTGTGTCCAGCGTTCAGTGATTCCGTATTGAGCGTTATAGTTTATATGGTTATTGGTAACTATGGTACCATCGCAGCCACCAATATTGTTCTGGAAAGTTATTCCGCTCCTGTTTTGATTGTAGTCGATCGTGTTATTATCAATCCGGTTGCCGTTGGAATCATCAATACCTATCCCCCCTACACCACGGTTACCCGTATTGTTTTTATGTATCCAGTTATTGTACACATAGTTATTATGACTTAAAACATCAATAGTTAACCCTTCTGCCCCATTTTCATAAATCTGATTATCACGTATGGTACCATCTGAATGCCCGTGTTGAGATACGCCAACCATATAGTTATAATATACGCTGCACCCAATTACGGTATTATAACTGCATACCGGATTCCCTGTATTATGTAATAATATGCCAGCACCAACTGCTGTAGAATTGCCACAATTATGAATTTTACTATTTGATACCGTATTGTGCTGACCGTATATGATGATGCCGGCCTCGGGCAAATCGCCACCATCCAGTTCTACCAGGTCAATGGTGTTATAGTTACCTGTAATTTCGAAAGCAGCTGCATTATAGGTATTTGCGGCTTTGCGTATAACAGCCCCGCTTTCGCCTCTGATAGTTATATTATTCTTACCTAAGGGTAGCCTTACCGGAGTTGTTATATAATGGCTCCCTGACCTTAAAACAATGATGTCGTTATCGCTGGCTTGATCTACCAGGGTTTGCAATGCCGAATTATAACTTGGAGCGTTTAAATAATATGTTTGTGCAGGTGTACTATTAATTTTTTGAGTTGACTGGGCATCCTTAGTGATAGCTTTAGGGGCCTCCTTTTTACAAGCAATGGAAAACACAACGATGAATGTAGCCACTGCAACCCGTATTTTAGTTTTTATAATTATCGTTTTCATAGAGCAAGTGATATATTATTCAGGCCTGATACTGCATAAAACAATCATGAATAACAGTATACAAAACCGCATCATATCATTCAATAATTATCTGCTACTTATAATTGGTTTTTTGATGATCACAAACAGAAAGAAACTTTGCAAAATCGTCAATTCAAATATGAATTAAAAACAGTTAGCCTGTTTGGCAATTTGTATCAATCTATCTACATTTCGTATCATTTATATACTGGCGAGAATATATTTAACGTTAATCAAAAATAAAGGCATAAAAAAAGCGCTCCGTATCTCACCCCGGAGCGCATTCAATGTTCCTACAAACATCGATCAACTAAACTCAGATCTCTACAATCTAAGGTCTTTATAATATTATACTGCAATTCTGTTAATGAATATTCCGTATAAATTTTACACTTATAACTGCCCTTTATAGCCTGTTGATTCTCTAAACAATAAAGTAAATGATCTCAAACAGTAACTTATGTATTAAACCGTCATTCCACTTAGAATACGGCTTTCAATTGAATAAATAATACTTCAAAACCAAAATAACACTATGAAAAACATGAGCGTGTTTATTCCATAAATAGGTGTGGGAGATTGTTTCAGGCATAATGATAAAATTGGTCTATTTTCCTACTGAGTAGCAACAATTTGCTTCAACAGGTATTTCTTCTTCGTTACCGTAAATGTAAAATAAGTTTGCAGCTTATGCAATAATTATGGATTATTTCCTCATAAAATGAGCACCTATTTTCAGTTAATAAGTTCATTTATTAAAATATATTATTAAACCCTAGTTTTTATCTGTGCCTAACGCCTGTATTTTCAAGTAAAACATAGGGTATATGAGTATTCCAGTTTGGTTTTAGGCCATCCTCATTAATGAAACCAAAAGAAAAATTACCTAGTAAAATATCTGGCTTTCCATCAGCATTATAATCTGCTACATCCATACATATCCATCGCCCTTCACTGGCAATGGGCAGGCGATGTGGTACAAAATGCATAGGCATATCCTGCTCAAAATAGGTAAATCCTTCTGATGGGTCATTTTTCAAGTCAGAGAAAAAGGCGATTACTGCAATATCCAGCAAGCCATCACCATTAAAGTCGGCAGCTACAGCTTTAGTAGCGCCATTTATTGGATAAAAGTAAGCCAGTTTATATTTAAACCCACCCTGGTTCAAATAAATATAAACACCATGAAATGGCTTTAAAATTTTTGAATAATCGCTGTTATCGCCACTGGTATATAATATATCCAACTTCCCGTCATGATTAAAATCAACCAATTGAAAACTACTGGAACCGTAAACCGGCGGAAAACGCAACAAATTGGTGGTTGTAAAGCCTCCCTTATGATCATTCAAAAACATCCATATCCCTTCATCGGCCTGTGCAAATAAACAAGCAACATCAGGCCATCCATCGTGATTAAAATCACCAATAATGGCATGCTCGGCTCCAGGAATGGTACTTATAATATTTCTCTGAAATTTTTTGCCTGGCAGTTGTTTATACCAGTAAAGCGCACCAGCATTATGGCCAAAACCACAAATAAGCCAGTCGGCTAAGCTGTCTTTATTAAAATCTGCCTGTAGTGATTGTACCGGTCGCGGTAAATTATCGGCTATTATTGTGGCCTGCATACTATTGGTGTTAGGGAGATCAAAATCAGCTAAGTAACCATTAGCAATATCAATAGCAGCCATGCTTCCAATAAATGTAAAGGCACCATGCTCGGCTCCTTTATCATCTTTTATAAACTGAACATTTACTGCAGGCGACTTAAACTTATTTGTTGTTTGCAGTTTCAATTGGTATGACCATTGGTATACGCTGCTCTTCATCATATCGCTGGTAAAAATATGATGACCAATAGTATCAAAAGCTACCATTGTGGTGGTAGCAATTGGCACCGTATCCTTAGGTTTTCGTAAACTAAAAACGCCCCAATCTTTAACGGGAACTATAGGGACTTTTGCTGGCTTAAGGGCTTTTGGAGCTGCTTTGGCATAATAGTCGACTATTTTCAACCAGTCCTCATAAGACACAGCAGATTTTGAGGCAGGGTCATAAACATACTGATCGTCTGAATAAACCTTTATACCCAAGCGGGGTGCCATGGCGGGCAAAACATGTTTTATCCATGTTTCCTGATCAAGCATTTCAGCTCCTGGATATTGATGACAACTTTTACAGTACTTTTCTGAAAGTGATTTCCCATCATTTTTAGCAAGGCTACCATTGCTATTATTAGTATTGCAATTTATGGAAAAAAAACAGATAGCTGTTGTAAACAAAAACAAAGAAAAGACTACAACATGGCGCTTTTTAAATTGCATTACTGTTTATTAAAGTTTTATAATTTTCTGAATTAAAGGTATAGTTTTCTGTAAATAAAAAGAGGCAACATTGGTTGCCTCTTTTTATAAAATAAACAGTTATTTTATTAATAACCTTTGTTTTGGGTTAACATTGATTTGCCTCCAATAGTTTCCAAATCAATTTGAGCTTGCGGTATTGGGTAGTATTCATTTTTACCTGTAGTAAAACTTGCTCCAGCTACATCGCTTATGAATTTACCATCAAAAGTAAAGTAAGCGGCCAATGCTTGTTGAGCAATACCCCAACGTGAAATATCAAAGAACCTATGTCCTTCCATACCTAACTCAATTTTGCGTTCAAAGTAAATAGCCTTTAAAGCCAAAGCCTGACTTGAGAAATAGCCGCCGGGATATTGGCTAACCACGTATTTTGCTGCCGGGGTTGTTGTATAACCTCCCATCGGGCTATTTGCATCTACATAAGTATAAATAAGACTTGCAGGATTTGCTGCTCTTGCCCTAACTCTGTTTACATAAGTGAGCGCCGTTGCCAGATCATTGATCTGTGCTTTAACCTCAGCAGCCATCAGCAAAACATCAGCAAAACGGATAACGTTAACTACGTTAGCTGTTCCTGGTGCCCAGGAATGCTGATCAGAATATTTACTTTGTGTAGCTTGATAATAAACATTCTTTTTAGGCGAATAAGGGCCAGCAGAACTTTGTTCGCGGATCCAACCCTGACCTGGATGATTACCCCAGTCAAGATAAGGTATACCACGACGACCAACAGTCCAATCCAAACGCGGATCGACATTACCTGCATCAGGTGTAAAAGCATTGGCCGAAGGTACTCCCATATCTGTAAGAAGAGGATGTGAGTTATAATCATCAAGGTAAGGAAGCCCGGTAGCATCTGTACGGAAAGAGTTAGCCAGATCCATTGTTGGCTGAAAGAAACCGCAGCATCTGAAAGGGCTGTTATATGGATAGTTCAACATATCGCCATTATTAGCTTCGCTTATGGTATTAGTACCATCATTGGCTGCCTGTTGAATAGCAAATACGGTTTCTTTGTTATTTTTAGTAGCCGCACTAAAGTTATCTTCATAATTATCAACCAACCCATAAGCAGTACCTGCAGAATTGGTTCCGCCACCTATAACCTCTGTAAATCTTTTGTCGGCATCAGTGTATTTCTTTTCATATAGAAGCGTTTTGGCAAGGTAAGCGCCAGCTGCCCATTTATTAACACGGCCTACTTGCGATTGAGTGCCCGGCAGATTGTCATAAGCAAACTGGAAGTCGGCTTCAATTTTAGGCCATATATCTACATTGTTTGGTTGTACAAAATTGGTTGTAGTTTCATCAACGTATGGCACATTACTAAACATTTTTTTCAGATCGAAATAATAATGTCCGCGTAAAAACCTCGCCTGCCCAACTATATTAGCTTTAGCAGCATCCGTTAATCCTGTAACATTATTAACCGCCTTAAGAACATTGTTAGCTCTGGTTATTCCTTCATAATCAGCCCTCCATTTAGTATTTAAAAAACCATTACTGGCATCAACGGTAAATGTTGCTATTGAATTTATTGCAGGTTGGTCAGTACCGTTGCTTCCTTTGTGTGCATCGCCACCGGCAACACTACCGTATATCCAGTTGCTGGGAGCTGATTCCCATGGATTACCGCCGCCAAAAGCAAGGTTGCTTGAACCAGTCACGTTATTGTTTCCGGCCTGTCCATCCAGCGCTGAATAAGCTCCTATTAGCAACCCATCTATACCTGCCGGCGTAGTTACTGCTGCACTACTTAGCGCACCTAATGCAGGTTGTTGCAAGTATGCTTTTTTACATGAACTTTGTATGATACCAGCTGCAATTAATGCATATACTGATAAGCGTTGTATACTTTTCATAATTTCTTAATAATTAAAATTTAACTTGAACACCTAATAAATAAGTACGGTTTGGCGAATAGTTACCCCTATCAACACCAAAATTTGTACTGCTGGTGCTACCAGCGTTAGTAGCCTGATTGCTGTTAGTTGAGCCACTTCCTGTAATTTCAGGGTCAACTCCAGAATATTTAGTTATAGTAATTAGGTTAGCGCCTGATATATATACCCTAAACCTATCAATACCAATTGATTTTAATACCTGGGGATCAAATGTGTAACCTATTTGCATATTACGTAAGCGCAGGAAAGAACCATTTTCTACGTAGTAAGAGTTAGGCACTGTATTGGTGCTAAATGAGCCATCAATTTCCTGTATTGGCGCTTTGGCATTCTGATGGGTAGGTGTCCATGAATCATACAAGGCTGTTTTACTTTTTACACCCTGGAAGTTTGCATAAAAGTCAGTATACCATTTAACGTCGTTCCATATTTTGTTGCCATAAGAGCCGTACCAGAACATATTCAGGTCAAATCTTTTATAGGAGAAATCAAGATTTAAACCGCCTGTAAATTTAGGATTAGGGTTACCAAGCAATGTACGGTCACTGGCATCAATCTTACCATCACCACTTACATCAGCATATTTGAAACGGCCAACGGCTGCATCAGTTTGATAAGTACCACCGGCCTTTGCATTAGCAGCATCAATTTCGGCCTTTGAGTTCCAGAAACCATCAACTTTATAGCCAAAGAATCCTCCTACAGGTCCTCCCACTTGATTTCGTACTATATAGCTACCATTAAAACGGCCTTGATTTTGATCAAAATAATTCTGTCCTGTTGTAACCGATTTAATTATGTTATGATAAGTAGTAAAGGTTAAAGTAGCATTCATTTTCAAATCATGTGTAAGATTTGTATGGGTAGTAATAGCTATATCTAAACCTGTATTGTTCATAGCGCCCACATTGGTATATGGCGCTATAGCTGTACCTGCAGTACCCGGAAGATTAGGATTAAACAACAGATCTGTAATTATCTTTTTGTAATAATCGGCAGAGATCTCTAATTTTTGATTAAAGAATGAGCCATCAAAACCAATGTTTAAGTTTTTATCTTTCTCCCATCTGGCATCTGGGTTACCATACTGTGTTTGTGCAAAACCAGGGACGGTACTTGTTGACGAACCGGTTATATCATAATATGAGTTGGTTTTGTTGCCGCCAAATGTGGTAAATGCGTTTGCAGGTGTAACGTTAATCTGGTTACCCATTATACCATATCCACCACGGATTTTTAAATCATTTATCCAGCTTACTCCTTTCAAAAATTCTTCTTGTGATATACGGTAGCCCGCACTTACAGCTGGAAACCAACCGTACACATTATTTAAAAATCGTGAGGATCCATCCCTACGTATAGTAGCATTTAACAGAAACCTGTCATTATAAGTATAATCCAAACGGGCCAGTAATGAGAATATCTTGTCCTTTTGTAAAGTACTATATGCGGTAGGCGCTCCGGTACCGGATGTTATAGTAGTAAAATTTGGATCAAAGGTAAAATAACCTGTATTTGTAGCCCCTAATGTTTCATACCTGTTCTTGTATGCTTCAGTACCAACCAATAATTTAATATCATGCTTAGCAATAATCTGATGATAAGTTAATGTATTGGTCCAGGTGTAGTTATAACCATTATAGGAATTTTCTGAATAGGAGTTTACTGTATTGTTTTCAGAGTTTTCATATTCAGGAAAAACAAAATTATGGTTATAATTAGAATAGTACTCGCCCCCAAACTGGGTACGTACAGTAAAATATTTAAGGAAATCTACCTCGGCAAATACGTTTCCAAATAACCTGTTGGTTGCTCCATAGTCATTTATTTTGCGTTGCTGTATGGCAACCGGATTCCTGGCATTACCTAAGTTGGAAGTATTTGAACCTGCAAAATTACCTTTAATATCATAAACAGGAATAATTGGCTGCTCACGGAATGACATGCCTATTGCAGTGCCTTCATCATTTTGATTTATCTGAGGGTTTTCAGTTAATGAGTATGAAAGATTTTCGCCTACCCTAATGTGCTTGGTTACATTAAAGCTGGTATTTGCTCTTGCAGTATACCGTTTATTATAGGTATTTGTTAATGTACCTTGTTGATTAAAATAGTTCAGTGAAAACAAATAAGTTGCCAGATCACTACTACCGCTTACATTTAAATTATGACTTTGTATGGGTGCCGAACTAAATATTTCATGATACCAGTCAGTACCTGATTTATTAGCCTTTGTGATGCGGTAAAAACTAGAAGGATCGCCGGTTGAGTAAAATGGATTAACATTATACAATGAAGGGTCTACCCTTGGGTCGCCATCATGAATACCAGCAGGGGCTATTTGCTGCCCTTTGCTATCTATACCTACACTAATATAATCGGGCAGCACATTATTATTTGGCCCATACAGATTGCTGGTTACATAATTAACTGGTATATTCTTTGCATTGGCTGTGTTCTGAGCCGCTAAGGTATTTAAGCTCATCATTTCGGTAGGATTAAGCAAGTTATAAACGTTGCCTCCTTTAGGTACCTGTGTACCGTAATAAGCATCATAAGAAATACTTGCTTTTCCATTTCCTTTTTTGGTAGTAATAATAATTACACCATTTGCTGCACGTGCACCATAAATTGATGCAGAACTTGCATCTTTCAAAACCTGCATACTTGCAACGTCATTAGGGTTAATGTCTGTTACATTGGTTGTGGGCACACCATCAATTACATATAATGGCTGGTTGTTTCCAAACGTATTAGCCCCGCGAATTTTAACCGCAGGCGCTTCACCCGGTTGCCCGGATGCAATTACAGTAACACCTGCCGCCTGACCTTGTAACTGGTTTTCAACAGATCCGGTTGGTTGTCTGTTCAAGGCAGCCACATCTACTACAGCAACCGCACCCACCAGATCCTTTTTACGCTGTGAACCATAACCTGTAACAACAACTTCGTTTAATGAATTGTTACCAGCCTTTAGCGTGATGTTAAGATTAACATTTGAGCCTACAGTAACCTCTGTGGTCTGATAGCCAATGTAAGTAATAACCAGCACGTTGCCCGGGCTAAGGGAGAGGGTGAAATCACCATTAACATCTGTTACAGCGCCTGTAGTAGTACCTTTAACGCGTATGGACGCGCCAACAACGGGCAGTTTATCATCGCTTCCGATAATTTTGCCTTTGTACTTTGTTTGGGCCGTAACCACCAATGAAGATATCAGGCAGCATAACAGCAAACCAAGAAATCTTCCCTTTCGAAGTAAATTTTTAAGCATGATTTTTAATTTATTTGGTTAATATATTGGGTTAAGAACGTTATTCAACAATTTGAATTTCAACCGCTTAATTCAAAGCAATGGTAGAGGCATTGCAAGCAGATTTTAATTATTTTTTGACTCAAAGGCAATGGTAGAGACATTGCTAGCGGAACTAATTATGCATTTTAGGCAATATCCCGGCAATAAAAATTATACAAGGCTTATTGTGTAGGCAATAACCTGGCAATAGTCAAAAAAAAGTGCGTTACCAGCTATTGTGTAGGCAATAACGGTTAATTAATAATAAATATCTTTTCCTGGTTTAATTGTGAGATAAGCCTTACG
This sequence comes from Mucilaginibacter sp., assembly GCA_030445275.1. Lineage (GTDB taxonomy): Bacteria > Bacteroidota > Bacteroidia > Sphingobacteriales > Sphingobacteriaceae > Mucilaginibacter. The sequence goes on from JAUCSE010000058.1 coordinate 106,431, forward strand.
GCAATAACCCGGAAATGATACGTCACCCGCCTCATCATCTGAATAATAACAGGTAACAACTTTAAACAAATCACCAGACTGATTGTGAGATAAGCCTTGCGGCAATAACCTGGTAAAATGTAATGTATAGTGGAAAAAATGTAATAATTACAGTTCTTTACACCAAAGTTTTAAAAGTTTACTATCGTTGGCTTAGCATGATTTTTTATAATTTTATTAGGTATAAATATTGGTTGGGAACTAAAATAGATATAGTGTACTGTTTACACAAGCTACTTTTCAGAATTGCGAATTAAATATTCAAACTAGCTATGTCTATCTAATATTTAAAAAATCATAAGCAATAATTAATAAATATCTAATAAAAAATCATTAACCTTTTAATATTTATAACTGAACATTCCAGGAAACGGGAGATATACAATTACAAAAGCCGTTAAAATAATTGATATATAAACAAAACGCCTCTGTTCTTAAATTTTTTTAAAATGTTTTGTACCTGGTAAAGTAAAAAATGTATTTTGTCATACAATCATCATATAACTTCCCACACACTACCCTAATAGCTGTTTTTTACGTTTGTACATCAACAGATCATTTTTATAAAAGCTTAAAACTTAATAAATACTAATGAAAAAAATCATTTGCCACTTCATTCTATTCATAACAACCTCTTATGCTGTGTTTGCGTCATCACCGGGAGAAAACCGTAATCATAATTTCAAAACTGTAACAGGTAAAAACCTGGATACTGCTACCTTTGCTACCGGTTGCTTTTGGTGTACAGAGGCAAAATTCCAACAGTTAAAAGGTGTAAAAAAAGTAATTTCGGGTTTTAGCGGCGGGCATGTGGCCCACCCCACCTATGAACAGGTTTGCACGGGCACAACCGGGCATGCCGAAGCATGTAATATTATTTATGATCCTGCCCAAATCACTTTTGATGAACTGCTGGAAGCATTTTTTGTAGCACATGACCCTACCCAGCTTAACCGGCAAGGTAACGATGTGGGCACGCAATACCGGTCGGCAATATTTTATCATGGGGCCAAACAGAAGGAAAAGGCAAATTACTATATCAATAAATTAAATACAGAGAAAGCCTATAAAAGCAATATAGTAACCCAGGTAGTTCCTTATACCGCTTTTTACAAAGCCGAAGATTATCATCAAAACTACTTTAACCAAAACGGTAGTCAGCCGTATTGCAAGTATGTGATACAGCCAGAGTTGGAAAAATTCAAGAAAGTATTTAAAAATAAACTCAAGCAATAAAATGAGATCAATAATTTTATCCTGCATACTGCTGTTTTCCTTTTTCAGCGGAAATGCACAACATTTGAAAAGCAATAAGGGGCACGAAAAAAATCCTTATTATTCAAATACCGATACCAAACACCTCAAAGTATCAGATGCGGAGTGGAAAAAGATATTACCACCTGCACTATATGCAACGGCAAGAGAACAGGCTACTGAGGCCCCGTTTACTGGTCAGTATTGGGATAAAAATGCCAAGGGTACCTACTATTGCGCGGTATGCGGTAATGTGCTGTTTAAGTCTGACGCTAAGTTTGCCAGCAATTGCGGCTGGCCAAGTTTCTTTGAGCCGATCCGGAAAAATAGTGTTATTTACCGCTCAGATGACTCACATGGCATGGAGCGTACCGAGGTGATCTGTGCCAGGTGCGACTCGCACCTGGGGCATATATTTGATGATGGGCCGCCGCCAACCTATAAACGTTTTTGCATGAACTCGATTTCTTTAGATTTTGAACCCGACGCATTAGGAAAATAAGTGGCGCTTAAAATACCTGATATTGAATATATCCTTAATTTTGGTAATAACCAATATTAATTATCCCCATGAAGATCGAAGCAAAAAAGATCCTGGAATTTCTGCATGTGGCAGAAAATCTTAAAAAACTGATCAGGCATAGCTGGCTGTCTGATGGCAGGCAAGAAAGTGTGGCTGAACATACCTGGCGAATGTCAATGATGTTTTTGCTGGTTGAACCGCATTTAGGTATTAAGGTTGATTCTTTAAAAACCCTGGAAATGATCATCATCCATGATATTATAGAAGCATTGGTGGGTGACATACCAGCCTTTGAACAATTTAATACGGAAACCAAATTGCAGAAGATCAAAATGGAAACAGAGGCTATTGACGAGATCAGACGTACGCTAGATAATGAAACAGGCGAAAAATTCCATTCGTTATGGCATGAATTTGAAAATAAGGAAACCAACGAGGCTAAGGTTGCCAATGCCTTAGATAAACTGGAAGCCCAAATTCAGCATAATGAAGCTAACGTATCTACCTGGCTCGACATTGAAAAAGAGATGCTATATATGATGCAAAAACATGTAGACTTCAATGAGTTTCTGACCGTTTTTAAAGATGTTATTGTAGAAGAAGGAGAAGCAAAGCTGACCAGCCAATCTATCTAAATTGTAAAGCCATTTTTAACAAAGCCTGGTGCCTTAATATTAAAAGCACCAGGCATCAATTGCAGAGATTGAGGTTTAGTTATTAAAGCTATCGGACACTGGCTTACCGCGCCAGCTTTGCGGCATTTTAAGGCCAAATATCCAGGCTATGGTGGCTGCCGTATCATAAGTAATGATCACATCCTTTATTTCGTGATCTTTTTTAATACCGGGACCGTTTATAACCCAGGGTATCTGCACTTCATCCAATGATTTACCACCGTGGCCCTTATTTATCCCGCCATGGTCGGCAGTTACTATAATGATTGTTTCTTTTTCGATACCGGCATCTTTTACAGCCTGTACAATTTTACCAATCCGTGCATCCACCTTTTGCAATTCAGCATAATAGGCAGGCGTACGGTGCCCTATATTATGCCCAACTCCATCTGGTTCACTAACATGTATAAACGTAAAATATGGCTTTTCCTTTTTGATGACACTCACGGTTGTATCCACACAAAAATCATCGCCCGTGTCACCGCCTGGTATCACTATGCTGATCGCATCTTTTTCAATTAATGGGCCAATCCCACCCCAGCTATATATCGCCGCGGTTTTTGAACTTGGTTTCTGATCCCTGATCACGCTGAATATCGAAGGGAATATCCCATACTTTGTAGTAGTAGCCGATGGTATTTCGGGTACTTTGCTATTCCACTCTGTATATCCATGTTCTGTTGGCCCTGCTCCCATCAGCATGGAGGCCCAGTTAACCGCACTTGATGAAGGTAGTACACAGCGGGCCTTTAATGACCATGAACCGGTTTCCATTAGGTGTTTCAGGTTTGGCATTTTTGCATCGGGTACAGCATAGGCACCAAAACCATCGCAGCCAATTAAAACGATGTGTTTTACATTTTTCACCTGCGCACTTAACTGCAATGTTAAGCCAAGCAGGCAAAGCGCTATAAATGTTTTTTTCATGTGGATTATTAAGGGTGGTTTATAAATTAATTACTGATTTAATTATGCCTCATATTTAATGTACTCATCGTCAAAGCTGCCGTCGTTATACAAGTTTATTATAGAATAACCCGGTACAGTTTGCTTATAGGAGCTTTTGTTGTCATCACCGGGCTCCCACCAAAAACCGCTCACAGCTCCATTACACAAAAAATTAACATCATTGTACCAAACCTTATCCAGCAAATGAATGTGCCCGCTCAGGCACACTTTGATGTTTTTATTTTTGTTAAACACCTCTATAAATTTCATAATATCCAGGTGGTTATAGCTTCCGCTTACTTTAAATGGGCCTATAAAGTCGGGCTTATTATCAACAATACCTGTACAGCTCAGCAGCGGATAGTGCGACATGATGAGTATTGCTTTATCCGCATTACTTTTCACATCCTGCACAAACCAATTCCATTGTTCCTCATCAAGCATACCGGGAGTTTGGGGGTGATTGCTATCCAACATGATAAAATGCCAGTCGTTTTTATCAAAGCTATAGTAGCTGTTTTTTAAACCCAACATTTTAAGTACTCCGGGTTTACCAAACAATTCGTCGCCTTTCCCTTGCCACCACATATCATGATTTCCTAAAACGCTATACATCGGGATATCCTTTACCAGTTCAACGCTCTTTTTCCAGCACGACCAGAGTTCAAGCACCCTGTCTTTTTTTATATTGTCATAATCTGCCGCGTAGATTGAATCTCCCCCATTCAGTATCAGGTCTACCTTATCCTTTTTGATCATTTCCAGGCATTTCTTGAAACGTGCCATTGCATTATATTCAGGCCTGATGTGCACATCAGTAATATGAGCCACCTTTAAAACCCGTCTTTTCTTTTGATCTGAAGCAACAGGAGAAGCCATAGCAACATTACTTAATGCCACTGTACCGGCAGCAAAGCCTATTTTTTTGATTAAATCTCTTCTTTTCATATTATATGATCATGCTGTACCGTATGGTTTAGATATAACTTTTCTTTAAGATTTTCTATCACAATAGTACAGGCTAAAATTGGTATACTTTATGTTTCCGCTAATGTAATTACTAAACAATGTTAATAAATACTATACAGTAGACTATTTCATCACAAACGTTTGTTTTGTAATAAAAAGCACTCCTTATCTGCAAATAATAAGTCAAAAAGTTGTCGCTGGTTTAAATAAATTACCTCTACTGATTAGTAATCAGCAAATACTATGATTAAAAATGCCTGAATAAACTAAACTTCCTCAAAAGTTCTCCTAAACAGATCCATTTAATAATAAAGCAAAGACTTCGTGTTTAATTGACAATCAAACGTTTGCGTTGTGTTCAGTGATTTTTAAACATCATGATATTTTAAATTAGGGATATCTCCCCGGCCAAAATCCTATTGAAAAACAAAGCATTGGCTTTTTCTATCTGCAAACATTAACAAACCACTAATAAACCATTCTCATTATGAAAAAATCGTTCTATCCATTGGCGTTAGGCTTAATAGCCTTAGTAGCGTGTAGCAAAAACAAAAATTTAATCCCAACCCCAGAACAGGTCAAACCTGGGTCTGTAGCTTCGGCAATTACTGGGTCTAAAGTATCTATTGCCTTTGGCGGTAATGCCTTCGTTACCGCCGGTAATTCCGGTTTTACCGAAAACATTGATGATTCCGGTTCAGATGGTTTAACCGGATGGACAAGCTCAAATTCAATAATAAGCGTTTATTTTAAAGTGATTGACACCGGCAGCGTTAACCTGTTCCTACGGACTAAGGTGAGCTCGGGCACCAGCCAGATAAAAGTGAGCATTAACAATCAATCCATTACCAAACAGATCACCAATACCGCTATAGATACGATAAGCGTGGGGCAGTTTTCCTTAAAAAATAAAGGATATGTAAAAGTTGATATCCAGGGAGTATCAAAAACCGGTACTGATTTTGGAACAGTGACTGATCTGGTTTTGCAAGGCAGTACAGTAACCAATACCATGCTATATGTAAAGGATAATCTTAATAGTCATTATTACTGGGGTCGCCGGGGACCATCGGTGCATTTATCATACACCATACCTTCTGGAACAGGCAACATAGAATGGTTTTATAATGAAATAACCGTACCCGTGGGTGGCGATGCCATAGGCTCCTACTTTCAGTCAAATGGATTTGATGGAGGATATTTCGGCATGCAAGTAAATTCGGCTACAGAACGCCGGATGTTGTTTTCTGTGTGGGATCCAGCTAACGGCACTTCGGTAGCCACACGCTCTGGCACCAATGTGGTAACACAACGTTTTGGCGGTGAAGGCACCGGCGGCCAAGCCTATCTGGTTTACAACTGGACAGCAGGTAATACCTATAAATTTTTAACGCATGCCGAACCCGACGGAACCGGCAATACTTTATATTCTTCCTGGTTTTATGCACCCGAATTAGGCGCATGGAAGTTTATGGCTACCTGGAAAAGGCTGGAAACCACCTCAACTAAATATTTAACAGGTATGTACTCGTTCCTGGAGAATTTTGACAATACCAACGGATATAAAGGCCGTAATGCTGATTATGGTAATGCCTGGATAAAAAACAGCGCGGGCGTTTGGAAGGAAGTGACAGGTGCCAAATTTACCGGCGATGACATTGCCACTATCAATTACAGGCAGGATTACGCCGGTGGGGTTAGAAACGGCCGTTTTTATCTGCAGAATGATGGCTTTTTCAATGTGAATGTACCACTGAATACTGTATTGACAAGGCCTGCCGGTGGTGTGCCTCCGGTAATTGATTTTAATAATCTGCCGTAACAGAAAACAAGAATAATCAAGAAGGTTATTCTATTAACAGAATAGCCTTCTTCTCTTCCTTGTCATGCTGAACGTAGTGAAGCATCTATTCGACGATCTGCAAAACTTGATAATAAATCCTTCGTTCCTCAGGATGACAAACTATATATATCCTCCTTTATATAAAATGTATTGCCATTGTTCAGGCCAGGCGCTGTTTAAAAGTAATGGCATGTTTTATTTTGCGCGACTTGGATTTCTTTTTCTTACCCAGGTAAACAATCAACCCGGTAATGGGCAGACTGGCACAAATTAAACCGGTTAAAAAGGTGATCATCTTTCCAAACAAACCCAATAGCTGCCCTACATGGATATCATAATTCATGTTCGAAAACTTCATACCCACGCTTTTCTGACTATTGGGTAAATACCGCAGTAGTTTACCATTATACTTATCAAAGGTATATCCATCATTAAAACGAAAATTTAACGCTTTTGGATAGGCTGTAATAGCCAGCGTACTACTCTTTTTAGGCCCCGGGATCAATATCAGCATTTGCGCCTGTGGCGATCGCTGCCTTACCAGTTGATAGGCATTATCTATTACCGGGATAGCTTTAGCTACTGAATCAATATACAGGGTATCAGATTTGAATTTCTTTGTTTCCAAAGGATAAGTTTTGCCAAAATTGGCCACTTTGGCAATGCTATCGCCAAACCAATCAAATGACATACTGAGGCCACTTAACGCGGTAACCAAAGCAAAAGCGCAGGCGTAAAAACCCAGTACATTATGCAGATCATAATTTACCCGGCGCCACTTGCCTTTCCACTTAATGGTAAAACTGCGTTTACGATCCGATTTTCGTTTTGGCCACCACAGTATGATCCCGCTTATCATGATGATCACGAATAGTATTACTGATACTCCCACTACCATTTTACCCAAAGCAGGTGGCATAAAGCAATATAAATGGATACTTTTTACCCGGTTAAAGAAAGTGTTCTTAAAATCCTGGTCAGCCAGCAACTTCCCGTTATATGGATTAAAGAACAGCGAACGCAGCACTTTTTTATAGGTGATTCTTACCTGTACCGACCGGTCATTACCAAAGTATAAAACAGAATTGATCTTATCTTGCGGATAAACATCTTGGGCTCTCTTTTGAAATTCGGAAGGTTTAAGCACCGGTGCATTTACAATCTCAACCTTACGATAGCTATACAGCACGTCCTGTAGTTCATCCTGAAAGCAATAGATACAGCCACTTAAGCTAACCACAAAAACCACCAGCCCGGATATAAACCCGAGCCAGCGGTGTAAAAAAAGTATGGTACTCTTAAAAGAAGACATCAACCTTATTGTTTAAAATTTAAAGGAGATATTGGCAATTACTTCCCGCAGCATTTGCGGATTCATCGTGCCATTACCTACCCAATAATGCGTATTGCCAATATTATTCATTTTTAAACCAATGCGGTAGCGTGACTGATCATAAAAAACAGCCGCGTTATATATTCTGTATGACGGCAATGTAAACTGCCCTGACGTAGCATTGTTAATAGTATAAACCTGACTGGCGTAATTACCGCCTGCTCCAAAGCCCAGGCCTTTGATAATACCATTACTGATACGATAGCTCACCCATAAGTTAGCCGACCTGCCCGGACCTGAAGATACAGGGCGACGACCATTTAAAGCCACACTTGTATTGATATATTTACTATCATTATAACCATAACCCAATATCACATTAAAACCACCAAAAGGATTGGCAACCACTTCGGCATCAACACCCTTGCTTCGTTGTGTACCATTCTGTATGGAAAGTGTTGGCGTAGGATCATAAGAACGGATAATATCCGAAACTTTAATATTATAGTAACTAACGTTACCTGTTAAAGCGCCGTTCAACAAGTCAAACTTTACACCACCTTCTGCCTGATTAGCGTGTTCGGGCTTAAACAGTTTGCCTTCATAATCAGTCCCGGGTTTGTTGGTAAAACCGGTTTGATAATTACCAAATACCGATACTCTTTCAGGGATGATCTGGTAAACCAGGCCAAATTTTGGCGCTAAAGCGGTTTGGCCAAAATCGGGCGGTGTTACATTGGTAGCATTATTCAGGATCCCTTTGTTATAAAAACGGTCAACCCGTAAGCTTAAAAGTGCCAGCAGGTTATCGGTAATATTTACCACATCGGCAGTATAAGCACTATAGGTATAAGAATCAACTTTTGATACCAGCGCTGGTGTGGCCGCAGGTCGGTTTGCAAAAGCGGCACCAACTTTATCACCATTAAAGTTATAATAATCCTGCCCCGGGTTGGTGATGCTTACAAAATCAAACAGATCTGATATAGCGCCCTTGCCCGGCGCGGTACTGTAATCGGTATTGCTGAAACGGTTATAGGTTAAATTGGTGCGGGCATGCAGATAATCTAATCCCACGGTTAACCTGTTACGTAAACCCATGATTTTAAAGTCACTGGTAATGTTTTCCTGAAGCTCGGCATTCAGGTCATTCCCGGTTGGGTTCCATACCATTCTTTCCAGATAATAAAGATCATTATAGGTTTTAGACGAATTAGCCGCAGTAAGCGAACGAACTACCGAACCTGGAATGAGGTAAAAATAAGGAGCCGCTCCTTTTGATGAACTGGTGGTTACACTCACATTAGTTTGCGACCTCCATTGTTTGGATATTTCATAATTCATTTGTCCGAACACGTTGGCGTTTTGCCCGTTTTTAACAAGATCATTACTGGAGAAAGAGCTTTTATAATTGATCGGGACTTTATCGGCACTATTTATACCATAATTTGCAACCGGGGTGTTATAAAAATAAATATACTGACTGCCCGCACTTTGCAAGGTATTAAACTCTGCATCCAAACTAAAGGACAATTTATCATTCATTTTATAGGATAAGGTAGGCGCAAATAAAAAACTTTTCCTGAAACCATTATCCTGAAAATTATTCTGATAGTTGTAAGCTGCGTTCACCCTGAACAAAACATTCCCGGCCGTATCAAGCGGTGTATTATAATCGGCACTGATACGGTTTAGCCCGTTACTGCCTCCATAGTAGGATACCTCGCCGGCGGTGGCTTTAAACGGTTTCTTGGTTACCCGGTTTATCAAACCACCATAGGAGGTTAATGCGCTGCCAAATAAAGTAGCCGAGGGCCCTTTGATCACTTCAATACTCTCTACATTGGCGGCATCTATGGTGGTAGTAATGTTTCCGGCCACACCATTTCGGAGTTTGGCCTGGGTAACAAAACCACGCAATACAAAGTAAGTTCCGCCGGTAGCGGTACGGCTGGTTGCTTCGAGCGATTTGGTTACCCCTGCCGCGTTTTTCAGTGCATCATCGAGGTTATTGATCTGCTGGTCTTTAAGCAGTTCCTTGCTGATACTGGAATACACCTGCGGGTTTTCGAGATTGCTGAGCGGCATTTTGGTAACATAATCACTTTGTTTCCGTGTAAATTTATTGGTGCGGCCCGATGATATGGTTACTTCCTGCAGGTCGCCATTGCTAATATTCAGAAAAATAGCAGGAATATTTGTTACCTGACCGGCCTTTACCTCAACCGCAATTTCCTGCCGTTTTGCACCAACTTGCGATACCACGAGGCTATAACTACCGGCTGCGGTTCTGAGCTCATAGTAGCCTTTATCATCGGTCGTGGTTCCGGTTTGTGTTCCTTTTAAACTTATGGAAACGTTATCAGCCGGTTTTTTCTCGGATGTTAGCACACGTCCTTTAAGTGTTCCATTAGCATTTTGAGCAAATGCATTTATGATACCGATACCAAGGAATAGAATAGAAAAGACCAGAATTTTACAAAAAAATAGGGCAGGTAAGTATTTATTCATTATTTAGACTAATTAAAAATAAGGTGCAAAAATATACTTTATTTTCAATTAGCCTATTTGAATTCTGCTTATTTAATTGATTTATTACTAAAACGTTTTCTTAATCCCAGATGCCGTTCGCACTGGTCAGAATCACCGGTATGCCATCAGTTACCATAATGGTATGTTCATGCTGGGCTACATACCCTCCTTTATCGCCTATAAGTGTCCAGTTATCCTTTTCCTCACGGGCATAGGTTGATTTGGTGGAGATAAAAGTTTCAATAGCTACTACCGAATTTTTGCGGAAACGGGTTTGATTATACTTATCATAACAGTTTAATATTTCGCTGGGCTCTTCATGCAAACTTCTGCCTACACCATGCCCTGCGAGGTTTTTAATTACCTTAAAGCCACGTTTTGCTGCCTGCGTTTCTATCAGGCGACCAATTTCCGAAATTTTAACACCGCCTTTAATCTGGCTTAATGCTGCCTTTAATATATCCCTGGAAGCCTCAATCAAAGGTAAATGGTTATTAATATCCTCGCCCAAAACAAAAGAACCGCCATTATCGGCCCAAAAACCATTCAGCTCCGCCGATACATCAATATTGATCAGATCGCCTTCCTTCAAAATCTTATCTGCCGAAGGCACACCATGAGCTACCTCATTATTAATGCTGATGCAGGTATGACCCGGAAAGTTATAAGTAAGCTTTGGTGCCGATTTAGCGCCTAATTTGGTCAGCATGTCACCGCCAAAATCATCCAGTTCTTTGGCAGACATCCCCGGCTTGCAATGATCACGCATGGCCTTTAATACATTAGCAACGGCATCACTCACCTGCTGCATTCCTAAAAGTTCTGTTTCTGAAGTTATTGACATGTTATTCCTGATAAGTAAATTGCAAAGATAAGGCTTACAGCCGCTACCAGGCAACCTGACAGCTGAATATTACAGTATAATGGCTCTAGCTATGATGGGATCAATTACTTCTTATCCTGTCTCTTTCATTCTTTGTACCGCTCTCCTGTTTACCCTGGCCCGTACTACGGGTGCTGCCAAAGGATTTGGAATAGCTCAGTTTGATGATGGGGAATTTGCTCGATTCTGTATGCACATCAACAAAGCTCTTTATAGAAAAAGGCTCTTCCGTCAATGTACCATAACGGACCTTGAAACGTACAGTTCTTAAAATATCGGCAACAGAAAGTTGAAAACTCCCGCCATTGTTTTTTAATTCTTTTTTAATACCCGCATCCAACGAACCCAGCCCATCCATTCTTGCTGTTCCATTATAAGTACGGGAATTATACCAGCCCGAAAGTTCAAAAGAAAACTTTTTGGGTAGTTTAAATGATTCATTAAAATTCAGGGAGTAAATAAAACTGGTATTCTGAAAAGGATAAATAGTATAGTCTCCTTTTTCCCGGCTCAGGCCACCGATAAAACCATAGTTCATGTTCCACCAGTCATTTACTTTAAAAGGCAAATTAGCTTGCAGGGTTATATTATTCAGATAGGTCAGATTTTGGGGTGATATATACAGCAAGTCCTTTAATGGCCCCTGGCCTAACTGGTACCTGGTAATAGGGTGATCATCCCGGCTAAAAAGCAGCGAAAATGAATAGTCGCGGTATTTATAACCCAGTTTAATGTTGTTAGTTATAGTTGGTTTCAAAAAAGGGTTACCTGTATAAACAGCCGTAGGATCACTGTAGCCAACATATGAAGCAAGATCGTTGTACGAAGGTCTGCTGATCCTTTTGGTGTACGATAACTGCAGCTCAGAATTTTCATTCAGCTTTTTTGAAAACAATATACTGGGGAAAAGTACCCCCAGTTTCCGGTCGACTAAACTTTGCCCGGTCTTGGGATCCTCCATATTGGTATAAGAGTATTCATACCTTGCCCCTACCACCAGGCTGGTTGAAGCGTTGAATTGTGCATTAACAGAGGCATAAGCCGCTCCTATACCCTCTTTCATATAAATTTCGGTTGCTGTTTCGGTATTATTAACCCATTTACCATCCACTAGGCTTTGTATACCTGATGAACTTGAACTTGTAGTATAGGTGCCTTTAATGCCGGTTTCCAGTTTTACTTTAGGATTTAACTGTTTAGAATAATCTGCCCTAGCTACGCCAACCTTTATCGATGTGTTTGCAAAACTATTTTGACGTTGAGCGCTGACACTATTATTGGCAGCCACCTGCTCTCCATTTTTATTTACAAAGGAGCTTTCCACCTCCGTTGGGCCATTATTATTGTAATAAATATAATCCATATCGAAATTGACCTTTTCCCCTTCGCTGATCACTTTTTCTATATTAAATGAACTGATCAGGTTGTCCCAGGTGTTGGTTCCGTTGATATGGCCATCGTATATCAATAAGGAATCGGGCAAAACATTGTACCCTGCATGGCTATAAGAAGCTACAGATGCATGGCTGTTATTATAGGTAATACTGCCTCCAATAGTGGTTTGGGGATCCAACTTAAAATCAGCTCCTATGATGGCGTTATGATTATTCTGAACCCGTTTTGTAGTGAATATACCTGTGACCTCAACATCGCCACCTAAAAAAGGCATATTTTGGGCGCTTATTACAGAAAAATCACTGTAAGTACGGTCATGCGCAAATGTATAGGAACCGTATAAATTAACCTTATTGGTATTATGAGCCAGGTTGATACTACCCGATCCTTTTTCACCCCAGCCATATCCTCCGGTTAGGGTATAGGAACCACTGGTTCCCTGTCTTTTATTTTTCTTTGATACAATGTTAATAATACCGGCACTGCCTTCGGCATCATAACCTGCAGGCGGTGTGGTTAATAACTCTACTTTTTCGATATTATCAGCACTCATCCCATTTAATAGGGTAACCACCTGATCTATTGGCATGCGCATCAGTTTGCCATCCATCATCACCATTACACCGCTTTTGCCATTTAAGTTGATACTGTTGTTTCGATGATCAATAACCACCCCGGGCGACCGCTCTAGTACCTGCAGGGCCGAACTTCCTTTAGTAAGCACGCTGCTGGCAACATTTACCACCATACCATCATTTCGTTGCTGATACAGGGGCTTATCCGCGCGAATCACCACCTCGCCCAGTTGCCGGATATTTTCGTTCATGGTGATGGTTCCAAAATCTTTAACCGGTTTGTTAGCGGTGATCTCAAAAACAGGTGAGGTCCAGGTTTGGTGCCCTATACTGCTTAATCTGAGCAGGTAACTCCCAGCAATTATATTATCAATCCGGTAAGCGCCCTGTTCATTGCTTAGCATACTTTTCACTATTGATGTATCATTGCCCTTTAACAGGAATACACTAACAAATGGAAGCGGCTGTCCGTTTGCAGTAACAAGTTTTCCACTTACCTGCCCAAAGGTGTCCCGCAGCAGAAAAAAACATAATAAGCTTAAAAACAGCGTTTTCATATCAGCATTTATTCGTTTGAACTGAGTCAAAGGAATGAGCACTGAAAGAATTAAAAAAATGTGAATGACCAGCGAGCTGTTATAATTGATGAACTACGTAAAACCCGGTAAAACATGATAAAATCTTATCCAATCAGTATAAATTACCGGTAATACATCAGCAGTAGTAGCTGGTCAATTAATCCTTACCGTTTATATATTGGTGATACATAAATCACTACAATTAATGTATCTTAGATAATGGCATATTTTTTATATAAAAACACCATCTAAAAGGAAATGAGTGCTTTATCTATTAATACTTCAAATCAAAGTTGGCTGTTTAAATACAAGCTGTACCACATCCCTTTCTGGTGTGTATATCATTATCTCTGGTGGTTATTGGCAGTGGGTAATCCCATAACAGCGGCCAGTTCTATGTTTTTTTCTGCCTATTCGGTAAAAATCCTGGCTTATGTTATTTTCCAGGCTCTTGCGGTATATTTTAATCTTTACTTTCTGATTCCCAGATATATGGAAAAAGACAGGCTGACGGAATACGTGATTTACCTGGGCATTACTATCATCTGCGCGGCTTCGTTAATTAATACCGGCTATTATTTAAGCGCCTTTTTTGCAGGCTGTACCATCACGAAGATGTTTGGAGCCGAAGCGGGCACCTTTTTCCATTTTTATAATACATCGTTCCCATCTACCGTGGCCAGCATGACGCTTGGTATGAGTATTAAATTAACCAAAAACTGGATACAAACAGAAAGACGGCAACGGCTATTAGAAAAGGAAAAACTGGAAACAGAGCTCAAATTTTTAAAATATCAGTTTAATCCGCATTTTCTTTTTAACAGTATCAATTCTATATTTTTCCTGATCCATAAAAATCCGGATATGGCTTCGGCCTCGCTCGCCAAATTTTCTGAATTGCTGCGGTATCAATTGTATGAATGTAATGACCAGCAGATCCCGCTGGGTAAAGAAATCACCTATCTTGAAAACTTTATTGAGTTGGAGAAACTCCGGCAAAATAACAACGTGCATGTTTCCTTTGAATTTGAGGAGCCACATACCGATCATTTGGGTATTGCACCATTTATACTGATGACCTTTGTTGAAAATGCCTTTAAACATGTTTCCAAACATACCGGCAATTCCAATTGGATCAGCATAAAACTGGTGTTAGATCAGCAGCAACTCGATCTTTTTATAGCCAATAGTACATCGCCTGAAATAGTTAATGATGTATTAAATTACGGGGGCATTGGCCTTAAAAATGTAAAAAGAAGACTTGACCTGATCTATCCGGAGCAGTATGACCTGGATATACAGGATAGCGCCTATAAATTTGAGGTAAGGTTGCAACTCACCTTATTGGAGTTTGAGTTATCGCCAACATTGCAAATGGCTTAATTATTTAATGCATATGATCAACTGTATAATTATTGATGATGAGCCGTTAGCCCGTGAGGGCCTTGCCAATTATGTGCGGGAGGTTGATTTTTTGCATCTGATAGCTACCTGCGAAAACCCGGTAGAGTTGATCAAACTACTGGATGAGCACAAGGTTGATCTGATATTTCTGGATATCCAGATGCCCAAAATGAATGGTATCGATTTTTTAAAGATCGTTCAAAACCCGCCAATGGTAGTTATCACCTCGGCGTATCCCAGTTATGCCCTGGAAAGCTTTCATTTGAACGTACTGGATTATCTTTTAAAACCTATCACATTCGACAGGTTTTTCAAATCGGTTCATAAAGCCAAGGATTATCACAGACTCCTGACCAATTCGGCTTCGTCAAACCTGCAAAAAGAGGAACCGGATGCTGATTATTTCTTTATCAAATGCGGCAATAAATACGAAAAGATATATTTTGATGATATCCTGTATGTACAGGGCATGCAAAACTATGTGGCCATTTTTACCAGTAAAGGTAAACATATGACCCTCCTGAACCTGAAAAGCCTGGAACAGAACCTGGATAACCGGTATTTTATCCGGGTGCATAAATCGTACATGGTTTCGATCAGTAAAATTGACGGGATTGAAGGGAACGAGATCTTTATACAAACCCACCGCATCCCTATCAGCAGAAACCACCGCGAACTGGTAATAGCCCAGGTGGTTGAAAGTAAACTATTGGATAAAATAAAACTTTCATAACGTGCCAGGCAATTAAAAAGCTAAAGCATATTTGAGGTGATTTAGCGGATCGGGAGGATAGAACTTAAAATTGCCATCGGTATTAATGGATGGTTTGAAAACAGATTTGGTAATGTCCAAAAATAAATGGAAATTGCTTTAAAGGTTGTGCATAATGGTGCATTTATTTGATGTTAATATTATTTAACATATTGATTATTAACACAATTACACAACTTTTTTCTTCCGTTTTTATATCAATTTTTGACCATGCAATACGTTTAAATATGAAAAAAGTAACGGGCCTTGGCGGTGTATTTTTTAAATGCGATAATCCGCAAGGTATGAACGAATGGTACACCAAAAACCTTGGCTTGCCTACCAGTGAATACGGAGTAACGTTTGAATGGCGACAGGCTGATGATCCGTCGAAAACAGGGTCTACCTCCTGGTGCACGTTTCCACAGGATACCAAATATTTCAATCCGTCGGCTAAGCCATTTATGATCAATTACCGGGTGGAAAATATTGTTGCGCTGGTAGATGAACTAAAAAAGGAAAACGTGACCATTATTGATGAGATTGCGGAATATGACTATGGCAAATTTGTCCATGTACTTGATCCTGAAGGGAATGTTATTGAGCTTTGGGAGCCAGTAGATTGATTTGGATCAGGATAACCTGACAGGTAAATCATAGGCAATCTCTTCAAGATTTTACCTTTATGCACCGTTTGATTTCGTCACCGGAACACACTTATCCCAGTGATCTTTTGTGGTTGCTTATATACCGACACTGAATATGGATCACTATTATTAAACAATTATTAATATTTAATGATCTTTATTTATAATGATTCTAAATAATTATATATTTGTCCCAAATTACGTGGGCAGTGTCAGGCAATATTGATCAAAACAAAATATTTTTCCAGTTAAACGAGCAATCGTTTCACCAACTTTACCTGAGATATTGGAAAAAAGTTTTTGCCATTTGCTACAACACCCTGCGCGACGAAGATATAGCCTCCGAGCTTTCGCAGGACATATTTGAATCCCTATGGAAACGCAGAAATAACCTGCAGATCAATGCTACTATTGAACAATACATTTTCCGCTCGGCCAAACTCGAAGTGCTGGAATATTGCCGTACCACTTCCAACAGGCAAAGGCATTTACAAACTGTGATACAAAACCAGGCAACCGAGGGAAGCTACACGGAAGACACATTGAACTATAACGAACTCTATAAAAATATTAACCGTTTAATTAACCGGCTACCCCGCAAATCGCAGGAAGTTTATCGCTTAAGCCAGCAGGAAGGATTGGATAAAAAGTCTATTGCCTCTGCCCTGCTTATCTCCGAAAAAACGGTAGAATATCATCTTTATAAAGCACTAAATTTCCTCAGGGAAAACCTCGCTACAGACTAAAAAGCGCTCAAAATCCATCTTCCTAAATCCAAAATAAATTTATCATACTGAATATCTGCCAGTTAAATATTATTTAGAATTAGTCTTAGGAAAAATAGCGACTTAATCGGCTATACTATTGAATGCAGCGGAGTGGCTTGCATTTTATTAAATGAAGACAAATATAATCCAAGAATTACTGGAACGCTACCATCAGGGCAAAGTCACTCCTGAGGAACGGCTTGACATTGAAAAATGGCTGCAAATTACAAATGAAGATGATCTTACCGTTCCGCCTGCTGTAGACATGCAGGCTACAGAGGATAAAAACTGGACAGAATTATCCGGTCGTTTATTCCCTGAAAATGAACCTAAGGGATTCAATTGGATGTGGTTTACCAAAATAGCCGCAAGCGTTGTTTTAGTAGCAGGCTTTGCTTTGTTTGCTTATCATTCGTTCAATGGTAGTAAGCAACAAGCCGAAGTTATCAGCTATCATGAAGTATCTGTTCCGAAAGGTAAAAAGGCGGTTTGTACCCTACCCGATGGTACAGTTGTGCAATTGAATGCCGATAGCAAACTTAAATATCCGGAAAAATTCACAGACACCTCCAGGGTTATAGAATTTGAAGGCGAAGCATTTTTCACCGTAGCAAAAGACAAAAAACGTCCGTTCTCTATAAACAGCAAACAAACCGTGGTACGGGTTTTAGGAACACACTTTAACCTGCGCGCTTATCCGCAGGAAAATAAAACCGACGTAGTGGTTGAGGAAGGCCGGGTAAAATTCTCCGTAAAAAACAAAAAGGACTTTTTAATTCTTACCGCCAACCAACAGGGTATTTATACAGTTGACCATTCCCTAAAACAGCAAAACGTATATGCTGCCGCTTATTATGGCTGGCGTAATAACCAATTGCAATTTAACGATGAAAAGCTGAGTGATATAGCTCAAAGCCTGGAGCGCTGGTACAATATCAAAGTGATCATCAAAAACGCTGCTTTAAAAAACGAGCGTTATACCGGCAAGTTTAACAACCCTGCCGTGAGTAGTGTATTAAGCAGCATGGCCTTCGCTATTAAATTTAACTATCATATAACCGGAAACACTTTAACAATATATTAAGCCTATGTAACTACTACGACATGATAAAATAAAAATTCCCGGTGCTTCATCGCCAAACTACAACACCGGGATAGTTCAACTAAAGCTTTCTCTAATTAAACATTTAAACAAAAATATGGAACAGGTACATACTTACCTCACAAAATCTACTAAATATTCTTCATCATTAAATCTATTCAAAAAGGGCATTAAAGCCGCATTTCTTGTTCTTTTAGCGCTTATTTGTACCACTCCATCGTTTGCCCAGCAAGGCACGCTTGATAAGTATATCACCATAAAACTAAACAACATCAGCCTGGCCGATGCCTTGGCCGCCATTGGCGATAAAGCATCGGTAAACATCTCTTACAGCAATACCAAACTGGATACTAAAAAGATAGTAAACGTTAATGCCAGCAATAAAACCCTCCGCAAAGTATTATACGACTTGCTGGGTAATGATGTTAAACTGAATGCACAGGACAACGTGATCACCATTCAAACAACTGATAACAAACCTGTTGCCTCTATTAACCTGAATAATAACCTGAACGAGGTTGTGGTGGTTTCTTCCCGCTCGCCACAGCACATCAGCGATATCCCCGGTACCGTTTGGGTGGTTGACAGCGCTAAACTGCAAACCCAGATCAAGGCCGGTGTACCGCTTAAAGAAGCGCTGGGTATCCTGATTCCCGGGCTTGATATTGGTAACCAGGGCCGTTCAAACTATGCACAAAACATACGCGGCCGTAATATACTGGTGATGATTGATGGTGTATCTATCAACAGCACCCGCAACACCAGTCGCCAGTTTGATGCTATTGATCCTTTTAATATCGAAAAGATTGAGGTACTTTCAGGTGCAAGCTCTGTATATGGCGGCGATGCAACAGGTGGTATCATCAATATCGTAACAAAAAAGGCAACGGCTCAAAAACTGGCTTTTCAAACCGAAGTTGGGGGCCGCAGCGGCTTAAAACATGGCGATGATCATGACCTGCGTGTAGCCCAGTCTGTTGCTGGTGGTAACAGCTTTGTAAAAGGCCGTTTAGGTTTTGCTTATCAACAAAATGGTGCCGCTTATGACGGTGATAATCATCAGATTATTATTGATACCAAACAAGGCGACCTGCAATATAACCGCAGCATTGATCTGTTTGGAAACGTTGATTTCAAACTGAAACACAACCAGTCTATCAGTCTTGATGCTCAATACTATAATTCCAAATACAACAGTGATCATGGCTTATTCTTGGGTAATAATCTGGCCGGCGCTCTACCTGCCAATGCCAACAACGGTGTTGCACCTGATCCTTCCTTGTTGGATGTACGCAAAGGTTTCGAGGCCGATGTGGTACCCCGCAGCAAGCGTATTTTTATTAATGGCCAGTACCGTATAAGCGATATACTGGGTGGTCAAAGCTTCCAGTTCCAGGCCTTTGTACGCTCTGAAAAATTAGATTTCAACCCATCCTTCCCCGAAGGGATTGTACAAGCCCGTGAGCTTACCGTTTCGCCAGGCAATGTAAAGCCATTACCCCTAGCCGCGTCACGTCAAAATACGGACGTATATGGCTTTAAAGCGGTTTTGGCAAAACGTTGGGATAAGATACAAGTAACTTATGGCGCCGATCTGGATCAGGAAAAATTTGTAGGCAAACAGGCCTTTTTTGATACTGACCTAAGCTACAGCTCCGGCGGCCTGATCAACAGAACAGCCAGCACTTTAGACAGGTATCCAGGCAATCGTATACTGGGTATCTCTGGTTTCGCACAAGCTAGTTGGACAATTATTGATAACCTGACGCTTTCAGGCGGTATCCGCCAGCAGCATATGCAGGTAAACGTGGATGATTTTGTACGCTTCCAACAGGCAGTATCTGTAAACTACGGTATCGGTACCTCGGCCGATAAAATACCGGGCGGCAAAAATGATTACAATGTAACCCTGTTTAACGGTAGCCTGATCTACAAATTCAATAACCGGGCGCAGATTTGGGGCAACTACTCACAAGGATTTTCGGTACCAGATCCTACCAAATACTACGGAACAGGATCTTATGTACGCGATGGTAATAACTGGAAACTGGTTAACAGCATCAACGTAAAAGACGCACCATTAAGTGGTATTAAAACCAATCAATACGAAATTGGCGGCAGGTTAAGTACCGAAAGCGGCTTTAAAGGACAAATTGCTGGTTTTTATTCCATATCAAACAAAGCCATAATCATCAATACCAGCACTTTTACCATATCCGTAGCCGATCAAAAAGTACGTAACTACGGTTTCGAGGGTGAGTTTAGCTACAGCCAGCAACCTAAAGGTTTGGAAGTTGGTATCAATGGCCAGTTCATTATATCAGATATTAACACACCGGATAAAGGTTACCAGCGTAACTCCATTATCTCCACCAACCCGTCAAAATTCGCGGCATTCGCGGGTTGGAAAAGCAACGACTTTTCGATAAGGTTACAGGCTGTCCGCTCACTTGACCTGAAGGACTACCAGAATTTAGAACTGAAGGGCTTTACCACGTTTGATTTGGTAGGTAATGTAAAACTACCTGTAGGTGTTTTATCTGCTGGTATCCAAAACCTTTGGGATAAGCAATATCTGACTTTCTGGGGTCAGCGCTCGGTGTTGTTCTACGGTGCACCGGCAAAACTGTACCAATACTATGGCCGCGGACGAACGTTTTCCTTAACCTATACCATTAGCTATTAAAAAGCATTTAATCAGTATCAAGTAGCTAGTATCAAGTATCATGACATTAGTCATCAACAATCTAGATAAAAGAGATAGAAGTTGATTAATCATAAAAACCGTGTTTCATGATACTAGCTACTTGATACTAAAATCCTAATAAAAACATCGATCCTATGATAGCACAATCAAATTCTCAACACCAGGATGGGGCCCTGTTGGAAGCCTTAGGTACTAATACCGCCTTTGAAGATATTTTTTATGAAGGCTCATCCGAAGAATATCTTAAAGCAATGGCCCTGGCCAGCCAGTCGGTAGTTAATTTTTTGCATGATAATAAGAAGCCTTTCAGCGGTATAACAGCGGCTCAGCTGCGTCCGCAATTTGAGGCGATTGACCTGGCTACTCCCCTGCCCGATTATGAAAGCCTGATGAGCGAGGTGGAGTCGTTATATACCAAACATGCCGTTACCTTTCATCACCCAAAATATGTGGCGCATTTAAACTGTCCGGTGGTGATACCGGCCATCGCGGCCGAGGTGTTGATCAGTGCTATCAATTCGTCATTGGATACCTGGGATCAAAGCGCGGGTGGAACACTAATAGAACAAAAACTAATTGAGTGGACCTGCCGCGAGATAGGTTTTGATAAAAATGCCGATGGTGTATTTACCAGCGGAGGTTCGCAAAGCAACATGATGGGCCTGTTGCTGGCCCGCGATCATTTTTCTATCGAACATCTTCAGCACAATATTAAGCAAGACGGACTGCCGCCAGAAGCTTCGCGTTTCCGGATTTTTGTATCCGAGGCAGGGCATTTCAGCATCCAGAAAAACGCCGCTATTTTGGGTTTGGGCGAAAAATCAGTTGTAAAAATAAAAACAGACCGCACCTTCCGCATGAACACCGTTTTGTTGGAAGATGCCATACAACGCGAGCTGCAGCAAGGCAATATCCCTATAGCCGTAGTAGCCACGGCCGGAACAACCGACTTCGGTAATATCGATCCGCTGGAGGACATCGGTTACTTAGCCGCCAAATACAAACTGTGGTTCCATGTTGATGCCGCTTATGGTTGTGGATTGCTGTTGAGCAATAAACACCGCTATTTACTTAATGGCATTGAAATGGCCGATTCGGTTACTGCCGATTATCATAAAGCCTACTTTCAACCAGTAAGCAGCAGCGCGTTCATTGTAAACCACAAACGTTATTTTGGTTTGATAACCCACTATGCCGATTATCTGAACCCTAAAGATCAGCTTTCGGACGAGATACCGAACCAGGTCAATAAATCTATCCAAACCACCCGCCGTTTCGACGCGCTTAAACTGTGGTTCACCCTCCGTATTATGGGCAAGGAAAAACTGGGCGGCTATATTGAAAAAGTGATTGAAACTGCCGAAAGCGTGGCACACATTATCAGTACGGATAATGATTTCGACCTGCTGAACTATTCAGATCTATCGGCATTGGTGTTCAGGTACAACCCATCCGTGTTACATACCACCAATCTTACGCAAATGAACCAGTACATTAAGGCACAGCTGTTTAAACATGGCGACGCGCTGGTAGCCGGAACAAAAGTTCACGGCGAGTTTTACCTAAAATTCACCCTCCTAAACCCACTTACCACTACTGACCATATTAAAAACATCCTATCAAACATTAAAAAACATGGAAACGAATTCATTAAGTTTAATTAACCTCAGGGAAGAAGCGGAACAGGTAAATTACACCGCGATGCTCAACAGCTTTTTGCGGGAATTCAGTAACTGGAGCCGGTATCAGGGTATTC
Organism: Mucilaginibacter sp.; assembly: GCA_030445275.1. GTDB lineage: Bacteria > Bacteroidota > Bacteroidia > Sphingobacteriales > Sphingobacteriaceae > Mucilaginibacter. The sequence goes on from JAUCSE010000058.1 coordinate 129,111, forward strand.
CAAAATACGACGAAGCTTTGGCTCGTCATTTCCAGTCGACAGGTCATGATTTCCATATCCGGATCGATTTTTCGACCATCAACTATGAGGTATATGCCCCACTGAGTTATTATTCAGAAAGCGGCAGGCATATATTTCATTTTCCGGTAGTAAAACGCGATCTGCAAACAGATGAGATAACCGAGTTAACCCCAACCGAGCTGATCGGGCTCATCGTGGCACATGCACAGGAACAATATCCTGAAATAGAAGCGTCCATTACCCAGGGCCGTATGCAGAACAGCATTGAAAATCTGGAAAAATACCTCGAGAACTTCCTGAAGAATGACCTATCGGCAAACAGTACCGAAATGGATTTTATTACGGCCGAGCAATCACTGATCCTGGGGCATAGCGTGCACCCGGTACCCAAATCAAAACAGGGCTTTAATGATGATGACCTGCTCAAATATTCGCCCGAAATAGGCGGCCGTTTCCAACTCCATTACTTTTTGATAGATACGGCTAATGTAATTGAAAAAACTGCCGATGATATTTTACCATCGATTCAGTTAAAAAACGAATTATTAAACCTTGCAGCCAATGATGCAAAGGTGATAGAACTGCTAAATGCCCATCCCTCATTTACTGTAGTCCCCATGCACCCCTGGGAAGCGAATTATTTGCTGCAACAGGATGACGTTTTGGCCTTGCAGCAGGCAGGCAAACTGATTAGTTTAGGTGCCTGGGGAGCCGATTTTACGGCAACCTCATCCGTACGTACGGTTTATAACGAAAGTTGCGATTGGATGTTCAAATTCTCGCTACACGTAAAGATCACCAACTCCGAGCGTATTAACCTATATCCTGAACTGCACCGCGGTTATGATATATCGCGCCTGCTCAAAACTACCTGGGGCCAAAACCTGCAGAAGGATTTTCCGGAGATTGACTTTATTGTAGATCCGGCATTTATAGCCGTTACTGATAATAATGGTCAGGTAATCAATGGTTTTAATATCAGCATCCGCCGCAATTCGTTTAAAAACGAGGCACAGCACAAAAACGTGACTTTATTAGCCGCGCTTTGCCAGGATAGTATTTTGGGCGAACCATCCCGGTTGACCAATATCATCAAAACCGCAGCCCAAAAATCAAACAAAACGGTAAACCGCGTAGCCGAGGATTGGTTTAAGCAATACCTGCATATCTGCATCAGGCCAATGATTTCTATTTTGAATAAATATGGGCTGGCCTGCGAGTTTCACCAGCAAAATGTAATGGTTGAACTGGATAAGAACCTGTTCCCGGCCAAATTGTATTTCAGGGATAACCAGGGTTTCTTTTTCCGTACGGGTAAAGCTGATGAAATTTTAGCCGCTATTCCGGGTATTGCCGATGAAAGCAAATCGATCATTGATGAAGAATACATCGCACCAAAATACACCTATTATCTCATAGTAAATAACCTGCTGGGCGTAGTGAACGCTTTTGGTGTAAATGGTTTAGCCGATGAAAAGAAACTGCTGGACATTGTTTACAAAGAGCTGAAAAGCCTGGAAGCGATAGACGAAACCGGCCTGGTAAGCTACATCATCAATAGCCGCGACTGGAGCGTGAAAGCCAACCTGTTAACCAGTCTTCACAATATGAACGAGGCTAATGTTTCGTTGGAGTACCCGGCGGTATATGTTGATTATCCAAACCCGCTGAACAAGTTTTTCTTCTGCAAGAACCTGATCAAACCGGAGCAAAAAGACATCGTTTACAGTCGTTATTTCGAGAAAGAAGATGTAACGCTGACTATTCGTCCCTTTGATATTGACCGCGATCTGGAACTGGTGCACGACTGGTTTAACCAGGAACAAGCCAAACCCGTTTGGAAAATGGATGGCCCGATCCGTGGACTGGAACTTTTTTACAGAACGATCATGCCAAGTGATGCTACCCACAGCTTTATCGGCGAAGTAAACGGCATCCCCAACTTCACCTTTGAGCCCTACTGGCCCGCCCGCGACCTGGTAGGCGCTTATTACGAATGCCTGCCAACAGATTATGGCACCCATTTACTGGTGGCCCCGATTGAAAAAGAGAAAAAGTTTGCGTATCAATCCCTGCAAATGGCCCTGGATTACCTTTTTGCCCAGCCTGAAGTAGGCAAATGCATCGGCGAAGCAGCGGTAGAATCAAGAGCCATGCGTGCGCTGGCCAACCGTATAGGTTACCAGCAGCAAAGGGTGATAGACATGCCGCACAAAAATGCCAACCTCACTTTCCTCCATCGCGAATGGTACTGGGACAAAAACCCTGGCACAAAGGAAATTAAGATAGAGGTGGACAAAGGATAAAGGACTTTTAGAGCAAAGATTATTGGACAAAAGAGCAAGGATAAAAGAATTTAGGGGTAAGAAATCATTATTCTTTACTTCATAAATCCTTGCTCATCCAGTCCTTGCTCCATAAATCCTTGCTCTTTTGTCCAAAAAATTAATCTAAAAAAAATTGAAAACTAAAAAAATATACAATCTGATCGGTATTGGTATAGGCCCCTTTAATTTGGGACTTGCCGCGTTAACTGAGCCGGTAGAAGAATTATCCGCATTGTTTCTGGACCGCTCGCCATGCTTTGACTGGCACCCGGGCCTAATGCTGAGCAATGCCACCCTGCAAGTACCCTTTATGGCCGACCTGGTGACCATGGCCGACCCCAAAAGTCCATACAGCTTCCTTAATTTTTTGAAGGAAACCAACAGGCTTTACAAATTTTATATCCGCGAAAACTTCTTTATCCTGCGCAAGGAATATAATGTTTACTGTAAATGGGTGGCTGCGCAGTTATCTAACTGCCTGTTCTCCAGATCGGTTGAACAGGTGGAATACCTTGAGGCTGCAAAGCACTATAAAATAAAGGTAATCAACAGCTTAACTAACCAGCCCGAGGTCTATTATGCCGAAAAAATAGTATTGGGTACAGGTACAGAACCCCGTTTTCCTGATTTCATGAAGGATGTGGAGGCACCAAATGTATTACATACCTCCAATTATTTGTATGCCAAGGCTGATGTGTTGAAAGGTAAATCGGTAGCCGTAATTGGCTCAGGGCAAAGCGCCGCTGAGGTTTTTCAGGATCTGTTGCCACACACCGAAGATGGCCTGCAACTCAACTGGTTTACCCGCCCCGATAGGTTTTTCCCTATGGAGTATTCCAAACTTACCTTAGAACTTACCTCGCCGGAGTACGTGGATCATTTCCATAATATGCTGCCAGCGCAGCGTAAAGCCATATTAGCCAAGCAACCACCTTTGTACAAAGGCATCAACTTTGATCTCATTAACCAGATATTTGATACCCTGTATGAGATGAGTATTGATGATACAGCTCTAAATGTGCAATTGCGTCCAAATTCACAACTGGATAGCATCAAGGTAAATAGCGATGGTTCAAATGAGCTACAGTTTACCCATGTACAGCAACAGCAAACGTTCACCCACCAGGCCGATTATGTGATCCTTGCAACCGGTTACAAGTATAATATGCCCAAATTCATTAGCAGTATCAGCAACCGTATTGATAATACGGAGGATGGCCTGTTTGATGTAAAACGCAATTACAGCATCGATATTAACGGCAACGAGATCTTTGTGCAGAATGTAGAGCTGCACACCCACGGCTTCGTAACTCCTGATCTGGGTATGGGAGCCTACCGTAATTCATACATTATCAACCAGATAGCAGGTAAAGAGATTTACAAGGTAGAGCAACAGATCGCTTTCCAGCAGTTTAGTATTTAGTTGATTCTTTTGTCAATAGTTTAGGAGACACATGTAATGTGTCTCTACAAAAATGGCGTGTAGAGACGCATCACATGCGTCTTTATACTATATTATTTAGTTGATTTAGCGATGGATAACCGGAAAGAATTTATACTCTCCATGAACCTCCGGAAGGTAATGTGGCAAACCTCATGGCCTGCGGTAGCAGCCATTGTGCTGTATGGCCTCAATAACTTTCTGGATGCCCTGCTGGTTGGCCGCCTGGTTGGCCCGCAGGCATTGGCGGCTGTTGGGTTAGCCTATCCCCTGTCGCAAATTGTGATGGGATTTGGGCGATTGATAGGTACAGGAGCTTCGGCAGCGTTGAGCATTTGGCTGGGTGCTAATGACTCTGCCAAGCTTAAGCAGCTATTTGGGAATTTGAATCTGCTGTCTATTATTTGTGCCGCCCTGTTCGCTATACCAGCTTATTTATTTGCCGAAAACCTGCTTGCACTCATGGGTGCCAAAGGTGAATTAATACCCATAGCCACCCGTTATTTCCGGGTAACACTCATTGGATCAGTGTTTTGGATACATGGCTTTTCGGTCAATATGCTTATCCGGGGCGAGGGAAAAATGAAAACTGCCGCCTGGATGATTGGTGCCGGATTACTGATCGATATTGCGCTCAAACCCATTTTTATAGTGGTTTTTCATGGCGGGGTGGCCGGCGCTGCATGGGCAACCAATACGGCCATGTTCATCTATTCGGCTATGGGATTGATCTATTTTGCGCGGAATAAGAGCATGTTCAAGAATCAATGGTACTCCCTGAAGCCCAGTCGTTTAGCGGCAAAAAAAATCATAACCCTGGGGTTTCCGGAGATGCTTTTCTCTGTGATGTCAGTGATACAGAGCATATTGATATTGCAGGCTATTTCCCGGTATGGCACCCAGCAGGACCTTCTTTTTTATACCATTGTGAACCGTTTTTATCTGCTTTTGCTCACCCCTCTTTTTGGTTTAATGCGGGGCCTGCAACCTGTGGCCGGCATCAATTTTGGAGCTGGGAAAACCGAAAGGGCTCAAAAATCATTGTTCATAGCCATTGCCGCGGGTATTATAATCGTGTTGCCTTTTTGGATAATCGCCTTATTTTTTCCGGATATTTTATGGTCATTTATGGTTCCAAATGTGCATTTAAGCGTGGTTAACGTGCAGAATTTGCGCATTTATTTGTCAATTTTGCCCTTTTTACCTGTTATTGTGATGGCTTTAGCATACTTTCCGGCCATAAATCAGGCAAAAAAGGCGAGTAAACTGGCCATTTTGAGGCAATTATTCTTCTATTTGCCGGCCACTTTAATACTGCCTGTTTTCTTCGGAATCAACAGTATTTTCTGGGGTAGCGCCTGTATTGAACTTTTAGTGATATTGATAACTCTTGGCATGCTCCGTGCAAGTTCTATAAAAGACCGATCGGTCTTATCGCTTAATTAGCCACGCAACGGAAACCCAAATGTTCCATACCACTGTCCTCCGTACTTTTCATGCGGCGGGCAACACGGTAGCCGGAGCAGTAGCTGTCGTTACATAAAAAAGAACCTCCCCTGATCACCCGCTTTTTGGCAAATGGCTCATCAGGATCAAAGCTTTTGGTCGGACCGGTGGGATTTTTTACCCCTTCCGGTTTATTGACGGTGGCATAGTAGCCATTGTTATAATAATCGGCACACCATTCCCAAACATTGCCAGCCATATCATACAGGCCATAACCATTGGCAGCAAAGGTGGCTACCGGGGCTAGGCCGTAGAATTTATCCCGCAGAGTGTTCTTTTCCGGGAAGCTGCCCTGCCAGGTATTGGCTTTTACTTTACCCTGATCAATGGGTTCATTACCCCAAGGATATATCTCGTTTTGCAGGCCACCACGTGCGGCCCACTCCCATTCGGCTTCGGTAGGCAGGCGCTTGCCGGCCCATTTGCAGTAGGCCACGGCATCGTACCAGGATATGTGTACTACCGGGTAGTTTTCCTTTCCTTTGATCGTGCTGCCGGGACCATGCGGGTGTTTCCAGTCGGCGCCTTTTTTCCAGGTCCACCATTGGCCGTAGTCGTTTAGGTCGACGGCGTGTTTAGGGGCATTAAACACCAGGGAAGCGGCCACCAGCACACTTTCGTCGGGTTTAGCGGTACCCGGTGGCAGTTGTTTTTTAAGCTCGTTCCAATCGGGTTTCTTTTCGGCAGTGGTAATGTAATGAGTCGCGTTTACAAATTTGTTGAACTGGGCATTGGTAACCTCCGTAACATCAATCCAGAACCCATTTACCGCTACCTTATGCTTTGGATATTCATCCGGAGCCGCTTGCTTATTATCGCCGCCCATCATAAACGAACCAGGTTTGATCCAAACCATACCGGCATGCGAGCCGGTAGCTTTCGCAGCAGGTTGTGCCAATGGTTTTGCCTGTAGCGATGGAAAACGTGCAGGAATATTCGATTCGCAGCAAATAGCCACTTTTTTATGGGCCTTTAGTGAATCGCGCTTAACCGCGATCACCTTGTTCGCCTTATAACTGAAAGCTACAAATGAAAGCGATATACTGGTGATAACCAGTATAATACCTATCCTTATCTTATTCTTCATTTCAATTCATTTTGATGTCGACCATGGTAGCCGGTTTTATCAGGTTAAAATCCAGCACTACATCATTTTTCTGCACCCATTGCAGGTATTCCAAAGATAGCTTTTTTACCAGTTCGGGGTTTTGCGCTGCTACATTATTAGTTTCGCCACGATCAGCTTCCAGGTCATACAGTTCCCATTGATTTTTGGGAAATGCCGATACCAGCTTCCATTTACCAGAGCGTAAAGCCCTGTTACCCCATAATTCCCAAAACAGTGGCTGATCACGTTTTATAGCTTCGCCCTTAAAAAACAAATTGGCCAAACTCGTCCCGGTTAACGGGTTAATTTTATTACCTCCAAAATTAGCAGGATATTTTGCACCTGCAACTTCGTAAAATGTGGGTGCCAGATCAATCAGGTGGGCCGTTCCCTTTTCAATGGTATTGGCCTTTATTTTACCAGGAAACCAGGCGATCAGCGGCGAACTCATCCCACCTTCGTACAAACCTCCCTTAAACGACCGCAGAGGCGAATTGGAAACAAACGACCAGTTTTTTCCCTGCGATTCAAATGAACCCGAAGTGCCCACCGGACCCAAATTACGGGCGGCATGTACCCTGCCGTGGGCCACATCCTCGGCAGGCGCGCCGTTATCGGAGATGAAAACAATCAACGTATTATCGTCTTTATGCAGCGCTTTCAACTTATCCAGCACCTTGCCTACATTTTGATCCATCCTATCAACCATGGCGGCGTATACTTCCATTTTGGCCTTCCATAATTGCTGCTCATCATAGGTCAGATTATCCCAATTGGGCACTTCAGCATCACGGGTGGCAATAGTTTGGCCTTTATCCCTGATACCCAGTTCTTCCTGCTTTTTTATCCGCTCTTTACGCAACGAATCCCAGCCAATATTATAGCGGCCCTTGTATTTGGCAATATCCTCTGGCAGGGCCTGTAAAGGCCAGTGCGGCGCATTGAAGGCCAGGTATAAAAAGAAGGGCTTGTTGGTTTTGTTTTGCTCGTCCAAAAACTGCACCGCATGGTTGCCAATCTCTTCGGTAAGGTAATAGCTGTCATCGGCCTGGTGCCAGCGTTTGTTGTTCTCCTCAATAATAACGGGGTATTTGTTACCGGCCAGCGGCATATAGTTGGCGTTGAAATAGTTGGCAGCGCCGCCAATAATACCAAAGAATTTCTCGAACCCGCGCTGGTTTGGCCAGGCCGTACTATCATTACCCACATGCCATTTGCCTGACATCAGCGTACTATAACCTCCCTGTTTTAATACTTCGGCCAACGTAACAGATTGTTTATTCAGATAGCCCTGATAAGCCGGTAAACCCAGATTTACATCAAAATAACCAACCCCGGCCTTATGCTGATCCTGCCCGGTTAATATAGAGGCACGCGTTGGCGCGCAGATAGCGTTATTATAAAACTCTTTTAGGCGCAGTCCCTCTGATGCCAGTTTATCCAGATTAGGTGTGTGGATCTCGGAACCGTACGAACCCAGATCGGAGTATCCCATATCATCAACTACGATGAGTATGATATTAGGCTTTTTGGTTTGTGCTTTTAGTTGGATGGAGGCCATCGCTGCAAGGAGTACCAGCAGGCTTATGGTAGTCTTTTTTTTCATTTATTGGTGGTGGTTTGTTTTGTTTTTGTGTTCATGCTGCCGGGAAATTACTTCCTATTGTATCAAACAAGCAGGTAAATTAAAGGTGGCAAATACCTATATATAATGATGGTAGATACCCGTTGCCGATCAACAACAACAGTACTTTTGTGGCGATGAAAAGGTGTGCAGGAATTTGGCTATCGCCTCAACAAGATTAAAAAAAGTTTTCATCGTGTTATTTTTCAAGCGCAAATATAGAATAATTCATATAAACTACTAAGACTATAGGATTTATATTTTTTATTTAACAACACACACAAAATGTCATTTCGAACGAGGTACGAGGAGAAACTATCTCTTGAGCGATAGCGAAAAATCTTATACGATACAGGGCGAACATCTTAATATTGTATAAGATTTCTCTTTTTTAAAGAACTTGAAATTCTTTTGCCCTCCAGCCGAGTGACCCTTATTCCCAGGCCTCCGGCCTCCGTATTAGATGGCTATAAGGGACATATTGAATCGTTTACAGCGGCGGGACGCCGGGTGATAGTAGTCACTCGGCTGGAGCCGAGCGACGGCGGGACAGGCCTCCCCGCGCGAGTCTTCGACAAGCTCAGACTGACAGGCTGAGATGCATCGGTAAAACCGGACAGTAAGATTTGCTTAAATTAGCAAAACGGATGCAAGGAAAAAAGTTGGATAAGCCACGTAGGAAATACGATGCTGAATTTAAGATGGACGTTTTAAAAATG